>NZ_JBXASG010000006.1:0-463138 GCF_058809075.1 Acidovorax sp. GW821-FHT11A03
ACCCCATCATCACCCGAACCTCCAGCGCCCCGCATCTCTGCAGCACCGCCTCAGTAGCGAAGCCCTCGACTATAGCACCAATTTCAGAGAGGCAGAAGAAAGTCCGTGAAATTTCAGAATTCGCAGCCCTCTCTACACACGCCACTTCTCCAGCAACTTGTCGGGGCTCAGGCTGTCATAGCCTTCAAAGGGCTGATGAATCCAGGGGTTTGTCGGCAGAAATTCCACAGAGTAGTCCGCAGAGAACGTAGACAGGCCCTTCGTCCAGATCACCGCACTGCGCAGTTCGGTGATCGGAGCATAGTTGGTCTTCAACATATTGATCACGGCATGCAGAGTGTGGCCGGAGTCCGCAAGATCATCGACCAGCAGCACCTTACCGGCGATCTCACCCTTGGGAGTGGTGATGAAGCGAGCGATATCCAGATGACCCTGCACCGTGCCGGCTTCGGCACGGTAGGAACTGGTGGACATGATGGCCAGGGGCTTGTCGAAGATACGACTCAGGATATCGCCGGGACGCAACCCGCCCCGTGCAAGACACAGGATCGTGTCGAACTTCCATCCCGACTGATGCACCTTGAGGGCCAGCTTCTCGATGAGGCTGTGATACTCGTCATAACTGACATAGAGGTGTTTGCCGTCTTCGGTCAACATGAAATGGCTCCTGGATGTATAGCTGTAGAGGCGAGGGTCAAAGGCAATCAGCCAGCGACATAGGGATGGCGCATCATGATGGTGTGATCCCGATCCGGACTAGTAGAAATCATGTCGATCGGCACACCTGTCACCTGCTCGATGCGCTCCAGGTAGCGTCGGGCACTTTCCGGGAGCTTGGCATAGTCGGTCACACCAACGGTGGAGTCACTCCACCCTGACAATGTCTCGTAGATAGGGGTGCAGCGGGCGATGTCTTCGGCCCCCATGGGCAACAGATCAATGCGTTCGCCATCGAGCTCATATCCCGTGCAAAGCAACAGTTCTTCGAGGCCATCCAGAACGTCCAGCTTGGTGATGCACAAGCCAGAGAGGCCATTGACCTGCGCACTGCGCTTGAGCAATGCGGCATCAAACCAGCCGCAGCGGCGGCTGCGTCCAGTAGTCACGCCCTTTTCAGCGCCCACCGTGCTCATGTGGTAACCCGGCGTACCTGGCACTTCCCAGTCCAGCTCGGTGGGAAATGGCCCCCCGCCCACACGGGTGCAATACGCTTTGGTGATGCCAAGAATGTAATGCAGCATGCCAGGCCCCACGCCGGATCCCGCCGCTGCGTTGCCGGCCACGCAGTTGCTGGATGTGACATAGGGATAGGTGCCATGGTCCACATCCAGCAACGTACCTTGTGCACCTTCGAACAGGAGATTGGCGCCTTCGCGGTGGGCATCGTTCAATTCACGCGACACATCGGCCATCATGGGCTTGAGCAATTCGGCATGGCGCATCGCCTCTGCATAGACCACGTCAAACTGAACCTTGCCATCCTGGATGTACGGCTTGAGCGCATCACCAAACACGAACGAACCGGAGCGGAGGTACGTCGTGAGGGTATGGTTGTGCAGGTCCAGCAACTCGCGCAGCTTGGCTGCAAACCGCTCTGGGTATTTCAGGTCCTGCACCCGCAGTGCGCGGCGGGCAATCTTGTCTTCGTACGCGGGACCAATACCCCGCCCTGTTGTTCCAATCTTCTCCGTACCGCCCTGCTCGCGCGCGGCTTCACGCGCCACGTCAATGGCAGCATGGAAAGGAAGGATCAAGGGACAGGCCTCGCTGATGCGCAGGCGTGACCGCACTTCGACACCCGCCTTCTCAAGGCCTTCGATTTCCTCGAACAGTTTGGCAGCCGACAGCACGACGCCGTTGCCGATGTAGCACTTCACCCCGGGTCGCATGATGCCGCTGGGAATCAAGTGCAACGCAGTCTTGACCCCATTGATCACCAGCGTATGGCCAGCGTTGTGCCCGCCTTGAAAACGGACCACGCCTTGGGCACTCTCTGTCAGCCAATCAACCAGTTTGCCCTTGCCTTCGTCACCCCACTGGGTCCCGACCACCACTACATTGCGACCTTTGGTTGCTTTCATCTCAAACCCAATTCAATTTTCAATTGCTCAAACAGCCTGCACGACCCACCGGCCCGCAACCTGCACCAGTTCCCGGTCGCAGTGGAACTCGTCCACTTCGCTCTCATGCCCCGGCAGAACGCAGACCACCGTCTCACCCGCCTTGCGGAGTTTGGCGATGGCCGCATTGACCTCATCGGACTCCTCCCATGGGGCCCGGATCGCCGCCTTCAACGCACGCGGCGACACTACGCCGACCACCTGCTTGAGATCCAAGCTGAACCCTGCCGCGGGGCGGTTTCTGCCGAACACGGCCCCCACTTCGTCATAGCGCCCGCCTCGGACCAACGCATCGCTTGCACCCGGTGCATAGATCGCGAAACGTGCACCGCTGTAATACGCATAGCCACGCAAATCGGCCAGATCAAACGTCACGGTAGCCCCCTCCAACCGGGTAGCAAGCCATTTCAAATTTGATAGCAGCAGGGGAATGTCGGGAAAGTGCTTGAGCGCTTTTTCAGCCTCATCCAACACAGCCTGATCTCCATACAGCTGCAGCAGCGCCAGCAAACCTTTGCGAGACTTCTCGGGGAAAGCGCGGGTCAAAGACACCAATTCGCCAGCGTCCTTGGCAGCCAGCGCGGCATGGATGGCACTCAACACCTGGGCATTCAGCGGCACGCCAGCCAGCAGGCTGCGCACAATCCGCACGTCCCCCAGGTCGATCGTCGTGCCACGAACGTCCGCAACCCGCAGGCACTCCCGGGCCAACTGCAAAGCCTCGAGGTCCGCCTCCAGCCCGGCATGCCCGTATATCTCCGCACCGAACTGCAGGGGCTCGCGTGTAGCATGGGGACGGTCAGGCCGGGTGTGCAGTACGGGGCCGCAATAGCACAGCCGAGCAACCCCCTTGCGATTGAGCAGGTGCGCATCGATGCGGGCCACTTGGGGGGTGGTGTCCGCCCGCAGCCCCATGGAACGCCCGGAGAGCTGATCCACCAGCTTGAAAGTCTGGAGGTCGAGCGCCTCGCCAGTACCTGTCAGCAAGGATTCGAGATGCTCCAGCAAAGGAGGCATCACCAGCTCATAGCCATAACAACGGGCTGTATCAAGCAGCCCGCGACGCAATTCTTCGATGTGCCGCGCTTCGGACGGCAAGACATCGGCAATGTGATCCGGAAGGACCCAAGCAGACATGGAGAAAAGGGGAGGCTGTTAAAACCGTGATTCTACCGGGAGGAGAGCGAAGGCCCGAGAGACTCCACCGCCAGGACTCCAAGCCCAGGTCAGAACCACAGCATGGCAACACCGGCAACGATGGCCAGCAATGCGAAAAAACGTATCTGGCCATCCTGCAGCAGTGCAATCTGGGAGACCGCACGCCGCCAGCCCTGTGGCGATAGGAAGGGCAATAGCCCTTCAATCACCAGCACGAGGGCCAGAGCCGTCCAAAGGCTGTCAAAAGTCACTGCGGCAAGCTACCAACAACCAGGGCGGGGGAACTCACTTGCGTGCCGCGGCAGCAGGCGCCGTGGCCGAGGTTCCGCCTCGGAAAGTCTTGAAGAATTCCGAAGACGAAGGATCGAGGACCATCACGTCGGTCTTCTTGTTGAAGCTGGACTTGTATGCCTCCAGGCTGCGGTAGAACTGGGCAAACTGTGGGTCCCGGCCAAAAGCCTCGGCGTAGATGCGCGCTGCTTCAGCATCGCCTTCACCCTTGATCTTCTGGGCATCGCGGTAGGCATTGGCAATCGCTATCTCACGCTGACGATCTGCATCCGCCCGAATTTTTTCCCCCTCGGCCGCCCCCGTGGAGCGCAGTTCATTGGCGACACGCTTACGCTCAGCCTCCATGCGCCGGTAGACCGATTCCGTGATGGCTTCCACGTAGTCGACGCGGGTGATGCGCACATCCACCACGTCCACACCCCAGGGCTTGGCCCCGCGAACGGTCTCGAGCACTTCGCGCTTGACATCTGCCATCAGCGCCTCGCGTTTGAGAGACAGCAGTTCCTTGACAGTGCGCTTGTTGATTTCCTCCTGAAAGGCATTGCGCACCACCCGATTGAGCTGCATGGCCCCGGCGCTTTCGTCCAACCCCACATTGCGGATGTACTCCGTGGGTTCGGAGATGCGCCAGCGCACATACCAGTCGATGACCACACGCTGTTTTTCAGCCGTCAGCATGGGTTCTGTATCGCTGCTGTCCAGCGTCAGAAGACGCTTGTCGATATACGACACGTTCTGGAAAGGCGGCGGCAGCTTGAAATTCAAGCCCGGCTCGGTAATCACTTCCTTGATCTGCCCCAGCGCGTAGAGCACGCCAAACTGGCGCTGGTCCACCACGAAAAGCATGGAGCTCATGAGGGCCAGCACCACCAGGAGGGTAGATGCAATAAATCCGACTCTGTTCACGAGCAGCTCCTAGCGAGATTCACGATCGCGTGTGCGACTGCTGTCACGCGCTCGGGGGTCATTCGAAAAAGTGGACGAAGGCACGGCAGGCACCACCGCCGGCGCGGGCGCAGCGGCAGCCGGAGCATCCAGAGGCCCTGCTCCGCTCGCCACGCCTTGCATGATCTTGTCCAGGGGCAGATACAGCAGATTGGAGCCCTGGCGCGACTCGACCAGCACTTTGGTCACATTGCCGTAAATCTGCTGCATGGCCTCCAGGTACATGCGGTCACGGGTCACCTGAGGCGATTTTTGGTATTCCGCCAGAATGGAAGAGAAGCGTTGCGCATCGCCTTGCGCCTGCGCAACAATCCGCGCCTTGTAAGCTGCCGCCTCCTCATTCAAGCGCGACGCAGAGCCCACTGCACGCGGGATGACATCATTGGCGTATGCCTGCGCTTCGTTCTTGGCCCGCTCGCGCTCCTGCCCTGCTTTCAGCACATCGTCAAACGACGCCTGCACCTGTTCAGGTGGACGCACCCCCCCCTGCTGCAGGTTGATTCCAACAACTTCGACACCGACCTTGTAGCGGTCAAGAATGGTTTGCATGAGCGCACGGACCCGCGGTGCAATCTGGTCACGCTCTTCGGCCAGGGCCGTATCCATGCGCATCTTTCCTACCACTTCGCGAACCGCCGTTTCGGCGGCCTGTACCACTGCATCCGACGGATTCTTGCTTTCAAACAGCCAGGCGCGTGCATCACTCAAGCGGTACTGCACGGCAAACTTGATCTCGACGATGTTCTCGTCTTCGGTGAGCATGGCCGACTCGCGCAGGCCGGTGCTCTTGATGACGCTGTCCCGGCCCACGTCGGCGGAGCGAATCTGGGTCACGAAAACAAGCTCGTGGCGCTCGATGGGGTATGGCAATCGCCAGTTGAAACCCGCGCCCACCGTACTCTTGTACTTGCCAAACTGAGTGATCACGGCCTGCTGGCCTTCCTGGACGATGAAGAACCCTGTCCCCATCCAGATGACAAACACAATCCCGGCGATCAGCCCCACACCAACGCCTGCGCTCTTCATGTCGGGTTGGAACCCGCCGCCCGAACCGCCACCGTTGCCCGGCCCGCGCCCGCCACCGTTCTTGGACCCGAACAATCCGCCCAGCTTCCGATTCAGGTCGCGCCACAGTTCGTCGAGATCCGGCGGCTGCCCATTGCCCGGGCGCTGGTCACCCCCCCGGTTTCCCGAAGGCGGGGGAACGGGGCGGTCCTCTGGGCGTGCGCCATCATCGGACTTGTTGTCTTCGCCGCGTCCCCACCGGGGATCGTTCAGGTTGAACATGCCCCGAATACGTGCTGGCAGCGAAGTCCAGCGTAGGGTGCGATTTTGGAAATTCATGCGCAAAGTCTCTGGTTCTCTGGATGGCATCGGTAATGCTGGCATTGTGCCCAATCAGGGCTCGGACCCTGGCAATTCAATGGCGACACCAGGGGTCATGCCTTCTTGAGCCGCAATCACCACCCTGGATGCAAGCGCCTGGCGAAGCGTGTCCAGCCCTTCGCTGGAGCGCGCGCTCACGAACAGGCGCTGGAACAATTGCCCGTCCACATCGTACTGATCCTCCAGAAGCGGGGGACGTTGCTCCGCCTGCAGCGCATCCAGCTTGTTGAACACCAGTATCTGAGGAATATCCGCAGCCCCGATCTCATGCAGCACTTTCTGGACCTGCGCCATCTGCTCCGGAAAACCCGGATTGGAGGCATCCACCACATGAAGCAGCAGATCCGCATCAATGGCCTCCTGCAACGTCGCCTGGAATGCATCCACCAGGCCATGGGGCAGGTCGCGAATGAATCCCACCGTATCGGAGAGGGACACCGATCGTCCTGCAGCGCCCAGATACAGTTGGCGCGTTGTCGTGTCCAGCGTGGCAAACAGTTGGTCTGCGGCATAGGCACGGGCCTTCACCAACGCATTGAACAAGGTGGACTTGCCCGCATTGGTGTAGCCGACCAATGAAATATTGAAGGTGTCGCGCCGCTCCCGTTGCCGCCTCTGGGTGGACCGCTGCCGCTTGACCTTGACAAGACGCTCGCGGGTGCGCTTGACGGCGTCGCCAATCATCCGGCGGTCGAGTTCAATCTGCTTCTCGCCAGGGCCACCACGTGCGCCAATCCCACCCGTCTGACGCTCCAGGTGAGACCATCGACGCACGAGGCGGGTACTGAGGTACTGCAGTCGCGCGAGCTCCACCTGAAGCTTGCCCTCATGGCTGCGGGCGCGCTGGGCAAAAATCTCCAGAATCAGCAGCGTGCGGTCGTTGACTGGAAGCTCAAGGTGACGCTCCAGGTTACGTTGCTGGGCCGGGCTGAGCGATTGATCGAACAGCACCTCAACCGCACCGTGCATCTGTGCCGCAGTGCGAATTTCGTCTGCCTTGCCACTTCCGACAAACAAGGCCGCGTCCGGGGCCTTGCGTTTGCATGTCAGGCGGCCAACCGGGTTCATGCCCGCCGTCTGTGCGAGCAGGCCCAATTCCTCGAGATCGCCATCAAAATGGGGAAAACCAAAGTCCACCCCCACCAGCAGCACCGGGGTGCCGTCCACGCGCGAAGATGTCATCGCATGCAAATCAGATGGCCTTCTCGCACCATCCGTGCAAGAAGCGAAGACCGGTTCAGAAACAACAACTCAAGCGTTGCTGCTATCTGCATCAGGGGTGTCGGCGGTGGAAAAATTGACGGCGCGACCTGGCACGATGGTGGAAATAGCGTGCTTGTAAACCATCTGGGTCACTGTATTGCGCAGCAACACCACATACTGGTCGAATGACTCGATCTGCCCCTGCAGCTTGATTCCATTCACCAGATAGATGGATACAGGAACATGCTCCCGACGCAGCGCGTTGAGGAAGGGATCTTGCAAAAGCTGGCCTTTATTGCTCACGATATTCTCCGTGTTCAAAATGTTGTTGTAAACCAGCACCTTACCACAGCCCGAAGGGCAAATCGGGCTGGTAGTGCATGGCCCTTCAGGGCTCCAGCCTTTGGATCAGGCCTCGTCCTTGTCGGCAAAAGGATTGTGGGAGGTTTTCATTTCTATCCGCAGCGGCGTGCCCACCAGATCAAACTCTTTGCGGAAGCGTCCTTCCAGGAAGCGCTTGTAGGCATCGGTGACATGTTCGAGCGAATTGCCATGGATCACGATCACCGGCGGGTTCATGCCCCCCTGGTGTGCATACCGCATCTTGGGGCGGAACATGCCTGCCCGCTTGGGACTTTGGAACTGCACAGCCTCCAGGAGCAGGCGTGTAAGCACCGGCGTGGACATTTTGCAGGTTGCCGCCTTGTGCGCCTGGGCGATCGACGTCCACAGCGGCCCCAGCCCCTGCCGCTTCTTGGCGGAAATGAAATGCATCGAGGCAAACTTCAGAAAGGCGAGCCGGGTCTCGATGGACCGCTCCAGCAACTGGCGCTGGTAGTCGTCCACGGCATCCCATTTGTTGACAGCCACCACCACGGCCCTGCCGCTTTCAAGGATGTAGCCTGCGATGTGCGCATCCTGATCCGTGACCCCCTGGGTCGCGTCCAGCAGCAGCAGAACCACGTTGGCCGATTCAATGGCCTGGAGGGTCTTCACGACCGAGAATTTCTCGATCGCCTCAAACACCTTGCCCTTGCGGCGCAACCCCGCCGTATCGACCAGCTCGAAGCGTTGGCCATTGCGCTCGAATGGCACGGTGATGGCATCCCGGGTCGTGCCCGGCATGTCAAACGCGACAAGGCGCTCCTCGCCAAGCCAGGTGTTGATCAGCGTCGATTTACCGACATTGGGCCGCCCTGCGACGGCAAGCTTGATGACGCTCTTGTCGGAGCCGGCCTCGGAGTCGTCCGGTTCAGGAAGCTGCAGGGGTTCCAGGGCGATATCAACCAGACTGCGGATACCCTGCCCATGCGCCGCGGACACGGGATACACCTCGCCCAGCCCCAGCTCATAAAACTCTGCCAGCTGCACACCTTCCAGCATGCCCTCCGCCTTGTTGGCGACCAGCACACAGGGTTTGCCAAGACGGCGCAGGTAGTTTGCAATGTCATGGTCCTGCGCAGAAACGCCGGCACGTGCATCGACCACGAAGATGACCACATCCGCCTCGGCAACGGCCTGCTGCGTCTGCTTGGCCATCTCCTTGTAGATGCCACTCGATGCATCAGGCTCGAAGCCCCCTGTATCGATGACGATGTACTCGTGCTTGCCTTGCTTGCCATTGCCGTAATGCCGGTCCCGCGTCAGCCCGGCGAAATCCGCCACGATGGCGTCGCGAGACTTGGTCAGACGGTTGAAAAGCGTGGACTTGCCGACATTCGGACGCCCGACGAGGGCGATAACTGGCTTCATTGAATAAGATCCATCAATCAGGACGGAATCCGTAGACGCCACCGTTTCGCGTGACCACCACCAGCGTATCGGCAGCGACAGCGGGCGCCGCAGCTATGCCGGATGCATCGGTGGCAATGCGGTTAAGCGGAGAACCGTCCGCACGGGAAAGCAGATGAACGAGGCCTGCATCGTCCCCGACCACCACCGAGCGTCCCAGCAGCAAAGGCGCTGTCAGTTTGCGGTGCTTGAGCCTGTCCGTCGCCCACAGGCGTGAGCCGTCGCTGCGGCGCCATGCAATCACCGTGCCATTGCCCTCGGCCCCGAACAGCGCTTCGCCATCGCCGTGCACTCCATCGGCTCCACTGGCCGGCTGCGTCCAGGCCACCGCGCCTCTGGCCGTATTGACGCAACCCACAGCCGACTGGAAGGCCCGTGCACAGACGGAGTCCCCTACCCGGCTGGTACGGCCGACCAGTTCCACCAGGCGTTCGACATCATTGGTACCGCGCGAGCTCGCCAGCGGCGCCTCCCAGCGAACGCTGCCGTTGTCCGGGTTCAAGCCCAGAAGGCGGCCGGCAAAACCCGCCACCAAGGTATCTCCCACAGCCAGGAGCACGCCGGCTTGGCGCAAAACCAAGGGGTCTCCAGGGCGCTGCTGGCTCCAGAGCTTGCGCCCCGTCACAGCATCGTAGGCGGCCAGCGACCGATCCGTCGACAGCACAAAGACACGCCCGCCAGCAACCAGGGGGGGCGTGAATACCTGCGCAGCCAGGGATTGCCGCCACCGCTCACGGCCGGCATCCAGAACAATCAACGTGTTGCTGCGGGACACGACAGCCGCAGACTTTCCATCGCTTCCCACACCCGCGGACAAGGGCTCGGCCAGTGCGGTGCGCCATACGTCTCCACCGGTGCGCGCATCGATCGCAGCCACCACGCCGTCAGCGGATGCCACGGTCACCACATTGCCTGCGGAGTGAACCTCCAGCGGAAATCCTCCGACATTGCCGATGCGCGCTGTCCATGCCTGCCGCACACCCAGGACAGCGACATTGGCCCCCAGATCGGCAGGTACGGGTTTGGAGCTGCTGCCACTCCACAGCGAACACCCGGCCAACGTGGCGACCAGCACCGCGAACGAAACGCCACGCAGCAGCATCCGCCCGCCCGGCGTGTTGTTTGCACGATTGAACGCCATGGTTATTTCACCCCTTCCACAGGAGCAGCCGCAGCCACCGCGATACCCTGCGGCGAGACCCCCAGGGCACCAAGCTTGATTTCCACGAGGCGCCGATACTCCACACTCTCCTCGAAGGCCTTGTACGCCTTCGCATACTCCGCGATCGCCTCTGTGCGCTTGCCCTGCAGGGAATAGATATCACCCTTGCGATCTGCGAACACCGCTTCAAACTCAAGGGGAGTGCTGCCAGACACCTGCTTGAGCGCCTCATCGTAGTTTTTCTGGTCCATCAGCACGCTGGCCAAGCGCAACCTGGCCAGCGCCTTGAGGCCATCATCCCCGGACTGGGCGGCCACCCAGGCCAGCGCTTCTTTCGCGCCATCGGCATTGCGGGCATCCACCATCGTCTTGGCGAGCGCGAGGCCGGCCTGGCTGGCCTGCGTAGTGCCCGAATACTTGGCCTTGAGGTCGGCAAACGCCTGCGCCATGCGCGCTTGATCCCCCGTCCGGGCAGCCACATCCACGGCATCAAAGAGCGCCGCGGCCTGGCTCGCCTGGCGGTTTTGCCAATACTGGTATCCGTTCCACGCAACCAGGGAGCCCGCCACCAGAATCAGTACCGAACTGATGAGCGTGCCCCAGGTGTTCCAGAAATGCTTGAGCTGGTCAAGCTGTTCTTGTTCTTCGAGATCTAGGTGATTTGCCATGGAATATGTTCTGTTTAGCGGTTGGATTGTAGGTGGGACACCCATTCGACCAGGGAGTCCAGCGGTTGTTCGGCCTGCGCTCCGACACCATCGCGCAAGGACTTGACAACAACCATCCCTCGGGAGAGCTCATCGTCGCCAAAGACCAGTGCATGCAGCGCGCCGCTCGCATCTGCCTTCTTGAACTGGGACTTCATGCTGCCCATTCCTTCACCGCCTGCGGGCGCAGCATGCATCTGCACACTGACGCCGAGCTGCCGCAGGCGCTCGATGGCCGCAACCGCCACCGGCAACGCCGCCGCCGAGGGAATCACCGCATACACATCGGGAGCCAGCGCCGGCAATGCGCTGGCCTGCTCCTTGAGGAGTTCGAGCACACGCTCAACCCCCAGCGCCCAGCCCACCGCTGGCGCAGCCTTGCCACCAATCTGACCGATCAGGTAGTCGTAACGGCCGCCGCCACAGATCGTGCCCTGCGAGCCCAATTGGTCGGTGACGAACTCGAACACGGTCAGGTTGTAGTAGTCCATGCCCCTGACAAGGCGCGGATTGACGGTCCATGCGACGCCATTGGCACTCAGGATGGACTTCACTGCGTCGAAATGCGCGAGCGACTCTGGCCCCAGGAAATCGATCAACCGAGGTGCGGCCTCCACGATGGCCTGCATGGCGGGGTTCTTGGTATCCAGAATGCGCAGGGGGTTGCTGTGCAAGCGCCGGCGTGCTTCTTCGTCCAGCACATCGGCATGCTGCTCGAGGTACGAGATCAGCGCAGCACGATGGGCCTTGCGTTCATGGGGCTCGCCCAGGCTGTTGAGCTCCAGCCGCACATTCTGAAGCCCCAGTTCACGCCACAGCGCCTGGGCCAGCAAAATCAGTTCCGCGTCGACTTCGGCGCCCGGAAAACCCAGCGCCTCGGCGCCAATCTGATGGAACTGGCGATACCGCCCGCGCTGCGGACGCTCGTGGCGGAACATGGGCCCCATGTAGTACAGGCGCTTGCCCCCGTCGTACAGCATGGAATGCTCGGCCACGGCGCGCACGACGCCTGCCGTCGCCTCGGGGCGCAGGGTCAGGTGCTCGCCATTGAGACGGTCCTCGAACGAGTACATCTCTTTTTCAACAATATCGGTCACCTCGCCGAGCCCCCGCACAAAAAGCGGCGTGGGCTCGACGATCGGTGTGCGGATATTGCGGTAGGCGTAGCGCGCCATCAGGCCCCGGACCTTGGCCTCCAGCCACTCCCAGCGGGCAGATTCGGGAGGCAGGATGTCATTCATGCCTTTCACGGCCACCAGCTTTTCCGGCTTGGGCGAGGTGGCGCTTTTTTCGTTACTCACAGCTGTTCTTTTCTTATCCAATTATTTTGAGAGAGCTTCCTTGCGGCCCCACTGCGGGGGCTGAGCAAGGGCTGTCGGCGCGGATGCAGCGGGTCAGGCGGCGGGAACCGCGGCACCGAAACGCTTTTCAATGTACTGCTCGACGATCTGATGGAACTCATTGGCAATGTTCTCGCCGCGCAGAGTCAGGGCCTTTTCGCCATCAATGAACACAGGGGCCGCAGGCGCCTCACCCGTACCGGGCAGGCTGATGCCGATGTCTGCGTGCTTGCTTTCGCCAGGACCGTTGACGATGCACCCCATCACGGCGACGCGCAGATTCTCGACGCCGGGATAACGAACCCGCCATACGGGCATCTGGGCACGCAGAAAATCGTCGATCTGCTTGGCCAGGTCCTGAAAGGTCGTGCTTGTGGTGCGGCCACAGCCCGGGCATGCCGTGACGCTGGGGACAAACATACGCAGACCCAACGCCTGCAATATCTCGGAGGCGACCACCACCTCCTGCGTGCGCGCCTCCCCGGGCTGGGGCGTCAGGGACACGCGAATGGTATCGCCGATGCCTTCTTGCAGCAGAACCGACAGCGCGGCTGCCGACGCCACCGTGCCCTTGGTTCCCATGCCCGCTTCCGTCAGCCCCAGATGCAGCGCATAGTCGCAGCGGCGTGCGAGCTCACGATAGACGGAAATCAGATCCTGCACCCCACTGACCTTGCACGACAGGATGATCTGATTGCCATCCAGCCCCATCTGCTCGGCCCGGCGAGCGGACTCGATGGCCGACGTGATGAGCGCCTCATACATGACCTGGCGCGCCTCCCAGGGCGAGGACCGGCGGCTGTTGGCGTCCATCAGGTCCACCAGCAGATCCTGATCGAGACTGCCCCAATTCACCCCGATGCGCACCGCCTTGTTCCACCGCATGGCGGCATCGATCATCTGGCCAAACTGCCGGTCCCTCTTGTCACCCTTGCCGACATTGCCCGGATTGATGCGGTACTTGGACAGCGCCTGTGCGCAATCGGGAAAATCCGTGAGCAGCCGGTGCCCGTTGTAGTGAAAGTCCCCCACGAGCGGCACACTTTCCCCCATCCGGTCCAGCTGTTCCCGGATATAGGGCACCGCCGCCGCGGCCTCGGGGGTATTCACGGTAATCCGCACGAACTCCGAACCCGCCTGCGCCAGCTCCTTGACCTGTATGGCCGTGCCGATGGCGTCCACCGTATCGGTATTTGTCATGGATTGCACGCGCACGGGCGCATCGCCGCCCACCGTCACGACACGGGATCCCCACACGATCCTGGCTTGGCGTGAGCGCCGAGGCAAAGGGGATGCAATCGCAATGGGCCCCATATCACCAGATACCTGTTCCACTATTTCACCTCGAAGCGAGCAACGTTTTCACGCGACACAGTCGTCAGGTCGAAAGGCTTGCCGCGCACGAAGACCTCCGTCACGTCCGCGCGTCCGATGACAACCGCCAAAGGCATCGACCCGGCGACCGACACCGACTCGCCCGCGACCAGATTGCGCTGCAGCGCTACCGCGCCTGCGGAGTCCCGCACCTGCACCCAGGATTCACTGCGCGCGCGCAGCACCAGCGCACCTGCGGGGGGGGCGGCTGCGCTGGCGGCCGCCACCGGGGCCGATGCAACACCATTGGCAGCCGCGGGCGCGGCTGCATCGGGGCGCCCCGCCGCAACTGGCGCGGGGCTCTCCGGCTTGCGCTCGGCAACGCCGGTCGCGGCACTCGATACTTCTGTGGGTGCGGGGCTGGCCTGAGGTTCCGCGATGACCGAAGGAGCGGCCGTCACCGGGGCAGGTGCCTGCGCTGTGCCCGTCGTGCTCGTCGCCCCGTCCTGCTGGCGGGGAAAGAAAACAAGGACGAGAGCTCCCACCAGCAGCGCCAGCACCACCAAGGTGACGGACCGCGAAGTGGATCCCGAAAAGGACGCCGAGGACGAAGACGACTTGCCAGAACCGCCCTTCACGGGTGCATTGAGACCGGCACTGTCCGTGGCCAGACGCGGACTCTTGCTCTGCGGCAACAGCGACAGGACGGGCGCAGGATCGAGCTTGAGTGTCCTGCAGATGCTGGATGCCAGCGCCCGCACAAACACCGTATCAGGCAGCGCCTCGTAGTTGTCGGCCTCCAGCGCCTCCAGCTTGCTGACCGGCACCTTCAGCGCCACGGCCAAGGCGGCAATGTGCATGCCGGATGCCTGCCGCGCTTCCCTGAGCAATCCACCCGCCGTCATTCCACCACTCTCCAGAACCTCACTCATTGAAAGCCCCACGCTCGTATGCCCCCAGTTCCCGCGAATCCGGGAAACGCTTGCGCAACTGTTCCGCCAGCTGCTTCATGGCCACGGAGTCACCCAGGCCACGCTCCACCTTGATTCCGAGCCACAGCGATTCGGAGTTGGCAAACTGGCTGTTGTTCAGCCGCCGGATATAGAACTGGGCGCGGGTCAGCTCGTTGCGCCGCAACAAAAGCGCAGCCAGGTGGTAGCCCACCACGGGGTTGGCGGCATCCAGTTCATAGGCCTTGAGCAGTGACTGCTCGGCTTCGGCGAACTGACCGGCCCCCGACTGGCAAAGCCCGCGTGCCATGAGTGTCTTGCTGCGCGCGGTGTAGGAAGGATTGGCCAGCGCCCGCCCGAATTGCTGGTCCGCTTCTGCGTACTTCTGCTGCTGACAGAGCAACCAGCCGTAGTTGTGCAACAGGTTGGGATCGTTCCCCCTGAGCGCCAGCGCCCTGCGAAAACTGTCGTCCGCCTGCGCAAAATCGTTCAGCCGCATGTAGATGAGGCCGCGCAGGTTGAAGGCGTCGGAATACGTGGGATCGGCCGCCAGCGCCTGCTTGACTTCATCAAGCGCCACGGCCGTCTGGCCGTTCTCGAAATAGTTGGATGCAAGCTCCAGGCGGATGCGGGCACGGCGCCGCGTTTCAGGCTCATCGGACGGAGTGACCAATCCCGCATTGGTATCCACGGTGGACATGCTGTTGTTGGTCGCACACCCCTGCAGTACGGACATGCATGCGAGCACGCCACATGCCGTGAGTGTCCAGCGGCCAAGTTGCTGCCAGCTTCCAACCAATCCCACCATGTAGAGCCTCCTTGAAGTATGCCGATTGCTTGCTGATCAAGTCACCGGTTTGAGCACGATTGTCCGCTGCTTTGCCATGCGCTCAGCGGCCCGTGTGCGATCCTTGACATCTCCCGCGAGCTGGCCACAGGCCGCGTCGATATCATCTCCCCGGGTCTTGCGCACCGTTGTGACAATACCTGCATCGCTCAGGACCTTCGCAAATGCAACCACCTGATTTTGCGCAGATCGCAACAGCCCCGATGCGGGAAATGGATTGAAGGGAATGAGATTGAATTTGCAGCGCACCCCTGCGCCGCGGGCGGGCTTGACCAGTTCGATCAGCTGCTGCGCATGCTCCAGCTGGTCATTGACGCCATCGAGCATGCAGTATTCAAAAGTGATGAAATCACGCGGTGCGTGCGCCAGATAGCGGTTGCAGGCCTCCAGCAGCTCTTCGATCGGATACTTGCGATTGAGCGGTACCAGATTGTCCCGCAGCGGATCGTTGGGCGCATGCAAAGACACGGCCAGGGCCACCGGGCAATCCTGCGAGAGGCGGTCCATCATGGGGACCACGCCCGACGTGGATACCGTCACCCGCCGCCGCGACAGACCATACCCATGGTCATCGAGCATGACACGCAAGGCGGGCACGAGCGCCGAGTAGTTCTGCAGCGGCTCGCCCATCCCCATCATCACGACGTTCGAGATCACCCGATCTTCGGACTTGAGGCGTTTGCGCAAGGAATGCTCTGCAAACCACAACTGCGCGACGATCTCGCCCGTGGTCAGATTCCTGCTGAAACCCTGATGCCCCGTGGAGCAAAAGCGGCACCCCACGGCACAGCCGGCCTGGGAGGAAATACACAGCGTTCCGCGGTCATCCTCAGGAATGAAGACGGCTTCCACCGCGTTGCCATCCCCCACGTCGAACAGCCACTTCACCGTGCCGTCCGAGGAAACATGCTCGGAGATGACTGGCAAGGCCTCGACACGGGCGCAACCCCTGAGCTTGTCGCGCAGGGCCTTGGCCAGATCGCTCATGGCGTCAAAGTCGCTGGCGCCGCGCTGGTGGATCCAGCGAAACAGCTGGGTGGCGCGAAACCGCTTTTCGCCCAGTTGCTGGCAGAAAGCAGCCAGGCCGTCGAGGTCAAATTCCAGCAGGTTGGTGGTGGTCATCGCGCCCTCCCAGTGACGGGCCGAGCGCGGTCGTCCCCATGGCGCAGGTGTCCCACGATTGCGGGAACAGGCATGGGGAGCACCATATCAGCGCGAGTAGATGTTCAGGCCGGGGAAGAAGAAGGCCACTTCTGCCTGGGCGGTTTCAGCTGCGTCGGAACCATGCACTGCATTGGCATCGATGCTGTCAGCGAAGTCGGCGCGGATGGTGCCGGCTTCTGCCTTCTTGGGGTCCGTGGCGCCCATGAGTTCGCGGTTCTTCAGAATCGCGTTTTCACCTTCCAGGGCCTGGATCATCACGGGGCCGGAGATCATGAAGTCCACCAGGTCCTTGAAGAAAGGACGCTCCTTGTGCACGGCGTAGAACTGCTCGGCTTCCAGGCGCGACAGGTGGGCCATGCGTGCAGCCACGACCTTGAGGCCGGCAGCTTCAAAGCGTGCATAGATCTGACCGATGACATTCTTGGCCACTGCGTCGGGCTTGATGATGGAGAGGGTGCGTTCGATTGCCATGTTGATTTCCTGAATGGATGATGTTGCTGTAATTCGTTTGCCCACTGGACAAAGCCTTCGATTCTAACCGGGCAGACCGGCGCAGCGTGCGCTCAGCGCCCGCCGCCCCCGCGGCGAGGGCCGCCTCCGCCGGGGCGCCGCTTGTCCTGGCGGTGCCGCGAGAGGCTGTCCATGCCGATATAGCCCACCGAGGTCTTCATCGGATCCGGCTGTGCCGCCCCGCGCTGGCGGTCACCGCCGCCGGCATTGTTGCCGCGGGCCTGACCTTGTTGTCCATTGTCACGGCGGGGTTTCTGGCCGCGGGGGCCGCCCGGCGCCCCCTGCGACATGTCGCGGCGCGGGCCGTCGCCCACGCGGGGCCCGTTGCGCCCCCGGTTGCGCTTGTTGCCGCCGCGCCCGCCCGCACCCGGCCCCTCTTCCAACCGGCCTTCGGCCGGAGCCTCCGGCCGTCCGGCACCGGCGGCCTGGACCAGGGCGCGGATGTCACTCTCATCGAGTTCCAGCCAGGCGCCGCGCTTGAGCCCGCGCGGCAGCACCATGGCGCCGTACCGGATACGGATCAGCCGGCTGACCGCATGTCCCACAGACTCCAGCATCCGGCGCACCTCGCGGTTGCGCCCTTCGGAAATGGTGACCCGGTACCAGCAGTTGGAGCCTTCGCCGCCGCCATCCTCGATCGATCCAAAGGATGCCATGCCATCGTCCAGGCGCACGCCATCCAGCAGCTTCTGCTTTTCTTCGTTGCTCAAGGCGCCCAGCACCCGCACGGCGTACTCGCGCTCCAAGCCAAAACGCGGGTGCATGAGCTTGTTGGCAAGTTCGCCGGAGCTGGTAAACAGCAGCAGGCCTTCGGTGTTCAGATCCAGGCGCCCGACAGACTGCCACTTGCCCTGCATGAGCCGGGGCAGCTTGCGAAAGACGGTGGGCCGGTTCTGGGGGTCGTCATGGGTCACCACTTCGCCCACCGGCTTGTGGTACGCGATCACGCGCGCGGGCGGCGGGTCGATCCGGTAGCGGATGGGCTTGCCGTTGACCTTGACCTGGTCTCCGAACTGGATGCGCTGTCCGATATGGGCAGGCTCGTTGTTCACGGAGATGCGCCCTTCCAGAATGAGCTGCTCCATCTCCAGCCGCGACCCCAGCCCCGCCTGGGCCAGCACCTTGTGAAGCTTGGGCGTTTCCACCTGGGGCAGCAATACGCGCTTGGCGGGAACGGCGTCGGCCGACGCATCATCCTCATCGAAGCGGCCCGACACCACATCCTCGAACTGATAGCCATCCACCGCCGGCGCCGCCTTGCGCCTGTCGCGCCCGGCACCTTCGGGGCGTTGGGGCGGCCTGCCGCCGGGCTGGCCCTGGTTCCTGCGGCCGCCCTGCCCTGGCTGGCCCACAGACTCAGAGCCTTCCGCATGCGCCGCCGCAGCCTCGGCCTCGGGCCCTGCAACCACCTGCGACGAGGAGAGCGCCTCGGGCGACAACTCCGCAGCTGTCACGGGCTCCACCTCAGAAACGGCCTCGGGGGCCGCCGAAGCGATGGCGTCGCCAGCAGCACTTTGCTCCTCGGCAACCACAGCCACCGGCACCGCCTTCTTGCGCGGGGCGCGCTTGGCAGCAGGTTTCTTCGGCGCCGCAGCCGCCTGCGCAGGCGCAGCCTCCGGCAGATCAGCCGGCATTTCGGGGGTCGAATCGTTCATCAAATATTTCCCTGGATACCACCCGGGGTATCGGCATCGTCGTCGCGGAGATCCGTCTCCGCATTCTGAAAAAAGTCTTCCACGGACAGCACCGCATCCGGCGCCGCGCCCGGTTCTGGCGGCTGTTGGCCCGGGCCGGGCTCCGATGGCGCAGCGACCAGCTCCGCTGCCGGTTCGGGCTCCGGCTCTATCACCCCTTGGGCGGCAGCGGCCATGGCCTCCAGGACATTGGCATTGCCGGTGGGGTCATCCAGCACCGGCAACTGGTCCAGCGACTGCAGCCCCATGTCATCCAGAAACTGCCGCGTGGTCGCAAACAGCGCCGGACGCCCCACCGTTTCCCGGTGGCCGATGACCTCGACCCAGCCCCTGTCTTCCAGCTGCTTGACGATCAGGCTGTTGACCGTCACCCCCCGGATGTCCTCGATATCACCCCGCGTCACCGGCTGGCGATACGCAATGATCGCCAAGGTTTCCATGGTGGCCCTCGAATAGCGCGGCGGCTTTTCGGGGTGCAGCCGGTCGAGGTACTCGCGCATCTCGGGCCGGCTCTGGAAACGCCAGCCCGTAGCCACCTGAACCAGCTCCACGCCACGCTGCGTCCATTCCAGCTGCAGCTCCTGCAGCAATACCTTGAGCGTGTCCGACCCCAGCGCGTCATGGAACAGCACCCGCAGCTCGCGCAAAGGCACAGGCTGCTGCGCGCAGATCAACGCAGTTTCGAGGACCCTTTTGGCATCCACCGTGTTCATGGTTCAGCGATTCCTGGAAAAGTGCCACGCGTTGCAACGGGTGTCACATCAACAGCAGGGGGCAATCAATGGCGCGCTGTGCAAGGGTGCTGGCGCGACGCAAGAGCCCGGCGGGATTCCGTCTTCGGGCTGGGGCCAGTCTGGCCGTCAGGGCGCATTGTAGCCCAGCCCCCATGACGAGAGGGCCTGGCAGATGTCCTGCGGCACCGGCGCCCGGAATTCCAGCGCCTCGCCGGTCACAGGGTGCGAGAAGGCCAGGCGGTAGGCATGCAGCGCCTGCCGCTGCAGGCTACCGACCGGCGCGCCGCCATACAGGCCATCCCCCACCAACGGATGCCGCAAGGACGCCATGTGCACGCGGATCTGGTGCGTGCGGCCCGTATGCAGGGTGCATTGCACCCAGCAGCCCTCGTCCACGCCAGCGAGCCACCGGATGTCGGTGCGCGCAAGCTTGCCCGCATGGGTCGCCAGGTCGACGACCGCCATGCGCAGGCGGTTGCGCGGATCCCGGCCAATGGGAGCGTCCACCGTGCGGATCTTGGGACCCGACCATGCGCCGTGGGCCATGGCCACGTACTGCCGCTGCACCTTGCGCCCGGCAATCAATGCGACCAGCGCGTCCATGGTGGCGCGGTCGCGGGCAACGACCATCAGCCCGCTGGTGTCCTTGTCGAGCCGGTGCACGATGCCCGCGCGCGGCACGGTCAGCGCCTTTTCGTCGCGGGCGAGCAGGCCGTTGAGCAAGGTGCCGCTCCAGTTCCCGGGCGCGGGGTGCACCACCAGGCCGGCGGGCTTGTTCACCACCAGCAGATGGGCATCCTCGAACACCACGTCGATGGACATGGACTCAGGCCGGAAGGCCTGGCTCTGCAGCGTGGGCCGCATTTCCAGCACCACCTGATCGCCCGCCTTCACGCGCGCTGCCGCCTTGGGAAGCGGCTTGCCATTGAGGCTTACCAGCCCCTGAGCCAGCAGTTGCTGCAGGTAGCTGCGGGAAAACTCGGGCACCAGATCGACCAGCGCCCGGTCCAGCCGCACGCCATGCTGTCCGGCCCCGATGTGCATGGAGCGAAGCTCGCTCCCGGACTCGTCCGCCAGCCCTTCCGACTCGTCGGCCAGCAGCTCATCCGCTGCCCCGGCCGGTTCCCGCGCCATGCCCGTTGCGCCCATTGGCGGCGAAGCCACGGCGGAAATCAACGTGCAGGCAGGTAGCGCGACGGGTCGACGGGCTTGCCTTGCCGGCGGATTTCAAAGTGCAGCTTGACGCGGTCGGCGTCGGTGCTGCCCATCTCGGCAATTTTCTGCCCCTTGCGCACGGACTGGTCCTCCTTGACGAGCAGGGTCTGGTTGTGCGCGTACGCTGTCAGAAAGGTGTTGTTGTGCTTGAGGATGACGAGGTTGCCGTATCCGCGCAGCCCCGCGCCCGCATACACCACGCGGCCGTCGGCGGCGGCCAGGACGGGGTCTCCCGCCTTGCCAGCAATGTCGTATCCCTTGTTGCGCGCCTCGTCGAACCCGGCGATCAGCGAGCCCGGAGCGGGCCAGATGAATGCCATGTCGTCTTCCGCGGCACCCGACGACGGTGTCGGCGTTGCCGGCGCGACGGCCACCACGGGGCCGGAGGCCGCCGAGGTGGCGGGCTTGGCCGCGCTGGCCGGGGGCACGGCCGCACTGGCGGGATTGGCGGGCGTCACCGTCGAGGAGGTCACCGGGCGGGTGACCACGCCGCTGTCGGCGGCCACGGCCTGCGAGGCGGGCGCGGGCGGCGCCACGCGCAGCACCTGGCCCACTTCGATCAGATTCGCGTTCTCGAGGTTGTTCCAGCGCGCAATGTCTTTCCAGCTCTGGCCCGACTCCAGGCCGATGCGAATGAGGGTATCTCCCGGCTTGACCGTGTAGTAGCCTGGTTTTCCGGCATTTTCCGCGCCGGGCAGCGGCTTGAGGGGTGTCCCCACCACCACGCCGGGCTGGGCCGCTGGCGGAGGCGCGGAGGACGAGGAGGATGTGCCCCGGTCTTCCACAGGAGCCTTGTTCAGCCGGGTGCCGCAACCGGTGAGCGCAAGCCCCGCCAGCGCCACGGTAAACCCAACCACAAGACCACGCGATACGAACATAAGCATTTCCCTTCAGGCAATCCCCGATTTTAGGGGGACAAAATGTACGGGCTCGAGCACGTTTTGTTTCAATCCGTGCGGGGTTTTGTCGATCACCAGCAACATCTGCTGCCCGCCTGCCACCGCCATGGGCGCCACCAGCCGCCCTCCGACCGCCAGCTGGTCGCACCACGCCTGCGGCACGGCATCCCCGCCCGCGGCGGCGATGATGGCCGCGTAAGGCGCGCCCTTGGCGTAGCCCAGCATGCCGTCCCCGAACAGCAAGTGGACATTGGCCAGGCGAAACGGGCGCAGGTTGTGGCGCGCCTTGTCGTGCAGGCCCCGCAGGCGCTCCAGGGTATAGACCTCGCGCGCCAGGTGGCTCAGCACGGCCGCCTGGTAGCCGCAGCCCGTGCCGATCTCCAGCACACGTCCCAATCCGCCCGCGCGCGCGCCTTCGGCGCCCAGCAGCAGCTCGCACATGCGGGCCACGACGTTCGGCTTGGAAATGGTCTGCCCAAGGCCAATCGGCAGGCTGGTGTCCTCATACGCCTGGTTGACCAGCGCGCTGTCGACAAAACGATGGCGCTCCACGGTGCCCATGGCGTGCAGCACCGCCGGCGACGTGATGCCTCCGGCCGCCAGCTTGTGCACCATGCGCGCGCGCACCGCCGCCGAATCCAGCCCCACCCCCACCGGCGCCGCCGCCGGCTGGCGCGCGGGCGGAGCGACCGGGGCGGGCCTGGCGGGAGAAGGTCCAGATCCTGGCAACCTGGCAGGGAATCCGGGGCGGCGCTGCATCACGGTCCCGGCGCCCCGGCCACGCCTGCCACAAGGCGGGACGCGGTCTGTGCCCAGTAGCCCAGGTTGTCGTGGTCCGTCAGGTCCACCTTCAGCGGAGTGATCGACACGTGGCCTTGCGCCGTGGCATGAAAATCCGTGCCTTCCGCATCGTCCTTGGCCGCCCCCGCGCTGCCGATCCAGTACATCGCCTCGCCCCGGGGGCTTTCCTGCACGATCACCCGCTCGGCCGCGTGGCGGCGCCCCAACCGGCACAGCTTGAGGGGCTGCAGCGCCTCCAGCGGCATGTTGGGAATGTTCACATTCAGCAGCCATGGGGTCTCTGTCACGAGACGCTGGGCCCGCATCTGCGCGACGATCTCGCGCGCCTTGGCCGCGGCCGCCTCGATCTCGCCCCAGCCCTTGTCCACCTGCGAGAAGGCAATGGCGGGGATGCCGAACAGATACCCCTCCATCGCCGCGCCCACGGTGCCGGAATAGATGGTGTCGTCGCCCATGTTGGCGCCGTTGTTGATGCCCGACACCACCAGGTCGGGCCGGTAGCCCAGCAGGCCGGTGAGGGCGATGTGCACACAGTCTGCGGGCGTGCCGTTCACGTAGCGGAAACCGTTGTGCGCCTGGTGCACATACAGCGGCGAATGCAGGGTGAGCGCATTGGACTTGGCGCTGTTGTTGTGCTCTGGCGCGACCACCTCGACCTCCACCCCGTCGAGGGTCTTGAGCGCATCGTGCAGCGCCACGATGCCCGGAGCCTGGTAGCCGTCGTCGTTGGAAATCAGAATTTTCATGGTTGCAGAAGGGGTTGCAACGGATTGTAGGTGGCGTGCCCCGGGCCCTGCCCTGCGCAACGCAGGCGCAGGCCGTCGCTCGTGGGACATCGCGCCCCGGCAGGCCCCGCCTATCATGCGTCCCACATTGACAGGAGACTTTTCCCATGCACGCTTGGCTTTGCACCAACCCCGTCGGCGTCGACGCCCTGGCCTGGACCGAACTGCCCACGCCCACGCCCAAGGCGGGCGAGGTGCTCATCGAGATCAAGGCAGCCAGCCTGAACTTCCCCGACCTGCTCATCGTGCAGAACAAATACCAGATGAAGCCGCCACTGCCCTTCGTGCCCGGCTCTGAATACGCGGGCGTCGTGGCCGCCGTGGGCGACGGCGTGACGCATCTGAAAGTGGGCCAGAACGTGGCCTGCCTGTCGGGCACGGGCGGTTTCGGCACCCACACGATCGCGCCCGCGGCGCTGTGCATGCCCCTGCCCGACGGCTTCCCGCACGTGGATGCTGCAGCCTTCATCATGATCTACGCCACGTCGTACCACGCGCTGGTGGACCGCGCCCAGCTCAAGGCCGGCGAAACGGTGCTGGTGCTCGGCGCCGCCGGCGGCGTGGGCACCTCGGCCATCCAGATCGCCAAGGCCATGGGCGCACGCGTGATCGCTGCCGCCTCCACCGACGAGAAATGCACGCTGTGCACCTCCATCGGGGCGGACGCCACCATCAACTACAGCAAGGACAACCTGCGCGAATCCATCAAGGCGCTCACCGACGGCAAGGGCCCGGACGTGATCTACGACCCGGTGGGCGGCGATTTCGCCGAGCCCGCGTTCCGCTCCATCGCCTGGCGCGGCCGCTACCTGGTGGTGGGGTTTGCCTCCGGCCCCATCCCGGCCCTGCCCTTCAACCTCGCGCTGCTCAAGGGTGCCTCCATCGTGGGCGTGTTCTGGGGCGACTTCGCCAAGCGCGAACCCAAGGCCAATGCCGCCATGATGGGTGAGCTGGCGCAGTGGTATGCCCAGGGCAAGATCAAGCCCGTGATCGACCGCACCATGCCCATGGCCGAGCTGCCCGCCGCCTATGCGCACATGGGTTCGCGGGGCGTGATGGGCAAGCTGGTGATGGTGAACTGAGCCTGTGGCCCGCCGGGCGCGCCGCCCGGCTTCATCCAGGCCCCGGGAATCCGGCCGCTGTGTCACACTCGCGCATCCTGCTTCTCCCTGACACTGGTGTCCGCACATGGCCGACCGACCACCTTCCGAAATCGCGCGCGAGACGCTCAAGCAGCTGGCCACCCGGCGCCTTCCCCCGACGCCCGACAACTATCTGGCGCTGTATGACGAGATCGCAGGAGTCCGCAGCCCGCAGCCATTTCCCGAAGGCCCCCTGCAGCACATCCTGAGGGTGCTGCCGGGGCAGACGCCCGCACAGAAGCGCCTGCTGGGCCAATTCGAACGCGCCGTCAACAACAAAGACTGGACTTCGCTACAAAGTGTGCTGGTGGGCTACGCCAACCTGGGCCTGAACCCCGCCACGGCGGCATCGGCGCCGGTGGAGCCGGCCCCCGGGGCCGCGGCCACTGCCTCGCCAGGCATCCTGCCGGACGAGTTTGCGCAGATGCTGGCGCGCCTCATCGACAACACGCTGCCCGCGCTTGGTGAAGACGATGCCCGCGTGATCGACATGGCGCAGCAGCTCATCACCTTCCTGAAGGAGCCCGCGCCCCCCATCTCCACGGTGCAGCTCATGCTGGGCAACTTCACCTACAGGCTGTCGTTCGCCACCGAGGAGCAGGCCTCCATCCGCGCCAGCCTGCTGGAGCTGCTGCACATGGTGTTCGAGAACATCGCCGTGCTCAGCCTGGAAGACCGCTGGCTGCACGGCCAGGCCGAGGCGCTCATGGCCGCGTCCACGCCGCCGCTCACGCTGCGCCGGCTGGACGACGTGCAGCGCCGGCTCAAGGACGTGATCTTCAAGCAGGCCGAGGCCAAGGCCCGCACGGTCGAGGCCCAGGAGCAGATGAAGGACATGCTGGCCACGTTCATCGAACGGCTGGCCCGGATCACGGCGTCCAGCACCACCTACCAGGGCACGATGGCACGGTGCGCCGACCTGATCGGCAAGGCCAACACGCTGGAGGAGATCGCCCCCGTGCTGCACGAGGTGATGACCGCCACCCGCGCGATGGCGCTGGACAGCCGCGTCACGCACGACGAGCTCCATGAGCTGCGCGAGCGCACCGAAGCCAAGCGCGCCGAAGTGGCCAAGCTGCAGGAAGAGCTCGACCGCGCCAGCCAGCAGGCCCGGCACGACCCGCTCACCGGCTCGCTCAACCGCAAGGGCCTGGACGAGGCCATCGAGCGCGAAATCGCGCGTGCGCGCCGCCTGGGGTCTCCGCTGTGCCTCTCGCTGCTCGACGTGGACAACTTCAAGACCATCAACGACCGACTGGGGCATTCCGGCGGCGATGCGGCGCTGGTGCACCTGGCGCAGGTCACGCGCGAGGTCATGCGCCCCCAGGATCTGCTGGCACGCTACGGCGGCGAGGAATTCGTGCTGGTGCTGCCGGACACCCCCGTGGAAAGCGGCGTGGCCGCCATGACGCGGCTGCAGCGGGAGCTCACGACACGCTTCTTCCTGCAGGGCTCCGAGAAGGTGCTCATCACCTTCAGCGCCGGGGTCGCCCAGCTGCACGACAGCGAAGACAGCGCGGACACCATCCGCCGCGCCGACCAGGCCATGTACCTGGCCAAGCGCTCGGGCAAGAACCGCGTGATGGCGGCATGAAAGGAAGCCCCCCTGTGTCGCCTTCGGCGCCTTCCCCCGGACGGGGACGCCGCCAGCGCACGCAAGCGAAGCGCCGCATCCGCAGCTTGGCGGCCCTTGCGCGGCGGCCGCTGGCCTGGGCTGCGCCAGTTTTGAGCGCAGCGCACTAAGGCGCACCCTGCAGTGCCCCCAGAGCAAAGACGGTCCTTTCTGCGGCGCGCAGCCATGGCTGCCGCTGCCACCAGCCTGCCCCATTGGGCTTGGAGCAACCCGCCGTCGCTGCACGCCAATCCGTTCGCGCTGGGCGTGGCCAGTGGAGACCCGGCGCCCGACGGCGTGGTGCTGTGGACGCGGCTGGTGCTGGCCGATGCGGCGCAGGTGCAGGCCGCCCACACCGTGCGGTGGGAGGTGGCGCACGATGCGCGCTTTGCGAAGATCGTGCAAAAGGGCGAGGCGCCTGCCCTGCCGCAGCTCGGCCACAGCGTGCATGTGGAGCTGCGCGGCCTGGCCCCGGACCGCTGGTACCACTACCGCTTCATGCTGGGCGATGCAGTGAGCACGGTGGGCCGCACGCGCACGGCCCCCGCACCGGGCGACCTGCCTGGCGCGTTGCGCGTGGGATTTGCCTCCTGCCAGCGCTGGGAGCACGGCCACTACGCCGCATGGCGCCACCTGGCGGCCGACCAGCCCGACCTGGTGCTGTTCCTGGGCGACTACATCTACGAATACGCCACGCCCAGGAACACGGCCGACCTGGCGCGCACCCACAGCCTCCAGCTGGCCACCACGCTGGCCGACTACCGAGACCGGTACGCGCTGCACAAGAGCGACCCGGCCCTGCAGGCCGCCCACGCCGCCTGCCCCTGGGCCGTGACCTGGGACGACCACGAGGTGCAGAACGACTACGCCGCCGGCGCAGGCCGGGGCGACGCCACCGGCTTTGCGGCGATGCGCGGCGCCGCATGGCAGGCCTTCTACGAGAACATGCCGCTGCGCGCGGCCAGCCTGAACCGGCCCTTCCCCGACACCCGGTGGGACGCGCTGCAGGTCTACCGCCGCCTGCGCTGGGGCCGGCTGGCCCACATCCACCTGCTGGACGGCCGCCAGTACCGCACCTGGCAGGCCTGCCGCACACTGGAATCCGCCAGCGCAGGCGCAGTGCGCGGCGGCCAGTGCGCCGACCTGGGCGACCCCGCCCGCAGCTTTCTGGACGCGGCGCAGGAGCAGTGGCTCGACGCCGGCCTGGCCAGCGACGCGGCCACCCGCGACACCACACACTGGAGCGTGGTCGCGCAGCAGACGCTGTTCTCGCCGCGTCACTACCCCTCGGGCATGGTGTCCACCGACAGCTGGGACGGCTACCCCGCAGGCCGCGCACGCCTGCTGCAATCGGTGGCCCGCCACGCGCCCCGCAACACCGTGCTGCTGGGCGGCGACATCCACCAGAACTACGTGTGCCGCGTGCACGCCGACGCGGACCGCCCCGGCTCGCCCGTCATCGCCAGCGAGTTCTGCGGCACCTCCATCAGCTCGCGCTCGGGCACCACGCAGGACAAGGTGGACGCCGTGGCGCGGCACAACCCCCACGTGCTGCTGGCCCGCTGCGACCTGCGCGGCTACGGCCTGGCGGACATCACGCCCGAGCGCTGGACCACCACCCTGCGCGCGGTGGACGACCCGATGCGCGCGGACAGCGGCGCCAGCACCCTGGCCCGGTTCGTGGTTCAGGACGGCCGCGCGGGACCCGTGCCGGCGTGAACGCTCATTTTTTGATAGCTATCAGCGCTTATCCAGAAAGAGACAGAGCCGCAAAAGGCCTCAAACCGTGCGCCTGTAGCGCAATGTAACGCCGAGCCCCCGCGCAGGCTGGGCACCGTACGATGGCCGCTTCTTGCTTGCCACGAAGGAGAAGCCCATGTCCCCCATCGTCTCGCCGGCCCCGGCATCCCCCCGCAGCTTGCGCCCTGGCCTGATCACCTGCGCCGCGCTCGCCGCACTGCTGGCCGGCTGCGCCAGCGCCCCCTCGCAGTTCGCCTACACCGTGCCGGCCCAGCCCGAAGGCTCCTCGGGCTACACCGAAAAACCCGGCTGGGCCACCGAGAAATTCGCCGTGGCCGCCGCCAACCCGCTGGCCACCGACGCAGGCTACCAGATCCTCAAGGCCGGGGGCTCGGCCGTGGACGCAGCCATCGCGGTGCAGATGGTGCTGACCCTGGTCGAGCCGCAGTCCAGCGGCATCGGCGGCGGCGCCTTCCTGCTGCACAGCAGCGGCAAGGTGGTGGAGGCCTATGACGGGCGCGAGACCGCGCCCGCCGCCGCCGACGAAAAACTCTTCCTCGGCGCCGACGGCAAACCCGTGCCGTTTTACGACGGCGTGGTGGGCGGCCGCTCGGTCGGCGTGCCCGGCACCGTGCGCATGCTCGAACTGGCCCACAAGCAGCACGGCAAGCTGCCCTGGGCCACGCTGTTCCAGCCCGCGATCACCCTGGCCGAGGGCGGCTTCAAGGTCAGCGCGCGCCTGAACACCCTGGCCCAGGCCGATCCGCACCTGAAGAAAGACCCGGTCGCCGCCGCCTACTTCTACAAGCCCGACGGCGACGCGCGGGACGTGGGCTTCAACCTGCGCAACCCCGAACTGGCCGCGGTGCTGCGCCGCATCGCCGCCGAAGGCAGCAAGGCCCTGCACGAGGGCGAGATCGCCCAGGCCATCGTCGACAAGGTGCAAAAGCACCCCACCAACCCCGGCAAGCTCAGCCTGGCCGACCTGGCCGGCTACCAGCCCAAAAAGCGCGAGGCGCTGTGCCACGACTACCAGGTCGCCAGCAAGGACTTCCGCGTCTGCGGCTTTCCGCCGCCGAGCTCGGGCGCCATCGCCATCGGGCAGATCCTGGGCATCCTCAAGAACACCGACGCGGCCGCCAAGCCGCTGCAGGACGGTATCCCCTCGGCCGACTGGCTGCACCTGTACACCGAGGCCGCGCGCCTGGCCTTTGCCGACCGCGCGCAGTACGTGGCAGACCCGGACTTCGTGCAGCCTCCCGCCGGCAGCTG
This sequence comes from Acidovorax sp. GW821-FHT11A03, assembly GCF_058809075.1. Lineage (NCBI taxonomy): Bacteria > Pseudomonadati > Pseudomonadota > Betaproteobacteria > Burkholderiales > Comamonadaceae > Acidovorax > Acidovorax sp. GW821-FHT11A03. The sequence continues at coordinate 28,783 of NZ_JBXASG010000006.1, forward strand.
GAGCAGCCTGCTCGCCCCCGCCTACCTGGCCGAACGCGCCAAGCTCATCGGCGCACAGAGCATGAAGGTCGCGCAGCCCGGCAACCCCGGCGCGGTGAAGGCCAGCTACGCGCCCATGCCCGACCAGCCCGAGTACGGCACCAGCCACATCAGCATCGTCGACGCGTTCGGCAACGCGGTGGCCATGACCACCACCATCGAAGACCAGTTCGGCGCGCGGCAAATGGTCAAGGGCTTTTTGCTCAACAACGAGCTCACCGACTTCAGCTTCGCGCCCGCCGATGCCCAGGGCCAGCCCATCGCCAACCGCGTGCAGCCCGGCAAGCGCCCGCGCTCGTCCATGGCGCCCACGCTGGTGTTCGACAAGGCCACCGGCGAGTTGCTGATGAGCGGCGGCAGCCCCGGCGGCGCGGCCATCATCCACTACACGGCCAAGACGCTCTACGGCGTCTTCCACTGGGGCCTGATGCCCCAGCAGGCCATCAACCTGCCCAACTTCGGCTCCATGAACGGGCCCACGCTGCTGGAGGAAAAGCGCTTCCCGCCCGCCACGGTGGAGGCCCTGCGCGCACGCGGCGCCGAGGTGCGCGAGATGAACATGACCAGCGGCCTGCAGGCCATCACCCTGGGCAACGCCCACGGCAAGAAGCTCTGGATGGGCGGCGCCGACCCGCGGCGCGAGGGCGTGGTGATGGGGGACTGAGCCCCGCGCTCACCGTGCCGCGCGCCGCCGGCCGGCCCCCGCCAGGGCCGCCACACCGGCCGCCAGCAGCAGCAGGGCCCAGGGCGACAGCGTGGGCACGGCCGTCGCGCCGGACACCATGGGCACGCCGGGGCCTCCCGCATCCCGCACCGCACCGTTGGGCCCCAGGGCAAAGTCATCGTCGCCCAGGCCCCCATCGGTGATGCTGAACCGCACCGTGTTTCCGCTGATGGTGGCGGGCAGCTCGTACCAGTGCGCAGCCGCGTTGCCGGGCGTGGGGCCCCACTTCCAATAGCGCGTGCCGGGCGGCAGCGGCGCGGGATAGGTGATGGTGAAGTGCAGCGTGGCCCCTGCCGCGCACCCGGCGGTGGCGAAATCGAACAGCCCGTGCGGAAAGGCCACGCCCGTGGGCGCCGCCGGCGCCACGCTGGCGGCGGGAACGAACCTGCTGGCGGCAAAGCCGCAGCCGGCCCCGCCGCCCGAAAAACCCGCCGTGACGGCGCCGCCCGGCCCCTCGCCCGTGAACTGGGTGGCGGCGGCCGGACGCACCACGCGCACCACGTACGACAGCGTGGCACCGCTCTGCGCCGTGACCAGCACCGTGACCGGGTTGTCGCCCACGGCCAGCGCGATGGGCGCCGACGCGCTGCCGCGCGCCACCAGCGCGCCGTTGACCCGCACGCTGGCCGTGGCCTCGGCCGCCAGGGGCGTCAGCGTGATGGACGCCACCGCGTGGTCCACGCTCGCCGTGTACTGCAGGGTGCCGGCATCGAACGCCGGGCCCAGGCTGCCCGCGGACAGCGTGAGCGCGCCCAGCAGGGCATTCGCGCTGGGCACGGGGCGCGTGGCGGAGAAGGTGTAGGTGGCCGTGCCGCCATCGCGCGCCAGCACGCTCACCGTGACGACCGCGCTGCCGCCGGCGGGCACCGCGACGGGCGCCGATGCGCTGCCGCTGGCCACCGGCACGCCGTTGACGCGCACCTCGGTGGTGCCGAAGGCCAGCCAGGGCGTGAGCGTGAAGTCCGGGCCGCCCACGGGCAACTGCACGGCATAGGCGGTGACGGCGCCCGAGAACGCCGGGCTCAGCGTGCCGCTGGACGGCACCACCTGGGCCAGGTCGGGCGCGGTGTTGCGCAGCACCCTCAGCCCCTCCCCCCGGTTCGACAGCGCGTTCATCACCAGGTCGGGCTTGCCGTCGCCGTCGAGGTCGGCCATCGCCATGCGCGAGGGCAGCCACGGAACGTAATGCAGCTGCGGCGCCGCCAGGCTGCCATCGCCCTGCCCCGCCAGGATGGCGACATTGAAGGCGCCGCCGTTGCCGTTGAGCACGGCGACGTCGGGATGGCCGTCGCCGTTGAAATCGCCCACCACCACGTCCTGCGGTACCTCCTGGCCGATCATGGGCCCCAGGCCGCTGGCGAAGCGCACGGGGTTCTCGAAGCTGCCGTCCGGGCGGCCCCGCAGCACGAACACCGTGCTCACGCCGTTCACCGACACGGCGACGACGAGGTCATCGCGCCCGTCGCCGTCGAGGTCGCCCACGCGCGGAACCGCCCCGCCCATGGGCACGCCCAGCGTCCCGTCGAAAGGCGCGCCGAAACCGCCCAGGGGCAGGCCCGGCAGCAGTTGCAGCGCACCGTCGCCGCTGGCCAGCACCAGGTCGATCCGCCCATCGCCATTGAAGTCCCCGCCGACGACGTACCGCACCCAGCCCAGGCTCCCCACCGGCTGCGCGTCCGCGAAGCGGCCGCCGCCCAGGCCGCGCTGCACGGCAGCGCCGTTCGCGCCGGGCGACACGAGATCGGGGCGGCCATCGCCGTCCACGTCCAGCGCCGCGACGCCCGCGGCCGCCGCGGGCGGCCAGGCCAGCGGGGGCGACAGCGCACTGAAGCGCCCATCGCCCAGGCCCAAGGCCAGCTGGGCGTGGCTGCCATCCACCGCCATCGCGTCCAGCCAGCCGTCGCCCTGGAAGTCGCCCAGTGCCAGCAGGAAACCGTCGCCCAACCCCACCGGCGACCACTGCGCGGCGGCGAAGGTGCCATCGCCCCGGCCCGCGAGAAGCGCGATGTCCCGCCGGACCAGGCTCACCGCGGCGATGTCCACATGCCCATCGCCATCCACGTCGCCCACCGCGAGCGTCACGGCCTGCGTGCCCTCCAGCGGCAACGACAGCGGCGCGGCGAAGGCCGTCGGGTTGTGCGCGAGCGGCACCGCCTGCGGCGCCTGGCGCGTGATGGAAACCAGGTAGGTGCGCTGCACCATGCCGTCGCTGGACATGACCTGCACCGGCACGGTGTTGGGCCCCGGCGCCAGCGCCACGGTGGCGGCATGGCCGCTGCGCAGCATCTGCCCGCCGACGCGGGCCGTGGCCTCGGCATCGGGCAGCGCCAGCCCCACCCGCACGGAGGCCATCACGAAAGGCACGCTGGCGCTGTAGGCCAGCACGTCCGGGTCGAACGCGGGGCTGAGGCTGCCGCCCGACAGCGTCAGCCCGGCCAGCGCCGCGTCGGTGCGTCCGCGCAGCACGTCCAGCGTGTAGCTGCCGGTCTGCAGGCCGTCGGTGCTGGTGACCTGGATGGTGATGGCGTTGTGGCCGGGCTGCAGGGGAATCGGCGCCGAGGCCTCTCCCGGCACCACCGGACCACCATGGACGAGGATGGTGGCCGTCGCATCCTCCGCCGTGGGCGTGACCGTGAGCGTGGAGGCATCGCTGGCGGCCCGCACGGTGTAGGCGGCGATTGCGGGATGGAACGACGGCCAGGGCGTGCCGCTGGACAGCGCCAGCCCCAGCAGCCTGGCGCTGTTCACGAGGCTGGCACGCACCACGCGCAGCGTGTACGTGCGCTGCGTAGCGCCGTCCTGCGCCGTGGCCCGAACGGCGATGGTGTTGGTGCCGGGCGCGAGCGGCACGCTCACGCCGCCCCCGGCCGCCACGGGCGCGCCGTTGACCGTGACCGACGCCCCGGCGAAGGCGGGGGTGGGCGTGACGGTCACCGCGCTGACGGTGCCGGCCACCGATGCGGTGTAGAGCATTACGTCCGGATCGAACGCCGGGCTCGGTGTGCCCGCCGACAGGGCCAGCGCCGCCAGCCGGGCGTTGGTGTCGGGCGCGGCGCGGGCCACGGTCACGGTGTAGGTCCTGGTGGCCAAGCCGTCCTCCGACTGCACGCCGACGGCGATCGCCGTGGCGGCCCCCGCCTGCAGCGCCACGGAATGCGGCACGCCCGCCGCCAAGGACGCCCCGTTGACGGTGAGGGTGGCGGTGGATGCAGCTGGCGACGCCGTGAGCGACACCGCCGTGGTGGCATAGGGCACCGTGGCGCTGTAGCCCGTCACGGCGCTGTCGAAGGCCGGACTGAGCGCGGCGCCGGACAGGGCGAGGCTGTCCAGGTCGGCGCTGGCGCTGGCCAGCCGCGTGATGGCCAGATCGAAGGTGCGGGTGGTGCCGTCCTGAGCCATGGACTGCACCGTCACCGTGTTCGCGCCCAGGGCCAGCGGGATGGCCGGCGATGCGCTGCCGCTGGCCACCGGCTGGCCGTTGACCGTGAGGCCGGGGCAGTCCGCCGCCGTGGCGACCACCGCCACGGACCGGTCGCGCACGGTGGCGCTGTAGCTGTGCGTGGCCGGATCGAACGGCGGGGAGAGCATGCCCGCCGACAGCGCCAGGGCGGCCAGCTCGGCGTTGGCGCCCGGCCCCTCGCGCTCGATCTGCAGCGTGTAGAAGGCCCTGGCGGTGTAGTCGAACGACAGGGGCCGCTCCACCGCCAGCTCCACCGTGTTGGCGCCAAACGCCAGGGGGACGGACAGCGCGCCCTCCGTCTCGCCGCCGAACAGGTGGAGCGTCTGCCCCAGGGCCCGCACGGTATAGGGCTGGTAGTTGGGCTGCCAGGCCCGCACCGCGATGCTCTGCGGCGCGCAATGGCCGATGCGGATGCCCGGCACCGCCACCCGCAGCGGGTCGTCGGTAAGATCTCCCAGCGGGTAAACCGCGGCGACACCGCCCACCGCGATGGAGGCCAGCTGCGCGTAGTTGGTGAAGCCGGGTTCCGGGTCATCGGCCACCGCCCCTCCGCAGGCACACGCCAGCAGACAACCCAGCACCCACCGGCGCATCCGCAACCCCGCCTTCCAACCGCCCATATCCCCTCCCCCTTCAGCCGCTGCACGGCACCGTGTTGGGCCGCGATTGTTCGCAGGCAGCGTTGACGCAGCGTTGAACGCCCGCCGCCCTGGCGGGTGCACGCGGGAGCGCAGGCACCGGTTCGCGCATGTTTTGCTATATTTTTAATAGCTTCCAGCGCTTTGCGGTAAAGCGCTGCAGCCCAAAATGGCATCAATCCTTGCGCTGACGGCGGCGCGCGGTGGCCGCGCCCCCGGCCATCAGCAGCGCCAGCACCGTGCCCGCCCACGGGCCGCCCAGCGGCACGGCGACCGGGGTCGCGGGCCCGCCTGGACCGGGCGCGGCGGCCACCGAGAACACATAGGTCACCGTGGCCGTCTGCGCCGCGGCGTCCGTGACCTGCACCGAAAAGCCGTAGTGGCCCGCTGCCGTGGGGGCGCCCGACAGCAGGCCTCCCGCGGACAGGGACATGCCCGCCGGCAGGCTGCTTCCGGCCGCCAGGGCGTAGGTGTAGGGCGGCGTGCCCCCCGTGGCCGACAGGCTCTGGCTGTAGGCCACGCCCGCCACGCCCCCGGGCAGGCTGCCCCCCGTGAGCACCGGCGTGCTGGCCAGAGGAATGACGGCGCCGCTGTGCAGCACCACGCCGCCGCCCGACGACAGGCCCGCCACGGCCTGCCCCGCGATGGCGCCGGCCTGGGCCGCTGCGGGCGGCGCCCCCAGGGCGCCAGCCAGCAGGGCGAGCGCAGCAGCCGCGCGGCCCGAGGAGAGAAGAAAGGATGGCATGCCGCGCTCCCTGCCCGCTAGTTCCGCGTGGGGTACGTGCCGCCCACACAGATGATGTAGTTCAGCGCCAGCGACGGCGGCAGCCTCTCGAACGGCTGGGTGGAGCCCGCGCTCCCCACCGACGTGGGCGCCAGCCGGGTGTCGGGCGCGACCGCCGCGAAGGCGCCCGCCTCCGGCACCGCGGCCAGCGCCATGCCGGCAGCGGGCGTGGCGCTGGTGGCCGCGCCGCCCGCCGCCGCCACCGCGTGGCTGTGGGGCGGCAGGTTCCAGTGCTGAAGCCACATCTGCTCGTCGCCCCGGTGTGTGCCTTCGACGACGTCGGTGGCCAGCCCCAGTCCCTGGCCCGTGCCCACCGGGATCCGGCTGCCCAGATGGGGCAGGTTGAAGTGGGTCATGCCGTCGCCGCCCCAGGTGGTGCCCAGCACCGAGAAAAGCGCGTTGTGGTCGGTGATGCTCAGGGCCTGGCCGTTGGCGAGCATCCAGCCCACCGGCGCGTAGTCGCCCGCGAACAGCCGCACATCGCCCAGCAGGCAGTTGCCGGCCACCTGCGCGCCGGTGCCGGCGCATGCCAGCAGGCCCGTGCCGGCCAGCAGGAGCTGGCCCAGCCGTGTTCGCCGTGTTTGCATGGCGGTGCTCACGGCCGGACGGGGAAGTCACCCGCGGTGCAGATGATGTAGTTCATGCCCAGGCTCGGCGGCAGGATCAGGAACGCCTGTCCGTTGCCGGCGGACGCCACGCTGGTGGCGGCCAGCTGCACCGACGGCGACGCGGCGGCATACAGCCCCGCGTTCTGCGCCACGGCCAACACCTTGTCGCTACCGGGGGTGCCCGTGGTGGCCGGGGCATTGCTGGCCACGTTCAGGGCGTGGATGTGCAGGGGCATCTGGCCGGTGGTCAGCGTGTGCGTCTCAGCGCCCCACTGGTCCCCCAGCGCGCGGTAGGTCAGTCCGAACCCTTGCCCCTCGCCGACCGCCACGCGCCCGCGCAGGTCCGGCAGGGCGAAGGTGGAGGATCCGTTGCCGCCGTAGGTGGTGCCCAGGATGCTGAACAGCGCTGCCGTCTGGGCGTTGAGGGCCAGCATCTGCCCCTGCGCCAGGGCCCAGTTGCGGGGCGCGAAGTTGCCGGCGAACAGGCGCAGCTCACCCATCATGCATTCCTGCTGCGCCATCACGGGCGATGCGCCGGCGGCCAGGGCGGCCGCCAGGGCCAGGGAAGCAAAAGCGTGGTTCTTCTTCATGGCATGTCGTTCTCTTGATGCATCACTGCGCGGCGATGAAGCACACCGGCTGCGCCGTCTCGGCGCTGTCGAGCCAGCCCAGCGCCAGCGTGACCGCGCCGGCCGCCTTGGCCACCGGGTGCACGGCGCGCGCGCGGCCCGTGGGCGCGGCCCGCGCGTCCAGCACCAGCGTGTAGCCAGCGCTGGCGAAGGCGGTGGTGAAGGTGATCTGGTGCTGGCCGGTGCCGCCGTCGTAGGCCACGGTGTAGCCCGTGCCGCTGCCGGCCTGCCCCACGCTGAAGCAGCCGTGCACCAGGTTGCCGGCGCCGCCGCCGGCCGGGCCGGCGGGGCCCTGCGGCCCGGCAGGCCCCTGCGGCCCCTGGGCGCCGTTGCAGACGTAGGCGGTGGCGGAGACCTCCCCCACGTCCAGCACGCCGTTGCTGTTCGCGTCGCTGCCACCCTGCACCCGCGTGCCGCCGGTGGCGCAGTTGGCGCCAACAGCCTCGGCGGCGGTGGCGATGAGCGCCCGCGCGCCCGCCGCGCCGGTGGGACCGGCCGGGCCGATGGGGCCGATGGGCCCGGCCGCGCCCGCCGGCCCCTGCGGGCCGGTGGCCGCGCCGCAGGCCCAGCCAGTGGCCGTCTGCAGCAGCGTCTCGCCCACGGCGCACACCTGGCCGATCTTGGCGGCGGTGACCGCGCCGTCGGCGACGGTCTTCGCGCTCAGGGCATAGGGCGCGCTGGACAGGGGCATGCGCGGCGCCAGCTCGGCGGCGCCGTTCACGCTCACGCCCAGGTAATACGGCTGGTCGAACGGCAAGGCCAGCGGGGCGATGCTGCCCAGCTGCACGCTGAAGACGCCGGTCGCCAGTGCCACCGCCGGATGGGTCTCCTCCCACAGCGCCGCGCCGCCCGTGGCCGCATCGTAGAGCCGGAACTGCAATTGCACGGGCCCCGCCAGCGGCCCGCCACCAGGCTGGGTGAGCTGCCCCTGGTAGCTGACGGAGGCGGGCACCGCCGCATGGCTGCCTTGCGCCGCCAGCCCCCAGCCCAGCGCCAGGGCCATGGCAGCGGCACGCACGGTGCCACGCCATGGGTACGCCGCCTCGGCCTTCTTCGCTGCATTCACGACCATCCCGCCTCCTCCCTGTTACGCCGCGCCGCGGCACCTTGGACAAGGGGCGGATTGTGGAAAGCAGGGCGTTGACAGAGCGTTGAATGCCGCGATCGCGGCCCTGGACCGGGCCCGCGACAAAACGCCGGGGGGCAGGCCGCCGCGATGCTTCCGTCAGGGGCGCATGGCCGCGGCCGCCGCGGTGCACTGCGCCAGGCATTCCCGTGCCTCGTGCAGATCCGGGTTGCCAGGCAGGTCCGAGACGCGAGCCAATGCGGGTTCGAGCAGCGCCGCCGCTTCGCCACAGGCCCCCTGCGCCGCCAGCAGACGTGCGATGCGCGTGGCGCTGCGCAGCGCAAACAGGGCCGCGCCGCAGGCCTCGGACCGCGCCAGCGCGTCGCGGTACAGCCGCAGCGCCGGCACGGTGTCGGACGGCCGCAGCTGCAGCAGGGCATCGCCCCGCAGGCGCAGGAGTTCTGCGACGAAATGCGTGTCGTGGTGCGCGGCCGCCTTGTGCAGCGCCTCGTCGATGGCGGGCAGCGCCTCGGCGCCACGGCCCAGGTGCAGCAGCGCATCGATGAGGAACGCCATGAAGGTGATCTCGATCACGCGGAACACCTGCCGCGCGCCCTCCAGGCCCTCGCGGATGGGGGCCAGCGCGCGGGCATCGCCCTGCACCGCCTGCGCCCAGCCCAGCACCGCCGCGGCGGCGGCCTGCCACAGCAGCAGCCGGTGGTGCTGCGCGTAGGCCAGCAGTTCGGCGCTGAGGGCGGCGGCGTGCTCCGGATCGCGCAGGTGGCGGTAGAGCACGGCGGCGCAGCTGAACGCAAAGCCGAAGCTGTGCGCGTGGCCCAGCGTGCGTGCCAGGGCCACGTTGTCATCGGCCAGCGCCCGCGCGCGCGGCAGGTCGCCCTCGATCCAGTGCACCCAGGCCAGCAGGGCGCGCGCGGCGATGCCGATGTCCTCGCCGAACCGCGCGATCGATTCGGCACTGCCCACCCGCGTGCTCCAGCCGATGGCCGCCTCCAGGTGCCCCCGCGAGCGCGCGAACTCGCCCAGCCACAGGGTGTTGTTGCCGTAGGCGTACTCCACGGCCATGCGCCGCGCCGGGTCGGCGCTGCCCTCGGCCATGCGGGCCAGGCGGTCGGCGTATTCCAGCGGATGCTCGTCCTCGCTGTGGCGCCCCACCATCCACAGCCCCCACATGAGCGGGAACAGGTCCATGCCCGGCGGCGCGCTGGCGGCGAGCGCCCAGGCGCGGTGAAAGCAATCCCTGGCCGCGTCGGAGCCATAGCCCTGCGCGCCCACCAGGGCCGTGCCCAGGCCGACCTGCAGCAGCAGCTCGTCGCGCGCGCGGCCCGGGTCGTCCTCGGGCAGCGCCTGCACGGCGGCCAGGCCCGCATAGAAGTCGTGGATGGCCTCCCCCAGCACCGAGCGCGATGCGGCCTGGGTGCCGGCCACCCACCAGGCATGCGCAGCGGCGGGATGGATGGATTCGGACAGGTGGTGGGCAAGGATTGCGGGATAGGCCCGCACACGCTCGGAAAAATCGGTGCGCAGCGCCTCGGCCAGCCGGGCGTGCAGCCGCCGCCGCTCGGCCTGGGCCAGCGATTCGTAGGCGGCCTGGCGGATGAGCGCATGGCGGAAATACAGCGGCCCGCCGAGCCGCCGCCGCACCAACCCCGCGTGCTGCAGTACCTCCAGGCCGCCGCCCACATCGTCCTGCGGCCCGGCGATGGCGCGCAGCAGGTCCTCTCCGAAGTCGCGGCCGATGCAGGCCGCGTACTGTGCGATGCGCTTGGCCGGGCCCATTCCATCCAGGCGCGCGGCCAATGCGTCCCACAGCGTGGCCGGCACCTCGCTGTGGCCTGCGCCCCCCGCCAGAGCGGCACGGGCCAGTTCCTCGGCGTACAGGGGCACCCCGTCGGCGCGGCCCACGATGGACGCCATCTGGGAATCCCCCAGCCGCGTGCCGCCCTCCAGCTGCGTCACCAGGGCGCGGATGGACTGGTACGACAGCGGCGCCAGTTCCAGTTGCACCGCCAGCCTGGCGGCCAGCGGTCCATGCGGCTGCGCCCGCGTGGTGCACAGCAGGAGCAAGGGAGCATCGCGGTCTGGCACCAGCATGCGCTCGAGCAGCTCCGATGTGGCCTGGTCGGCCCAGTGCAGGTCCTCCACGACGAGAAGCAGCGGCCGGCCATCGCTGCCGGGGCCGAACAGCCGCGCCAGCAGGTGCTGCTCGCGTTCCTTGCGCTGGGCCGGGTACAGGGGCTGCGCAGCGGCGGCAATGCCGGGGTCCATGGGCAAGCCCAGCAGGTGCAGCAGCACGGGCAGCTCCGCCAGGGCGGCCTCTGTCCCCAGCTCTTGCAGGACCTGGACGGCGGCCTGGACGGCGCCCTGGTGCGCATCGGCGGGCGTGCCGTGGTCCAGCCCCATCTGGCGATGCAGCTGCTCGACAAAGGGAAAATAGGGGATGTGGGCCGACTCGGCCTGGCAGGCCACTTCGGCGACCCGGCCGCCACAGGCCCGGACCTGCTGGGCCAGGGCCGCCGCCAGGCGGGACTTGCCCTTGCCGGCATCGGCCCGCAGCAGCACGCCCACCTGCCGCCCCCGCTGCGCGTCGCCCCACGCGGCCAGCAGCCTGTCCAGCTCCTGGCGCCGCCCGACCAGGGGAGAGGCGGGGCGCTCCTCCGCATCCCCGCGGCGCATGTCCTGCCTTCGGGCCAGCAGCACCGCCGCGCCCTCCTGGGCAGAGCCCCATTGAAAATGCGTCTCCAGGATGCCGCGCAACGCGGCGCTGGCCAAGACGCCCCCCGCCGGCGCAGCCTGCGCCATGCGGCGCGCCGTCCTGGTGAGCGTGCCCGCCGCATCGGGCGGGCCTTGGGATTCGGCCACAAAGGCCCAGCCCGCGTGCAGGCCCACGCGCGGCACGAGGTCCGCCGCGCAGGCCGCGGCACGCCACGTCTGCACCAGGGCGAGAGCGGCCTGCGCGGCATCGCGCGGCGCATGCTCGCGCGCGCTGGGGTAGCCGAAGAAGGCGAGCAGCTCGCCCCCCTGCGCCGCGACCACATGGCCTGCGTACCCGCGAACAAGCCCGCTGCCCTGCTCCAGCAGCCCCGCCAGCGCGGCGGCGGCGTCCTCGGGGTCCATGCCGTCGCGCGGCTCGAAATCGCAGGCCAGCACGGCAAGGCGGCGGCGTTCCGGCAGCGCCAGGCCCTCGGGCCGCGGGGATTGCGGTGCTGCGGCGGCGCCGATGCGTTCGACCAGCGCCACGGTCTGTGGCTCGGGCTCGGCCCCCAGCTCCTGCGCGATGGCGCGGCGGTACGCGGCATAGTGCGTCAGCGCCGCGGACGGGCTGCGGCGCGCGAGCAGCCGCAGATAGCTGCGCTGCAAGGGCTCGCGCCACGGGTCCACCTCGATGGCGCGCTGCGCATACTGCAGCGCCTTCGCGCCGTGGCCCTGCAGCTCGTGGTGCGCCACCAGCCGCTCCAGCATGTCCAGCGCCTGGCGGTGCAGCCCTTCGCGCCGCGCGGCCAGCCATGCCTCGAACTCGGGCGCGTCGGGCAGGTACAGCCCCGCCAGCAGGGGCCCCCGGTAGTGCGCGACGCGCTGCTCGAGCAAAGCCGGCGCATCCACGGGCACGCCGGCGCCCGCGAGGAAATCGGCCACGTCCAGGCGGCAGCCGGCGCCGGCGCGCAGGCGCAGCGTTTTCTGGGACGCTTCGATCAGCGGCGGGGATCCCGTCGCCGTCGCCTGCGCCTCGCCCAGCGCACGGCGCAGGTCGAAGAGGCAGCCCCGCAGGTTGGCGCGGGCCCGCTCGGCATCCACCTGCGGCCACAACAGGTCGGCCAGGTGCTCGCGGCGGTGCTCGCCAGGCTCCAGGGCCAGGTAGGCCAGCAGTGCGCGGACCTTGTCATAGGGGAACGCGGTCACTGCCTCCTGTCCGCGCGAGATGTCGAATCCGCCCAGAAAGCGCATGGCCAGCTCGCGCGAAAGAGGCCCGTTCACGAAGGTAGTCAAGGTGCGAAGAGAGGAGCAGCGGGGGACGGGAAGGAATGGTGCGCTGGCGGGCACCGCGGCATTCTATGTGCCGCCCGCGCGCAGCCCGGCCGGCCCCCCGCCGCCCAGCCCCTGTCACTGCGCGGGGCCGCGCCACGGCGCCCTCACTGCTCGGCGATCACATCCACGAACACCAGCGGCTCGGTGCCGGTGTTGACCAGACCATGGGATTCGCCCTTGCGCACGATGGTCACATCGCCCGGCTTCACGGGCACCTCGCGGCCGTCCTTGTCGCGGAAGGTGCCACGGCCCGAGACGATGATGTAGGTGTCTTCATTGGTCGTGTGCTTGTGGTAGCCGATGGAGTCGCCCGGCTGCAGCGTGAGCCAGCTGATCTCCTTGATGGCTTGGTCCCTGGACGCCTTGTCGCGCGTGAACGCGTACTCGCCGATCAGCGTGCCCTTGCCGCCGCCGGCGGCCTCCTTGCTGGCCTTGATCAGTTCTTCCTTGGCGTACACCTCGGCCAGGGCCGGCGCGGCCAGCAGGGCCAGAGCCAGGGCGGCGCCCGCAGCCCGTGCAAGCGATTTGTTGTGTGTTGTCATAAGTCTCCTCGGTGGATGGATGCCGCAGCCGCGCCGGTCAGTCATCCCGGCACACGCCGCGGCGGCCGCGCCCGCATGGGCAAGGCGCGTGCCGAAGGGCATGTTAGAGCCTTGGGCGCCGTTGCGCTGCCGGGCCGTCAGGGTTCTGAAGGCGTGCGCCCTCACCCCAGCCGCGCCAGCACCCTGGGCACACTCGCCACCAGCATGGCCACACCCGACAGCGTGAGCAGCCCGAGCACGATCTGGCGGAAACGCAGGTCGCTGATGCCGTGGTACAGCCGCGCGCCCAGCAGCGTGGGCACCAGCATCGCCGGCACCACGATGGCCAGCAGGGGCAGCGCCTCCCGGGTGACCAGGTCGGTGGCCAGGTAGGTGATGAAGGTCACCAGCAGCATGGCCAGGTTGAAGTTCTGGATGATGGCGCGCTGCACGTCCTTGTCCATGCCGCGCAACGTGCACCACAGCGTGGGCAGCACGCCGGTGAAGCCGCCCAGCCCACCCATCACGCCGCCCGCCATGCCCACCAGCGCGTCGGCCACGCGCCCGCCGCGTGTGATGCGGGGCAACTGCTTGGCCATGAGCATCGCCGGGCACCACAGCGCCAGCAGCGTGCCCAGGATGACCTTGAACGCGTCCATGTCCAGCCGGGGCAATACGGCCACCCCGATGGGGATGCCCACCAGGCCACCCAGCACAAAGGGCAGCAGGCGCACCCGGTCAAAACCCCGGCGCACCGTGGCCGCCGCCACCAGCTGGCCCGTGAGCGCGCCGCACACGGTCAGCACGGCCGCCAGGCGCGGCTCCAGCGTCCAGGCCCAGAACGACATGGCCACCATGCCAAAGCCAAAGCCCGACAGGCCCTGCACGAAGCCCGCCGCCACGGCCCCCAGGGCCACCACCCACAGCACTGAATCCATTGCCTTGTCCCCCTTCTGGTTGTCCGCGTGCCCAAGGAGACTGGCGGTGCCTCTGCGCTCCCGCCAGCTCCACCCACCTGCCTGTTCGCTCCCTCGCTCGCTTCGGATTGTGGAGACTTCCCATAAGCAAAGCATCAGCAATTAATATCAAGCCATACAGTTTTCTGAATACCCCAAAAACCCGATGTCCACGCCCCCGCCCCTGGATCCGGAGACCGTACAGGCCCGCCTTGCCTCGCGCCTGAAGGTGCGTCATCTGGTGCTGCTGCAGCAGATCGAGGCGCATGGCACGCTCACCCGCGTGGCGCACCACATGGCCACGAGCCAGCCCGCCATCACGCACGCGCTGGCCGAACTGGAGGCGATCTTCGGCGCGCCGCTGTTCGAGCGCTCCCCGCGCGGCATGGTGCCCACCGCGCTCGGCGCCGTGGCGCTGGCCCGTGCGCGCACCCTGCTGCAGGACCTGGGCCACTGGGCCCGCGACATGGAAGCGGCCAGCGCGGGCCGCGCCGCGCACCTGCAGGTCGGCGTGATCCCTTTCGTGCCGGGCCGCCTGCTGGCCGCGGCCATCGGGCAGACCCGGCCGCGCGGGCTGCGCGCCACGGTGAGCATCCACGAAGGCACCAGCGACCACCTGCTGCAGCGCCTGCGCGGGCACGAACTCGACTGCGTGATCGGCCGCGCATCCGCCGTGCTCGACATGGACGGACTGGTGCACGAGGTGCTGTACCACCAGGAGCCGCGCCTCATCGCCCACCGCCGCCTGTCGGCGCGCCTGGCCCGCAAGCCCCTGGCCTGGGCCGAGCTGGCGGACCTGGACTGGGTGCTGGGCGCGCGGCAGACGCCCATGCGCGAGCAGATCACCGACTTCTTCCTGCGCGCGGGCGTGGTGCCGCCGCAGCCTTATGTGGAAAGCCTCTCGTCCAAGGTCATCGGCGAGCTGGTGGCGGCCAGCGAGCGGGCTGTCTCCATCGTGCCGGCCGACATCGCGCAGGAGCTGGTGCGCATCGCCGGCGTGGCCATCGTGCCGCACCGCTTTGGCTGGACGCTGCCGCCCATCACGCTGTTCCAGCGCCTGCGGGACGCGCAGCATGCCGAGGTGGCGCAGTTCGCGCAGGCGCTGCGGGGGGCGGCGGCGGCCTTCACGGCCGAGCAGGCCTGAGGGTTCGCGTCCGGCCGGCCGATCCTCTCAATACAGCGTCGCCTGCTGCCGCGCCGGCAGTTCCTGGTCGTACGCCGCGCCATCGAATGCGCCGTGCGTGAGGGACGCAAGGATGGCGCCGGGCGTGGGCACCGGTCGCGGGGTGCCGGGCGGCACGGCATCCCACAGGCGCGAGCGCTGGAGGGCACGCGCGCACTGGAAGAACACGGTCTCCACCTCGACCACGACCACGCACTTGGGCGGCTGGCCGTTGACCACGAAACGCGCGAGCAGGTCAGGCGCCACGCTGATGCGGGCACGGCCGTTCACGCGCAGGGTTTCGCCCACGCCGGGGATGAGGAACAGCAGCGCCACGCGCGGGTCGGCCAGGATGTTGCGCAGGCTGTCGGCGCGGTTGTTGCCCCGGCGCTCGGGCAGCAGCAGGGTGGTGTCGTCCTGCAGTTGCACGAAGCCCGGCGGATCGCCGCGCGGCGATGCATCGAGCCCCCCGGGGCCGGTGGTGGCCAGCACCGCGAAGGGCGAGGCCTCGATCATGGCGCGGTAGGCGGGGTGGACGCGGGGCACCTCCTTGTGCACGGAGGCATCGCTGAGCGGCCCGAGCAGCGCCTCCAGGCGCGCCAGGGTGTCGATGGCATGGGGGTCGGGCTGCGCCGGGGCGGTGGCTGTCATGGCGGGTGGTTCAAAAAAAGGTGGAGGGGATCAGGGCCAGAGGCGATGGTGCGCACGACGGCGGCCGCTGACAAACGACATCGCCGCCCGGCATGCGTGACAAAATCGCACACATGCCGCCCGCCACGCCACAGCGCCTGCCCCCGCTCCATGCGGTGCGCGCCTTCGCGGCGGCAGCGCGCCACCTGAGCTTCACGCGCGCGGCCATGGAACTGCATGTCACCCACAGCGCCATCAGCCGCCAGGTCCGCGCGCTGGAAGACCACCTGGGCGTGGCCCTGTTCGAGCGGCGCGTGCGGCAGGTGCTGCTCACGCCGCAGGGCCAGCAGTTCTTTGCGCAGGTGGAGCCCGCCCTGGCGCAGATCGGCGCCGCAGCCCAGGCCCTGGCGACACCCGGGGCCCCGCGCACCGTGACCATCAACGTGCGCCCCTCGTTCGCCGTGCGCTGGGTCATCCCGCGCCTGCCGGGTTTCGTCGCGCAGTGCCCGGACATCGAGCCCAACGTGGTGACCAGCACGGTCACGCCCGACCACGCCACCGCTCCGTTCGACGTGGCCATCCGCCGGGGGCTGGCGGGCTGGCCGGCCGCGATCACGCCGCAGCCTTTTTTGCACGACCAGGCCCTGGTGGTGGGCACACCCGCGCTGTGGGCGGCCCAGCCGGTGCGCACGCCGCCCGACCTGGCGGCGCACGTGTTGCTGTGGTCGTGTTCGCGCCCCGGCGACTGGGACGACTGGAAGCGCCAGGTGGGCGCCCCGCGCCTGCAACCGGCGAGCCAGTTGCAGTTCGACCACCTGCATTTCGTGCTGCAGGCCGCGCTGGACGGGTTGGGCTTCGCGCTCGCTCCCGCCTCGCTGGTGGCGCAGGACCTGGCGGCGGGCCGCCTGGCCTGCCCGCTGCCGGGGCTGGCCCTGCCGCTCACGCGCCACTACTACGGCCTGGCGCCCCAGGCATCGCCGCAGGCCCAGCGCTTCGCGGCGTGGCTGGAGCAGGAACTGCAAGCGGCCCGCACAGTGGCGTGAGGGGCATGCAGCCCCCTCGGCTCAGCGCGCGGGGCGCAGCTTCACGCCGGGGAAGTCCACGGGCACGGCCAGCGCCACGTTCACGTAGTTGGTGAACAGGTTGAGCGCCACATGGGCCACGATCTCCACGATGTGCCCGTCGCTCCAGCCCTGCTCGCGCAGCGCCTGCACATCGGCGGCATCCACCTGGCCGCGCTCGTCGACCAGCTTGAGCGCGAAGCGCAGCACCGCGGCGGTGCGCGGGTCGGCGGATGCGCCCGACTGCGCGGCGGCCAGATCGTCGCCGCTCACGCCCGCCTTGCGGCCCAGCGCCGTGTGGGCGGCCAGGCAGTAGTCGCAGGCATTGCGGTTGGCCACGGCCACAGCGATCTGCTCGCCCAGCGCGGCGCCGATCTGGCCGCCGCCCAGCGCACCGAAGGCGCCCCACATGCTTTGCAGCGCGGCAGGCGAGTTGGCCACCGCGCGGAACATGTTGGGTGTGGCGCCGAAAGCGCCGTGGATCTGGTCGAGCAGCGCGCGCGCCGGGCCGCTGGCCGTGGAGCGGTCGACAAGGGGAATGCGGGCGGCGGAGGAGGCAATGGTGGACATGGTGTCTTCCTTGGAAATGGCATGGAGGTTGAAAGCCGGTGCGTTGGCCGCATCGGGTGCATGAACACAGCACCCCTGCAGTGTCTGGCGACATCGAATACCATTGGGCATCAATAGTCCATCATTCATACCAATACATCCAAAACAACCATGAACCCCACGGAAAGCAGCCTCACGCCACCGTCCGTGCCGCTGGACCGCCTGTCCTCGCTGCTGGAACGGTTCAGGGTGCGGGCGCGCCTGTTCCACACCGGCCCGCTGTGCGGCGTCACCCATTTCGCGGCGGCGCCCGGGCGCGGGTTTCTGCATGTGCTGCGGCGCGGCGAGATGGTGGTCGCCCACCAGCCCCTGGCGGGGCCACCGGAGCGCCTGGAGGTGCGCGAGCCCAGCCTGCTGTTCTACGCGCGGCCGCTGGAGCATTTCTTTCACAACGCGCCCATGGAGGGCTCGGACTTCACCTGCGCGGCACTGGACTTCGATGGCGGCGCCAGCCACCCGCTGGCGCGCGCCCTGCCCCCGCTGGTGCTGCTGCCGCTGGCCCGCGTCGAGGGCCTGCAGCAGGCGCTGGATTTGCTGTTCGCCGAGACCGACCGCCTGCGCTGCGGCCACCGCGTGCTGGCCGACCGGCTCTTTGAAGTCGTGCTGCTGCAGTTGCTGCGCTGGCTGCTCGACCACCCCGAGGAGGCGCGGATGCCCCCGGGCCTGCTGACCGGCCTGGCCGACCCGCGCCTGGCGCGCACGCTCACGGCCCTGCACGATGCCCCTGGCGAGGCCTGGAGCCTGGAGCAGATGGCCGCGCAGGCCGGCATGTCGCGCAGCGCCTTCGCGGCACGCTTCAAGGCCGTGGTGGGCGAAACGCCCGCGGACTACCTGGCGCACTGGCGCCTCACCCTCGCGCAGGCCCATTTGCGCGGCGGGCGGTCCGTGAAATCGATCGCCCATGGGCTGGGGTATGCCAACCCGTCCGCGCTGTCGCGGGTGTTTGCGCAGAAGCTGGGCATGTCGCCACGCGCCTGGCTGGAAGGCCTCGCGGCATAGCCGCCCCCCCTTGGCCCACCTAGCCCGGCTCGACGCAGGGCCCGCGGGACGCCACAATGCCCTGCGCCCACCGCCATGCCCCAGCCGCCTTCCCGCGGGGCGGATTTTTGGGTAAAAACAGGCGCCAGCGCTTTTACCCATTGCGTAATCAGCTACTTTATTGATAGCAAACACCCGTGAACTGCCCAGCCCCCGGAAAGGACTCACGCCATGAACACAGCGCTCACGCAACTGGCTGCCGGCTGCGACCTGGCCAGCGAGGCCCACGCGCCTCTGCGCCTGGCGTTTGGCCTGGCGTGTGTCGAGCGCGTGCGCCATCTGCTGGAAGACCCCGAGGCCATCGCGGGCCTGGACACGCTGGCGGCGTTCACGGCAGGCACGGTGGATGCCGCCACGCTGGCGAACGCCGCCGCCCGGATGAAGGAGGTGGCCTCGCACCACCGGGGCTCGCAGTCGCTGGACGGATCGGCCCATGCCGCCGTGTCGGCCACCTACGCCGTGGCCAACGCGCTCGCGGGCCGGGCACTGGAGGCCGCCAGCTACGCGGCCTATGCCACGGTGTACGCGTACGGCGGGTATGCGGTGCAAGACCTCTCGGCCTTCGAGCCGGAGCACCAGTGGCAGGTGCTGGCATTGCAGCGGCTGCTGGACGATGCTCCGTCCGAACGGTCGGCACAGCCCGCCGCCGCCAGCCAGCCCCGCGCATGAGCCGTCAGCAGATTCCCGCCGCGCTGGCCGCCCCGCTGCGCATGATCCTGGAGGCCGAGCTGGCACGGGGCAACGTCATCGACGAAGTGGCGGACTGGCCGCCCCAATGCGAGCTGCTTGTGATCCTGCGCCGCCCGTTCGCGACGGCCTACCCCACCGGGCCCGGCGTGGCGTTCACCGCCATCGAAGACAGGCACTACTGGAAGTCCGAATACAACCTCGATGGCGGCCGGCAGACGCTGGCGTGCGGTTTTGGCTGAGCCGTGTGATCAGACGTTGATGGCCGCCGCCGACCCGGCCAGCTTGCGCAGCTCGAACTTCTGGATCTTGCCCGTGCTGGTCTTGGGCAGCTCGCCAAACACCACGGCGCGGGGCACCTTGAAGCCCGCGAGGTGCTTCTTGCAGTGGGCCACGATGTCTTCGGGCGTGGTGGTGGCCCCCGCCTTGAGTTCCACAAACGCGCACGGGGTTTCGCCCCACTTGGCATCGGGCTTGGCCACCACGGCGGCGGCCAGCACGTCGGGGTGGCGGTAGAGCACGTCTTCGACCTCGATGGACGAGATGTTCTCGCCGCCCGAGATGATGATGTCCTTGCTGCGGTCCTTGATCTTGATGTAGCCGTCGGGGTACTGCACGGCCAGGTCGCCGCTGTGGAACCAGCCGCCCGCAAAGGCCTCGTCGGTGGCCTTGGGGTTCTTGAGGTAGCCCTTCATGGCGATGTTGCCCTTGAACATGATCTCGCCCATGGTTTCGCCGTCCTGCGGCACGGGCAGCATGGTCTCCGGGTCCAGCACGCGCACGTCGCGCTCCAGGTGGTAGCGCACGCCCTGGCGGGCGTTGAGGCGGGCGCGCTCGCCGATGTCGAGCTGGTCCCACGCCTCGTGCTTGGCGCACACGGTGGCGGGGCCGTACACCTCGGTCAGGCCGTACACATGGGTCAGATCGAACCCCATCTTCTCCATGCCCTCGATCATCGAGGCCGGGGGCGCGGCGCCCGCCACCATGGCCTTGACGCCCCCTTGTGCGAGGTTCTGCACACCCGCCTTCATCGCATCCGGCGCATTGACCAGCAGGCCGTGCACGATGGGCGCGCCGCAGTAGTGCGTGACGCCGTGGGTGCGGATGGCGTCGAAGATGGCCTGCGCGTCCACGCGGCGCAGGCACACGTTCACGCCCGCGCGGGCCGCCACCGTCCAGGGAAAGCACCAGCCGTTGCAATGGAACATGGGCAGGGTCCACAGGTAGACCGCGTGCTTGGGCATGTCCCACTCCAGCACGTTGCTGATGGCATTGCTGGCCGCGCCCCGGTGGTGGTAGACCACGCCCTTGGGGTTGCCCGTGGTGCCGGACGTGTAGTTGAGGGCAATGGCGTCCCACTCGTCGGCGGGCAGGCTCCAGGCGAAGGCCGGGTCGCCCGTGGCGACAAAGGCTTCGTAGTCCGTGCCGCCCAGGCTCTGCGCGGCGGGGCCGTAGAGCGCGTCCTGGACCTCGATCACGCGGATGGGCGTGGTGCCCCTGCGCAGGGCCAGCGCCTTGGCCATGGTGCCGGTGAACTCGGGGTCCACGATCACCGCCCTGGCCTCGCCGTGGTCGAGCATGAAGGCAATGGCCTCCGGGTCCAGCCGGGTGTTGAGCGCATTGAGCACCGCGCCCGCCATGGGCACGCCAAAGTGGGCCTCCACCATGGGCGGGGTGTTGGGCAGCATCACGGCCACCGTGTCGTTCTTGCCGATGCCTGCCTGCGCCAGGGCGCTGGCCAGCTGGCGGCAGCGGGCATAGGTCTGGCTCCAGGTCTGGCGCAAGTCGCCGTGCACGATGGCCAGGCGGTCGGGGTAGACCTCGGCCGTGCGTTCGATGAACGACAGGGGTGACAGGGATGCGAAGTTGGCTTCGGTGCGGGGCAGGTTCTGGTCGAAGATGGAGGTCATGGCTCGCGAAGGTGGGTGAACGGGTCACAGGCTACCGCCCCAGGCTGACTCAAACCCTTCGGCGGCGGCTCTGCTTGACACGGTACATCGCCGCGTCGGCGCTGGCCAGCAGCGTGTGCGCGTCCTGGGCGTCGCGCGGGAACAGGCTCACGCCGATGCTGGCGCGCAGGGCCAGCGGCTGGCCGTCGATCTGCAGCGGGCTCTCGAAAGCGAGCTCCAGCTTGGCGGCGATCTGCAGCGCCGCATCTTCGCAATCCACGTTCTCGCACAGCACGATGAACTCGTCGCCCGCGAGCCGGGCCACGGTGTCGGCCTGGCGCACGGCGCCCACGACGGTGCGGGCCACGGCCTGCAGCACCCGGTCGCCCGCGGCATGGCCCCGCGCGTCGTTGACGGCCTTGAAATCGTCCAGATCCACAAACAGCAGCGCGCAGTCCCGCCCGCTGCGGCGCGACAGCTCCAGCGCCTGCGCCAGGCGCTGCTCGAACATGCGGCGATTGGGCAGGCCCGTGAGCGCGTCGTGGTGCGCCAGGTGGGCCATGGCGTCGCGGCTGGCGTTGAGCTCCGTCATCTGGCGGCTGATCTGCTGCTCCATGTCCTGGAAACTGCGCGCCAGCTCACCCACCTCATCCTCGCGCTGCACGGGCAGCACGCCATGCGGGCGGCCCTGCGGAAAGGCCTGCGTGGCGCGCACCATGGCCTTCAGGGGCTGGGTGACCACGCGCGACACCCAGGCCGCCAGCAACACGCCCACGGCGCTCAGCACCAGCAGTATCTTGAAGATGCTGCGCCCCAGGCTCACCACCTCGCCCTGCACGGCGGCAAGGGGCTGGGAGAGCCCCACCACCATGGACCGCCCCTCCTGCGGTCGCCCGAAGGGCATGCGCACGAACGAGAAGACACGCGCCTCGTCATCGCCAGGGCCCTGCTGGCTGAGCACGGCCTGTTCCTCGCGGCCCTCGATCAGAGCCCCCACCGGGCCGAAGGCATCCTGGATCAGGATGCGCTGGCCGCGGTCGAAGCCGAAGGTCTGGGTGGCGTCCGGGTGCACCAGGAAATCGCCCCAGCGGTTGCTGAGAAAGAAGCTGTAGGAGGCGGGCAGCGCATCATTGAAATTGCGCAGGAACTGGTGCGCCGCCACGCGCACCACGACCACGCCCCGCACCTGTCCCCCACGCACCACGGGCGAGGCCATGCTGAACACGGGCAGGGCCTCGGCATCGGGAGCCCCCTCGTGGTTGATGCCGAACTCGGACACATAGACCTCGCCAGGCCCCAGCGCCAGCGTTTCGAAGACGAAGGGGAAATGGGCCTTCTCCTGCAGCTCCCCCTCGCTCGCGCGTAGCCAGGCGTCCCCCGTGCGGTCGATGCGCACCAGCTCCAGGCCGTAGTCCTGCGCACCGATGAAACGGATCTGCTGGTAGCTCGGGTGCGCCACCAGGCTGGCCCTGAACATGTCGGCCAGCACGTTCCTGTCCTGCTCGATGGCGGCCACGCTGGCCAGGAAGGCGGTGTCGCGCGCCACCGTGCCAAAGCCCGCCTGCATGTGGCGCGACAACACCTGGGTGGTGGCCAGCAGCGCCTGCTCGGCCCGCCCCTGCAGGCGCGTGCGGCTGGAGTCGAAGGTGTAGTAGCCCGCCAGGACGGCGGCAAACACGCTGAAGGACGCCAGCAGGATTCCCAGCCGCAGCGCAATGCCCCATTTCATGCGGGTTTTCATGCGTCAGAACCGGGAGGGCCGGTCTCCCGACAGGATGCGCTGCCACAGTTGCGCGCGGCGTGCTTCGTCCTCGACGGGCTCCAGCCAGACGATGGCCCCGGCGGGGGCGTCGTCCGAGAGCGCGGGCGGCTCGTCGAGCGTATTGGCCAGGCCCTGGCGCCGGGTCAGCTCGCGGCTCACCGTGGGGTCGAGCATGTAGTTGATCCACTCGGCGGCCAATGCGGGCTGGGTCGAGCGCCGGGTGATGGCCCAGCAGTCGAGCCAGGCCAGCGCCCCCTCGCGCGGCACCACGTAGCCCACGTCCAGCCCGGCATCGCGCAGCTGCTTGAGCTGCTGCTGGCCGTAGTTGGCGTGCATGACGGCAATGCGGTGCTTGCGAAACAGCTCCAGCGACTCCTCGGGCAGGCTATAGAACGAACGCACGTTGCGCCGCAGGGCCACCAGGTCCCTGGCCAGGGGGCCGAACTGGGCCGCATGCAGGTGAAACGGCGGCAGGCCGCGGTACATGGCCGCCAGGGAGAACCCGTGGCTGCTGCCGTCGAATGCCAGCACACGCCCCCGCCAGCGCGGGTCCCACAGCACCGCGATGGAACTGGGGGGCACGGCCATCTGCTGGCGGTCATAGATCAGCCCCATCTCGGAATAGGTGTAAGGCATCGCGAACACATCCGTTCCCTGCGCGATGCCCGCAATCGCATGCAATTGCCGAAAGCGCGGAAGCTGGCGCTCGGCATTGGGAATGTTGTGCACAGGCAACGGTGCAAGCAGCCGGCGTGCCACCAGGCGCGCGATTTCGGCGGTATTGGCGGCCACAAGGTCGAAACCGGGCCCTTGGGGAGAGGCCAGCTGGGTGCGCAGCACGTCGTCGGAGGCGACGGTGGTGACCTCCACCTTGACCCCATGGCGCTTCTCGAAAACGGCCACGATGTCGGGGTCGGCATACCCCGGCCAGGACAGCACGCGCAGCACCGGCGCGGCCCTCGCGGGCGTGGGCCACAGGAGCGCGGGCACCAGCGGCAGCAGCACGGCCACATCCCGGCGCCGCAGCCCCCGCTGCGCCGAAGTGCTGGACGCGTCCATTGCCCGCCACCATGCCGTGACCGCCATGCCGAAAGCCCCGCTTCTGCAATATCTGGTAACAAACAGTTTACGCGGACAATACGCGGCGTGACGATCCCTCAGTCTTTCATTCAGGAACTGCTTGCCCGCGTCGACGTGGTCGACATCGTGGGCCGCTATGTGCAGCTCAAGAAAGGCGGGGCGAATTTCATGGGGCTGTGCCCCTTTCACGGCGAAAAATCCCCCTCGTTCAGCGTGAGCCCCGCCAAGCAGTTCTATCACTGCTTTGGCTGCGGCAAGAACGGCAATGCCATCAGCTTCCTCATGGAGCACGCGGGCATGGGCTTCGTCGAGGCCGTTCAGGACCTGGCCCAGCAGGTGGGCCTCTCGGTGCCGGACGACGACATCTCCCCCCAGGAGAAGGAACGCGCCGCCGCCGCCCGCCAGAAGCAGGCCACGCTGACCGACGTGCTGGAGAAGGCTGCCGACGCCTACCGCCGCCACCTGCGGGAATCCCAGCGCGCCATTGGCTACTTCAAGGGGCGCGGCGTCTCGGGGACGGTGGCCAAGCGGTATGGCCTTGGCTACGCCCCCGAAGGCTGGCGCAGCCTGGCCAGCGTCTTCGCGCAGTACGACGACCCGTTGCTGGAGGAAAGCGGCCTGGTCATCGTCAACGACGAGGACGGCGGCAAGCGCTACGACCGGTTCCGCGACCGGGTCATGTTCCCCATCCGCAACGTCAAGGGCGAATGCATCGGCTTTGGGGGCCGCGTGCTGGGCGACGACAAGCCCAAGTACCTCAATTCGCCCGAAACCCCCGTGTTCCACAAGGGCCGCGAACTGTACGGCCTGTTCGAGGCGCGCACGGCCATCCGCGAGCAAGGCTATGCCCTGGTCACCGAGGGCTACATGGACGTGGTGGCGCTGGCGCAGCTCGGGTTTCCGAACGCGGTGGCCACGCTGGGCACCGCCTGCACACCCGAACACGTGCACAAGCTGCTGCGCTTCACCGAATCGGTGGTGTTCAGCTTCGACGGAGACAACGCCGGCCGGCGCGCCGCGCGCAAGGCGCTCGATGGCGCCCTGCCCCACGCCACGGACACGCGCAGCATCAAGTTCCTGTTCCTGCCGGCCGAGCACGACCCGGACAGCTTCATCCGCGCCCACGGCACGGACGCTTTTGCCAAGCACGTGAGTGAGGCCGTGCCGCTCAGCCGCTTCCTGGTCGAATCGTCCAGCGACGGCTGCGACCTGGCCACCGCCGAGGGCCGCGCCCACATGGCCAGCAACGCAAGGCCGCTCTGGACGGCCCTGCCCGACGGCGTGCTCAAGCGCCAGGTGCTGGGCGAGCTGGCGGACCTCACCCAGCTCAAGGCACAGGACCTGGCGGACCTGTGGGGCCAGGCCACGGCGCGCGAGGCACCGCGGTCCTCCCACTCCGGTCACGGCGGCCATACCGGCGCAGGTAGTGCACCGGCCCGACAGGCGCCTGCGGCCTACGACCACGAACCACCCTCCTGGGACGCCCCGCCCGACGGGGGGTCGTGGCCGCCCCAAGGCGAGCCGGGCAGTGGATACGACGGCGGATACCAAGGCGGCTACGGCGGCGGCAGCGGCGGAAGTGCTGGCCAGGGCAGCAGCTATGGCAACAAGCCCCCGTTCCGCAAGGGCGGCGACTGGAAGGGCAACTGGAAGAAAAAGGACAAGGACTCTCCCTGGCCGCCCCAGCCCCGCCTGCCGCGCACACCCACCGCCAGCCGCACGGACCATGCCGCGCGCCTGCTGCTGTCGCACATGGCCTTCCTGGAAGAGCTGACCCACGACGACCACGCCACCCTGTGTGCGCTGCAGCCTCCCCACGGCCCGCTTTTTGGCTGGCTGGAGGCGCAGTTTCACGAACACGGCCCCCTGGCCTGGGCCGTGCTGCGCGAGAGCCTGCGCGATCACGAGTGCGAAGCTCTGGCCGTGAAGGTGATGACGGGCTCGCACGCCCAGACCGAAGGCGACCTGCAGGAGCTGCGCACGGAACTGCGGGACCTGCTCAGCCGCATGCAGATCGAAGACATCGAGGAGCAGCAAAAACTGCTGATGCTGCAAGCCGCCATGGACCCGACCGCCCTGGAGCGCTACCGTGCACTGGAACAAAAACGCAGGGTTTTGCTGGGAGTGGCTGTCAAAGCCGCTTGAAATCCCGCTAAGCGGTATAATGTAGGGTTAGTTAGCGGCAAGAGCGACAGCAGCACCTCCGAACCGGGCCACCGTGACAAACGCGCACAACCAGCCCAACCATCGCAAGGACTGCACACCAAATGATCGCCCAGACATCTTGCCCCTGAGGGCCTCCCCTCAAAGCGCGAAGACATTTTCAGCTTCGCGTTGCCACCCGCGCCGGGATCTGTGGCGCTTGCGTTTTCTTTGTGTCCGTTTTTGATTCTGAGGTTCTCCCATGCCCGCTCAAAAGTCCGCGAAGCCGCTCAAGTCTGCTCCAGGCACCGCCGCGAAGGCCGTTTCCACCCCTGCTGCCAAGGCTCCCGCGAAGGCCGCGGCCAAAAAAGCTGCACCCGCACCCGCCCCAGCAGCCAAGAAAGTTAAAACCGTGCCCGTGAAAAGTTCTGCCGAGCTGACAAAAGCCGCCGATGAATTGCTGAAGAAAAAGCCTGTCCGCGCCAAGGCTGCCGCATCCGACGAGGAAGACACCCCGAAGAAGCGCCCGGGACGCCCCGCCAAGGCCGCGGGTGCCGCCGAATCCAAGGCGCCCGCCAAGCGGGGCCGCAAGCCCAAGGCTGCGGCCGGCGGCGATGAGAGCGGTGATGATACCGACCTGTCCGACATCGAAGCGGACCTGGAAGGTGAAGTCGAGGAAACCACCGAAGCCGCGGCCACGGTCGAGAAGGTCAAGCCGCTGCGCATGAAGATCAGCAAGGCGAAGGAACGCGCCTTGATGAAGGAATTCGGCCTGGACGAGACCGTCCTGTCCGAGGAAGACCTGGCCAAGCGCCGCTCGCGCCTGAAAACCCTGATCAAGCTGGGCAAGACGCGCGGCTACCTCACGCACGTCGAAATCTCCGACCACTTGCCCGACAAGCTGGTGGATGCCGAAACCCTCGAAGCCGTCATCACCACGCTGAACGACCTGGGCGTGGCCGTATACGAGCAGACGCCCGATGCCGAGGCGCTGATCATCACCGACAACGCCCCCACGGGCGCCAGCGAAGAAGAAGCCGAGGAAGCCGCCGAAGCCGCCCTGTCCACCGTGGACTCGGAATTCGGCCGCACCACCGACCCCGTGCGCATGTACATGCGCGAAATGGGCACGGTAGAGCTGCTCACGCGCGAAGGCGAAATCGAGATCGCCAAGCGCATCGAAGGCGGCCTGATGGCCATGATGGAGGCGATCAGCGCATCGCCCGCCACCATCGCCGAGATCCTCAACATGGGTGAGGAAATCCGCGAAGGCAAGGTCGTCATCTCCACCATCGTGGACGGCTTCTCCAACCCCAACGAGGCCGACGACTACGTGGCCGAGGAAGACTTCGACGAATTCGACGAAGCCGACGACGACGATGGCAAGGGCGGCTCCAAGGCGCTGACCAAGAAGCTCGAAGAGCTCAAGAAACAGGCACTGGAGCGCTTTGACAAGCTGCGCGAACTGTTTGAAAAAGTGCACAAGGTGTACGACAAGGAAGGCTACGGCACTCCTGCGTACGTGAAGGCCCAGCAGGCCCTGTCGGCCGAGTTGATGACCATCCGCTTCACCGCCAAGACCATCGAGAAGCTGTGCGACATGGTGCGCGGCCAGGTGGACGACGTGCGCAAGAAGGAGCGCGAGCTGCGCCGCATCATCGTGGACAAGTGCGGCATGCCGCAGGAAACCTTCATTAAGGACTTCCCGCCCAACCTGCTGAACCTGAAGTGGGTGGAAAAGCAGGCCGCCGCCGGCAAGCCCTGGAGCACGGTGATGGCGCGCAACATTCCGCCCGTGCAGGAACTGCAGCAAAAGCTGATGGACCTGCAATCGCGCGTGGTGGTGCCGCTGACCGAGCTCAAGGACATCAACAAACGCATGAACGAGGGCGAGGCCACCTCGCGCGACGCGAAGAAGGAAATGATCGAGGCCAACCTGCGCCTCGTGATCTCCATCGCCAAGAAGTACACGAATCGTGGCCTGCAGTTCCTCGATTTGATCCAGGAAGGCAACATCGGCCTGATGAAGGCCGTGGACAAGTTCGAATACCGCCGCGGCTACAAGTTCTCGACCTACGCCACGTGGTGGATCCGCCAGGCCATCACGCGCTCGATCGCCGACCAGGCGCGCACCATCCGCATCCCGGTGCACATGATCGAGACCATCAACAAGATGAACCGCATCTCGCGCCAGCATCTGCAGGAGTTCGGCTTCGAGCCCGATGCATCCATCCTGGCCGCGAAGATGGAGATCCCGGAAGACAAGATCCGCAAGATCATGAAGATCGCCAAGGAGCCGATCTCCATGGAAACGCCGATCGGCGACGACGACGACAGCCACCTGGGCGACTTCATCGAGGACGGTGCCAACACCGCCCCCATCGAAGCCGCCATGCAGGCCGGCCTGCGCGACGTGGTCAAGGACATTCTCGATGGCCTCACCCCCCGCGAAGCCAAGGTGCTGCGCATGCGCTTCGGCATCGAGATGACCAGCGACCACACGCTGGAAGAAGTGGGCAAGCAGTTCGACGTGACCCGCGAACGCATCCGCCAGATCGAGGCCAAGGCACTGCGCAAGCTCAAGCACCCCAGCCGCTCGGACAAGCTGCGCAGCTTCATCGATTCGCTGTAACCACCCCGGCAGCCGGCTGCCCTGGCTGCACCCCAAGGCCCTGCCCCGCATCGCGGTGCGGGGCTTTTTCGTTTCTGCGGGGCGGCCCCGCGTTTACCCCGATGCTCCCGACAGCAAAATGACAGCTTGTAACGCGACTATTACATACTGCTGATGGAGACTGTCATGCAGTTCGGCACTCTCCGGCTGCAGGGCCTGGCATCCCAGTGCACGCTGCACGTGCCCGTTCAACGACCTGCCACCTTTTTGCGAGACACCGCATGACATCCTTCAACCGCCGCCAGATCCTCACCCAGGCTGCCGCAGCCAGCGCCGTGGGCGCGCTCGGCGCATCGCTTGCAGCGCCTGCCTGGGCGCAGGCCGCCGGTGCAACTGCCGCCGGCGCGCGCGGCGCGCCCGCCAAGGCCTCCAGGCTGGCGCCCACGCTGCGCATCGTGATCCCAGCCAACCCCGGCGGTGGCTGGGACCAGACGGGCCGGGCGCTGGGTGCGGCCCTTGCCGCCGTCGGTGCGGCAGACCAGATCGAATACGAAAACGTCGGCGGCAAGGGCGGGACCATCGGCCTGGCCAAGTACGCGGAGAAGTACGGCAACGACGCCAACACCCTGCTGATGGGCGGCATGGTGATGGTGGGCGCCGTGGCCCTGCAGAAACCCGCCGTGGACCTGACCCACATCCAGCCGCTCGCACGGCTCACCAGCGACTACCTGGTGGCGGCGGTGGCGGCCAAATCCCCCATCAAGAACGCCAAGGACCTGGCCGAAGCCATGCGCGCGGACCTGCGCGCCGTGCCGGTGGCCGGAGGCTCCGCGGGGGGCGTGGACCACATCTTTGCCGGGGTGCTGGCCCGCGCGTCCAAAGCCAGCCCGGAAGGCCTGGTCTACAAGCCCTTCGCTGGCGGCTCCGAAGTGGCGGACGCCGTCGTGTCCGGCGGTGCGGCGATGGGCCTTTCCGGCTACAGCGAATTCAGCGACGCCATCGCGGCGGGCAAGCTGCGCGCCATCGGGGTATCGTCCCGCCGCAGCGCCTTTGGCCTGCCGGCCTTCCGTGAGCAGGGACTGGACGCGACCATGGCCAATTGGCGGGGCGTGTTCACCGGCAAAGGCGTGCCGCCCGCACGCGTGGCCGAGATGCTGGCCGCGGTCGAGGCGGCCACCGCCCACGAGTCCTGGCTGCGCACGCTCAAGAACAATCGCTGGGAACCCTCTTGGCTGACGGGCAAGGATTTGGCAGAGTTCATGGAGCTGGACCTCACCACGGCGCGGGTCATGGTGTACCTGCTCAAGCTGAAAGCCTAGAGACACCCCCGGGTCGCTTCGCGCCCCGGCGCAGCGGCCGCCCTTCGGGGCCGTGCGGGCCGGCGCCGGCAAACCGCTTGGAGTGGCGACGCCCGGCCCCGCAAGCAGGTGCGCCGCCCGCGCGGCGGGGGCGGCCCTTGCATGGCGGCCTCGGGCCATGGCCATGCCAGTTGCCACCGCAGCCAGTTCATCTGAAACGCATTGCCAGGAGCCGCTGATGAAAATGTCCAACCACTCCATCGGCGCACGCATGGCCACCGCGCTGGGCCTGGTGCTCGCCCTCCTGCTGGGGGCCGCGCTGTTCGGAATCGCGGCCCTGTACCGCAGCCTGGGAACCTACGAGACCACGGTGCAGGAGCGCGTGGCCCAGGAGCGCGCGGTAAGCCGCATGGAAAACGAGTTCAAGACCCAGGTGCAGGAGTGGAAGAACACCCTGCTGCGGGGCGAGGACTCGCGCAAGCGCGAGCTGCACTGGGCGGCGTTCCAGGCCAGCGAAAAGCGCGTGGCCGATGCGGCGAAGGCGCTGGAGCCCCAGCTGACCGATGCGCAGGAAAAGGCGGCGCTGCAGAAGTTCACACAGGCCCACGCGCAGATGGCGCAGGGCTACCGCAAGGGCTTTGAAGTGTTCCAGTCGCTCGGCTTCGTGCCCTCCGCAGGCGATGCCGACGTGGCCGACATCGACCAGGGCCCCGCCAGGCTGCTCACCGCCCTGAGCGAGCAGGTGGCCGCCAGCAGCGCGGCCATTGCCGAACAGGCGGCGCTGAACGCGCGGCGGGCGCTCGCCAGCAGCCTGGTGGCGCTGGCGCTGGTCACGGCCTTGGGCGGCTGCGCGGGCTGGCTGCTCACGCGCTCGGTGGTGCGCCCGCTGCGGGTGGCCGTCTCCGTCGCCAACAAGGTGGCTGCGGGCGACCTGACCACGACCATCCGGGTCGATGGCAAGGACGAACCCGCGCGGTTGCTCGAGGCCCTGCGCACCATGCAGGAGAACCTGGAAAACGTGGTGTCGGGCGTGCGCAGCAACGCCGAGGGCGTGGCGAGCGCCAGCGCAGAGATCGCCCAGGGGAACGTGGACCTGAGCATGCGCACCGAGGAGCAGGCGTCGTCGCTGGACGAAACCACCTCGTCCATGCAGCAGCTGCAGGCGACCGTGCAGCAGAACGCCTCCAACGCACAGCGCGCGAGCGAGCTGGCCCGCAATGGCGCATCGGTGGCCCAGCGCGGAGGCGATGTGGTGACACAGATGGTGACGGTGGTCCAGGGCATCCAGGACAGCTCGCGCCGCATTGCCGACATCATCGGCGTCATCGACAGCATCGCTTTTCAGACCAACATCCTGGCGCTCAACGCCGCCGTAGAGGCTGCACGCGCCGGCGAGCAGGGGCGCGGCTTTGCCGTGGTGGCCAGCGAGGTGCGCAACCTGGCCACCCGCAGCGCGAGCGCCGCGCGCGAGATCAAGGAGCTGATCCAGACCAGCGTGGAGCGCGTGCAGGCCGGCTCCGACCTGGCCCGCAACGCGGGCAGCACCATGACGGAGGTGGTCTCCTCCATCCAGGGCGTGAGCGCGCTGATGAACGAAATCAGCCAGGCCAGCACTGCGCAGACCAGCGACATGCTGCGCGTCACGCAGGCCATCGTGCGCATGGACGAAACCACGCAGCAGAACGCGGCCCTGGTGGAAGAAAGCGCGGCGGCGGCCGGCAGCCTGAGCGGCCAGGCCCGCCAGCTGGTGGAGGCCGTGGAAGTGTTCCACCTGCGCGGCAGCCACCGTGCCTTAGCATTGCCACCTGCGGCGCATTGAATGCCGCACAGGGACGTACTGGCGTCGAACAAGCGCCTATTGCTATATTTTGTATAGCAATAGGCCCTTTTCCAATAAGCGCCGGACACCCGTTTCCATGGATTTCCTGGACCACGGCGGAGGATCTCCGTTGTCCAGCGGCCTGCGCATTGCCCCTGCAACCGGGGCCGCGCAGGCGCGCAGCGCCTCGGAGGGAGGGCTCCCCAACTAATCTATCTTGAGCCCGGACTGCTTCACCAGCCTCGCCATGCGCGCCACCTCGGTGCGGAAGAACGCAGCCGTGGCATCCGGCGTTGTGGCCTGCAGCAGGTAGCCCTGGGCGAGCAGCGCGTCGCGCACCTCGGGCATCCCCAGGGTGGCGCGCACGGCCTGGTAGACCCGTTCGGTCTCCGCCTTGGGCAGGCCCGCGGGCCCCACCATGCCGACCCATCCATCCAGCGCGTACTGCGGCAGGCCCTGTTCCGCGATGGTGGGCAGATCCGGCAACAGCGGCGAGCGGGTGGTGGACGACAGGCCGATGGCCTTGAGCGTGCCCGCCTTCACATGCGGCGCCGCCACGGCCACCGCGATGAACGCCAGCTGGATCTGCCCGCCCAGCACGTCGGCCGTGAGCGGCCCCATGCCACGGTAGGGGATGTGCTTGATGTCGACCTGCGCTTCGTGCACGAACATCTCGGCCGCGAGGTGCAGGATGGTCCCGTTGCCCGACGAACCGTAGTTCAGGGTCCCGGGCTGGGCCTTGGCCAGGGCGATGAGTTCGCGCACGTTCCGGGCGGCCACCGAGGGGTGCGCCACCAGCACGAACGGCGTCGCACCGATCACGGTGATGGGCGTCACGTCGTCGACGGCATCGTACGGAATGCTCTTGAAGACGCTGGGGTTCACCACGTGGTTGTTGGACACCATGCCCAGTGCCGAGCCGTCCCTGGGCGCCTTGACGATCATCGAGGTGCCGGTGATGCCCCCCGCTCCGGGGAAGTTCTCGATCACCACGGCGCGCCCGAGCGACTTGCCCAGGCCGGGCCCGAAGGCGCGCGCCAGGCCGTCCACGCCCGAACCGGCGCTCACGGGCAGGATCAGGCGCAGCGGGCGCTCCGACGCCGCCTGGGCCCACGCGTGCAAAGGCGCTGCCAGGCCGGCGGCCAACGCGGCCAGCGCCGTGCGCCGGCGCAGCGCCGGTGGCGGGCAGGCGGGGTGGTGGTGGATGAAAGGATGGTGGTGCATGGCGGTTGTCTCCGTGTTGTGATCTCATCCATCGCCCGGCGGGTGCACGCGCCCCAGCGGGCGCATTGCTCAAGCCACGGCGTGCCTGTCCTGCAGCGCCTGGATCTGCGCGGGGGTGTAGCCCAGTTCCTGCATGAGCGCGCCGGTGTGCTGGCCCAGCACGGGCGGCTGCAGCCGCACGCCCAGGCGCTGGCCGTCCATGCGCAGCGGGCACAGCGTGGTGCGGGCGGTCTGCCCCGCCCGCTCGCCATCGGGCAGGGTGATGTCGGCCAGGCCGCCCGTGGCGTTGAGGTGCGGGTCGTCAAAGAGCTGCTCGGGCCGCGAAATGGGTGCGAACGGCAGGCCGTGCTTTTCAAAGATGGCCGCCAGCTCGGCGGCGCTGTAAGTGGCCAGGCGCTGGCGCAGGTCGGGCATCAGCGTGGCACGGGCGCGCACCCGGTCGTTGTTCGTGGCCAGTTGCGGGTGGGCCTTGAGGTCGGCGAACCCCATGGCGTCGCAAAAGGTGATCCATTGCGCATCGCTGACGGCGGCCAGGAAAATCTGCTCGCCATCCTTCACGCTGAACACGTCGTACAGCGCCCAGGACGAGATGCGGTCCGGCATGGGCGCGGCCGGCTGGCCGGTGACGGCGTACTGCATCATGTGCTGGCCGACCAGGAAGACGTTGTTCTCGAACAGCGCCGAATCCACCTCCTGCCCCCGCCCGGTGATGCCGCGCTGCATCAGCGCCGCCATGGCACCGATGGCGCCGAACATGCCGCCCATGATGTCGTTCACGCTGGTGCCCGCGCGCAGCGGGTCGCCGGGCCGGCCGGTCATGTAGGCTAGGCCGCCCATCATCTGCACCACCTCGTCGAGCGCCGTGCGGTGCTCATACGGGCCCGGCAAGAAACCGGTGTGATTCACGTAGATCAGGCGCGGGTTCAGCGGGCTCAGGGCCGCGTGGTCCAGCCCGTATTTCGCCATCACGCCCGGCTTGAAGTTCTGCGCCACCACGTCGGCCGAGGCGGCCAGCTTGCGCGCGACCTCCAGGCCCTCGGGGCTGCGCAGGTCCAGCGCGATGCTCTTCTTGTTGCGGTTGAACATGGGGAAGAAGCCCGCGCCGGCGCCCAGCAGGTGGCGCGTGCGGTCGCCGTCCACGGGCTCGACCTTGATGACCTCGGCCCCGAGGTCCGCCAGCACCATGCCGCAGGTGGGGCCCATGACCATGTGGGTGAACTCCACCACGCGCAGGCCCTGCAGGGGCAGTGCACGGGGGGCAGAGGTGCCGGGTGGCGCGAGCGGGGAGGAAGAAGAATCGGTGTGGGATGTCATGGGGCGACGATACGGGATGGAAGGGCGCGCGGCGGTGGCTCAATGTTGAGCTCGTGGCGAGCTCAGTGGATGGCGGCGAGGGAGACGGTCCCTGCGCCGGTGCGCGGTACCCCGGCCTGCCACAGCGTGCCGTGCAGGGTCTCCCCGGCCAGCCAGCCCGCCACACGCTCGCGCAGCGCCAGCAGCGCGTCCACGTCGATGCCGGTTGCGACGCCCATGCGTTCCAGCATGAACACAAGGTCTTCGGTGGTGACATTGCCGCTGGCGCCCGGCGCGTGCGGGCAGCCGCCGATGCCGGCCAGGCAGGCATCAAAGCGGGTGATGCCGGTCTGCCAGGCCGCGTAGACGTTGGCCAGGCCCATGCCGCGCGTGTCGTGAAAGTGCGCGCAGGCCAGCCGGTCTCCCACCAGCGCGCGGGCCTTCTCGAACAGGCGGGCCACCGAGGCCGGGTCGGCATAGCCCACGGTGTCGGCCAGGCTCACATGGTCGGCCCCGGCATCCAGCAGGGCCTGCATCAGGCGCAGCACCTCGCTCTCGGCCACCTCGCCCTGCAGGGTGCAGCCAAACGCCGTACCCACGCCGCCTTCGATCAGGCAGCGGCTGCCGCTGGCGTCGCGCAGCGCGCGGATGCGCGCCACCTCGGCCACCACGTCGTCGGGTGTCTTGCGCAGGTTGGCCAGGCTGTGGGCATGGCTGGCGGACAGGGGCACCACCATCAGGTCGGCGCCGCATTCAAGCGCACGTTCGGCGCCTTTGTAGTTGGGCACCAGCACCGAGGCGACCAGGCCCGGCAGGGTCTTGGCATGGGCCAGCACCTCGGCGGTGTCGGCCAGCTGGGGCAGCAGGCGGGCGGGCACGAAGGAGCCGACCTCGATCTCACGCTGGCCCGCGGCATAGGCCGCGTCGAGCCAGTCGATCTTGTGCGCGGTGGACACCACGGTGGCGATGCTCTGCAGGCCGTCGCGCAGGCCCACTTCGCGCACCACGGCCCGCGCGGGCGCCATGCCGGGCGCGGGACGGGTCGCGGGGAAAAAAGAAGGGGTGTTCACGGCGTTGTCTCCAGCTCGTTGGTGTTCCGTGGGAGATTCTAGAAATTCCCAACAGAATCAGAAAATACATCTCGGAAGCCATATGATTCCCAAAAGGAACATCACAGTCTTTCAAGCGGAGGCAATTGCATGCGCGATCTCGACCTGCAGACCCTGCGCCTGTTTGCCGCCGTGTGCGAGCAGCGCAGCATCGCGCGCGTGGCCGAGCAGGAGTCCATCGTGGGTTCGGCCATCAGCAAGCGGCTGGCCCAGCTGGAGGACACGGTGGGCACCGCCCTGCTGGTGCGCAAGCGGCGCGGCGTCATTCCTACCCCGGCGGGGGAAACGCTGCTGGAACACGCGCGCACCATGCTCGCCAGCGTGGGCCAGATCGAGCGTGACATGGCCGCCTATGCCACCGGCATCCGGGGCCACGTGCGCATGCTGGTCACGGCCTCGGTCATGGCCGAATCGCTGGCCGACGATGTGGCCGCCTTCCTGCAGGACCCGGCGCACCGCGACATCCAGGTGAGCCTGGAGGAACGCGTGAGCCCGGACGTGGTGCAGGGCATCCGCGACGGCAGCGCGTCCATTGGCATCTGCTGGGACGCGGCGGACCTCTCCGGACTGGAAACGCGCGGCTACCGCAACGACCACCTCGCCGTGGTGGCACATGCCTCGCACCCCGTGGCCCGGCACGCCAGCGTGCGGTTCGCCGACGTGCTGGACCATGAATTCGTGAGCATGCCCGCGCTGAGCGCCGTGCAGGTGCTGCTGGCGCGCGCCGCGGCCGTGGAGGGAAAAATGCTCGCGCACCGGGTGCTGGTGTCCAACTTCGACGCGGCCCTGCGGGTGGTGCGCGCCAACCTGGCCATCAGCGTCGTGCCGCGCGAGGTCGCCCTGCCCTTTGCCCAGACCGCCCCGGTGCGCGTGATTCCGCTGAGCGATCCCTGGGCCCGGCGGCGCTTCGCCATCTGCTACCGCAGCGCCCAGATGCTGACCCCGGCCGCACAGTTGCTGGTCCACCACCTGGCGGGGCTGGGCCGCCAGGAATGACCGCCTCCAACCGTGGCCCCATCGCAACAGTTTGAGTTGTAACACGTCATTTTTGGGGCGTAGCGCATGCGTGGTGTGCGTTCTGAGCTACTAAACTTGTAGCAAAATGGGTTCCGCGCTATAGTCTCAGCGCATCAGCGGGCCCGGCATTCGCCCACCCGAATGAAAACTTGATCCAACACTTGCGCGAGGAGAAGCGTCCATGAGCTCCAAAGAAAATGCCGCCATCAACCAGTTGTTCGAGCGGCTCGAATGCCGTTACGCACTGCGCGTGCTCTGGGCCCTGAAGGACGGCCACCCCCAGACCTTCCGCCTGCTGCAGGACAGCGTGGGGGGCATCACCCCCAACACGCTCAACACCCGCATCAAGGAACTGCGCGAAGCCGGCTTCGTGGACCATGGCAGCGACGGCTACACCGTCACTCCTTCCGGCGCCGACCTGCTCAAGCGCCTGTCGGACGTGCAGGCCTTCGCCACCCGCTGGGTGGCCGGCCGCGCCAAGAAGGTCTGACCACAGGCCAGCGGTCCCGTCTGTTCCCCGCCAAGGGGCTTCTCGTTAAAATACAGGGCCAAATTAGCTTCTAGCGCATGACATACAAGCGCTAGAAGCTATATTTTTAATAGCAAGCAAGGAATTTCATCCATGGCACTGACCACCACCGCATCCGGACTGCAATACGAAGACACCACCGTGGGCGACGGCGCCGAAGCCACCAAGGGCCAGAACGTTTCGGTGCACTACACCGGCTGGCTCTACAACAACGGCGAGCAAGGCGCCAAGTTCGACTCCAGCCACGACCGCAACGACCCCTTCGAGTTCTCGCTGGGCGGCGGCATGGTCATCAAGGGCTGGGATGAAGGCGTGCAGGGCATGAAGATCGGCGGCAAGCGCACGTTGATCATCCCCGCGGCCCTGGGCTACGGCGCGCGCGGCGCGGGCGGTGTGATCCCTCCGAACGCCACGCTCAAGTTCGATGTGGAACTGCTCAAGGTCGGCCGCTGATCGCGCAGCCTGCGCGGCAGCATCCGACACGACACCAAAGCGGCCTTCGGGCCGCTTTTTTTACGCCTGGCCCGCCACCTCTGGCACGGGCGCAGCCCAGGCCAGGCCCGCGCGCAAGGATGCCGTGCCGTAGAAAGGAAAGGCACAGAGCGGCTCGGGGTGTCCCATCAATCAAAAAGCGCCTTGTCCAGCCGCTCGAACTTCGCGTCGCCCACGGCCTCGCGGATCTTCGGTGCCAGCGCCGCCAGGTCCTCGAAACTGCCCGCTCCCTCCACGGCCAGGTTCAGCCGGAACCCGCGCAGCCCCATGGCGGCGGTCAGCTCGGTGGCAATCGGGTAGGCCGCCTGGTAGCGCTCTTTCGGCGTGCGCCCCGAGCCCTCCAGCGGCGATGCCACCGTGCCCAGGTCCGTCGCTGGCGCGGGTTCGGCCACGGGGGCTGGCTGGCTGGCGGCCATTGCGGCAGGCAGGGACTGCCCCGCCAGCGGCGCCAGCAGCCCCTGGGCGATCATGGCCTGCACGTCGTCCTGCGTGATTCCCATGGCGGCGGTGGCCGCCAGAATCTCGCCCGTGGAGCGCTTGCCATCAAACAGGATGAAGGCCGAACGCTGGCGCGAACTGAGACTGCCGTGCCGGTCCTTGAGCGCTTCTTGCCCTGCCGGCGTTTTGACGAGAACCATGAGCCTCCTTGAGCTGAACGGTGGCGGGTTGACGCGGGGCACCCACCACCCCACGAGCCCCTGCAGGCCAGATTCTCACGTTTGTGCACCATTGAAAATCGGGGTTTACGCATAACCATGGCAGCGCTGGCCGGAACGCGGGCGCGCCCCTCCTGGCCCCGTGCCGCAACCCGCAATCCCGCCGCGCCGCTACATCTCGGAGCGGATGCGCGGCAAGGCGGGCGCGGGCCGCGTCACCCAGCTCACCACCACGGCGACCACCAGTCCCGTCGGCACGCCGAACACGCCGGCCGAGATGGGCTGGATGCCAAACCAGAGCCCGTCCGCCAGCATCCAGCTGGGCAGCGCGCGCATGGCCGACACATGCGAAAGCATGTAGTACACCGCCACGCCC
Source organism: Acidovorax sp. GW821-FHT11A03 (assembly GCF_058809075.1). Lineage (NCBI taxonomy): Bacteria > Pseudomonadati > Pseudomonadota > Betaproteobacteria > Burkholderiales > Comamonadaceae > Acidovorax > Acidovorax sp. GW821-FHT11A03. The sequence continues at coordinate 66,736 of NZ_JBXASG010000006.1, forward strand.
AGCCCCGCCACCATGCCGGCCACCGCGCCCTGCCGCGTGGTGCCGCGCCAGAAGATGCCCAGCACCATCACCGGCACGAAAGCCGATGCGGCCAGGGAGAACGACGCCGACACCATGGGCAGGATCTCTGACGGCTTGAGCGCCGCGACAAAGGCCGCCGACAAGGCCACCGCCAGCAGCGCGAACTTGCTCAGGATCACACGCTGCTCGGGCGATGCCTCGCGCTGGGTGTCCTGGAAATACAGGTCGCGCACCAGCGCATTGCTGATGGTGAGCAGCAGGCCGTCGGCGGTGGACAGCGCCGCCGCCAGCCCACCCGCGGCCACCAGACCGGAGACCACATACGGCAGGCCCCCCAGCTCCGGCGTGGCCAGCATGATGAGGTCGGCCCCGAGCCGGATCTCGCCAAACTGCACGATGCCGTCGCTGTTCACGTCCTCCACCGACAGCAGCGAGCTGTCCACGCGTGCCCACTGGGCCATCCAGTTGGGAAGGGCCTCGAAGCTGCTGCCCACCAGGTTCTGCATGACCTCGAACTTCACCAGCACCGCCAGCGCCGGGGCGCTCAGGTACAGCAAGGCGATGAAGAACAGCGACCACGCCACCGAGGCGCGCGCCGCCGACACCGTGGGCGAGGTGTAGTAGCGCGTGAGCAGGTGCGGCAGGCCCGCCGTGCCCACCATCAGGCAGAACATGAGCGCCAGGAAGTTGCGGCGCGTCAGCTCGTAGTCGCGCTGCTCCTCGGGGGTACCCTTCGGGTCGCCCACATAGGCCTGGCTGTGCAGGGGTAGGCCACCGAGGGGGCGGGCACGCTCATAGTTCTCGCGCATCTCGCGGGTCCAGCGCTCGCGGGCCGCGGCGGCATCGCGCGGCAGGGCCGCCAGCTCGCGGCTGGCCGTGACGATCAGGCCCACATCGGCGTTCTGGGTGCGCAGCGCGCGGATGCGCTCGCGCCCCTTCTCGCGTTCGCGCTCCAGGGCACCCTCCACGTCGCTCAGGCGGGCCTCGAAATCCTGGGCGCGCCGCAAGTAGGTCTGCACCACCTGGTGTTCCGCCGGCGAATCGAGCAGTTGCGCCTCCAGATCGGCGATCTTGCTGATCTGCTCGCCATAGACCAGCGGCGCCAGCGGGTTGCCAAGCTGCTTGTAGGCCAGCCAGGACACCGGGATCAGGAAGGCCAGCAGCAGCACCACGTACTGCGCCACCTGCGTCCACGTGATGGCGCGCATGCCGCCCAGGAACGAGCACAGCAGCACGCCGCCCAGTCCCAGCATGATGCCGATCTCGAACTGCACGCCGGTCAGGCGCGAGGCGATCAGCCCCACGCCGTAGATCTGCGCCACCACGTAGGTGAACGAGCACAGCACGGCGGCCAGCGCGGCGATCACGCGCGGCCACCGGCCGCCAAAACGCACGTGGAAAAAATCGGGCACGGTGTACAGGCCCATGGCGCGCAGGTGCGGCGCGATCAGCATCGCCACGAGGCAGAAGCCGCCCGTCCAGCCCAGCAGGTAGGCGAGGCCCCCCGCCTGCCCCGGCGTGCCGGAAAAGCCCTGCAGGTAGAGCGCCCCCGACAGGCTGATGAACGACGCGGCGCTCATCCAGTCGGCCGCCGCCGCCATGCCGTTGTACATGGGCGGAATGCGCCGGCCGGCCACGTAGTATTCCTCCGGGTCGGTGGTGCGGCCGTAGACGCCGATGCCCGCGTACACCATCACCGTGAGGAACAGGAAGATGGGGCCGATCCAGTGGCGCGAGAGCCCCTGGTGCTCCGCCCAGGTCATCAGCGCCAGGAAGGCCAGCACGCCCGCCACATACAGCGCCAGGATGCGGTGCAGCCGCCACAGGTAGGCCCGGTCTGCGCCGGAGGAATTGTTCTCAGCCATGGTCAGCCAGGAGGACGGGCCGCGTCTTCCAGGGATGCGGCCGCAGCGGCCGCAATGCGCTCAGCGTCCTGGCGCTCGAACCGGTTCATGGCCCATCCATAGGCCACCACGATGCCGATGAACACCAGCACCGCACCCTGTGCCGCGATCCAGTAGCCCAGGGGCCAGGCGCCGAACACCAGCAACTGCAGGTCCCTGGCGAAGTAGGTGGCGCCAAACGACACCAGCGCCCACAGCAGCAGCAGGCCCGCCTTGAGTTTCAGGTGCCGCACATCGTGCAGATCGGGCGGGAACGGGCCCGCCATTTCCGCCTCGGATGGTGATCGACGGGGCATGGCGGAGTCGTTCACGCAGGCTCTCAGCGATCCACGGCCCTGCGGGCCACGCGTGGCCCGTGCAATGAGGGCAGGTCGAACAACAGGCCCCCCCGCACAAGTGCCGCCCCGCCGCGCCGGGCGCGCACCCCCTTCTGCGCGTGGCGCGCGAGAAGGGGAAAGCGGCACGGCCGCCCGGGGGGTTGCCGCGTCACGTCAGCCTGCCAGTTGCTGCCAGGTGGCGATCACGCTGTCGGGATTGAGCGAGATCGACGAGATGCCCTCGGCGGCCAGCCACTGGGCGAAGTCCGGGTGGTCGCTGGGGCCCTGGCCGCAGATGCCGATGTACTTGCCCTGTGCCAGGCAGGCCTTGATGGCCTGGTGGATCAGCTGCTGCACAGCGGGGTCGCGCTCGTCGAAGTCGTGCGCCAGCAGTTCCAGCCCCGAGTCGCGGTCCAGGCCCAGGGTGAGCTGGGTCAGGTCGTTGGAGCCGATGGAGAAGCCGTCGAAGAACTCCAGGAAACGCTCGGCCAGGATGGCGTTGCTCGGCACCTCGCACATCATGATGACCTTGAGGTCGTCCTTGCCGCGCTGCAGGCCGTGCTGGGCCAGCAGCTGCGTCACGCGCTCGGCCTGGCCCAGCGTGCGCACGAAGGGCACCATCACCTGCACGTTGGTCAGGCCCATGTCGTTGCGCACGCGCTTCAGGGCCTCGCACTCCATCGCGAAGGCTTCGCCGAAATCAGCGCTCAGGTAGCGCGCCGCACCGCGGAAGCCCAGCATCGGGTTTTCTTCCTCGGGCTCGTAGCGGCTGCCGCCGATGAGCTTCCTGTACTCGTTGGACTTGAAGTCCGACAGGCGCACGATCACCGGCTTGGGATAGAAGGCGGCAGCGATGGTGGCCACGCCTTCGGCCACCTTGTCCACGTAGAAGGCGCGCGGGCTGGCATGGCCCCGGGCCACGGACTCCACGGCCTTCTTCAGGTCGGCATCGATCTGCGGGTAGTCCAGGATGGCCTTGGGGTGCACACCGATGTTGTTGTTGATGATGAACTCGAGGCGCGCCAGGCCCACGCCCTCGTTGGGCAGCTGGCAGAAATCGAAGGCCAGCTGGGGGTTGCCCACGTTCATCATGATCTTGGTTTGGATGCTGGGCATCTCGCCGCGCTGCACCTCGGTGACCTCGGTCTCGAGCAGGCCGTCGTAGATGCGGCCGGTGTCGCCCTCGGAGCAGCTCACGGTGACCAGCGTGCCATCTTTCAGCAGTTCGGTCGCGTCACCGCAGCCCACCACGGCCGGAATGCCCAGCTCGCGCGCGATGATGGCGGCGTGGCAGGTGCGGCCGCCCCGGTTGGTGACGATGGCGCTGGCGCGCTTCATCACGGGTTCCCAGTTGGGGTCGGTCATGTCGGTCACGAGCACGTCGCCGGGCTGCACCTTGTCCATCTCGGCAATGTTGTGCACCAGGCGCACGGGGCCGGTGCCGATCTTCTGGCCAATGGCGCGGCCCTCGGCCAGCACGGTGCCCTGGCCCTTGAGCTTGTAGCGCATCTCGGCCTGGCCCTTGGACTGGCTCTTGACGGTTTCGGGCCGTGCCTGCAGGATGTAGAGCTGGCCATCGGTACCGTCCTTGCCCCATTCGATGTCCATCGGGCGGCCATAGTGCTGCTCGATGACCAGCGCATACTGGGCGAGCTGCTGCACGTCGGCATCGGTCAGGGAATAGCGGTTGCGCTGCTCGGTGGGCACGTCGGTGGTCTTCACCAGCTTGCCCGAGGCGGCCTTCTCCTGGGGCGTGGAAAACACCATCTGGATGAGCTTGCTGCCCAGGTTGCGGCGGATCACGGCCTTCTTGCCGGCACGAAGCATGGGCTTGTGCACGTAGAACTCGTCGGGGTTCACGGCGCCTTGCACCACGGTCTCGCCCAGGCCGTAGCTGCTGGTGATGAACACCACGTCTTCAAAACCGGACTCGGTGTCGATGGTGAACATCACGCCGGCCGCGCCCAGGTCGGAGCGCACCATGCGCTGCACCCCGGCCGACAGGGCCACGACGTCGTGCTCGAAGCCCTTGTGCACGCGGTAGGAGATGGCGCGGTCGTTGTACAGGGAGGCGAACACCTCCTTCATCTTGTGCAGCACGTCGTCGATGCCCACCACGTTCAGGAAGGTCTCCTGCTGGCCCGCAAACGATGCGTCCGGCAGGTCTTCGGCCGTGGCGGACGAGCGCACCGCGAACGAGGCGGCGGGGTTGCCGGCGCTCAGCGTGGCGAATGCTTCGGCAATGGCTTGCTGCAGGTCGGCCGGAAAAGGCTGGGCCTCGACCATGGCACGGATCTCGGCGCCGACGGCGGCCAGGGCGCGCACATCTTCGGTGTCCAGGCTCTTGAGCTTGGCGCTGATCTTGTCGGCCAGGCCGTCGTGGGCCAGGAACTGGCGAAACGCGTGCGCCGTGGTGGCAAAGCCTGTGGGCACCCGCACGCCCTGGGGCAGTTGGGAGATCATCTCGCCGAGGGAGGCGTTTTTACCGCCTACGGCCTCGACATCGGTCATTCTCAGGTTTTCAAACGGTACGACCAGGGCGGTCGGGCTGAAAAGTGCAGACATGGGAAAGCTCCAGAAGTTGAAACCGGGTCTGCGCGCCCGCCCCCTTGGAGCGATGGGCGAGCGGCCATGCACGGGCAGCGGCTTTGTCGTTGTGGTTGTGGGCCGACGAAGTGCATGGTGAGAATTTGGATAATTGTCACAATTGTAGGCCTGCGGCACTGGCGGCAGGCTGACGTACTGAAAGGCACCCTGCTCCATGCACACGCGCACCGTTTTTTTCGTCTCGGACGGCACCGGCATCACCGCCGAAACCTTCGGCAATGCCATTTTGGCGCAGTTCGAGATGAAGCCGCGCCATGTGCGCCTGCCCTTCATCGACACCGTGGACAAGGCCCACCAGGCGGTGCGGCAGATCAACCACACGGGCGAGGTCGAGGGAAAGAAGCCTGTGGTCTTCACCACCCTTGTCAACATGGAAGTGCTCAAGGTCATCCAGGAAGGCTGCAAGGGCATGCTGCTGGACATGTTCGGCACCTTCGTGCACCCGCTGGAAGAAGAACTGGGCATCAAGTCGCACCACCGGGTCGGCCGCTTCAGCGACGTGAGCCGCAGCAAGGAATACACCGACCGCATCGAGGCCATCAACTTCAGCCTGGCGCACGACGACGGCCAGAGCAACCGTGACCTGGCGGGTGCCGACGTGATCCTGGTGGGCGTGAGCCGCAGCGGCAAGACACCGACCAGCCTGTATCTGGCCATGCAGTGCGGCCTCAAGGCGGCCAACTACCCGCTGATCCCCGAAGACTTCGAGCGCCGCCAGTTGCCCCCCGCGCTGGTGCCGTTTCGCAGCAAGATCTTCGGCCTGACCATCAGCCCCGACCGCCTGGCCGAAATCCGCGCGGAGCGCCGTCCCAACTCCCGCTACGCCAGCCTGGAGAACTGCCGCATGGAAGTCTCCGAAGCCGAGGCCATGATGCGCCGCGCGGGCATCCGGTGGTTGTCCACCACCACCAAGTCCATCGAAGAGATCGCCACGACCATCCTGCAGGAGATCCGGCCGGAGCGGCTGGTGTACTGAGGGGCGAACCGCCGAGCGTGTGCGCCGAACGCGTCGCACCCCGTCGCTTGATTAAAAAAGGCTCTAGCGCTTGATCAGCAATATCTGATAGCTATTAATATGTGAGCGATTGGGAGCACTAACCTCGACCGCTCCCCTGCGCGTGGATCGCTTTGTGCGGCATCGCGCCCCCGGAGCCTCGTCAAAATCCCGCATCCTTCACGTTGCCCTGGTGCCCTGGTGTCTTTTGCAGCCGCCGCAATGGTGGTGCTGTTCGTCGGCAAACGTTGGTACGACTACGTGCACAAGGCCACTTCGCCCTACGACGAAGTGGGGCTCGAACTGAACTCCAGGGCGCCAGCGCCCCTGAACCGCCAGGGCTGCGCGCAACTGCAGGAACGCTTTGCCCGGGTCGTGCCACCCTACGGGTGCGCTACCGGCGATGGACGTCAGTGGAAGTAGGCCGGCCCTGAGGGCGAATCCACGCGCAGCAGCTGGCGGGGTCATGCCGCCGGCCTGCAGCACGCTGAATGAGCGCGCGCCTACTTCACCGCGAACCGCACATTCGCCGGCTTCTTGCCCGGCAGCGCCACCAGCGCCACCACCTTGGTGCCCGCGGCCACCTTGAACGTGCCCTTGGCTTCCAGCCGGCCTTCTCCCGCCGGCACCAGCATCGCCTCGGATTTTTCAGTACCGTTCAGCAGCGTGAGCTTGGCGTTCACTCCTTCGGTCCGGGCGGGCTTGCCGTGGTCGCGCAGGTGCAGCGTGAGGAGGTCGGGCTTGGCCACGAGTTCGTAGTCCATGTCATTGGCTTCCACGACGATGCCGCCATGCAGCGGCTTGTGTTCGTGCCCGTAGGCGTGGTCGCCTGCCGCAAAGGCAGTGCCACAGAATGCGAGGGCCAGGGTGGCGAGAAGATGTTTCGTTGTCATGGTGATCCTTTCAAAGGGAGGATGGGAACAGGGAACAGGGTCAGAACGCCTCGGCGTTCTTGTCGTCCAGCAGGCGCTCGGCATCGCGGCGGCCGAACAGCCAGAACAGGGCCGGGGTCAGGAAGGTGTCGAGCAGGGTCGAGCTGATCAGGCCCGAGAAGATCACCACCGCCACCGGGTGCAGGATCTCGGTGCCGGGGCGCTCGGCCTCCAGCAGCAGCGGCGCCAGCGCAAAGGCCGTGACCAGGGCGGTCATGAGCACAGGGGACAGGCGCTCCAGCGAGCCGCGCACGATCATCGCGGTGTCGAAGTTCTCGCCTTCCACGCGCATCAGGTTCAGGTAGTGGCTCACCTTCAGGATGCCGTTGCGCACCGAGATGCCCGCCAGCGTGATGAAGCCGATCAGCGCCGCCACCGACAGCGGTTGGCCCGAGATCCACAGCCCCAGCACGGCGCCCACCAGCGCCAGCGGGATGTTGGCCATGATCAGCGCCGACAGCGTGGCCGAGCGGTAGCGCGTGTACAGCACCACGAACATCAGCACCAGCGAGACGATGGCGAGCATGCCCACCAGGCGGCTGGCCTCTTCCTGCGCCTGGAACTGGCCGCCCAGGGTGATGAAGTAGCCGTCCGGCAGGCGCGTATCGCCCACCACCTTGCGGATGTCGGCCACCACGTCAGACAGCGCCCTGCCCTGCGCGTTGGCCGAGAGCACGATGCGGCGCTTGCCATCGTCGCGGCTGATCTGGTTGGGACCGTCGCCGTCCTCGATGCTCGCCAGGCGCGACAGCGGCACCCGCCCGCGCGGCGTCTCGATCATGATCTGCGCCAGGCCGTCGAGCGAGCGCGCGCTCTCGGGCAAGCGCACCACCAACGCAAAGCGGCGGCTGCCCTCCACGATCTGCGTCACCTTTTCGCCCTCCACCAGGCCCTGCAACGTGGCCAGCACCTGGGCCGCGGGCACGCCGTACTGGGCTGCGGCGGCGTGGTCCACGCGCACGGTGATCTGCGGCGCCAGCACCTGCTTTTCCACCTCCAGGTCGGCCAGGCCGTCGATGCTGGCCAGGCGCCCGCGCAGCGCATCGGCCTGGCCGCGCAGGGTATCCAGGTCCTCGCCGAAGAGCTTGATCGCGATCTGCGAGCGCACGCCCGAGAGCATGTGGTCGATGCGGTGCGAGATCGGCTGGCCGATGGCGATCGCCGCCGGCATCTGCGCCAGCCGGCTGCGGATGTCGGCCTGCACCTCGGCCATGCTGCGTGTGAGCTCGGACGCTGGCAGCAGACCCACATCGAGCTCGCTCACGTGCACGCCCTCGGCATGCTCGTCCAGCTCGGCCCGGCCACTGCGCCGACCCACGTGCGTGACCTCGGGCACCTGGCGCACCAGCACCTCGGCCTGGCTGGCCAGGGCGGTGGACTCGGCGAGCGTCACGCCCGGGTTCAGGCGCATGCCGATGAGCAGCGTGCCCTCGTTGAACGGCGGCAAGAAGGTCGTCGGAAAGAACGGCACCGCCGCCACCGACAGGACCACCGCCACCCCGCTCACCGCCATGGCCATGCGCGGACGTGCCAGCACCCGGGTGAGCCCACCGCGGTAGCGCGCCTTGAGCCAAGCCACCACGCGGGTATCGCCATGGTCGAGGTTCTTCATGCGCGGCAGCAGGTAGAAGGCCAGCACCGGCGTGACGGTGACCGACACCAGCAGCGAAGCCACGGTGGAGACGATGAACGCGATGCCCAGCGGCACGAACAACCGCCCCTCGATGCCCGGCAGCGCGAACAGCGGCAGGAACACCAGCACGATGATGGCCGTGGCGTAGAGGATGCCCGAGCGCACCTCCATCGATGCGAGCTTGACCACCTCCAGCGGGTGCAGCCGGTGGTGGGGGTGTTTGCTGCGGTCCATCTTCAGGCGTCTCAGCACGTTCTCCACGTCCACCACCGCATCGTCCACCAGGCCACCGATGGCAATGGCCAGGCCGCCCAGCGTCATGGTATTGATGGACAGGCCGAAGTACTTGAAGACCAGGGCCGTGATGAAGATCGACACCGGGATGGCCGTGAGCGCGATCACCGTGGGCCGCAGCGTGCCCAGGAACACGAACAAAATCACCGCCACGAACACCGAGGCGCCCATGAGCTTGCCCTGCAGGGTGGTGACCGATGCCTCGATGAAGCTTGCCTGGCGGAAGGTGACGCGCGGCGCCTCCATGCCTGCGGGCAGCGACTTCTTCAAATCACCCAGCGCCGACTCGATGCTGCGCGTGAGCGCGATGGTGTCGGCCGTGGGCTGCTTCTGGATGCCGAGGATCACGGCCGGCTTGCCCTCGAAGCCCGCGTCGCCGCGCTTGAGGGCGGCGGCGAAGGTCACCTCGGCCACCTGGCGCAGCAGCACGGGCTGGCCGTTCTTTGCGGTGAGCGCCAGGTTCTGCAGATCCTCCAGGCGCGAGGTGCGGCCCAGGTGGCGGATCAAGTACTCGCGCCCGTTGAGCTCCAGGAAGCCCCCCGAGGTGTTGGCCGAGAAGCCCTTGAGCGCCCCCGTGAGCTGATCGTGCGTGATGCCCAGCTCGGCCATGCGCGCCGTGTTGGGCTGCACCTGGAACTGGCGCACCTCGCCGCCGATGGGAATCACCTGCGCCACGCCGGCAATCGCCAGCAGGCGCGGGCGCAGCACCCAGTCGGCGTACTCGCGCACGGCCATGGGCGTGGTGCGCTGCACGTCGATGGGGATCGCCACCTGCATGATCTCGCCCATGATGGAGCTGATGGGCCCCATGCGCGGCGTCACGCCCGCGGGCAACCCCTCCTCCATGGACGAGAGGCGCTCGGACACCATCTGGCGCGCGCGGAAGATGTCCGTGCTCCAGTCGAAGGTGACGTAGATGAAGGACAGGCCCGCGCTGGAGGTGGAGCGCACGCTCTCCACGCCGGGCAGGCCGTTCATGGTCGTCTCCAGCGGGAAGGTGATGAGCTGCTCCACCTCCTCGGCGGCCATGCCGCCGGCCTCGGTCATCAGTGTGACGGTGGGCTTGTTGAGATCGGGGAACACGTCCACCGGCGTGCGCGACAGCGTGAAGGCGCCATAGGCCATCAGCACGCCCGCCGCGATGAGCACCAGCAGCCGGTTGGCCAGGCTGCTTTCGAGTAGCCACTTGAACATTGCGTGGTTTCCTTCAACGGACCTGGTTGATCAGCGTGGCGCCCTGCGTGGCCACGCGGTCACCGGCCTTGAGGCCCGAGGTCACGGCCACCGAGGTGCCGTCGAGGGGCACGTAGGTGACGACGCGCGGCACGAAACGCTCGGGCGACTCCTTGACCCAGACGATGGTCTGGTTCGCGGGATTGCGCAGCAGCGAAGCCACGGGCACCTGCACGCCAACGGCCTGCTCGGTGGATTGCACGAATACGCGCACGGGCTGGCCCAGGGCCAAGGTACCGAGCACGGCCGAGTCGCCGGCAAACTGCAGCGGCAGCGCCTGGTCGCGCAGGCTGCGCGCCGCGCCCAGAAAACGCAGCGGCACGCGCTGCCCGCCCACGGCCAGCGCGGCGCCGGCCACGCTGTGGGCCTGCGCCGTGTCGTAAGCCAGGGCTTCGACGCGCAGGCGCGTGGGGTCCACCACCTCGAACACCAGTTCGCGCGCATCCACCACCTGCCCTGCCACGGCGTTGGCCGAGGCGATGACACCCGAGACGGGCGCCACCAGCGCATCGCGGGTCGAAAGGCCCGCCCCCACCGCGCCCAAGCGCTGGGTGACGCTTTGCAGCTCGCTCTCGGCCGCCTCGATGTCCTTGCGCGGCACGGTGTCTGACAGGTCCTTCAAACGCGCCACGCGGCGTGCCGCCAGGTCGCGTGCAGCACGCAACTCGGCCTGCTGGGCCAACTGGTTGGAGCGCTCGATGGCGCCCGCCGTGGGCACCACATAGGCCAGCACCTCCCCCTTGCGCACCGCCTGGCCCACGCCGGGCAGGCCCTTGGGCCCGGCCTCCAGCCGGCCGGCCAGCGCGGCCTGCACCTTGCCGCCAGCGTTGGGGTCCATGACCACCGTGCCGGCCAGCTCGAAGGCCTTGGGGTGCCGGCCCTCGGCGGCCACCAGGGTGCGCACGCCCAGTTGGCGCTGCGCAGGCTTGGGCAGGAAGACGCTGCCATCGGGCTGGCGTTTGGGGCCGTTGCCGTCGGCCGCCGCGGGCGCGTCGCCATGGTCATGGCCTTCACCGGCACGCGCCACCAGCGGGGCGCACAGCGCAGCGGCCATCGCCAGGGCCACGACGGAATGGAGAGAGGTCAGGCGCTTCATGCTGCACCTCCCAGGCGCTGGGCGCGCGCGGCGCGGCCACGCCGCAGGCCCCACGCCAGGGCCAGGGCTGCCAGCACGGCGGCCACGGCACTGGCGACCAGCGCGTTGCGCCGGCCCGTGGGCTCGGCGTGGGCCTGGGCCGCGGCGTGCACGTCGATCTCGCCGGCCAGCAGGTCGGTGTCTTGGCCGGCCACCACGGTGGCGGTGACGGGGCTCACCCCCTCGGCCAGCGGTGCGGTCAGCGCGGCCTGGAACTCGCCGTCGGCCACGCGGGTCACGGGCACGCGCGTGCCGGCGATGTCGATCTCCAGCTGGGCCTCCCTGACCGGGCTGTTGTCGCCCGCATGGTCCAAGTAGAGCGCCAGTTTTTGCCCGTCGAGCACGCCCACCAGCTCGAACAGGTCGGAGGTGGCGGCAAAGCGCGGTATCGCAGGGCCGGCTGCGGCGGCGGGGGCTTCGCCATGGTCATGGCCATCGCCAGCCAGTGCCCACGAAGGCGCCAGGCCCAGCACCAAGGCCAGGGCCAGCGCGGAAGGAAGAGAAAGGAGTTGCATGGTGATCACAAACAGGGTGTCGGGATGGATAGGGCGCTCACTGCGGCAACAGGCCCAGGGCCTGGCGCAGGGTGGATACGGCGGCCGCCGCATCGATGCGGGCACGCGCCAGCTGGCGCTCGGCCTGCACGGCTTCCAGCTCCACGCGCAGGCGCGTGGGCCAGTCGGCTTCGCCCAGGCGGAAGGCCTTGTCGACGAAACCGCGCGTATCGCGGGCCAGTGCCGCATGGCGGGCCATGGCGTCGCGCTGGGCTTGCGTGGCTTTCACGCGGGCCGTGGCCGCGGCCAGGTCGGCGGCCAGGCGGTCCTGCTCGGCGCGGGCGCGCACCTCGGCGTCCAGCGCGTCGGCACGGGCCGCTGTCTCCTTGGCGCGCGCCCGGTCCCCACCGCCCAGGGGCACGCGCACGCCGACCGTGAAGCTTTGCAGATAGCGCTCGCCGGCCTGCTCGCGCCCGCGCGTGGCGGCCACGGTCAGCTCGGGGTTGGCACGGGTCTGCACGGCGGCCAGGTCGGCGGCGCGGCGCGCCACCGCGGCCTGGTCGTTCCAGTCCGCCACCGCCGGGTGGTCGGTGGGCAGGCCGGCTGCTGGCAGCGCTTCGGCCTCGGGCTCGGCACCGTCGGCCAGCACCCCGTTACCGCCCCATGCCGCCAGGGCTGCCTGGGCCACATCGCGTGCGCCCGTGGCCTCGGCCACCGCGGCTTCGGCCTGGGCCACGGCACCATCGGCCTGGGCCTGGTCGGCACGCGACATGTCTCCGGCCTGGAAGCGCCGCGCCACGTCGGCCGCCAGGCGCTGCGCGTTGTGCAGCCGGTCCTGCGCCAGGCCCAGTTCTGCCTGCGCGCGCTGCAGGGTCCACCAGGCCTCGCGCACGGTTGCGGCCAATTGCAGCTGCGCGGCCAGGCGGCGGCTTTCCACGGCCTTGATCTCGGCATCGCCCAGCGCGGCCTTGCGGGCGCGCTCGCCGGGCAGCCACAGCGGCAGGGCCACGCCCATCTCCACTTCGCGGTTGCCCTGGTTGCTGCCGGGGCGGTCGGTCTTGGCCTGCAGCTCCAGCGCGGCGGGCTCGGCCGTCCAGGACGATGCACCGCTGCGTGCGGCCTGTGCCGATTCGCGCCGCAGCGCGGCCGACTGCGCCTCGGGCTGGCGCTCCCAGGCCCTGTCGAACAAGGCCTTGAGCGTGAGCGGTGGTGCCGGCGTCTGGGCCAGCGCAGCACTGCCGGCCAGCGCCCACCCCAGGACCACGGCCGCCATGCACAGCCGTGGTGTGTGGTTCGTTCTTCTCGTTCGTTGCATCCGATTCCTCTGCAATGGCGGGGGGCCACGGGGTTGAAATCGGCAAGGCACGACGATGTCCGGCGCACAAGCACGCGCCGCCGCCGCCCGCGAGAGCTGCGTGGAATCGTCAGGAAGGGGCTACCCGGTGCCCCGCCTCGCCGCTCAGGCGAGGACGGACCAGTTGGGACGTTCGGGGCGCGAGAGTGGTGGATGCACCCAGGCAGGTGCCACCTGGGAAACAGGGCGGGCGACCGAGACCACGATGGCCTGGGCACCCGCGCTCAGCGCCATGCCGCTGCCCACGCCGTGGCAGGCATGGCAGTCCATGTCGGCCGTGCCGGTGGTGGCCAGGGCCTTGTGGTCCTGAGTTTCGCTGGCATGGGATGGCTCGGCCGGCACATCGGCCCGGTGCTCGTGCACATGGTGGCCAAAGTGCGATGCCTGCGGCGCTGCCTCGTGCCCGCAATACGGCGATGCAGCCGCCCAGATGGACTGGAGCGGCATGAACAGCAGCAAAAAGACGAGGAGCAGGCGGCGCATGGTGTGCGCGCATTCTAGTGACAAGATGGCGCGGTGCAGCATGCGCAACCGTGCATATCCCCATGCGACCAAGGGCAAGACGGGAGCAGATGACCAAATCGTCATGTCGGCTTCATCCGGCCGCCACGAGAAACTGCGGCGTGCCGTCGCTGGCGCGCACTTCGGAACACTCCACACCCCACACGCGCGCGATCGCCGCCGCGTCCAGCGTTTGCCCCACGGGCCCCACGTCGCAGCGCCCGGCCCCCATCAGCACCACGTCGTGCGCATAGCGCAGCGCCAGGTTCAGGTCGTGCAGCACCGCCACCACGCCGATGCCCTGCTCCACCGCCCAGCGGCGCACCAGGGCCATGGCCTGGTGCTGGTGCGCCAGGTCGAGCGCGGCGGTGGGCTCGTCGAGCAGCAGCCAGCGCGTGGCGCCATCGGGCCGGGGCTCCCAGATCTGCGCCAGCGCCCGGGCCAGGTGGGCGCGGGCCCGCTCGCCGCCCGACAAGGTGTTCACGCCGCGCGCCGCCAGGTGGACCACGCCGGTGGCCTCCATGGCATCGCGGGCGATGCGCGCCTCGTTCCGGCTGGGCGACTGGCGGTGCGGAAAGCGGCCCATCTCCACCACCTCCTGCACCGTGAAGTCGAAGGCCACCGCCGTCTCTTGCGGCAGCACGGCGCGCAGGCGCGCCAGCTCCAAGGCACCAACCGCAGTGAGCGCCCGGCCCCTCAGGCTGACCGAGCCCGAGCGCGGCGCGCGCTGGCCCGACAGCATGGACAGCAGCGTGGATTTGCCCGCGCCATTCGGCCCCAGGATGGCGGTGAAGCGGCCAGGCGCCAGGCGCGCATGCACGGTCGCCAGCAGCGGCAGGCCGGGCAGGCCCACCGCCAATTGATCGCACACCAGCGGATCGCCGGGATGGAGCGGGCCTGCTCTCATACCTTGCTCCTGAATTGGCGCAGCATGGCCAGGAACAAGGGCACACCGATGAAGGCGGTGAGCACGCCCAGCGGCAGCTCCGCCGGCTTGACGATGGTGCGCGCCACGACGTCGGCCGCCAGCACCAGCGCGGCGCCCAGCAGGGCCGATCCCGGCAGCACCACGCGGTGATCCGGCCCGGCCACCAGGCGCACCCAGTGCGGCGCCACCAGGCCGATGAAGCCGATGATGCCGGTGGCCGCCGTGACGGCCCCCACGGCGAGCGCCGTCACCAGCACCGCCAGGCGCTTGGTGCGCTCCACCGGCACGCCCAGCAGCGCGGCCTGCGCCTCGCCCAGCGCAATCGCGTTGAGCGGGCGCGCCAGCGCCAGGCCCAGGCCGCAGGCCACCGCCACGATGGTGCCCACCAGCGCCACGGCGCTCCAGCGCGCTCCGCCCAGGCTGCCCAGCAGCCACATCTGGATGTTGCGCAGTTGCTCGTCGGTGGAGATGAAGTTGAGGTAGCCCAGCCCCGCCAGCGCCAGCGCATTGACCGCCACGCCCGCCAGCAGCATCAGCCCCATGCGCGTGGCGCCATCGGCTTGCGCCAGCCCATAGATCAGCGCCGTGACCACCAGGCCACCGCCAAAGGCCATGGTCACCAGCGACCAACTGCCCAGCGTGCGCGGCATGTCGGGCAGCCAGTGCATGCCGAGCACGATGGTGAGCGCAGCAGCCAGCGCGGCGCCGCTGCTCACGCCGACCAGGCCGGGGTCGGCCAGCGGGTTGCGAAACAGCCCCTGCATCAGCGCACCCGCCAGCCCCAGGCCCGCCCCGGCCGCCACGCCCATCAACAGGCGTGGCAGCCGGATGTTGATGAACACCAGGTACTCCGGTGCCTGTTCGGCAGAAGGCGCCAGCCCCACGGCCTGCAGCAGCACCTGCCACAGCTGGGCGGGCGCGATGGCGTACGCGCCCTGGGTGCTGGCCCAGGCCAAGGCCAGCACCACCAGTGCCGAGCCCACGGTCAGCGCGGTGCGGGGCGACAGGCGCCCCGCGGTCCAGCGCGCACCCGGCTGCGCCACGGACAGGCCGCTCACGCCGTGATCGCCTGCATGCGGGTGTGCACCTCGCGCACGGCCCCGGGCAGGCGCGGACCAAAGCCCAGCAGCTGGCTGGCCTCCATCGTCACCAGGGCCTTGTGGCGGAAAGCGGGCGTGAGCGCCAGTTCCGGCCGCTGCCAGAACGCGGCCTCGCCGCCCAGCGCCTCGATGCCCTGCGTGCTGTTGAGCAGCACCTCGGGCGCGGCGCTGGCCATGGCCTCGGCCGTGAGCGGCCGGTAGCCCGCGAACTGCGTGATGGCGTTGGTGCCGCCCGCAAAGCGGATCAGCGCATCGGCCGCCGTGCCGGTGCCCGCCACCATGGGGCTGCCGCCGTGCGACAGGATGAAGATCGCGCGCGGGCGGCGCGCGGACGCGGCCACCAGCTTGTGCACCGCCGCCCACTGCGCATCCAGGTCCGCCTGCAGGGCCGTGGCCGCGCGCTCGCGGCCGGCCACGCGGCCCACGGTGGCCACCTTGCGCTGCACTTCGTCCCAGGTGTGGTCGGCCTTGACCAGCTCCACCCGCACCCCGGCGCTGCGCACCTGGTCCAGCACCACGGGCGGGCCGGCTTCGGTGGTGCCCACCACGGCGTCGGGCTTGAGGGACAGCAGCCCCTCGGCCGACAGCTGGCGCATGTAGCCGACCTTGGCGGTCTTGAGCGCGGCCTCGGGGAACAGGCTGGTGGTGTCGGTGCCCACCAGCTGGCCTTGCGCGCCCAGCAGGTAGACCACCTCGGTCAACGCACCGCCCAGCGAGACGATGCGCGCCGGGCTGGCCGCGACTGCGCGCTCCGCGCCCACCACAGACAGCAGCGGCAGCGCTGCCATGCCGCGCAGCAGCTGCCTGCGCGCCGCGTCGGTCAGGCCATCACGCAGCATGGACCACCTCGTCCTGCTGCGCCTGCGGCAGCCGCGCCACCAGGTCGCGCCAGCCCTGCAGCTCGGGCTTGCCGGGCTTGCGCGCACCGAAGAACATGGCCATCAGCTCGCCCGCGTGGTCGAACGCCTCGACGGAGGTGACGACGCCATCGGCCGTCGGCTTTTCCACCACCCACACGCTGGCCACCACGTCGGTGCGCAGGTGCAGGTTGAAGCCTGCGTCCAGCACGTTGATCCACTGGGCGTGCGGTGTGTCGAGCGGCTTTATGTTGCGCACCGGCCCGGTGTGGATCTGGATGCAACCGCCGCTGCCCACGAACACCATGATGGGCAGGCCGTCCACCGCGGCCTCGTCCAGCAGGCGCGATACCGCTTGCGGTTCCGCGCGCCACGCGAACTGGCCTTCGACCAGGCGAAAGCTCTGCTGACGCTCCACGCCGAATTTCCTGGTCAGGCCGAAGAACTCGTGTGTGTCCTGCATGGCACCCCAGGCCTCGCGCAGACCGTCGGCGTCGATGTCGGCATCGGGCCGCACCGCTTCCGGCGCGGGCGCCTTGCCGAACACATAGCCCGCGCTGGGCTGCGCGAAGCGGTTCACCACCGCATCGAACGCCGCCAGGTCGGTCGCTTCGCGGGTAAAGATCTTGTGCACGGCGCGGCCGCTGGCGTTGTAGAACTGCAGGCTGCGCAACGGCGGCCTGGCGGGGTCGTTGGCCAGCTCGGTCACGGCAAAGCCAGCATGCCACTGCGCGAAGAACAGGCGCAGATCGATGTCTTCGCCCAGCGCGATGCCCACCGGGCCTGTGGCCGACACGTTGGTGTAAATGCCGGTCTTCTCATGCACCACGCCTTCATTGCGCGTGAGGGCCATCAAGGGGCCGCAGGCCTCGAGCGCCTGCAGCATCTCCAGCCACGAACCCTGCAGCGGCACGGCCTTGAGCGGGTGGCCGTGCTCGCCCGCGTGGGCCGCCACCGCAGCGCCTTCCGAGAGCCCCAGGCTCTCGGCCGCCTCCTTGGCGCGCTTGCCGGCAGCACGTGCGGTGGCGAACTGCGCGCGAATGTCGGGTGCGGCCAGGGGCGCGGAGGCCGGAGTGCCCGGGGTGTTCGTCACGGCGCGGCTCATTGCACGGCCTCCGGCGCGGTGTGCCACAACACGCGGCGCTGCTCTGCGGCCACCAGTGCGGCGCTGGCGGCGGTGTCCTGGCGCGCCTTGCACTGCTGTTCCCAACGGCCCTGCAGGCTCCAGACCACCGTGCGGAAGTGAGCGGTGAAGCCGTCGGCGTCGGCCAGCATCTGCAGGTTGGCCGATATCTTGCGGCCCATGGCGTCGCGGTGGGTGTCGCAGCAGGCCTGCACGTAGCCCGTCATCAGGGCGAGCGTGCCGGCCAGCAGCGCCTCGGCGCACGGCAGGCTGTACTCCTCGTCGCAGTGGGCGCTGGCCTCGGAGGCATTGGAAGGATCGGGAACGTGGCTCATGGGTGTTCTCCTTGATGGGTGGCCTTGGAACGTGTTCACGTGGGTGCTCAGAAGTCCGCCACCAGCGACACCCGCACGGAGCGGCCGGGCTGGCTGTAGGCGTCGATGAAGTTGGCGTTGGCTGCCAGGCCGCGCACGTCGGCCCAGCGCCAGTGCTTCCTGTCGGTCAGGTTGTAGATGCCGAGGTTCAGGCGCAGGTCCTTGCGGATGCGCCATTGGCCCGACAGGTCGAGCACCGTGTACGACGGCGTGAGGTACTGCGTGCTGCCCGTGGCCACGGCCACGTCGCTGGCCTTCTTGGCGGCGGCGTGGGTGGCATCCAGGCGCGCCATCCAGTGGCCGGTGTCGTAGCGCAGGCCGGCAGACAGGCGCGATGGGTCCACCGTGTTCACCGGCCTGCCGGTGGCGGTATCGCGCCCGCGCGTCTGGCCGTAGCTGAATGGCGATGTCCATTGTCCGCCTGCCCACTGGCCCCAGCGCATGTCGCCCTTGACCTCGAAGCCGTTGAGCTTGACGCGGCCGATGTTGACCGACTGGAACACCAGCGGGTTGCCCGGCGCACCGGTGCCGCCGACCTGGCGCAGGTCTTCGATGAAGTCCTTGTAGCGGCCCGTGAACGCTGCAGCTTCGACCGACAGCGCGTCCAGCCGGCCGCGCACGCCCAGCTCGAAGTTCTGGCTCTTTTCGGGCTTGAGGTTGGCGTTGGGCACCGTGCGGTAGTTGCTGACCGGGTTCTCGAAGAAGGCGTTGACCTGGCCCGCATTGGGCGCACGGAAGCCCGCCGCGTAGTTGCCGAACACGCTCCACTGCTCGCTGGCGCGGTAGAGCACGCCGAACTTGGGCGAGGTGGCGTTGCCCGACAGGGACACGGCCTGCGCGCCGAAGCCCGCCTGGTCGGCCTTGATGCGGAAGGTGTCGAAGCGCACGCCCGGGGTGATGCTCCAGGGACCGGTCACGAACTCGTCCTGCACGTACAGGGCGGCACTGGTCTCTGTGGTGTCCGGAAAGCGCTTGAGCGGGAAGGTCTCGCCCACCGGCGGGGTCACGCCGGTCTGCAGGTTCTCGACCTTGGCGGACGTGTAGTCGAAGCCGTAGGTGATCTTCTGCACCAGGCCGCCAGCGCCCGAACGCAGCACCTTGCTGCCCTGCAGGTTGGCCTGCCAGGTGCGCTCGTCGTAGGTCACGTCGCGCACGCGGTCGGCAGCGGTGTTGCGGTCTTCGGTGACGTATTCGCGCGAATGCGAGTCCTGAAAACTCAGCGTCGCCTTCAGGTCGTCGGCCAACGCCGAGTTCACGCGCCACGCACCATCCCACGTCGCGCGGCTGCGCTGCATGTCGGTGAACGAGGTTGAGCCCAGCACGGACGTGGCGGCCAGCGGCGGCTTGGAGCGCGCGGTCAGCAGCTCGTAGTCGGAGGTCTTGTCCACATGCTCCAGCGTGAACACATGGCGCTGGCCGCCGCCGGGCGTGAGGATGACCTTGCCCAGCAGCGCGCCGCTTTGGTCCTTTTGCGGGTTGGGGCGGGTGCGGTCGGCATTGGCCGCGCTGTTGGTACCCATGTTGTCGAGGTCGCTGGCGCGCGTGACGTTACCGCCCAGCAGCCACTGCACCGTGTCGCCCGCCCGGCCCGCCACCGTGGCGCCCACGCGCTTGCCGTGGTCGTCGCCGTCGTAGCCCACGCTCACACGCCCGCCGATGCGCTTGTCGCCATCGAGGAAGGCCGATGGTTCGGCCGTGATGAAGTTGACCAGGCCCGCCATGCCGTCCGACCCGTACAGCGCCGACGTGGCGCCGCGCACGACCTCGATGCGCTGCAGCAGGCCGATGTCCAGGTAGTCGCGCCCGAAGGCGTTGGCGCTGAAGACGTAGCTGCGCGGCAGGCGGATCCCGTCCACCATCATCAGCACGCGGTTGCCGTCCAGGCCGCGGATGTTGAAGCCCGCGTTCTGCTCGCGCCCCGTGGAGCCGCTGGCCAGCGTGAAGCGCGCGGGCGAGCGGGTGACGGACACGTTGGGCAGTTCACGCGCCACATCACGGATGTCGCGCACCTGGCCTTCCTCGATGGCCTGCGCGTTGATCACGTCGATGCTCATGGGCAACTCGTCGCGGTCCTGCTCGCTGCGCGAGCCGCTGATGACCACCTCCTTGAGCGCCGGGCCGGCAGCGATCAGTTGCGCCACATCCTGCGCATGCGCGCTGCCGATGGCGGCGCATGCACAGGCCACCAGCCACGTGAGCGACCGCAGACGGCCTTGCAGCCATTGATCGGAGGGGTGCGCCTGTGCGCGCCGGGAAGAAAACGGAGGGGTACGGAATGCCTGCGCCACGGAGGGGAGTCCTTCTCTGAAACGACAACGAATACAGAGCTGGCTCCATGCAGACGGTCCTGGCTTCTGCGGGCAGCAGAAAGGGCCGTTGTGGCTGGCTGATGGGGTGAATTATATGAGAATAATTCTCAATACGTAACCAGATTTACAACCACAAGGCACCAGCCGCTCCCCAAGACACGGCGGGCCCACGAAAAAAAGCGACCGGCCGCACAACACAGCCGGTCGCTCATCTATTGATAGCTTCCAGCGCTTTACCATCAAGCGCTGCAGGCCATTTTCAATCAAACATCAAACGGTTTCCGCCACCGTTTCCGCAGCCGGGGCACCCGCTGGCGCGGCCGCCACCACCGGCATGCGGATCAGGTGGTCGAATGCGCTCAGCGCGGCCTTCGACCCATCGCCCGCAGCGATCACGATCTGCTTGAACGGCACCGTGGTGCAGTCCCCCGCCGCGAACACGCCGGGCAGGTTGGTGCGGCCGTGTGAGTCGACGATGATCTCGCCGAACCTGGACAGCTCCACCGTGCCCTTGAGCCATTCGGTGTTGGGCACCAGGCCGATCTGCACGAACACGCCTTCGAGCTGCACCAGGTGCTCCACGCCCGTGGCGCGGTCCTTGTACTTGAGGCCGTTGACCTTGCCGTCGGTGCCGGTGATCTCGGTGGTCTGCGCGTTGGTGTGGATGGTCACGTTGTGCAGGCTCTTGAGCTTGTTGACCAGCACGGCGTCCGCCTTGAGCTGGTCGGCGAACTCCACCAGCGTGACATGGGCCACGATGCCGGCCAGGTCGATGGCAGCCTCGACACCCGAGTTGCCGCCGCCGATGACCGACACGCGCTTGCCCTTGAACAGCGGGCCGTCGCAGTGCGGGCAGTAGGCCACGCCCTTGTTCTTGTATTCGGCTTCGCCGGGCACGTTGACGTTGCGCCAGCGCGCGCCGGTGGACAGGATCACCGTCTTCGATTGCAAGGTGGCGCCGTTGGCCAGCTTCACACCGATCAGGCCGCCGGGCTGGGCCGCGGGGATCAGCTGGTCGGCGCGCTGCAGGTTCATGATGTCCACGTCGTAGGCACGGGTGTGGGCTTCTAGCGCGGCGGCGAACTTGGGTCCGTCGGTTTCCAGCACGGAGATGTAGTTCTCGATGGCCAGCGTGTCGTTGACCTGGCCGCCGAAGCGCTCGGCCGCCACGCCGGTGCGGATGCCCTTGCGGGCGGCGTACACGGCGGCCGCGGCGCCGGCGGGGCCGCCGCCGACGATGAGCACGTCGTACGGTGCCTTGGCCGACAGCTTGGCCGCGTCACGGGCGGCGGCGCCGGTGTCGAGCTTGGCCACGATCTCCTCGACCGACATGCGGCCCGAGGCGAACACCTGGCCGTTCATGAACACCATGGGCACGGCCATGATCTCGCGGTCGGCCACTTCCTGCTGGAAGGCGCCACCTTCGATCACGGTGGTCTTGATCTTGGGGTTGACGATGGCCATGAGCGACAGCGCCTGCACCACGTCCGGGCAGTTGTGGCAGGTCAGGCTCATGTAGACCTCGAAGTTGAAGTCACCGTCGAGCGCGGCGATCTGCTCGATCACCTCGGGCTCGACCTTGGGCGGGTGGCCGCCGGTCCACAGCAGGGCCAGCACCAGCGAGGTGAATTCGTGGCCCAGGGGCAGGCCGGCAAAACGCAGCGAATTCGTGCTGCCCACGCGCTGCAGGCTGAACGAGGGCTTGCGCGCGTCGTTGCCGTCGGTGCGCAGCGTGATCTTGTCGCTGCGCAGGGATTGGATGGTCGTCAGCAGCTCGCGCATCTCGCGGGCGGTTTCGCTGTCGTCCAGGGAAGCCACCAGTTCGAACGGCTGCGTCACGCGCTCCAGGTAGGCGGAAAGCTGGGTCTTGAGTTGTTCGTCGAGCATGGTGGTGTCCTTTCGAGTTGTGACTTGCAGGGTGGGGGCTGGGGCTGCTTGTGGCAAGCCCGGCACCGCAAAGGTAGGTGAAAAAGGCGTAAAAAAGCCGGACGGCATGGCGCGCGTGCGCCATGGCGCTGTCCGGCTGGGGAGCGCCCGCAGCGCTCCGCCGAATCAGTGTCCGCTCAGATCTTGCCGACCAGGTCCAGCGAAGGAGCCAGGGTCTTGGCGCCGTCGTTCCACTTGGCGGGGCAGACTTCACCGGGGTGGGCGGCGGTGTACTGGGCAGCCTTGAGCTTGCGCACGGTTTCCTTCACGTCGCGGGCGATCTCGTTGGAGTGGATTTCGGACGTCTTGATGATGCCGTCGGGGTTGACCACGAACGTGCCGCGCAGTGCCAGGCCTTCTTCAGGGATGTGCACGCCAAACGCGTTGGTCAGCTGGTGCGTAGGGTCGCCGACCAGGGGGAACTTTGCCTTGCCCACGGCGGGCGAGGTTTCGTGCCACACCTTGTGCGAGAAGTGCGTGTCGGTCGTGACGATGTAGACCTCGGTGCCAGCCTTCTGGAACTCTGCGTAGTGCTCGGCGGCGTCTTCGATTTCGGTAGGGCAGTTGAAGGTGAAGGCTGCGGGCATGAAGATCAGCACGGACCACTTGCCCTTCAGGTCGGCTTCGGTCAGGTCGATGAATTCACCCTTGCCATTGCGGTTGACGAAAGCGGTGGTCTTGAACGGCTGAACTTGCGTATTGATCAGGGACATTGCTGTTTCCTTGTTGGTGGTTGAGTGAACAGGACTGAAGTCTAGGCCTTTCCGGGCCATCAATCCAATTAATTGATTAGATCAAATCAATTGCCAATAACTATACATCGAGACTGAAACCGGAAGATCCTCCACCCCCGGTCCACAGGGGAACATGCCCAACCATTGCGCCTTGTCAAATATTCAAATACAACTCATTCTCAGTTGAATTTATGATCTGCTCCAGGGGCGCAAGGCACATCCATCTCCGCACGGCTCACGTCGGGCGTGGCCCCACCGGCCCCCGCGCGCTGGATGGAAAAGCGCAAGCAGCTCATAAACTCATAGCAAAGAACCGAATCCGCCATGTTCCAGACCCTCTTGATCTGTTTCCGCGAGGGGCTTGAAGCCCTGCTTGTCGTGGCCATCGCCACCTTGTATCTGCGCAAGACCGGGCGCCTGGCGCTGCTGCTGCCACTGCGCGCCGGTGTCGTGGTGGCGGTGCTGCTGTCGCTGGTGCTGGGCTGGGTGCTGTCGCAGGTGGGCGCGCTGTCACCCGCGGCCGAGGGGGTGATGGCCCTGGTGGCCGCGGCCGCCGTCGCCTGGTGCGTGGTGCACATGCGCAGCGCCGGCAAAGGCATGGGACAGGAGATCGCCCAGCGCATCGACCGCGCCAGCGTGCTGGAGGGCCCGCGCGCCGCCCTGGCCGTGTTTCTGTTCTCGCTGTTCATGGTGGGCCGCGAAGGCGTGGAGACCGCCACGATGCTGGCCGCGCTGGCCCGCAGCGCCGAGCTGGGCTACATGGCCTGGGGCGGCATCGCCGGCCTGGCCCTGGCCATCGCCATTGCATGGGCCTGGACGCGCTACGGCCGTGCGGTGAACCTGGGCCGCTTCTTCCGCGTGACCTCGTGGTTCATGGCGGTGTTCGCGGTCCAGCTCGTGGTCTATGCCTTCCATGAATTCACCGAAGGCGCGCTGATTCCGGGCATCGACAACGCCTGGTGGCATGCCGCCACCGAGGATCTGGCCGAAGGCACGGTGGCCCAGGCGATCTCGCTGGCCCTGGTGCTGGTCCCCACGCTGTGGCTGGGCATTGCGCACCGGCGCGACCAGCAGCGCGCCGGGCAGCCCACGGCCACGCCAGCGCGCCCGTCCGCCAAGGCGCTGTAGCCCGCTGGCAGGCCAGGCCGCCACGCGCGGCCCGGCGATGCACCGGGGCCCTGGGTCATCACACCCAGGGCCTCTTTTTTGGCGGGAAGCGGCATGGCGCCGCGCACGAAGCCCGCCCCGTCCGCGCTCGGCGCACGGTCCACCCGCGCGGAAATGCGAACACAACTCAGCATCACACGCACCCCGTGCGCCCCCGCAGGGGATTGCCTTGCGCCTGCTGACGCAGGTCACGACAATCGAGCGGAATCAACACAATAAGGAGTCCCCATGAAAGGTGACGCACAGGTCATTGGCCATCTGCAGGCCCAGCTCAAGAACGAGCTCACGGCCATCAACCAGTACTTCCTGCACTACCGCATGCTCAAGCACTGGGGCTTCGACAAGCTGGCCAAGAAGGAGTACTCCGAATCCATCGGCGAGATGAAGCATGCCGACTGGCTGATGGACCGCATCTTCATGCTCGACGGCCTGCCCAACCTGCAGGACCTCGCCAAGCTCCAGGTCGGTGAAGACGTGCCAGAGATCCTGGCCTGCGACCTGCGCTCCGAACAAGGCGCCCAGGCCACCATCAAGGAAGGCATGGCCCATTGCGAAAGCGTGCGTGACTACGTCTCGCGCGACCTCCTGCAAAAGATCCTGGATGACACGGAAGAGCACATCGACTTCATCGAAACCCAGATCGACCTGATTGACAAGGTCGGCCTGCAGAACTATCTGCAGTCGCAGATGGGCGACGCGGACTGAAGCAAGAGTTCACCAGAGCGCTCCACGAAAAAACCACCAACGAAGAAATCAGAAAAACGGGCCCTGGCCCGTTTTTTTGTGTCCGCGCGAAGGCAGGGCCGCATCGCCCTGCAGTCACAGGATGTTGCAACTGCACATCAAAGCCGCCAAAGTTGTGCCGCAATGAATGCGAATGCTTCTCAACAAAAGTAGAATGCGTTCTTACGACCGGCGCCCGCCCTTCCCTGCCCACCTCTTCCCCAGACCTGATGGCATGGAGTGCGCGTTGCGCCCGGGTGCCGTGATTGATTCCCTGAATACCTAGCCAGCCAGTCAGCCGGGCCCTGCCCCGCTGCAGCCAGCGTTTGTACGTTTGTTGTGTCCAAACCTGCCTGGAGCCTTCCTGATGCTGCGCCGCACCGCCAGCCCCTGCCTGCCCGGGGCCTCCGCTTCTTTCCGATCGCCCGGATCACCTGCTGACAGCCGCGCCCCGGCTGGCACGCCATGAAGACCGCGCGTGTCGACTGGCGCTACCGGCTGGCCATCACCTCCCGCGCCGTGGCGGCCATCGGAGGCGGCTATGCGCTGGCGGCGGGGTTCGCGGCCGCGTTGTCGCAGGGGCTGGCGCAGTTCATGCCGCTGGTCGAGGCCGTGCTCACGGCCACCATGCTGGCCTGGCTGGCCTACGCCATGGCCGCGGGCTGGGCTTTCTATGCCCGCACCGCCCTCGGTGCATGGGCAGGCACCCTGCTGCCCGCGCTGGTACTGGGCGCCTGCGCCATGGCGCCGCAATGGATGAAGGCCGCCGCATGAACGCCACCACACTGACACCCGACGCGTCCGCAGACATGGCAGCGGGCATGCCCACGGCTGCCCCGGTCAACGCCAAGGCCAAAGCCGCCAGGACACCCAACGACCGAGAAGGCTTTCGCCAGGCGATGTCGTGGCTGCACACCTGGGCCGGGCTGATCCTGGGCTGGCTGCTGTTTGCGATCTTCCTCACCGGCACGCTGTCGTTCTTCAAGAACGAGTTCAACCTGTGGATGCGCCCCGAGATGCACGGCCTGCCCGCGGCGGATGCGCAGGTGGCCCAGAAGTCGCTGGACGCATTGCAGCGCAAGTCGCCCGAGGTCACGCAGTGGATCATGCACCTGCCCGACGAGCGCGACCCGGCCGTCAACCTGCTGTGGCGCGGCACCGGCAACGGCCGGTTCGAGACGCTGCGCATGAACCCGCAAACCGGCGAGGCCATCGAGGCGCGCCAGACCATGGGCGGCGACTTCTTCTACCGCTTTCACTTCGAGCTGCGCACGGCCCAGAAGGGCCGCTGGACCCTCGAAGGCCGCTGGGTGGTGGGCGTGGCCACGATGCTGATGTTCGTCGCGCTGATCACGGGCGTGATCACGCACCGCCGCATCTTCAAGGACTTCTTCACCTTCCGCCCCACCAAGGGCGGGCAGCGCGCCTGGCTGGATGCGCACAATGTCACCGGCGTGCTGGTGCTGCCGTTCTACCTGATGATCACCTTCAGCGGGCTGATGATCTTCCACACGCTGTACATGCCCGCCGGCATCGCCACCACGTACAAGAATGAAAAAGGCGTGGACTCCAACGCGTACTTTGCCGACCTGCAGGGCGAGAAGGCCGAGAGCCGCCCCCGCCGCGGCGCAAACGACAAGGTGGAGCCCCTGCCCGCCATCGCGCTGCAGCCCATCCTGACCGAAGCACGCACCCGCTGGGACGGCGGGCGCATCGGCAGCCTGCAGGCGCGCCGCGATGCCAAGGGCCGCGCCGTGGTCGAAGTCACCCGCCACGAGGGCGACCGCCTGCAGTACCGCCCGCCGCGCCTTTTGTTCGACGCTACCACCGGCCAGTGGCTGGACCAGGCCGACCCCACGGGCCCCGCCGCCAAGACCTATGGCGTGCTGTACGGGCTGCACCTGGCGCGCTTTGCCGACGTGGGCATGCGCTGGGCCCTGTTCGGCTTTGGCGTGCTGGGCAGCCTGATGATCGCCACGGGCATGGTGCTGTGGACCGTCAAGCGCAGCGCCCTGTCGCAGACGAAAGCCGGCCGCCAGGGCGCAGCCGCCCCTGCAGCGCGCACCAAGGCACCCTTCGGCGAGCGCCTGGTGGCCGCCATCAATATCGCCACGCTGGCAGGCCTGCCGCTGGCCTGCGGCGTGTACGTGGCCTCCAACCGCCTGATCTCCGTGGGCATCGAGGGCCGGGCGGACACCGAGCTGGCCTGGTTCTTCAGCGCCTGGGGCATCGCGCTGCTGTGGGCGCTGGCGTGCGCTGTAGTGCGCCCCAGCCGCATGGGCTGGTCGGTGCCGCTGGGCGCTGCGGGTGCCGTGTGGACGGCCCTGCCGCTGATCAATGCGCTGACCACCCACACCCACCTGGGCGTCACGCTGCCCGCGGGCGAATGGATCTGGGCGAGCATGGACCTGTCGTTCCTGGCCACGGGCCTGCTGCTGGGCTGGCTGTCCTGGCGGCTGCGCCCGGGGCGCGTGCGCAAGGGCAAGGCCGCTGTGTCCAAGGCATTGCGCCACGCCGCCGCTGCCAGCGCATCCGCCCCACAGCCCGCTGCACCGGCGCTGTCGGCAACGCCCGACGTCTCGACCTCGGGGGCCTGATCCATGTCCGCTTTTCTGCTGTGTTTCGCGGCGTGGTCCGCCATCGCACTGGGCATGGACCGCCACCATGAAGACGCGCTGGGCCGGGAAGGCACGGAGCGCCGCCTGCTGCACCTGCGCCGCGCCGGGTGGCTGGTGCTGCTGCTGTCGCTGTGGCTGGCGGCCCGCCCCTCGGGCGAGACCCCAGCCTCGCTGGGCATCACCGCCTGGACCGTCGCGCTCTCCGTGGCGGCGGTGGCCGTGACGGCCACCATGACCTGGCAACCCCGGCGCGCCCCGGCCTTGGCGGGCGCGGCCCTGGCGGGCGGCCTGCTCGCGTGGGCCTGGGGCTGGTGACGAACACCGCCGCCCGCCCGCCAGACCTCCGCCCCTGAACGTTACCGCCACCACCCGCACCCCTTTTCACGCTTCGCACACCTCCCAGCCAAGGGCCGACCACCGGCCCGCGCCAGGCACGGGGTGCGGGGTTGCCGTCTTCATCTGCGCTGCGCACACGCTCAAGGAAAACCATGCACGCCATCCGCCAGTCCCACACGCTCAGACCCCTGTCGGCTGCCCTGCTCGCCGCGCTTTGCAGCGCCGCGTGGGCGCAGAGCCCGCCGCCGGCCACCGCACCGCAGACGCTGGGCGAGGTCACGGTGCAGTCCACCACGGGGGACGACGGCTACTCGCCCGCCGCCAGCACCTCGGCCACCAAGGGCAGTGCGCCGCTGCGCGACGTGCCCCAGGCCGTGAACGTGGTGCCCGAGCAGCTCATGCGCGACCAGGGCGCGCGGTCGATGGAAGACGTGCTGCGCAACGTGCCCGGCGTGGCCATGAGCCACGGCGACGGGCAGCGCGACCAGGTGGTGATCCGCGGCTTCACGGCCATCGCCGACCAGTTTGTCGACGGCGTGCGCGACGATGCCCTGTACTTCCGCGACCTGGCCGACATCGAGCGGGTGGAGGTGCTCAAGGGCCCCGCCGCCGTGCTGTACGGGCGCGGCTCGTCGGGCGGCCTGATCAACCGCGTGACCAAGAAGCCCAGGTTCGGCGAGACCTCGGGCGAGGCCTCGCTGGGCCTGGGCAGCTTCGACTACCGCCGCGCCACGGCCGATGTGAATGTGGGCATCAGCGACACCGCGGCCTTTCGCATCAACGCCGCGGTGGAGGACTCGGGCAGCTACCGCGACCAGCAGTTCGTCAAGCGCCACAACTTCGCGCCGTCGCTCGCGCTCAAGCTCGCGGCGCAAACCGACCTGCTGCTGCAGTACACCCACGCCCGCGACCAGCGCCTGACGGACTTTGGCATTCCCGCGCTCAACGGCCGCCCCGTCAACGTATCGCCCCGCACGTACTACGGCTCCAGCAATGCCGCGCAGGACGACACCACCACCAGCACCATGCAGTCGTTCGCGGCCACGCTGAACCACCGCTTCAACGACGACTGGTCGGTGCGCAACGTCACGCGCCTGTACGACTACGCGCTGGACCGCTACAACACCCTGCCCGGCGGCACCACCGACCCGGTGAACCTGACCGTGGGCCGCACGCGCTCGTTCGTCCTGCGCGACGAAAAAGGCTTCTTCAACCAGACCGACGTCACCTGGCGCAACCGGCTGGGCGGCTTCCAGCAGGAATGGCTGATGGGCGTGGAGCTGGGCCAGCAAAAGAAGCGCGCCGAGTCCGTCTCGGGCGGCGCCGACCGCGTGCCGATCTTCAACCCCGGCAACCGCCCTGCCCCCGCCATCCCGGCCGCCAGCTTTGCGGCCGACGGCGCCATCCCCAGCCACACCACGCAGGACACCGCCGCGCTGTACTGGCAAAACCAGATCACGCTGGCGCCCCAGTGGAAGGCGCTGGTGGGCGCCCGCTACGACGTGTTCGGGCAGGAGACCACGTTCGACCGCAAGCTCGCGGGCCTGTCGCGCACCGACAAGAAGTTCAGCCCCCGCGCAGGCCTGGTGTGGCAGCCCAGCGATGCGCTGTCGTACTACGTGTCGTACAGCAAGTCGTTCCAGCCCTCGGCCGAGACCTTCGCACTGGCCGCCAACAACACCGGCGCCGAGCCCGAGATCACCGAGAACAAGGAGATCGGCGTCAAGCTCGACGTGCTGGACGGCCGGCTGAACTTCACCGGCGCGCTCTTCAACCTCGAGCGCACCAACATCAAGAACACCGACCCAACCAACCCGTCGCGCCAGATCAACGTGGGCACGCAGCGCACCAACGGCCTGGAGCTGACCGCCAATGGCCGCCTGCCCGACCGCTGGGACATGAGCGCCGGCTATGCATGGCTCGATGGCCGCATGACCCGGTCGCTGGCCACCACCAGCACCCTGCAGTTGCCCACGGCGGCCATCGCGGCGCAGGGCAAGGTGGCTGCACTCACGCCGCGCAACTCCGCGTTCGTATGGGCCATGAAGGACCTGGGCCACGGCCTGCGCGTGGGCGGCGGCGTGAACTACGTGGGTGCGCGCTTCACCTCGCTGACC
Organism: Acidovorax sp. GW821-FHT11A03; assembly: GCF_058809075.1. Classification (NCBI taxonomy): domain Bacteria; kingdom Pseudomonadati; phylum Pseudomonadota; class Betaproteobacteria; order Burkholderiales; family Comamonadaceae; genus Acidovorax; species Acidovorax sp. GW821-FHT11A03. The sequence goes on from NZ_JBXASG010000006.1 coordinate 96,467, forward strand.
AACCTGGTCACCCTGCCCGGCTACACCACGCTGGACGCCGCCCTGCAGTACACGGTGGGCCAGTGGGATGTGGACGTGAACGTGAAGAACCTGGCCAACCGCAAGTACTACGTGTCGGCCCACGGCAGCAACGACAACCTGATCCTGCCCGGCTCGCCCCGCGCACTGCAGGTGACGCTGCGCACGCGGTTCTGACACGGCACATGCAGGCGCCGCCAGCAAATTCAAAGCCTTTTACGCCACCAGCGCTTGATGGAAAAGCGCTGGCAGCTACTCAATTCATAGCAACATCGAGGAGGAGAAGCACCATGCGCATGCACCCATTGGCCCTGGCGGCCTCGCTGCTGGCCACGCTGGCCACAGCCCAGGCCCAGGCACAGACAGCCCCCACCCCTGCCGCCACCGCCGCATTGCCCGAGGTCAAGGTGACCGACGGCGCGGACGGCGCCACCACCGAGGGCAGCGGCCAGTACACCGCCCGCGAAGTCAGCGTGGGCAAGCTGCAGCAGACGCCGCGCGAGACGCCCCAGTCCATCAGCGTGGTCACGCGCCAGCAGCTCGACGACCGCAACCTCACCAAGGTGGAAGACGCGATCAAGCTGAGCACTGGCATGACCATCACGCGGCTGGACGGCGCGGGCAACTACAACTCGTTCCAGTCGCGCGGCTTCGACCTGGGCGCCATCCAGCTCGACGGTGTGCCCATTCCGCAAGGCAACTACAGCACGCTCGATACGGCCATGTACGACCGCATCGAAGTGCTGCGCGGCCCGGCCGGCCTGCTGCAGGGCGCGAGCGAACCCGGCGGCACCGTCAACCTGGTGCGCAAGCGCGCCCCGTCCAAACTGGCCATCGGTGCCGATGCGGCGGTGGGCTCGTTCGGCCTGCGCCGCGGCACGGTGGACGTGGGCGGCGGCCTCAACGCCGAAGGCACGATCCGCGCGCGCGCCGTGGCCGTGGTGGAAGACCGCGACAGCCACATCGACACGCTGTTCAACAACAAGCGCCTGGGCTACGGCACGCTGGAATGGGACATCGCCCCGTCCACCACCGTGTCGGTGGGCGCGGCGCAGCAGCGCGTGCGCGCCGCCATCGACCAGGGCCTGCCCACCTATGCCGATGGCCGCCTGGCCGACCTGCCCCGCAGTTCCTTTGCCGGCCTGCGCGCCAACCGCCAGGACCTGGAAACCACCGACGTTTTCGCCGAGCTGGAGCACCGCCTGGCCGGCGGCGGCGTGGTGCGCCTGTCCGCGCGGGACATCGACCGCACGGCCTTCTACCGCTCGGCCCGGGCCAACAGTGCCCTGGCCGCCGACGGCAGCTTCACCATGGAAACCGTGGACGGAGACTTCCACGTGCGCACCCGCAACTACGACGCCTTCCTGACCACGCCGGTGCAGGTGGCGGGCCGCACCCACAAGCTGCTGGTGGGCGCCAGCCACAACGAAGGCAGGACCTGGGACGGCAACTACATCTACGGGCCGACCCTGCCCTTCAACCTGCTGCGGCCCAACTACGACCTGGCGTACCCCGACATCACGCTCAAGGGCTTCACCTCCATCGTCACCCGCCGCGAGAACGCGCTGTACGGGCAGGCCCAGGTCAGCCTGGCCGACACCGTCAAGCTGCTCGCGGGGGGGCGCCTCTCGTGGGCCGAAGTGGTGACGCGCAGCACCAGTACCGGCGCGGTCACCGCATCGGCCGATCCCGGCCGCCAGTTCGTGCCTTCCATCGCGCTGATGTGGGACTTCCACCCGCAGTACACCGGCTACGCCAGCTACGCCGAAACCTTCGTGGTGCAAACCCAGCTCACCGCGGCCAAGCAACTGCTCGACCCGCGCACGGGCAAGCAGGTCGAGCTGGGTGTCAAGGGCGAGTTCCTGCAAAAGCGCCTGCAGGCCCATGCAGCGCTGTTCCGCATCATCGACGAGAACCGCGCTGTCGCCGACCCGGTGGTGACCAACGCATCGATCGCCGGCGGCAAGGTGCGCGCGCAGGGCTTCGAGACCGAGGTCAGCGGCCAGCCACAGCCCGGCTGGGACATCGTGGCGGGCTACGCCTACAACGACACCCGCTACCTGAAGGCGCCCGTCGCCCAGCAGGGCCAGGTGTTCAGCCCCATCACGCCGCGCCACAGCGTGAACCTGTTCACCCGCTATGCCTTCACCAGCCCGGCGCTGCGCGGCTTCAGCGTGGGCGGAGGCATGTCCTACCGCAGCGCGTTCTTCGCGCAAAGCGGCGCGCTGCGCATCAACGCGCCCGGCTACGCGGTGTTCAACGCGCAGGTGGGCTACCAGATCAACGACCACCTGTCGTTGAACCTGTCGGTGGACAACCTGCTGGACAAGACCTACTACGAGAAGGTATCCGGCGTGTCGCGCCAGAACTTCTATGGCGAGCCACGCCGCGTGACGGTGGCGCTCAAGGCGCGGTACTGACGGGGAAGCGGGCTACCGCCAGCGGGCCTGCCCGGGCCCGCCGGCTGCCGCGCCTCAGCGTGCGGGAGCGCGCTGCAGGTTCACCTTCCAGTCGAGCCGTGTGGCCTTGCGCGCGACGGGCCCGTGGTTCTCGCCGCTCACGCACAGGTTGCGGCCGTACTTGAACGATGGCACGTTCATGGACGGGCTGCCGGTACTGGCGGACACCAAGGTATCGCAGCTGCTCACGTCCGGCTCCACATGGAAGTATGTCTGGTAGCTCTGGCCACGCTCGGGTACGAAGGCCACGGTCACCCGGCAGATCCGGTTCTGGGCCACGCGCGCATCGATGTAGTAGTGCGAGAGCACGAACGGCTTGCCGGCCGGAATCTGCACCGTCTTGCCCACGGAAGGGTTCTCCACGTCCTTCGTCATCCCGGTGAAGGTCGCCAGACGGATGCCGTCCTTGTGGGGCACGCAGTCTTCGTTCTCGTACGCCTCGGTGAAGAAGTGGGCGTTGTTGCCGACGATCTTCAGCGTGGCGCTGTCGGCGGTGGGTTGGGGGTGGTACTGCGAAGCGCAGCCAGCCAGCGCGATGGCGCAAAGGGCAAGGCAATGTTTCATGGATGAAAGTGTCTTTTGATGGCCGGAAGGCCAAGTGTTGTAGTGGCGACGGTCACGCACCCGTTCGGGCACGCCCGCGCACTATAGCCACGCAAGCACTTTGGCGGCTCGGCCAACGCCAGTGCGCCGGGGCACTGCACGCGATGCCACGGGCGGGCGCCCCCTGCCCGCGCCCACCCGCCACCGGGTGTTGCTCATCCCAGACAACGCGGCGCCCCGCGCATCCTCACAATAGGAATAATTCCCATTTGCAATGTAAAATTAGGTATCCGCAAGCCACAGCCCGCGCCCCGCAGCCGGCTGCAGCCAGCACCCACCGCCCCTTCGACGTTTCCGGGTTGCCTGGCTTGACTTCATTCGCCCCTGCTTTTGCCACCTGGGTGGCATCTCCACCGCCGCGTCGCCCGTGCTCGCCGCGCGGGGACCGGGCGCGCGCGCGGGCACCGCGCCCCTATCTTCCGAACCCGCCATGAGCCCCACCGCCTTGCGCCGCTGGAGCTGGACCCACAAGTGGTCCAGCCTGGTGTGCACCGTCTTCATGCTGCTGCTGTGCCTCACGGGCCTGCCGCTTATCTTTCACCACGAGATCGGCCACCTGCTGGGCACCGAGGTCGAGGCGCCCCCCATGCCCGCCCACACGCCGCGCGCCAGCCTGGACAAGGTGCTGGCCGCCGCGCAGGCCCTGCACCCCGAGCGCGTGGTGCAGTTCGCCTCGCAGCCCGAGGACGACGACGCGCTGTGGTTCGTCACCCTCACGCCCACGCCCGCGCCGACCGAGGATTTCAAGTCGATCGCGGTGGACGCGCGCACGGCCGCCGTGCTGTCGCAGCGGCCGGTGGACCAGGGTTTCATGTACATCATGTTCCGCCTGCATGTGGACCTGTTCGCGGGCCTGGCGGGCAAGCTGTTCCTGGGGTTCATGGGCTTGCTGCTGCTGGTGGCCATCGTCACCGGCGTGGTGCTGTACGCGCCGTTCATGCGCAAGCTGGCTTTCGGAGAGGTGCGCCGGGACCGGTCCACCCGCGTCAAGTGGCTCGACCTGCACAACCTGCTGGGCATCGTCACCCTGGTGTGGGCCCTCGTGGTGGGCGCCACGGGCATGATCAATACCTGGGCGGACCTGATGATCAAGTACTGGCAGTACGACCAGCTGTCCGTCCTGCTCAAGCCCTACGAAGGCCAGCCCACCGTGCCCGTGGCCGAGCGCGGCCCGCTGCAGCAGTCCCTGCAGGCGGCCCAGGCGCACGCGCCGGAGATGAAGCTGTCGTTCATCGCCTTCCCGGGCACCGCGTTCTCCAGCCCCCACCACAACACCTTCTTCCTGCGCGGCAAGGAACCGCTGACCTCGCGCCTGCTGCAGCCCGTGATGGTGGACGCGCGCACAGCCCAGGTCACTGCCGCGCCGCAGTTGCCCTGGTACCTCACGGCGCTGCTGGTCTCGCAGCCGCTGCACTTTGGCGACTACGGCGGCATGCCGATGAAGATCATCTGGGCGCTGCTCGACATCGCGACCATCGTCGTGCTGGGCAGCGGACTGTACCTGTGGCTGCGCAAGGGCGTGCAGGCGGGCAACGCCACGGCGGCCACCAACGCGCCAGTGCCCACCGGCCTGCCCACCACCGCTGCCGCTTCAGTACGCACCGGCAGCCCGCTGCCGCGCACGGAGGGCCGCGCATGAAGCCGAACCCGTTCTGGTCGCTGTGGGGCTGGCCCATCGTGATGGGCGTGCTCACCACCACGGGCCTGATCACCGCCCTGGTGTCCGACACCTGGGGCGACTGGTGGTCATGGGTGGGCCTGGGCGTTCCGGTGGCGGTGATGGGATGGTTCTCGTGGCCTTTTGCACAGCGTGCCCACCGTTCCACACCTGCCCCGCAGGCCACCCCAGGCCGCGCTGGCGACCCTGCAGATACCGACATGCGCAGCAGCGACACCGCTTCGGCCCCGCGCTGACACCCCCCTTCAACTTCACTTTTTACACCACGACCATGCGCCCCGCCACATCCTTCCAGCCCGCCCCGCTGCGCCCCATTTTTGCCGCCACGCCGGTGGCCATTGCCGCCGCCGTGATGCTCGCGCTGGCTGCGCCTGCCGTGCTGGCCCAGCAGGCTGCGCCAACCACCCCGGCGGAAGGCAAGGCGCTGTCCACCGTGACGGTGAACGCCAGTGCCGACGCATCGGCGCAAGGCCTGTCGCCCGCCTACGCTGGCGGCCAGGTGGCGCGCGGCGGGCGTGCCGGCGTGCTGGGCACCAAGGACGCGATGGACACGCCGTTCTCCATCACCAGCTACACCAACGAGTTCATCCAGGACCGCCACGCCCGCAGCGTGGGCGACGTGCTGCAAAGCGACCCCACGGTGCGCGTGGCGCGCGGCTTCGGCAACTTCCAGGAGGCGTACTTCATCCGAGGCTTCATCCTCGATTCGGACGACACGGCCTACAACGGCCTGTACAGCCTGCTGCCGCGCCAGTACATCGCCACCGAGCTGTTCGAGCGCGTGGAAGTGCTGCGCGGCGCATCGGCCTTCTTGAGCGGTGCCAGCCCCAATGGCGGCGGCATCGGCGGCTCGATCAACCTGCTGCCCAAGCGCGCGCCCAACGAGCCTTTGAACCGCGTGACCTTCGGCGTCTCCAGCGGCGGGCAGACGCAGCTGGCGGCCGACATCGCGCGCCGCTTCGGTCCCGACGGCAACACGGGCATCCGCGTGAATGCGGCCACCCACAACGGCGGCTCGGCCGTGGACCATGAAGACGTCAAGCTCGGCCTGGCGGCCGTGGGGCTGGACTGGCGCAGCCGCGACGTGCGCCTGTCGGGCGACATCGGCTGGCAGGACCACAAGCTCAAGAGCACCCGCACCAACGTGACGCTGGGCGCCACCGCCACGCAAATGCCCACGGCACCGGACGGCGGCACCAACTTCGCCCAGCCCTGGACCTACTCCAACGAGCGCGACACCTTCGGCACGCTGCGCGGCGAGTGGGACCTCACGCAGGACGTGACCGGCTGGGCCGCTGCTGGCGCGCGCCGCAGCTCCGAGGCCAACTCGCTGGCCAACCTGACGGTGAGCGACAGCAGCACCGGCGCGGGCTCTACCTACCGCTTCGACAACACCCGCAAGGACAGCGTGAACACCGGCGAGCTGGGACTGCGCGGCAAGCTGCAGACCGGCAGCGTGGGCCACGAATGGGTGGTGGTGGCATCGCACTTCAGCGCGGACAAGAAGAACGCCTACGCGATGGACTTTGCCAACACGCAGGCCACCAACCTCTACAACCCCGTGTACAGCCCGCTGCCGGGCTTCAGCGCAGGTGCCTTCCGGGGCGGCGACCTGGCCGACCCGCGCCGCACCGGCAGCACGCGCCTGACCAGCTTTGCCATCGGCGACACGGTGTCGCTGCTGGACAAGCGCCTGCTGCTCACCGGCGGCCTGCGCCACCAGACCATCGAGATCGCCAACTACGCCTACGGCACGGCGGCCGAGACCGACCGCTACAACCAGAGCCGCACCAGCCCGCTGCTGGCGGCCGTCTACAAGCTGGACAAGAGCCTGTCGCTGTACGGCAACTACGTGGAAGGCCTGAGCCAGGGCGCGACCGCGCCTTCCACCGCCGCCAACCGTGGCGAGATGCTGTCGCCCTATGTCGCCAAGCAAAAGGAAGTGGGCGTGAAATTCGACGGCGGCCGCTTTGGCGGCAGCGTGGCGCTGTTCTCCACCACCAAGCCGCGCGCCTACGTGGGCAGCGACAACATCTTCCGCAGCAACGGCAAGGACCGCCACCAGGGCATCGAGCTGGCCGTGCAGGGCGAGGCCACCAAGGGCCTGCGCCTGCTGGGCGGCCTGACCTGGCTCGACGCCAAGCAGCTGAACACGGGCACCGCCAGCACCGACGGCCGCCGCGTGATCGGCGTGCCCAGGCTGCAGGCCAACATCGGCGCCGAGTGGGATGTGCCGGGCGTGAACGGCCTGGCGCTGGACGGCCGCCTGGTGCACACCGGCTCGGTGTACGCCAACGCCACCAACACCATCAGCGTGCCCGGCTGGAACCGCCTGGATGTGGGCGTGCGCTACCTGACCGAGGTGCAAGGCCGCCTCGTGACGCTGCGTGCCCGCGTGGACAACCTCACCAACCGCAACTACTGGGCATCGTCGGGCGGCTACCCCGGCGCGGGCTACCTGGTGGTGGGTGCGCCGCGCACGCTGTCGGTCAGCGTGGGCGTGGACTTCTGACGCCACCGGCTCTCCCCACCCTGCACCACAGCCCCTTGCCCCAGCGGCGCGTTCATCCGGACGCCGCACCCTGCACACCGCCGCACAGCCACCCAGCGCCTGACCACCGGGCGTAGGCAGCCACCCTTTCGCACACAGATGCCGCCCCCGCAAAGCGCGGGGCGCGGAGTGCTGCGTGCTTGCCGATTTTTGTTGAAACCACCGAAAGGAAACTGCCATGTCCTCGTCCCTGCGCCGCAAGGCCCCCGTGCTTGCCGCCCTGCTCGCCTGTGCATCCCTCACCGCCGTCACCACCGCCCACGCCCACCAGGTGTGGCTGGAAAATGCCGGCGGCCAGGCCCGCCTGCACTTTGGCGAGTTCAACGAGAACCTGCGCGAGACCTCGCCAGGCTCGCTGGACAAGTTCAAGGGCGTGCCCGCGCTCGAGCAGCGCACCGGCACCGTTGCGCAACGCGTGGACGGCCAGCTGGGCAAGGACGGCTTCCACTACACCGTGGCCGGCACGCCCGACACGCTGTTCGCCGCCGCCACCTACCCGCTGATCGACCGCAGCAAGCGCAACCTGCCCGCGATGTACTGGCAGCCCTCGGCCCGCTGGGTGGCGGGCCTGACGCAAGCCGTGGCGCCCACCGCGCCGCTGGACCTGGTGCCCACCGGCAAGCCCGGCGAGTTCAAGGTGGTCTACAAGGGCGCGCCGCTGCCCAAGGCCAAGGTGCAGCTGGCAGCCCCCTCGGGCTGGACGCGCGAGGCCGAGGCGGCTGAAGACGGCACCGTGACCTTCGTCACCCCCTGGAAGGGCCAGTACGTGGCCGAGGTCAAGCACAGCGACAAGACCCCCGGCGAAGCCCAGGGCGAGAAATACGGCGAAGCCAGCTACGTGACCACGCTGACCTTCGTGCTGGCCGACGGCATGGCGTCGCCCGCCCTGCCCGCGCCCCCCAAAACCCACTGAGCCACATCGACCGCACCACGCCCCATAACCGCTGCGCCGGGCGGCGGCGCAGCCCGATACAGCCCATCCGGCACCACCGCACCTGGGCCGCGCCGCGCGGAGCCGTCGCCGCGCGACCCCAGACGGTCCGACTTCCTGCCAGAGCCAGCCGATGACGCCAGCGGGTTCATGTGGGCCGCTTCACGCCCACTTTTCAGCATCAAATTGCCACCTAACGCTAGATATACAAGCGCTAGAAGCTATTAAAAACATAGCATCATGATCCAACCGAACTTTTTGCGCACCGCCGTGGCCCACGCCGCCCTGCTGGCCCTGTGCAGTACAGCCCTGGCACAAACCGGCGCGGCGCCAGACCCCGCCGCCCCGCCCACAGCGGCGCCATCGATGCGCCAGGTGGATGTGGTCGATTCGACCGCGGGCGCGGCCGCCACGCCCGCACGGCGCGCCCAGAGCAGCTCGCGCCTGGGCCTGTCGGTGCTGGAGACACCCCGCTCGGTGAGCGTGATCGACAACGCGCTGATGGAGCAGCAGATGGCCACCACCGAGCGCGACGTGCTGCGCAACGCTTCGGGCGTGTCCATGCGCAGCGAGTACTACGGCTCGTACTCGCAGTTCTCCATCCGGGGGCTGTGGGCCAACAACACCTTCAACTTCCTGCGCGACGGCGCCAAGTTCGTCCACCTGCTGGACCCGCCACTGTTCAACATCGAGCGGGTCGAGGTCATCAAGGGCCCTGCCGCGCTGGAGTTCGGCCAGGTCGCGCCCGGCGGCCTCGTCAACTACGTGAGCAAGCGGCCCCAGGCCGAGGCGCTGCGCAACGTGAAGGTCGGCGTGGGCAGCGACGGCTGGCGCCATGCGGAGTTCGACCTCACCGGCCCGCTCAACGCCGACGGCACGCTGCGCTACCGGCTCGATGGCGGCGCCAGCCGGGGCGGCAGCTTCGTGGACGGCAACACCCCGCGCAAGCAGGGCATCGCCGGCAGCGTGGAGTGGCAGATCACGCCCGACACCGTCTGGCGCGCGCAGGCCGAATACCAGGGCATCGACGGCGTCTCCACCGTGGGCCTGGCGGTGCCCAACCCCAAGAACCCGCGCAGCGCCGACGTGCTGCCGGTGAGCGCGTTCTACGGCGAGCCGTGGCTGACCACCGACGGCCGCATGCGCTTTTACTCCACCGAACTGGAGCACCGCTTCACCGATGGGCTGCAGGGCCGCGTGCACCTGTCGCGCAACGAGACGAACCGCAACGTGAACCTGCCCTCGCCCATGGGCCCTGCGGCCAACGGCCGGGTCCCGCGCGGCTACTGGCTGGCACCCGGGCAGGAATACACGTCGGACACCGCGCTGGCCGAGCTGCGCGCCAAGGTGCAGACCGGCCCGGTGCAACACACCCTGCTGGCCGGCGTGGACTGGCGCACCATCCAGGGCGTGTACGGCGCGCGCGCCACCGGCAACCTGGGTGCCGTCGACCTCTACAACCCGGTGACGGGCCTGGTGCCACCCGCAGCGTCCACCGGCGTGTCCCGGCTGTCCTCGGACGCGCGCAACACCGGCGTGTTCGTGCAGGACCGCATGGTGCTGGGCGACTTCGGCCTGCTGCTGGGCCTGCGCCACGACCGCTTCAAGGACGCGTACTCCACGCCCGCCACCGACCTGAGCAAGACACAGCCGAACGCGGCGATCAGCTGGGAGCCCCGCCCCGGCAGCATGCTCTACGCGAGCCATGCGCGCTCGTTCCAGGCCAACACCAGCACGCTGCTGTGGGGCGACCGCTCCGCGCCGCCGTCGGAGGGCAAGCAGCTGGAGGTGGGCTGGAAGCAGGAATGGCTGGACCAGCGCTTGATGACCACGGTGTCGGCCTTCGAGCTGGAGCTGACCAACGCGCCCGCCACCGACCCGCAGCACCCGGGCTACTCGGTGCTGACCGCCCGCCAGCGCATCAAGGGCATCGAGCTGGAGCTGCAAGGCCGCATCACCCCCGGCTGGACGGTGACGGCTAATGCGAGCTTCCACGACCCCAAGGTGCTGTCCGACACCACCGCCGGTGCCAACGTGGGCAACCGCGTCGCGCTGGCCACGCGCCGCAACGCATCGCTGTGGACGCAGTACCGCCTGCCGCAACTGCCCGGCCTGTGGGTCGGCGGCGGCCTGGTGCACCAGGGCGACAAGTTCACCGCCAACGACAACAAGTGGCGCCTGCCGGGCTTCACCGTGGTCGACCTGGTCGTGGGCTACCAGTTCGCGGGCGGCGTGCGGCTGCAGGCCAACCTGAAGAACGCGGGCAACCGCCGCTACTACCTGGACGGCACGGCCACGGCCGCCGGCTTTGGCACCGTGGTGCCCGGCCAGCCGCGCACGGTGCAGGTGTCGCTGGACTACACGTTCTGACCGCAAGCGATTCCCCCCCCGCTCGACCCACCACCTGCCCGCAGGCCAGCGCGCAAGCCTTGCGCCTCGGGCCGCACAAGTTTTCAACCATCGGAGAAACAGCACCATGAGACCTGGCACCACCGCCTGCCGCACCGCCATCGCGCAGGCCGCATTGCTCGCCCTGTGCGGCGCCGCCCACGCCCAGCAGGCCACCGCCGAAGGCACGGCCGCCCCCACCGCCGAAAAGGCCCTGGCCCCCGTCACCGTGAGCGCGGGCAGCGAACAAGAAAGCCCCACCGCACCGGTCAGCGGCTTCGTCGCCAAACGCGCACTGAGCGCCACCAAGACCGACACGCCCCTCATCGAGACCCCACAGGCCATCAGCGTGATCACGCGCGACCAGATCGAGGCCCAGGGCGTGCAGACGCTGCGCCAGGTCACGGCATACACGGCCGGGGCGGTGTCGAACTACTTCGACAGCCGCGTCGACAGCTTCTCCGCACGGGGCGGCACCGTGTCGCAGTACCAGGACGGCCTGCTGCGCACCTACGGCACCTACAACACCAGCCGGCCCGACCCCTACACGCTGGAGCGGGTGGAGTTTCTGCGCGGGCCGACCTCGGTGCTGTACGGCCAGGGCAGCGTGGGTGGCGTGCTCAACCTCACCAGCAAACGCCCGCAGGCAGAAACGCAACGCGAGGTGCAGCTGCAGCTGGGCAACAACGCCCGCAAGCAGATCGCCGCCGACCTGACCGGTGCGCTCGACCAGGACGGCCAGTGGCTCTACCGCCTGGTGGCCGTGGGCCGCGACAGCGGCACGCAGGTGGACCATGTGGACGACGACCGCCTGGTGTTCGCGCCCTCGCTCACCTGGAAGCCCAGCGCCGACACCTCGCTCACGCTGCAGGCGCTGCACCAGAAGGACCAGAGCGGATCGCTCATTGGCTTCTTCCCGTGGCAGGGCACGCAGCTGGCCAGCCGCTACGGCCAGATCCCGCGCAACACCTTCATCGGCGAGCCGGGCTGGGACGCGTTTGACACCACCAACAACTCCTGGGGCTACCTCTTCAGCCACCGCCTGAACGCCGACTGGACCGTGCGCCAGAACCTGCGCCGCACCGTGAGCGAGGTGGACTACCGCACCATCTACACCAGCTTCACCGCCAACGCCGCCACGGGGCGCCCCGCGCGCCCCGTGTTCAACAGCGACGCCCGCACCGTCGTGCGCGACGCGGTGTGGAACATCAACACCGGCCGCATGCTGCTGATCGACACGCAGCTCGAAGGCGAGCTCAAGACCGGCAACGCCGACCACACCCTGCTCGCGGGCCTGGACGTGCAGCGCAACCACACCGGCCAGCAGGCCTGGCGCGCCGTGGCACCGGCCATCGACGTGTACAACCCGGTGTACGGCAACTTCACGCCGCCCACTGCGGCGCAGCTGGTGCGACAACCGAACGTGGTGCAAAAGCAGCTGGGCTTTTACCTGCAGGACCAGATCAAGTGGGACCGCTGGACCGCCACGCTGGGCCTTCGCCACGACAGCGCCCAGACCGACACCGTGGGCCGCCCCGCGGCCGCGGTGGATGACAAGGCCTGGACCAAGCGTGCGGGCTTCACCTACCAGATGGACGGCGGCTGGGCACCTTACGCGGGCTATTCCGAGTCGTTCCAGCCGCTGGGCGGCGTGGACGCGTACGGCACGGCCTTCAAGCCCCAACGCGGCGAGCAGTGGGAGGCCGGCGTGAAATGGCAACCCGCCGGCCAGGGCATCAGCGCCTTCGCGGCGGTCTACCAGCTGCGCGAGAAGAACCGCAAGACCAACGACCCCGGCAACCCGCTCAACAGCCTGCAGATCGGCGAAGTCAAGGTCCGGGGCTTTGAAGCCGAAGTGCAGGCCAGCCTGGCCCGCCAGTGGGACTTCACCCTGGGCTACGCGTTTACCGATGCCAAGATCAGCCGCAGCAACGCCGGCGACCAGGGTACTCCCGTGGCCAGTGTGCCCAAACACACCGCATCGGCGTGGCTGAGCCACCGCTTCGCCAGCGAGGGCCGCAGCGGCTGGACCGTGGGCGCCGGCGTGCGCTACACCGGCTCGCAGTGGAGCGGCACCAGCGCCATCAGCACGCCGGCCGCAACCCTGGCCGATGCGATGGTGGCGTACGACGCCGGCGACTGGCGCGTGGCCTTCAACGTGGTCAACCTCGCGGACAAGGTGCACATCACGCAGTGCCTGGCGCGGGGGGATTGCTTCTACGGGCAGGCACGGACGTACACGTTGACGTCGACGTACCGGTTCTGAGGCCGTGGGAAGATTCTGGCTTGAAGAAATTCAAGCCAGAATGGGTTTCTCCGCTCTATGGATAAGCGGTTTTAGCTATCGAAATAGGAGTAAGCGGCAAAGCCCCGGTTCATCCGTGAGCCGGGGCTTTTTCGTTGCGCAGAGCCAGCCAGATCAGCTGGGCTTCGACGCCGGCCTGGGTCTTGAACACCTCCGCCTTGCGCTGGTACTTCACGCCGCCGTGCATTGCAAACACCACCTTGTCCGCATTGCAGTGCTGCACCAACCGCTGCTGCCGGGCCGTGTCATCAAAACCCGCCATCACCCGCTCGGCATCGGGCGGCAGAAAAGCAAAGAAAAGAGAAGTCCACCACGGGTGCTGTGGCTTTCTTTCTCCATGTCCGCCATGGCGGGAATGCGCAGGACAAAGCCCACAATGGGCCAAGCAGTCGCGTCAACAGCATGGGCGGATGCCTCCGCAAGAGAAGAATGGAAAGCATCCTCCTCTCTGGAACAGGCTTGGCCTCACCACGCTGCTTGTCTGAAGTCTCCTCACCGCCCCAGCACCACCACATGCACCCCGGTGCGGACGCGAAACCCCAGGCTTTCATACAAGGCAATCGCCGCCGTGTTCGTCGCCCATGCATGCAGAAACGCCTGATCGCCCCGCTGCTGGATCGCATGCGCCACCACGGATGACAGCCGCCGTGCAAAGCCATGGCCGCGAAAGTCCGGGTGGGTGCAGACGCCGCTCACCTCGGTGCCGCCCGCAAAGCGCATGCGCTCGCCAGCCATGGCCGCCAGTCGGCCGCCCACGCGGATGCCGATGAAGCGGCCCATGGTGTGGGTGCTGGGGAGGAACGGGCCAGGCTCGGTCAGTTGCGCCAGGGCCAGCATCTCGGAGGCATCGGCGTCGCACAGTTCCACGATATCTTCCTTGCCCAGCTCTGGCGCAATCGCCTGGGTGGCCAGCATCTGCACGCCCTCGGCGCGGCGCAGGGCCTGCAGGCCGGGGGGCACCGGGGCGGGCCGGGCTTGCAGAACGAACACGGTCTCGCCCTCGGCGACCAAAGGGGCCAGGGCCGCCACGCTGGCATCGTCGCTGTCGTCCCGGGCGGATGCAAACAGGTTGACATCGCGCCGGTAGCGCCGGGCCTGGTCGCCGCCTTCGGCAAGGACAGGTGCATAGGCCAGGGATGCCCAGACGGGCCGGTCAAAGGGGTTGGTGGTGGTCATCGTGGGGGCTCCTGGATCTTTTTTTTGCGGGTGTGCCGGGGACGGGTCTTGCGCTTGCGTTTGGCCGGTTCGCTCGCGATGACGGCAGCCGAGCGCTGCAGCAGCGAGGTGCGCTGCAGGCCCACCTCCAGCTCCGCGAGTTGCCGCAGCAAAGGGCCTTCAAGCGATGCACATACCTGAGCCACCGAGGCCTCGATCAGGGGCCACACCTCGCGCTGGGCGCGCTGGACCAGGGCGTGCCCCTCTGGGCTGAGCGCCACGCGGCGCACGCGCCGGTCGCCTTCCACCGCTTCGGACACGACAAGGCCACTCTCTTCCAACCCCTTGAGAGAACGCGTGACCACGGGCTGGCTCACGCCCACGGCCTGGCTCAACCCGCCCACACCCAGCGGGCCATGCCAGTCCAGCGCCGCAAGCAGCGGGAAGTGCGCCGCAGGCATGCCAATGCCATGCTCGGTCAGCAGGGCCTGGGTCTGCGCCTGCAGCGCCTCGCCGATGCGCTTGAGGCGCGTGCCGAGGGTGAGAAAGCCAAGCTCCTTGACGACGTCTTCGATCATATTCAATCACCTAGATATATATCATGATATGTTTTTTACGGACACCGTCAACCTGTTTCTTCGCACAGGCCTGTTGTGCATCCTGTCGTCAGGGAGCAGCCCGTGCGTGCCGCAGCAAAACACAAAGGGCCTGCGGCAGGCTCGCGGAAAACTCCCGAGAGACTGCCTGCAGGCCCTTGCGCATCTCTGGCGCAGGAGGCACGCACGAATACGCACTGCCTGGAGGGGTGTGCCTTTACACGTTCATGATCGACACCAGGCGCGTGTTCATGTGTGCCTCGATGGCCTCCGGGCCGCCTTCGGAGCCGTAGCCCGAATCCTTCAAGCCGCCGAACGGCAGCTCTGCGGCAGGAGCAGCAGCCTGGTTGATCCACAGCATGCCCACTTCCAGCCGCTGCGCCAGCAGGTGGGCGTTCTTCAGCGAGGTGGTGAAGGCATAGCCGGCCAGGCCGAACGGCAGGCGGTTGGCCTCGGCGATCGCGTCCTCGATCTTCTCGAAGCCGCGCACGGCCGCCACGGGGCCGAAGGGTTCTTCGTTGACGATGCGGGCGGACAGCGGCACGTCGTTGAGCACGGTGGGCTGGAAGAAGTTGCCTTCGGTGCCGATGCGCTCGCCACCGGCCAGCACCTTGGCGCCCTGCTGCACCGCGTCGGCCAGCAGGTCGGCCATGGCGGTGATGCGGCGCGGGTTGGCCAGCGGGCCCATCTGCGTGCCGGCGGCCAGGCCGTCGCCCACTTTCAGGCCCTGGGCGTACTTGGCGAAGGCCGCGACGAACTCGGCACGGATGCTCTCGTGCACCAGGTAGCGGGTGGGCGAGATGCAGACCTGGCCCGCGTTGCGGAACTTGGCGCCGCTCCCGATCTTGATGGCCAGCTCCAGGTCGGCGTCTTCGGCCACGATCACGGGGGCATGGCCGCCCAGCTCCATGGTCACGCGCTTCATGTGCTTGCCGGCCAGCGCCGCCAGCTGCTTGCCCACGGGCGTGGAACCCGTGAACGTGACCTTGCGGATGACCGGGTGCGGAATGAGATAGCTGGAGATTTCAGCCGGGTCGCCATACACCAGGCCCACGGTGCCCGCGGGCACGCCGGCATCGGCAAACGCGCGGATCAGCTCGGCCGGGCTGGCGGGGGTTTCCTCGGGGGCCTTCACCAGGATGGAGCAGCCCGCGGCCAGCGCGGCGGCGAGCTTGCGCACGACCTGGTTGATGGGGAAGTTCCAGGGCGTGAAGGCCGCCACGGGGCCCACCGGGTCCTTGAGCACCATCTGCGTGGCCTTGAGGTTGCGCGAGGGCACGATGCGGCCGTACACGCGCAGGGATTCGTCGGCGAACCATTCGATGATGTCGGCCGAAGCCATGGTCTCGACCTTAGCTTCGGCCAGGGGCTTGCCCTGCTCCTGCACCATGACGGCCGCAATCGCCTCGGCGCGCTCGCGCATCAGCGCGGCGGCGCGGCGCATGGTCTTGGCGCGTTCGGCGGCGGGCATGTCGCGCCAGGCCTCGAATCCCTTTTGCGCGGCGGCGAGCGCCAGGTCCAGGTCGGCCTTGCCGGCATGGGCCACGCGGCCGATTTCCTGGCCGGTGGCCGGATTGAACACCGCGATGGTCTTGCCATCGGCGGCATCCTGCCATTGACCGGCAATGAAAAGTTGGGTGCTGGGGTAGCTCATGCAAAGGCTCCTGATGACAAAACGGTGGTACGGACAACCTCGGGCCCGGCGCGGGCCGGACCAGACGGAAAACCGGACACTATAGGCCCCCGCGCGCCGCCCCGCAGACAAGGCCGTGCAACCCCGCCCCGCGGAGCTGGCTATTGGCGGCCGTGGGCCACCCTTGCGGCGGCCACGCGCAGGGCGCGCCGCCGCCCCCCGCTTGCACCTACTGCGCGGACGTGGCGGCGACCTGGGCGGTTGCCTCCCCACCCCAGCCACCCCCCAGCGCCCGGATGAGGCCCACCGTGGCCACGTATTGCGCCGTGCGCACCTGCAATGCCTGGCGGCGGTTGCGCAGCTCGCTGCGGCGGGCGTCCAGCAGTTCGAGCTGGCTCACCAGGCCGTTGCGGTACCGCGCGTCCGACAGTTGCGTCGCACGGCGCGCGGCGGTCACCGCTCGCGCCTGGGCCTCGGCCTGGCCGGACAACAGGCGCAGCGAAGTCAACTGGTCCTCCACGTCGCGGAAGGCATTGAGCACCTGGCCCCGGTGGTCGGCCAGCGCGGCTTCGAGCCGGGCCTTCGCCCCCTCGATCTGCGCATCGCGCTGGCCGCCGTCAAAGATCGGCAGCGACAGCAGCGCACCCACACCCCAGGCGCGGGCGGACCACTTGAACAAATCACCCAGCTCCGGCGATGCATGCCCCGCGTTGCCCGTGAGCGTGACGGCCGGGAACCACGCCTTCTGCGCCACGCCCACGCGGGCCTGCGCGGCCAGCACGGCGGTCTGGGCGGCCGACACATCGGGGCGGCGGGCCAGCACGGTGCCGGGCACGCCGGGCGGGATCACCGGCAGCGCCGCGTCGCCCGTGGCGGGGGCCAGCACAAAGCCGCTGGCCACCTCGCCCGCCAGCACGGCCAGGGCGTTGGTCAGCAGGGCCTGCTGGCGCTGCAGGGCCAGGGCGTCGGACTCCGTGGCGGCCACTTCGGTCTGCACGCGGGCCACGTCCAGTTCAGCCACGTCGCCCGCCTGCAGGCGGCGCTGCGTGAGGCGCAGCGTGCCTTCGTAGGCGGACAGGCTCTCCTGCACCAGCACCTGCTCGGCCTGCACGGCGCGCAGTTGCAGATAGGTTTGCGCCACATCGGCCTGCACCATGAGGCGCGTGCTTTGCAGCAAGGCTTCGCGCGTGTCGGCGTCCAGGCGCGCGGCGTCGCTGGTTTGCGAGAGGCGGCCGAACAGGTCCAGCTCGTAGGAGGCGTTGAGCCCCGCCGTGCCCAGCGTGGCGGGTGCCGCGCTGCCGGTGGTGGCAGCGCCTGCCTGGCGCGCCACGCCGGCCGAGGCGCCCACCTGCACCGAGCGGGCGGCGTCGGCAGAGCGCAGCAGCGAGCGCGCCTCGGCCAGCCGCGCGGCGGCCTGCTGGATGCTGGTATTGGCCGTGCCCGCACGCTGCACCAGGTCGGCCAACACCGGGTCTTGAAAGCCCAGCCACCATTCGCCGCGCGGCTGCGCCTCGGCGGGGGCGGCGACCGTCCAGGGTGCCGTGGGCAGCGTGTCGCCGCCGGCGGTGAAGCGGGTGGGCACGGGCACGCCCGCATGCGGCGCGGGGGCCACGGGCTGCGTCATGCAGCCGGCCAGCACCAGGGCGGCGGCCAGGGGCGCCAGCAGGCTGCGCTTGCGCACCGCCGGGGCAACGTCAGGGGAGTTCTTCAATAACGAATCGGTCATGCTTGGTCTCCGGCCCCATCGAATACACCCGCTGCATCCGGCAGCGTGGCGCGAGCGTCCAGGGCCACAAAGGTCGTTGTGGTCGTGTGCATCATTCGTGCTCCTTGCGGGGCGCGGCCAGCACGGGGTGGGCGATGCCGCCGCTGCCCGGGGTGTGCGAGATGGGCGCCACATGCGCGCCATGCTCCACCAGCGGACGGTTGCCTGCCAGCTTGCGCAGCAGCACGTAGAACACGGGCGTGAGGAACAGGCCGAAGGCCGTCACCCCGATCATCCCGGCGAACACCGCCACGCCCATGGCGCTGCGCATCTCGGCGCCCGCACCGGTGGACAGCACCAGGGGCAGCACCCCCATCACGAAGGCCAGCGAGGTCATCAGGATGGGGCGCAGCCGCAGGCGGCTGGCCTCGATGGCGGCCTGTATGGGCGTGCGCCCGGCAAACTCCAGCTCGCGCGCAAACTCCACGATCAGGATGGCGTTCTTGGCCGACAGCCCCACCAGCACGATGAGCCCGATCTGCGTGAACACGTTGTTGTCGCCCTTGCTGAGCCACACGCCCGTCATCGCCGCCAGCAGGCCCATGGGCACGATCAGGATGATGGCAATGGGCAGCGTCAGGCTTTCGTACTGCGCGGCCAGCACCAGGAACACCAGCAGGATGGCCAGCGGGAACACCAGCACGGCGGAGTTGCCGGCCAGGATTTCCTGGTAGGTCAGCTCGGTCCACTCGAAGGTGATGCCCTGGGGCAGCGTCTCTGCGGCAATGCGCTCGATGGCGGCCTGGGCCTGGCCCGACGAGTAGCCGGGTGCAGGGCCGCCGTTGATGTCCGCGGCCAGGTAGCCGTTGTAGCGCATGGCACGCTCGGGGCCGAAGCTCGGCTCCATTTTCATCAGCGCCGACAGGGGCACCATCTCGCCGGTGGCAGAGCGCACCTTGAGCAGGCCCACGTCTTCAGCCCGCGCGCGGTAGGCCGCATCGGCCTGCACGCGCACGCTGTAGGTGCGTCCGAACTGGTTGAAGTCGTTGGCGTACAGGCTGCCCAGGTAGATCTGCAGCGTGTCGAACACATCCGTCACGGGCACGCCCAGCTGGCGCGCCTTGGTGCGGTCGATGTTGGCGTACAGCTGCGGCACGTTGACCTGCCAGCTCGTGAACAGGCCGGCCAGTTCGGGCGTCTGGTAGGCCTTGGCCATGAAGGCCTTCACGGCGCCATCCATGGCTTCGTAGCCCAGCGAGGCGCGGTCTTCGATCTGCAGCTTGAAGCCACCCGTGGTGCCCAGCCCCGCCACCGGGGGCGGCGGGAACATGGCGATGAACGCATCCTGGATGCCGCCGAACGCCTGGTTCAGCTGCCCTGCCACGGCGCCGCCGCTCTGGTCGGCGCGGGTGCGCTCGGCAAAGGGCTTGAGCGTGGCGAACACGATGCCCGAGTTCGAGCTGTTGGTGAAGCCGTTGATCGACAGACCCGGGAAGGCGATCGCGTCTTCGACGTTCGGGTTCTCCTTCATGATCTCGCCCATGCGGCGGATCACGTTCTCGGTGCGGTCCAGCGTGGCGCCGTCGGGCAGCTGGGCAAAGCCGATCAGGTACTGCTTGTCCTGCGCGGGCACGAAGCCGCCGGGCACGATCTTGAACAGCCCCACCGTGGCACCCACCAGTGCCAGGTAGATCACGAACATCAGTGCCTTGCGGCCAATGACGCGCTTGACGCCGCCGCTGTAGGCCTCGGAGCCGCGATGGAACAGGCGGTTGAAGCCCCGGAACAGGCCACCGAACACCTTGTCCATGCCGCGCGTGAGCGCATCCTTGGGCTCGTTGTGGCCCTTGAGCAGCAATGCACTGAGTGCGGGCGACAGGGTCAGCGAGTTGATCGCCGAGATCACCGTGGAGATCGCGATCGTGACCGCGAACTGGCGGTAGAACTGCCCCGTGAGACCGCTGATGAAAGCCAGCGGCACGAACACCGCCACCAGCACCAGTGCGATGGCGATGATGGGGCCGGACACCTCACGCATGGCGCGGTAGGTGGCCTCGCGCGGGGTCAGGCCCGCCTCGATGTTGCGCTCGACGTTCTCTACCACCACGATGGCGTCATCCACCACGATGCCGATGGCCAGCACCAGGCCGAAGAGCGACAGCGCATTGATCGAGAATCCCAGCAGGTGCAGCACCGCGAACGTGCCCACCACCGACACCGGCACGGCCAGCAGCGGGATGATGGAGGCGCGCCAGGTCTGCAGGAACAGGATCACTACCAGCACCACGAGGGCGATGGCTTCGAGCAGCGTGTGGATCACGGACTTTATCGAGGCACGCACGAACTGCGTGGGGTCGTAGGCAATGCGGTACTCCACGCCTTCGGGCATGTTCTTCTGGATCTCGTCCATGGTCTTGCGCACGTTGGCCGAGATGTCGAGCGCGTTGGAGCCCGGCGCCTGGAACACGCCCATGCCCACGGCCGGGTCGTTGTTGAGCAACGAGCGCAGCGAGTAGTCGGCCGCACCGAGCTCCAGGCGGGCGATGTCGCGCAGGCGCGTCACCGCGCCGTCGGCACCGGTCTTGACGATGATGTCGCCGAACTCTTCTTCGGTCTGCAGGCGGCCCTGCGCATTGATGGACAGTTGCAGGTCCACGCCCGGCAGGCCGGGCGATGCGCCCACCACGCCGGCGGCGGCCTGCACGTTCTGGCCGCGGATGGCGGTCACCACGTCGCTGGCCGAGAGGCCGCGCTGCGCGACCTTCTGCGGGTCGAGCCACACACGCATGGAGTAGTCGCCGCCGCCGAAGATCTGCACCTGGCCCACGCCGCCAATGCGGGCGAGCCGGTCCTTCACATTGAGCACCGCGTAGTTGCGCAGGTAGTCGATGTCATAGCGGTTGTTGGGCGAGACCAGGTGGACCACCATGGTCAGGTCCGGCGCGCTCTTCACGGTGGTGACGCCCAGGCGGCGCACTTCCTCGGGCAGGCGCGGCTCGGCCTGCGAGACGCGGTTTTGCACCAGCTGCTGTGCCTTGTCGGGGTCGGTGCCCAACTGGAACGTCACCGTGAGCGTCATCACGCCGTCGGTGGTGGCCTGGCTGCCCATGTAGAGCATGCCTTCCACGCCGTTGATGGATTCCTCCAGCGGCGTGGCCACGGTCTCGGCGATCACCTTGGGGTTGGCGCCGGGGTACTGTGCGCGCACCACCACGGAGGGCGGCGCGACTTCAGGGTATTCGGAGATGGGCAGACCGCGCAATGCGATGAGCCCTCCGAGGAAGATGAGCACCGACAGCACCCCCGCAAAGATGGGGCGGTCGATGAAGAAGCGGGATAGATTCATGGATGCAAATTCCTTGCGTCGCTCCCGCTCAGGCGGCGGGCGACTTGCTGTTGTTCTTGGCTTCCTTGCGATCACCCGCAATCTCGGCCTTCGCGGTCATGGGCACGGGCTGGGGTGCCACCACGGCACCGGGGCGCACGCGCTGCAGGCCGTTGACGACGATGTTCTCGCCCGCCTTGAGGCCCGAGGTGACCACGCGCAGGCCGTCAATCGGCGCGCCCAGGGTGACCTCGCGGTACTCGGCCTTGTTGCCCTCGCCCACCACCATCACGAACTTCTTGTTCTGGTCGGTGCCCACGGCACGCTCGTTGATGAGCAGTGCCTGCGTGTTGCGGGCCTGGCCCATGCGGATGCGCGCGAACTGGCCGGGCATCAAGGCGCCGTCTTCGTTGTCGAACACCGCGCGCACACGCACCGTGCCGCTCTTGGCATCGACCTGGTTGTCGATGAGCTGCAGGCGGCCGGCATGCGGCGTGCCGCCCGTGGTGCCGGTGCCCATCTGCACGGGAATGCGCTCGATGAGCTGGCGCGCGCTGTGGCCGCGCTGGCCGCTTTGCAGGTCCGCCAGGGCCTTCACCACGATCTGCTCGTCGGTATCGAAGCTCGCGTAGATGGGGCTCACGGACACCAGCGTGGTCAGCACGGGGGCGCCCGCACCGGCGGCCACCAGGTTGCCCACGGTGACTTCGATGCGGCCCACACGGCCCGCCACCGGGGCGCGCACCTGGGTGTAGCCGAGGTTCAGCCTGGCGGTCTGCAGCGCGGCCTGGGCGGCGCGCAGGTTGGCATCGGCCTCGCGCTGCGCGTTCAGGCGTTCGTCGTGCTCGCGCTGGGCAATGGCGCGCTCTTCGAGCAGGCGCGTGGCCCGCTCCATTTCGCTGCGGGTGTACGACACGCGGGCCTGCGCGGCCACCACCTGCGCCTCAGCGCGGTCCACCTCGGCGGCGTAGGGTGCCGGGTCCACGGTCACGAGCAGATCACCCTGCTTCACCAGCGAGCCTTCACGGAAGTGCACGGCCTGCACGGCACCCGAGACGCGCGGCCGCACGTCCACACGCTGCACGGCTTCGAGCCGGCCGGAGAACTCGTCCCACAGGGCGATGTCCTTTTGCAGCACGGCAGCCACCGACACGGGCATGGCCGGTGGCGCCGCAGGGGTGCCATCGGCCTGCGCCACGGGCGCCTGGAAAACAAGGATGGCGGCGGCCACGGCGGCCGTCACGGCGGTGGCCAGGGTGGCCAGGCCCAGCGGGCGGCTCTTGTGGGAGAGAGGATTGGAGTTCATGGTCACTTTCGGTCATAAGGGCGGCCTTCGCGGGCACGCCATGGAAGGTTTTCTGCCGCAGCAGGTGTCAGTGCACTGGTGCAGGCAGGTGTCAGTGCGGCGGCGCAGGTGCGAATCTGGGCAATGACACGGTGAGAAGGTCAAGCCCGGAACGCAGCGCGCGGGCCCATGGGCGCTTGCACGTCAACAGACGCTTTGGCGCTGGGTGGTGTGACAGCCGCCGCAGCCGGCGGGCAAAAGGATGGGTGTGCTCATGGTGTTTTCTTTCCTCCGTGTCGTTCAAATCAGTGGCGTCGGGCACAGGGGGGAGGCATGCGCGGGCAAAGCCTCTCCCTCCGGCACGCCAGGCCGGAAAATCAGTGCAAAGAATGCAAATGGATTGTTGAGAGGCCGAAGTATCGAACCTCAACTTAAGTTGAGGTCAATGACTTTCTGGGGCCAGGGTCTTCAGGAGGGCACCGGACATCGGGTGGCCTCAAAGAACATCCGGAACTGGTCCTGGGCGCCCGCGGCGCACGGACATTCGTGCTGGCCGGTCTGCAGCAGCGCATCGGGCCACTGGGCGGTCTTGGAGAACACGTGGCGCGTAACCTGCAGGCCCGCAGCCTCCAGCCGCGCGGCGTAGGCCAGTGCCTCGTCGTGCATGGGGTCGGTGTCCCCCACCAGCACGAGGGTGGGCGGCAGGCCCGAGAGCCGGTGCGCGGACGCCGGCACGGCATAGGGGTGCTCGGCATCGCGGGGGCAGCGCAGGAAATTGCGCCAGCCTTCCGTCCACTTGCAGCCCGTGGCGTTGCCCGTGGCTTCGCGCAACGAGGCCGTGCCCACACAGGGGTCGAGCATGGGGGACAGGAGAATCTGCCCGGCCAGCGGCGGGTGCGACTGGTCCCGCGCCATCAGGCCCACGGCGGCAGCCAGGTTGCCGCCCGCCTCTTCCCCGGCCAGATAGACCAGGGCGCCCTGCCCGCCGAGCTTGACCCGGTTGCGGTGCACCCACTTGAGCACGTCATAGCCCGTGTCCACGGGCTGCGGAAACGGAGTGAGCGGGTAGGCCACGGAAACCACCACGGCCCCCACGCCCTCCAGCAGGGACGCCACGGTGCAGCCGTTGTCGAGATCCCCCGACACGAAGGCCCCGCCATGAAAATGCACCACCACGGGCGAGGCCTGTCCGGCCTTCTTGCGGCCGTACATGCGCACCGCCACGTCCTGCCCCTTGGTCACCTCGATGGTGGCGTCGGAGCACACGGACGCCGCCGCCTTGGAAGCGAACCCAGGCGCACGGGCTGCCTTGGCGGGCGCTGCGGCAGACTGCGGTGTGGAGGATGGCGAAGACGGTTGGTCGGGCTGCATGGCATGTACCCAGTGGGTGAAGGTAGGTGAACGATGGGTCAAATGTAGTAGCTTGTGCCTTCGGGATAAACAGGCCAAACACCACCGCACTGTTTCCAAAAGCTCAACAATCACGGGGTGGCGCGCGTGTGAGAATTCCTCAGCACCCACTGGTGGGTGCTGTAGTTCCAGATTCAAGGAGAAGCCATGGACCAGATACAGGCCATGCGCATATTCGTGCGGGTGGTGGAGGCCGGCACGTTTACCCGGGCGGCGGATTCGCTCTCGCTGCCCAAAGCCACCGTGACCAAGCATGTGCAGGCGCTGGAGGAGCGCCTGCGCGTGAAGCTGCTCAACCGCACCACCCGGCGTGTGACGGTGACGCCGGACGGCGCCGCCTACTACGACCGCACGGTGCGCCTGCTGACCGATCTGGACGACATCGAGGCCAGCATGACCAACGCGCGCGCGAATCCACGCGGGCGCCTGCGCATCGACGTCGGAACGTCCATGGCGCAATTGCTCATCATCCCGCACCTGGCGGAGTTCCATGCCCGCTACCCCGACATCCAGCTGGACCTGGGGGTGAGCGACCGCATCGTGGACCTGATCGGCGACAACGTGGACTGCGTGATCCGCGGGGGCGAGCTCAGCGACCAGTCGCTGGTGGCCCGGCGCATCGGCAACCTGGAATTCATCACGGTGGCCTCGCCCGACTACGTGTCGCGCAAGGGCTCGCCCGCCCACCCGCTGGAGATCGAGGAAAAGCACGCCAGCGTGATCTACTTTTCCCCCCAGACCGGCCGGCACTACCCGCTGGAGTTCCGCAAGGGCGACGAGTCCATCGACATCACGGGCCCCTACCAGCTGAGCGTCAACGAGAGCAATGCCTACGTGACCTCCATCGTGGCGGGCCTCGGGATCGGCCAGATCACGAGCTACCAGGCCGAGCGGCACCTGCAAGACGGTACGCTGGTGCGGCTGCTGCCGGAGTGGACCCAGCCGCTGCTGCCCGTGTATGTGGTGTACCCCCCCAACCGGCACCTGAGCGCGAAGGTGCGGGCCTTCGTGGACTGGGCGGCAGAGCTGTGCCAGCGTGAAACCGGACTCCAGCGGGTTGCTTGACCCCGCCGCCCGCGGCCTTATGCTTGGGTCCATGAACGCCACCGAGCCCCGCCCAGACCCCGCGACCCAGGAAGCCCCCGCGCCCACAGCAGCACCCGCCGGCGCGCCGGCGTCCACACCCCAAGCCCCCGCCAGGCAGCCGCGCAACCCCCTGCACGGCGTGACCCTGGAAGCCATGGTGGTCGGGCTGGCCGACTACTTTGGCTGGGATGAACTCGGCCGGCAAATCCCCATCCGCTGTTTCCAGAGCGACCCCAGCGTGGGCTCCAGCCTGAAATTCCTGCGCAAGACGCCGTGGGCGCGCGAGAAGGTCGAAAGCCTGTACCTCTTCATGCTGCGCGACCAAAAGCGCAACGCCCAGGAGTAGCAGCCGCCGGCGTCAGCCCAGCGCCTGCACCACGTCGGCCTGGAGGTCCTGCACATCCTCGATGCCGATGCTCATGCGCACCAGCGCATCCGACACCCCGTTGGCGCGCCGCACGGCCTCGGGCATGCCGCGGTGGGTGGTGGATGCGGGGTGGCAGGCCAGCGAATCGGCATCGCCCACGGACACGGCCTGGGTCACGATGCACAAGCGGTCGAGGAAGTGCCGCGCGGCCTCGCGCCCGCCCCGCAGGTCGAACGCCAGAATGCTGCCGAAGTGGCGCATCTGGCGCGCCGCCACCGCGTGCCCGGGATGGTCGCCCAGGCCGGGGTAATACACGCGCTCCACCGCGGGATGGCGGTTAAGGCCGTGGGCCAGCGCATGCGCCGATGCGCAGGCGGCCTGCAGGCGCAGCGGCAGCGTCTTGAGCCCGCGCAGCAGCATCGCCGCCTCGTGCGGGCTGAGGCACCCGCCCAGCTGGCCCATGCCCGCCGAACGAATCGCATTCATCAGCTCCACGGAGCCGACGGCCGCTCCGCCGGTGGCGTCGCCGTGGCCACTGATGAACTTGGTCGCCGAATGCACCACCACATCGATGCCCAGCGCCCGTGGCCGGGTGAGGTAAGGCGTGGCGAAGGTGTTGTCGGCGATGCTGATCGCGCCCGCCCGCCGGGCCACCTGCGCCACCTGCTCCAGGTCGGTCACTTCCAGCGTCGGGTTGCTGGGCGTCTCCACGTAGACGATGCGCGTGCCCGTGGGGAGGCCCTCCCGCAAACCCTCCACGGTGGCGAAATGCCGCACGCCGATGCCCAGGCGCGGCAGCAGCGTGCGCATCACGCCATCGGTGCCGCCATAGAGCGTGCCGACGCAGGCGACGGTATCGCCCGCCGAGAGCAGGCCGATCAGGCTCGCGCTGATGGCCGCCATGCCGCTGGCGAACCCGACGGCGGCGGGGGCACCTTCCAGCAGGGCCATCTTGCGCTCGAAGGCGGCGACGGTCGGGTTGGCGAATCGGCTGTAGACGTAGCCAGGCGCATCGCCATTGAAGCGGCTCACGCCCGCATCAAAATCGTCATAGGCAAAGGCCGAGGTTGCGACGATGGGTGTCGCGATGGCCCCCGTGCCGGGATCGGGTGCCTGGCCCGCATGGACCGCAAGGGTGCGGAAACCCCAGGCGTGTGATGGATCGGGGGTGG
The DNA here is from genome assembly GCF_058809075.1 of Acidovorax sp. GW821-FHT11A03. Lineage (NCBI taxonomy): Bacteria > Pseudomonadati > Pseudomonadota > Betaproteobacteria > Burkholderiales > Comamonadaceae > Acidovorax > Acidovorax sp. GW821-FHT11A03. The sequence goes on from NZ_JBXASG010000006.1 coordinate 123,134, forward strand.
GGGGAATCTGTGTGGTCATGGCGTATGCGGCTTTCCTGGCACTCTCACTGCGGGCCTTGGCCGCGCGCTCAGTCGGTGAACGCCACGGTGTGCCTGGCGCGGCGGTCGACCTGCAGATTGAAGATATCCGGCCGTGCATAGTGGCCGACCACATCGAAGTCATAGCGCGCGCGCACCAGCTCCTCCACATCGATCTGCGCGGTGAGCAAGCCTGTCCGGCCCTGCAGCGGACCCGCCAGCACGTCGCCCAGCGGCCCGACGATCACGCTGTTGCCGCGGATGAGCGGCCGATCCGGCTCCCACCCCGGCGCCTCCACCCCCAGCTCGCGCGGCGACGGCTGCACCTGGCAGGCGCTGATCACGAAGCAGCGCCCCTCGTGCGCGATGTGGCGCATGGAGCACTGCCAGATGTCGCGTTCGTCCACCGTGGGCGCGCACCAGATCTGCACACCCTGCGCGTACATGGCGGTGCGCAGCAGCGGCATGTGGTTCTCCCAGCAGATCACGCCGCCCACGCGGCCCGCGGCCGATTCGACGACCGGCAGGGTGGAGCCATCTCCCATGCCCCATATCAGCCGCTCGGTGCCGGTGGGCATCAGCTTGCGGTGCCTGGCCACCAGCCCCTCCACCGGGTCGAAGTACAGGGCAGTGCAGTACAGCGTGCTGCCCGCGCGCTCGATCACGCCGAGCACGAGCGTGGCGCCGGTGCGTGCCGACAGGCCGGCCAGTGCCTGCGTCTCGGGCCCTGGCACGTCGATGGCGCTGGCGTGGTACCGGGCGAAGGCCTCACGCCCTTCCGGCAGGCGATAGCCCAGGCGCGTGCCAAAGATCTCGCCCTTGGGGTAGCCGCCCAGCAGGGCCTCGGGCATGACCACCAGCCGCACGCCCGATGCCTGGATATCGGCCTCATGGGCGAGCACATCGGCCAGCGTCTGCGCGGTACCCGCGGGGGAAGAGCCGATCTGCAGGGCGGCAACGGTCGTGAGGGGCATGGTGGAAGTCCTTGGGAGAAAGAGGTCCCCCAGTGTTGCCAAAGCCCTAAGATGAATCAATCCGCCACCGTTGCTTAGTGATATGAATAATATTGATATCGGATTTGATCTCAACGGCCTGCGCGTCTTCGAGGCCTTGCACGAGGAAGGTGGGGCCACGCGCGCGGCGCTGCGGCTGGGCGTGACCCAGTCGGCCGTGAGCGCGGCGCTGGCACGGCTGCGCCATGTATATGGCGACCCGCTGTTCACCCGCACTGGCCGTGGCCTGGCGCCCACGCTGCGCGCGCAGGAGCTCAAGCCCGTGATCAGCGAAGCGCTGAACAAATGCAGGGAGAGCCTCGCCCTGGGCTCCACGCCCCAGACGCGCTATCAGGGGCGGTCCGTGGTGATCGGCATGTCGGATGATTTCGAGATCGCGATGGGCCAGGCGCTGGTGAGGGCCGTGGCGCAGCACGCGCCCGGCCTGCGCCTGGCCTTTCGGCAGACGCACAGCCAGATCGTGGCCGAGATGCTCATGGCGCGCGAGATCGACCTGGCGATCACGGCCGGCGGATTCGCCACACGCTGGCTCAGCCACCAGGCGCTGGGCGAAGGGGGGTACGCCTGCCTCATCGACGCAGTGGCGCCGGGCCCCGTCGCCAGGACGGGCAAGCGGCGCGGCGGCGCAGCCCCGCCCGGCCTGAGCGTGGAGGACTACGTGCACCGCGAGCATGTGCTCATCTCGTCGGGCGGCTTCATCGGCGTGGTGGACGAGGTGCTGGCCGCCACGGGCCACAAGCGCCGTGTGATTGCATCCACCACGCATTTCGCCGCCCTGCCCTACCTGCTGGCGGGAACCCGCGCGGTCGCCACGCTGCCCGCGCATGCGGCCCAGGCAATCGCGCGGATGACCGGCCTGCAGGTTCTGCCCTGCCCGATCGCCATGCCGCGCTATGCCATCGAGCTCGGCTGGCGCACCGATGCGCTCCGCGATTCGGCGGTGGCGCATGTCCGCACCATCGTGGCGCAGCAGTGGCCCCAGGGATCTGCTGCCACGGGGGCCTGAGCCCCCGGCCTGCGCCCGCCTGCCGTGCGGGGTTTCTTTCGGTACCGCGCCGGCTCAGTCGCCCGTGGTCACCAGGAAGTCGCGGCTGATGCCCCCTCCCAGGTCGTTGACCCGGTCAAGGAACTGCGTGAGGAACGCGTGCAGCCCTGTCGACAGGATTTCGTCGATGCGGCCATATTGCAGGTCGGCCAGCAGGCGGCCCGCGCGGCGCTGCGTTTCAGCCGACTGCTGATTGGCCACGACGCCCAGGTTGTCCACCACTTCGCGCAGGCAGGCGTGCAGCGAGCGGGGCATGTCGCGGCGCAGGATCAGCAGGTCGGCCACGCGGCCGGGGGTGATCACGTCGCGGTAGACCTTGCGGTAGACCTCGAAGGCCGAGACGCTGCGCAGGATGGCGCTCCAATGGTAGAAGTCGTTCTCCTGGTTGCGCTCGCTGGCCCGGCCGAAGAAGTCGTTCTTCACCGCATGGAACTTCACGTCCAGCAGGCGCGCGGTGTTGTCCGCCCGCTCCAGGAAGGTGCCCATGCGCAGGAAATGAAAAGCCTCGTCCTGCAGCATGGTGCCTAGCACCACGCCGCGCGACAGGTGCGAGCGGTACTTCACCCATTCGAAGAACTGCCCCGGATCCCGTTCGAAGGCGCTGCCTTCGAGCTGGCGGTGCAGTTCCAGCCAGGTCTGGTTCTGCGTCTCCCACACCTCGGTGGTGAGGGCGCCACGCACGGCCCGCGCATTTTCGCGGGCGGCACGCAGGCACGAGAGGATGGACGAGGGGTTGTCGCCGTCGCGCACCATGAACTCGAGCACGCGCTGCGGCGTGACCTTGCCATGCTTGGCGGCATAGGCCGGGATCAGCTCGCTGATGGACAGCAGCCCTTCCCAGCCTTCCTGCGCCACGTCGGCGGACTGGGGCAGCAGCGAGGTTTCGTAGCTCACGTTGAGCATGCGGGCGGTGTTTTCCGCCCTTTCGGTGTACCTGGACATCCAGAACAGATGGTCGGCGGTGCGGCTCAGCATTTCAGAATCCTCCCTGTGATTGCGTCATGCCGCCCATGGATTGCGACTGCAGCGCCGGCGCGGCGGTGTGCTCCCCCAGCACCCAGGTGTCCTTTGTCCCGCCGCCCTGCGAGGAATTCACCACCAGCGAACCCTCCTGCAGCGCGACGCGCGTGAGCCCCCCCGCCACCATCTGCACCTCGCGGCCGCTGAGCACGAAGGGGCGCAGGTCGATGTGGCGCGGCGCGATGCCGCTCTCCACGTAGGTGGGGCAGCTGGACAGGCTGAGCGTGGGCTGCGCGATGTAGCCTGCCGGGTTGGCCAGCAGCGCGCGGCGGAAGTCCTCGATCTCGGCCTGCGTGGCCGCCGGGCCGATGAGCATGCCGTAGCCGCCCGCGCCGTGCACTTCCTTGACCACCAGGTCCTTCAGGTTCGCCAGCACGTGCTGCAGGTCGTCCTGCTTGCGGCACATCCAGGTGGGCACATTCTTCAGGATGGGCTCCTGGCCCAGGTAGAAGCGGATCATCTCGGGCACGTAGGGGTAGACCGACTTGTCGTCGGCCACGCCCGTGCCCACCGCATTGCAGATGCCGACATTGCCGGCGCGGTACGCCTCCATGAGGCCGTGGCAGCCCAGCGTGGAGTTGCGGCGGAACACCTGCGGGTCGAGGAAGTCGTCGTCCACGCGGCGGTAGATCACGTCCACCCGCTGCAGGCCGCGCGTGGTGCGCATGTAGACGAACTTGTCCTTGACCACGAGGTCCTGCCCTTCGACCAGCTCCACGCCCATCTGCTGGGCCAGGAAGGCATGCTCGAAGTACGCGCTGTTGTGCATGCCGGGTGTCAGGACCACCACCGTGGGCTCGTCGGCCGTGGCGGGCGCGCTGGCGCGCAGGGTCTCCAGCAGCATGTCGGGGTAATGCGCCACCGGCGCCACCTTGTGCAGGCTGAACAGCTCGGGGAAGAGCCGCATCATCATCTTGCGGTTCTCGAGCATGTAGCTCACGCCGCTGGGCACGCGCAGGTTGTCCTCCAGCACGTAGTACTCGCCCTCGCCCTGTGCATTGGGGGCGCGCACGATATCGATGCCGGCGATGTGCGCGTAGATGTTCTTGGGCACCTGCACGCCGGCCATCTCCGGCCGGTACTGGGCATTGTTGAGGATGAGATCGGCGGGCACGATGCCGGCGCGGATGATGTCCTGGCCGTGGTACACGTCGTGGATGAAGCGGTTGAGGGCCGTGACCCGCTGCACCAGCCCCTGCTGCATGCTGCTCCACTCGTGGGCCGGGATGATGCGGGGAATCAGGTCGAACGGGATCAGCCGCTCGTTGCCCGCCCCGCCCTCATCCTTGGCGCCGTAGACGGCAAAGGTGATGCCCACGCGCCGGAAGATCATCTCGGCCTCGGCCCGGCGGGCCTGCATCACGTCAGGGGGCTGTTTGTTCAACCACTGCGCATAGCGCTTGTAGTGCTCCCGCACATCGCTGCCATCGAAAGGCAGCATGGCGTACATCTCGTCAAATTTCTGCATGAACTGGCCTCCTGCTGTCAGGATAGCAAGTTGTACGCCCGCACTCCCCGAACCAGCTCAAAATCTTTCCGGGGCCCCGTGCATCGGCAGACCGGCGGACCCGCCGCGCCCGCAGATCACTCCGGCCACGGTGCCATGCGATGCTGCCAGTACCGCGCGCCGACGTCGCGTTCACACGCCACCCGCGCGGGTTGCGCCGACGACCACGCGGCAGCCCCGCAGCGGGACGACTCCACCACGCGGATCCCCCGCTCCCGGTAGCGCTGCAGCACCTCGGCCGCAGGGTGGCCAAAGCGGTTGCGGTAGCCCGCCTGCACCAAAGCAGTGCGCGGTGCCACGGCCTCCAGAAACGCCGGCGAGGACGAGGTCTTGCTCCCGTGGTGGGGCACGAGCAGCACGTCGGCCTGCACCGCGGCGCCCCGCGCCAGCAGGGCCTGCTCCTGGGCGGCCTCGATGTCACCGGCCAGCAGCGCGACGGAGCCCCTTTCCCCTTTTTCTGCGGCGGCCGCGATGCGCAGCACGCAACTGAGCGCGTTGGGCCGGGCGGTGGGCGCGGCGGCGTCTTGCGCCCCCGGGTGCAGCACCTCGAAAGACACGCCATCCCATGTCCACCGCTGGCCCGCCACGCAGGGCCTGACGGGGCGCAGTGCCTGCAGCATGTGCTCAGCCTCGATCGAACCAGTGAGTTCGGCCCCCGGCTGCTGGGCCAGCACCGCCGCCGCGCCGCCTGTGTGGTCGGCATCGCGGTGGCTGAGCATGAGCACGTCCACGCGCTCGCCCAGCGCCCGCAGCAGCGGCACCAGCACGCGGTGGCCCGCGTCGCTTTCGCGGCTGAAACGCGGCCCTGCGTCGTACAGCAGGGTGTGGGTCGCGGTGCGCACCAGCACCGCATTGCCCTGGCCGATGTCCGCCGCCAGCAATTCGAACTGTCCCGCCGCCGGCCGCGCGGGCTGCCAGCACAGCGCGGGCCACAGCAGCGGAAGGGCCAGCCACCGCAGACGCCAGGGCAACCTCGCGGCCAGAAGCGCCCCCCCGGCCACGGCCAGCACGCCGGCCCACAGCGGCGCCGCGGGCATGTGGAGCACGGCCCAGGGCCACTGCGCCAGCCATTGCAGCAGTACCGCCAGCGGCTGCAGGCCGAAGGCGGCCAGGCTCCAGAGCGGCGGCCACAGCACCCCGCCCAGTGCCAGCGGAGTGACCACCAGGGTGACCCAGGGAATCGCCACCAGATTGGCGGCAAAGCCCACCACGGACACCTGGCCGAACAGCAGCAGGGTCAGGGGCGTGAGGGCCAGCGTCACCACCCACTGCTCGCGCACCAAGGCATGAAAACGCTGCCTGGCGCTTGATGGATAAGCGCCATCAGCTACTGAATTAGTAGCAAACAAGATACCCACGGCGACAAAGCTGAGCCAGAAGCCTGCCTGCGCGAGCGCCCAGGGGTCCGCCACCACCACGGCCGCGCACGCCAGCAGCCACACCTGCGGCCACGGCCAGCGGCGGCCGCACAGCTGCAGCAGGGCGATGGCGCCCAGCATGGTCACCGTGCGTTGCGCAGGCACGCCCCAGCCGCTGAAAATGGCGTACGCCGCGGCCAGCGCCACCCCGGCGGCCAGCGCGGCGGACGGCGCGGGCACCGCCAGGCACAGCCGCGTGGGCCTTCGCCACAACGCCCCCACCGCCAGCGCGGCCAGCCATGCGAACAGCGTGATGTGAAGGCCCGAAATGCTCATGAGGTGCGCGACGCCCGTGGCGCGGAACACGTCCCAGTCGGCACGGTCGATGGCACGCTGGTCACCCGTCACCAAAGCCGCCACCACGCCCGCGATGCGTGCGCGGGCGGGGTCGTCGCCGTGCACGTCGCGGGCCAGACGGTCCAGGATCGCGTCGCGCACGGATTGCCGCAGCCGCTCCACGGGATGCCGCCAGGTCGATTGCAGATGCACCGGAGGCTCATCCCTGGGGCTCGCGCGCACATAGCCCGTGGCCTGCACCCCCTGCTCCCACATCCACAGTTCGTAGTCAAACCCGTGCGGGTTGCGCAGCCCGTGCGGAGCCTTCAGCCGCACCGTCAGCGCCCAGCGGTCACCCGCCTTCAAGGCGGGCGGCTGGCGCTGCAGGTCCACCGCTCCACCGGGATCAAGGAACGGCCCCCCGTACCAGGCCACCTCGATGCGCGTGGGCAGGGCCACGGGGGAGCCGTTCAGGCGCGCGGCCTCCACGTCCATGCGCAGCCGGGTTCCGGCCTCGTTGGCCTGCGGCATGGCGGCCACCACGCCGGTGACACGGATGTCCTGCCCTTCCAGCGCGGGCGCCAGGCCTTCTTCCATGTAGTCCACGGCCCGCAGCCCGGCCCCCGCGAACATCGCCAGCGCGCCGGCGCACAGCGCGAGCACGGTGGCCGCCGCGCGGGCCCCGCGCCCCGCCGCCGCACGAGGGCGCCCGTGGACCGCGCGCGCGCGCCACCCCAGCGCGCATGCCACCACCAGCAGCGCCGCATAGGCGGCCGCGGGCCACAGCGCGGGCTGCTGCAACTGCAGCGCAGCACCCGATACCGCTCCCAGCAACAATGCGGGCACCAGCCAGGGCACGGGGGCCGCGGCGCCCGCGCCGACCGTGCCCGCGGGGGCTGGCGCAATCGCATTAGTGGTGCTTATGGCGAGCATGGGCTGATGCTAATGCGGCGCCAGGGCCGCTGCCGCTGGATTCCGCGCACCGGGCTGTGTAACACTCGCGGCCACCCCCGGTGCCGCCAGCATGGCCGGCAGCGCCGCACCGGCCGTCCCACCATCCCTTTCACTGACTTCATACCGAGGAAGACCATGAGCGTTTACGACAAGCTGAAGGAACTCAACATCACCCTGCCCCCCGTGTCGGTGCCCGCGGCCGCCTACGTGCCCTACGTGCAGACGGGCAATCTCGTGTTCCTGAGCGGCCACATCGCGCGCAAGGACGGCAAGCCCTGGGTGGCGCAGTTCGGCCGCGACATCGGCACCGACGAAGGCAAGCAGGCTGCCCGCGCGGTGGCCATCGACCTGCTGGGCACCCTGCAGGCGGCCTGCGGCGGCGACCTCACCCGCGTGCGGCGCATCGTCAAGCTGATGAGCCTGGTGAACTCCACGGGCGACTACACCGAACAGCATCTGGTGACCAACGGCGCCAGCGAGCTGCTGGGCCAGGTCTTTGGCGAAAACGGCGTCCATGCCCGCAGCGCCTTCGGTGTGGCGCAGATCCCCATGGGTGCCTGCGTGGAAATCGAGTTGATCGCCGAACTGGGACAGGGCTGAGCCCCGGCGGACAGCGGGCGAAGCGCCCCTGCGTGCAGGCGCTTCGCGGTCAAGGTCGAACCGGCACGGGGAAAGCCCCGGCGCCCGCATAGACACCCGCGCTGCCCAGCTCTTCCTCGATCGCCAGCAGGCGGTTGTACTTGGCGACGCGGTCGGAACGGCACAGCGAGCCGGTCTTGATCTGGCGCGCGCGGGTGGCAACGGCCAGGTCTGCGATCGTGACGTCTTCGGTTTCTCCCGAGCGGTGCGACACGACGGCCGAGAACCCGGCGCGCGCCGCCATGTCGATGGCGGCCAGCGTCTCGCTGAGGGTGCCGATCTGGTTGGGCTTGATGAGGATGGCGTTGGCCGCGCCGTCGGAAATGCCGCGCTCCAGGATCGCGGTGTTGGTGACAAACAGGTCGTCGCCCACCAGCTGAACATGCTGGCCGAGCCTGCGCGTGAGCAGCCCCCAGCCCTCCCAGTCGCTCTCGGCCAGGCCATCCTCGATGGACAGGATGGGGTAGTGCGCGACCAGTTGCGCCAGGTAGTCGACGAACTCGGCCGGCGTGTAGGCCTTGTGCTCCCCAGCCAGCTCGTAGCGGCCCTCGTGCAAAAGCTCGGAACTGGCGACGTCCAGGCCGAGCCAGATGTCCTTGCCCGCGCGCAGCCCGGTCGTTTCGATGGCCGCCAGGATCATGTCCAGCGCGGCGGCGTTGGAGGGCAGGTCGGGCGCGAAGCCGCCCTCGTCGCCCACCGCGGTGGTCCTGCCCTGTGCCTTGAGCAGGCTCCTGAGCGCATGGAACACCTCGGCGCCCTGGCGCAAGGCCTCCTTGAAGCTGGGCGCCTGCACGGGCAGGATCATGAACTCCTGGATGTCCACGTTGTTGTCGGCATGCGCCCCGCCATTGATGATGTTCATCATCGGCACCGGCAGCTGGGGCGCCACGCCGCCAGTGGCGAGCGCGCGGTACAGCGGCTGCTTGCGCTGCACGGCCCGGGCCTTGGCGGCCGCCAGCGAAACCGCCAGGATCGCATTGGCACCCAGGCGTGATTTGTCCGCACTGCCATCCAGCGCGATCATGTGCCGGTCCAGTGCCCCCTGGTCGCTGGCGTCCATGCCGCGCAACGCCTGGCGCAGTTCGCCATTGACGTGCGACACCGCCAGGGCGACACCCCTTCCGCCATAGCGCCGCATGTCCCTGTCGCGCAGCTCGACCGCCTCGCGCGACCCGGTGGAGGCCCCGGAAGGCACGGCCGCAAAGCCGCTGCTGCCGTCCTGGAGCACGACCGTGGCCGCCACCGTGGGGTGGCCCCGGGAGTCCAGGATCTCGATGCCGTGAATGTCCTTGATGGCTGTCATGGTGCTCAAGCCTTTGCGATGTGGATGAAGTTGGTGCTGCCCACGACGCCGAAGGGCGTACCGGCGGCGATGCACAGCTGGTCACCGTCCCGGGCAATGCCCTCCTGGCGCGCCACGCGGCGGGCCTGCTCGACGAGCTCGGGCACGCCGCTGACCGGCGCATCGGCATGGACCGAGTGGATGCCCCAGGCCAGCGCCAGGCGGCGGGCGATGTGCATGTCCGGGGTGATGCTGAGCACGGCAGCGGCCGGCCGCTCCCGCGCCGCACGCAGCGCCGTCGCCCCTGAGCGCGAGTAGGTCACGATGGCGGCCATGGGCAGCAGTGCCGCCGCCGTGCGCAGGCATTGGCAAATGACATCGGCCACGCCGCCGTCCAGCGCGCGCGACGAGGCTTCCACGATCTCGCGGTAGTGCGGATCGGACTCCACCTCGCGGATGATGCGGCCCATCATCGCGACCGCCTCGCGCGGGTAGCGGCCAGAGGCCGACTCGGCCGACAGCATGACGGCATCGCTGCCCTCGTAGACGGCCGTCGCCACATCGGAGGCCTCGGCGCGTGTCGGCACCGGCGCATGGACCATGGAGTCCAGCATCTGCGTGGCGACGATGACCGGCTTGCCGGCGGCGCGGCAGGCGCCGACGATGCGCTTCTGGATGCGCGGCACCTGCTCTGCCGGCAGCTCCACCCCCATGTCGCCGCGCGCGACCATGATCGCGTCGGCCCGCGCGATGATCGCGTCCAGGGCGTCGATCCCCGCCGGTTTCTCCAGCTTGGCCAGCACACCGGCGCGCCCTTGCACGATGGCATGGACTTCGTCCAGGTCCTCGGGGCGCTGGACGAAGGACAGCGCCACCCAATCCACCCCCAGCGACAGGCCAAACGCCAGGTCGGCCCGGTCCTTGGGCGTGAGCGCCGAGATCGGCAGCAGCACCGAGGGCACGTTGACCCCCTTGCGCTCGGACAGGGTCCCGCCCGCCATGACCACGGTGTCCGCGAACCCGGGGCCGCAGGCCGTCACGCGCAGCCGCAGCTTGCCGTCGTCGAGCAGCAGGTCCGTACCGGCGACCAGGGCCGCGAAGATCTCGGGGTGCGGCAGTGGCGCCCGGCTGGCGTCCCCGGGGCGGTCTTCCAGGTCGAGCCTGAAGCGCGCACCGGCCCGCAGCTCGACTGGACCATCGGCGAACGTGCCGACGCGCAGCTTGGGGCCCTGCAGATCCTGCAGGATGGCGATCGGCCGGCCACGCTCCTGTTCGATCCGCCGGATCATCTCCAGGCTGGCGCGGTGCTGGGCATGGCTTCCGTGGCTGAAGTTCAGGCGGAACACATCGGCCCCGGCGTCGAACAGGGCCCGGATCGTGGCGGCGTCGGAACTGGACGGGCCCAGGGTGGCGACGATCTTGGCGCGGCGGTCGCGGCGCGAGGCGGCGGCCCCGCTCAAGGGGTAGACGGCAAGCGTGGTCATGGGTAAAGCTTCCTGGAAGGGTTGCGGAATCCGGCGGCTGGCCGGCAGCGCCCTTGCGGGCAGTGCCGGCCCTTGACGCTCAGAAGTTGTGCTGGAGACCGACGTCGTAGCCGAGCTTCTCCGTGGCCGCCTTGCTGTCGCGGGCCACGTTGGTGTACAGGAAGGTCCGCCTGGACAGGTGGTGGAAGTAGCCGATGCCGAACTTGCGGGCTTCCGAACGCAGCGAACCATCCGGCTTGCGCGTCTTGGCAGTGACGAAGCCGGCCTTGATTTCACCCACCCCCACCCCGTAGGTCACGCCCAGCAGCATGGACTTGAAGTCGTCATTGCGGGTCGTCACGCCCCGGGCCAGGCCGAGGGCCAGCCGGGCCTGGCCGACCTTGTAGGCCGCGCCCAGGCTCAGCAGGTGGTCGTCCGCATGGGCGGGGTCTTCCCAGCCGATGGCCAGCAGCACCGGGCCGACGTGGGTGTTGGCCCCGACCGAGAACGGACGGCGGGGCCCCGCGTTGGAAGCCTCCTGCTGGGCCTCGGCGGACGAGACCGCGATGTGCAGGTCCTTGCGCCGCAAGTCATAGCGCACGGAGTCGGAGACACGGGTCTTCGAGATGCCGCCACGCCATGCGGTGCGCAGCTGGGCCACGGTGTCGCCGCCCCAGGGATCGATCACGTTCTGCACCGTGGAGTAGGCGGCGGTGTACTGGCGGCCCAGGTTGACCGTGCCCCAGGCGGCGTGCCCGATGCCCAGGGTCGAGTAGCCCTGCCAGAAGATGTTCGGATTGGCGGGTTGGCCCGTGTCCGGCGAGAAACGGTGCTCCAGCCCGAAGGCGGCGTGCCAGCCCCCGCCCAGGTCCTCCTGGCCGCGAAAGGCCAGGCGGCTGCCCGCCCCGTCCAGCATTTCACTGGACGTGGCGCCGATGTTCTTGCCGATCCCGAGGTCCAGCTTGCCGGACAGCGTGAGGTTGGAGGACTGGGCCTGCGCGGGCACGGCGGTGGCACCGAGCGCGGCGGCGAGGAGGAGTGACTTGTGGATGTTGCTGTGCATGGTGGAAATCCTTGGGGTCTTGTGAAGCCACGCCGGGCGCGCTGCGCCACTGCATGCGGTGTGCATGCAGATCGACGGCGGTGGTGGCGCGGTGTGGCGGGGGGGGACGCTGCGGGGATCGCAGCGGCGGCGATGTGGGCGGCCGGCGCTCAGGGCAGTTCGAGCACCCGGCGCAGTTCAGCCTTCGCGGCCTCGAAGTCGGCGCGGTAGCTGGGGTTTTGCGGCGCCAATGCGGCGATCAGCACGGCCAGTTGCCTGCCGGCCTCCACGTCGCTGGGGTAGTGCACCCCGCCCAGCACCCGGTTGTCGCCAAACTCCCTGGCGCGCGCCAGGATCTGCGGACGCCACTCGGGCACCATGTCCGCCAGCGCCATGCCGGTCAGGAAACCGAAGGCGGCGTGGCCGCTCGGATACGAGCCGCTGTGCGAGTACTTGGCCACCGGTTGCAGGCGCTTGTCCACCACGGGCGGACGTTCGCGCTTCCAGAGCTCCTTGCCTTGCTTGTTGAAGCCGCTCTCGGTCTTGTACAGCCGCTTGAAGAAGGCAGCGACCAGGGGCAGGCCCTGCTCCGTGAACTTGGGGCCCATGACATCGGCAAACCGGAACACGCTCTGCTCCAGATCGGCCACCGACCTGGCCGCCTGTTCGGGTGTCCGCAATCGCTGCAGTTCGAGCATCAACTCGATCTCCTTGCCCGCCACCTCCGCGGGTGGGGGCGGCGCCATGAAGCGGGTGGAATCGAGTTGCGCGGCATCGAGGTAGACAGCAGGCGCCTCGCCCTTGGCCAGGGCAGCGTTGCCAGTCAGTGCCAGCAACGAAAAGCAGACGCTGAGCAATAGCTTGTTCATCTTCATGGAGGTCTCCAGTGGTGGGTATGGATACGCCGATGCGGTGGCAGGCCGTGGGGCCCGTGCCATATCGAGCCGGGCGAAGCCTACGGAATGCGCTGGCGGGAATCCAATCACCATTTCTGATGCCCAGGATCAGCGTGGCCTCGCGGGAGGCAACGCGCCTGTGGCGCCCCCCCGGCAGGGCGCGCCGGCCTGGGACTTTCCCGGATGTCCCCCGGCAGGCCCGCCGCCCGGCACCACCAGGCGCATGCACGGCTTGATGATGCGCATCACAAAGTCTGATTGGACGCGCTTGCCGGTTTTGGCGGAGCATTCACCCGACCCAAGAAGACCTGTCGGCACCCGCCGCGCATAACGTTGAAGGAGACATCCGTGACAATCCGCCCCATTCTCAAAACTGCCGCGTTGGCGGCATTCCTGCTCGCCGCCGGGGCCCAGGCCGGCACCGTCTCGGTGGTGACCTCCTTTCCCAAGGAACTGACCCAGGCCTACAAGACCGCCTTCGAAAAGGCCCATCCCGACATCAAGCTGGAAATCCTCAACAAGAGCACCACCGCCGGCGTGGCCTATGTGCGCGAACTCAGCGCGGGGCAGCGCCCCGAAGTGTTCTGGGCGTCGGCGCCCGATGCGTTCGAGGTGCTGGGCAAGGGCAAGCTGCTCGAGCGCATTCCGGACCTCGCCAATCCCGCGGTGCCCAAGGACATCGCCGGCTATCCCATCAACGATCCGGACGGCTTCTACCTGGGCCAGGCCCTGGGGGGCTATGGGCTGATGTGGAACACCCGCTACCTCGCGGCCAAGAAGCTTCCCACGCCCGCCGAGTGGGCGGACCTGACCAAGCCGGTCTACCACAGCCACGTGGCCCTGAGCTCGCCCTCCCGCTCGGGCACGACGCACTTGACGATCGAGGCCATCCTGCAGGGCGAGGGCTGGGACAAGGGCTGGAACCAGGTGCTGCAGATTGCCGGCAACTCGGCCGCGATCACCGAACGCAGCTTCGGCGTGCCCGACGGCGTCAACAACGGACAGTTCGGCATCGGCCTGGTGATCGACTTCTTCGGCCTGAGCGGCAAGTATTCGGGCTTTCCGGTGGAGTTCGCCTACCCGTCGGTCACCGCGGTGGTGCCAGCCAACATTGCGCTCATCAGCGGGGGCAAGAACCCGGCCGAGGCGCGGCGCTTCATCAGCTTCGCCCTGTCCAGGGAAGGACAGGAACTGCTCACGCTCCCGCAGCTGGCGCGCCTGCCGGTGCTGCCGCCGGACAAGATGAAAATGCCCGCCGGCTACCCCAACGCCTTCGAGGTCGCCAAGCGCGCCAAGGTGAAGTTCGACCCCGAGCTGTCCGCCGCGCGCTACTACGTGGTGACCGCCCTGTTCGACCAGGTGATCACCTTCCGCCACAAGGAACTGCAGGCGGCCACGCTGGCCATCCACCAGGCCGAGGCAGCCCTGGCCGGAAAACCCAACACCGAGGCCGCCAACCGCGTCAGGCGGGCGCGCGAACTGGCCTTCACGCCCCCCGTGACCGAGGCCATGGCCAAGGACCCGGCGTTCCTGAACCTGTTCACGTCCAACAAGAAGAACGCGGACACCAACAGGGAGGTGACGGCCACCGAAGGCGGCTGGAACAGCAAGGCGCTCGACAACTACCGGATGGCGCGCCAGCTCGCCGAAGAAGCCCGGGCCCTTGCCAAGTAAAGGACCACTCATGTCGCGCATCTTCCATCTGGCCCGGCCGGGCGCCTGGCTGGCGGCCGGCCTGGTGCTGGCCTTCCTGCTGCTGTTCCTGGTGCTGCCCGTCGCCTGGGTGTTCTTCTCGGCCTTCGTCAACGCCGACGGCAGCCTGACCCTGGGCCATTTCGCGGCCTTCTTCCACCAGCCGCTGATGACCGAGGCTTTCTGGAACAGCCTCTACGTCGCCACCATGGCCACGATCGCGGCGGCGCTGATCGCCGTGCCGCTGGCCTATTTCACGGTGCGCTTCGAGTTCCGCGGCGCGCTGCTGATCCAGACCCTGGGGGTGCTGCCGCTGATCATGCCGCCCTTCGTCGGCGCGGTGGCGATGCAGCTGATCTTCGGCCGCTCGGGCACGGTGAACCTGCTGCTCGAGCAGCACCTGGGTTTCACGGTTCCGATCATGGACGGCCTCAACGGCGTGATCTTCGTCGAGGCGCTGCATTACTTCCCCTTCATCCTCATGAACCTGACGCTGGCGCTGCGGAACATCGATGGCGCCATGGAGGAGGCGGCGTTGAACCTGGGCTGCCGCGGCTGGCGCCTGTTCCGCCGGGTCATCTTCCCGCTGGCGATGCCCGGCTTCGTGGCGGGGGCGTCGCTGGTGTTCGTCAAGGTGTTCGACGACCTGGGCACGCCGCTGGTGCTGGGCACCACCAACATGCTGGCGCCGCAGGCCTACCTGCGCATCACCCAGGTGGGCATCGACGACCCGCTGGGCTACGTCATCAGCGTGCTGATGATTGCCTTCTCGATCGCGGCCATGGCGCTGTCGGCCCGCGTGCTCAAGGGCAAGGACTATGCGACCACGCAAAAGGGCGGCGGCGCCATCCAGCGCCGCAGGCTTTCCCCGCTGGGCACGGCGCTGGCTTACGCGTGGATCGGCTTCATCCTGCTGCTGACGCTGTCCCCTCACATCGGCGTGCTGCTGCTGTCGTTCGCCTCCGTGTGGAGCTTCGCCCCGCTGCCCGACGGCTTCACGGCGGCCCACTACGCCACCGTGTTCCAGGACGCTGGCGGCATGATCTCCAACACCCTGCTGTACTGCGGCATGGCGGCCGGCATCGACGTGCTGCTGGGCACGACCATCGCCTATCTGATCATGCGCACCCGGTTGCCGGCCCGCCAGTGGCTGGACTGGATCGCCACGGCGGCGCTGGCCGTGCCGGGGCTGGTGCTGGCGATCGGCTACCTGCGTTTCTTCAAGGGTGTCCTGGTGCC
This sequence comes from Acidovorax sp. GW821-FHT11A03, assembly GCF_058809075.1. Taxonomy (NCBI): domain Bacteria; kingdom Pseudomonadati; phylum Pseudomonadota; class Betaproteobacteria; order Burkholderiales; family Comamonadaceae; genus Acidovorax; species Acidovorax sp. GW821-FHT11A03. The sequence goes on from NZ_JBXASG010000006.1 coordinate 138,638, forward strand.
AGGCACCGACGTGCTGCTCACCAGCACCTGGGTGGTGATCATGATTGCCTATGCCGTGCGCCGGCTGCCCTATGCCCTGCGCTCTTGCGTCGCCGCGCTGCAGCAGGTACACATTTCGCTGGAGGAGGCCGCCGAAAGCCTCGGCGCGACCAAGATGCGCACCATCCGGCGCGTCGTCGTGCCGCTGATGGCGGGCGGGATCCTGGCTGGCTTCGTCACCAGTTTCATCACGGCGGCGGTCGAGCTGTCGGCCACCATCCTGCTGACCTCCTCGCAGTCGCAGGCGCCCATGAGCTATGGCATCTACCTGTACATGCAGAGCATCGCCGGCCGTGGCCCTGGCGCGGCACTGGGCGTTCTGGCGATCGCGGTCGTCGCGATTGGCACCTATGCCTCCCACGTGATCGTGGAGCGCACCGGCAGCCGCCTGAAGCAGCGGCCGGTCGATGAAGACCTGCCTCCCCTGCCCATCCTTCCCGCAGAAGTTGCTCCGGTACGCACCTGAGCCCTGCCCTTCCCCCCGATTGGAGACAAGCACCATGAAAAAAATCAGTGTCCAATGCCGCGGCATCCGCCTGGCCTATGGCAGCAACGAAGTCCTGAAGGACATCCACATGGAGATCAGGCCGGGCGAGTTCTTTGCGCTGCTGGGGCCGTCCGGTTCCGGCAAGTCCACCCTGCTGCGCCTGATCGCCGGCTTCAACCAGCACCAGCACGGAGAGCTGCTGATCGACGGGCGCGACGTCACCGGGATGGCGCCCTGGCAACGCAACGTGGGCATGGTATTCCAGAGCTATGCGCTGTGGCCGCACCTGAGCGTCTGGGACAACGTGGCCTTCGGCCTGGTGGAGCGCCGGGTCTCCAAGGCCGAGCAGGTCCGCAAGGTCGAGGCCGCGCTGGCCACCGTGGGCCTGGAGCGCTTTGCCCGGCGCCGGCCGGGCCAGCTGTCCGGCGGGCAGCAGCAGCGCGTGGCGCTGGCGCGCACCATCGTGATCGAGCCGCAGGTGCTGCTGCTGGACGAGCCCCTGTCCAACCTGGACAAGTCGCTGCGCGTGCAGATGCGCCAGGAACTGCTGCAGCTGCAGCGCCGCCTGGGCATCACCACCATCTTCGTCACGCACGACCAGGAAGAGGCCATGACCACGGCCGACCGCATGGCGGTGCTCGACAAGGGCGTGGTGCAGCAGGTGGGCACGCCCCAGGACCTGTACGACCTGCCTGCCAACGAGTTCGTGGCCGGCTTCGTCGGCACCATGAACCTGCTGCAGGGCACGGTGCAAGCCCGCGACGGGCATGACGTCACCCTCGACATCGAGGGTGTGGGACGGCTGCAGGTGCCCGCGCACGGCCATGCCCCGGCCAGCGGACGGGCGGTACTCAGCTTCCGGCCGCATGCGCTGCAGATCGATGCCGCGGCGGCGCGCAGTGACATGCGCTACGTCTGGATGAACGGCATCGTCGAATCCAGCGAGTTCCTGGGCGAGGCCACGCGCTACCAGGTCCGGGTGGGGACGCAGTCCGTGGCCGTGGACCAGCCGCACCACCTGGGCGCATCCAAGTTCGTGGCCGGCAGCCCCGTGGGCATTGGCCTGGAGCCGGCGCAGACACGGCTGCTGCCTGCCTGAATCAAGCCCCCGGCTCAACCCCCGGGGCCTTTCCCTACCGGGCATTAGTCCCGATGCGTAGAAGCGGCCATCGCAACGACACTCGTGGCAATGGCTTGTGCAACCGCCAGACATCAGGAACAGCAGCGCGCATGAACAGGGTCAGTGTCAGATGTGAGCAACTGCAGCTCTCCTACGGCAGCGTCGTGGTGCTGGACGGCGTGACGCTGGAGATCGAGCCGGGCGAGTTCTTCGCGCTGCTGGGGCCCTCCGGCTCCGGCAAGTCCACCCTGCTGCGCGTCATCGCGGGCTTTCTCCAGCACCAGGCCGGGCGGCTTGTCATCGACGGGCGGGAACTCACCACCGAGCCCGCATGGGAGCGGCGCGTGGGCGTGGTGTTCCAGAACTACGCCTTGTGGCCCCACTTGAACGTGCGGGAGAACGTCGCCTTCGGGCTGGTGGAGCGAAGGCTTCCCGGCAAGGTGATCGAGCAGCGCGTGTCGGAGGTGCTCGACCAGGTGGAACTGGGCGCCTTCGCCCACCGCAACCCGAGCCAGCTGTCGGGCGGCCAGCAGCAGCGGGTCGCGCTGGCGCGCACGCTGGTAACCCAGCCCCAGGTGCTGCTGCTCGACGAGCCCCTGTCCAACCTCGACCGTTCACTGCGCGTGCAGATGCGCCAGGAACTGCTCAAGCTGCAGCGGCGGCTGGGCATCACCACGATTTTTGTGACACACGACCAGGAAGAAGCAATGACCAGCGCCGACCGGATTGCCGTCCTGAACAACGGGCGTGTGCAGCAGATCGGCACCCCGATCGCGCTCTACGACTACCCCGCCACCCCGTTCGTCGCCGGCTTTGTCGGCACCATGAACATGCTGGAGGGAACCGTCCGCTGCAGCCGCGGAAACGCCGTTTCCCTTGACGTCCCGGGCTGGGGCGAGATCGTGATCAGCTCCGATGCGGTGCCCGAGGATGGCCGCCGCGTCATCGTGGCCATCCGGCCGCAGACCATCCGGCTCGACGTGGCGGACGCGCGGCTCGACGCGCGCTTCGTGTGGCTGCCAGGCATGGTCGAGACGGTCGAGTTCCACGGTGCATTTGCGCGCTACCAGGTGCAGGTCGGCCCGCATGCCGTGGTCATCGACCAGCCACACCACGCAGGCCTGTCGAAATTTCCGGCCGGCGGTGCGGTGTCGGTCGGCATCGATCCCTCCCTGGTCCGCCTGTACAGCAGATGAGCCGTGCGCAGCGTGTGAGCGATGGAACTCTATCAAGTCCGGGCCTTTGTCACCGTCGCGCGCATCGGCAACGTCACCAAGGCGGCCGAAGCACTGCACGTCACCCAGCCGGCGGTCACCGGACAACTCAAGAGCCTGGAGCAGAGCCTGGGCGTGACCCTGTTCGACCGCAGCGCCGGCCGGCTCACGCTCACGCGCACCGGTGAACTGCTGCTGCCCAAGGCAGAGGCGTTGCTGGCCGCGGGCAGCGAACTGAGTTCGGTGGCCCGGCAGCTGCGCGGCGAGCTGACGGGACGCATTGACTTCGGCCTGCCCAGCGAGCCTGCCGACTTCCTGCGGCTGGGCGAGATGGCCGCCAGCGTGCACCAGGCACTGCCCCTGGTGGAGCTGCGCACGCGCAGCTACTCATCGCTGCAATTGCTGGACCTCATCCGCGCCGGCACACTTTCCGCGGGCTACTTCATCGACGCCAATCCGCCGCGCGACCTGCAATGGGTCGCCTTGCGTTCGGTGACCTACCGGGTGGCGGTGCCTGTGCGGATGAGCGAGTCCGTGCAGCGGGGCGGGTGGCGCACGCTGGCCGAACTGCCCTGGGTCGACGGCCTGGCCGACTCCCACATCCACCAGTTGATGCGGGCACTGTTCGAGCGCCAGGGCCTGGCGCCGCGCATTGTCATGCAGGCAGAGGAAACCAGCGGGCTGGACGCCTATGTGCGCGCTGGCAGCGGGTGCGCGCTGCTGCGCGAAGAGGTCGCAGTCCGGGGCAGCGAGCGCCAGGACTGGATGATCTGGGGGCCTGCGCAGCTTGATGCAAAACTCTATCTCGTCACCTCGGCGGAAGGGGCCAGCGATCCGCTCACGGTGGCGCTGACGTCGATGATCCGCGGGGTCTGGAATCAATAGGCGGGCGGGAACGCCGCGCTGCCCGTGCCCGCAATGCTGGACAGCCAGATCGAGTGGCCCGGCCGCGCGGCATGCCCCGCGGCGGCCCAATCACCGCACACAGGCAGCAGGGGTCAGAAAGACTCCCATTCCTCTTCAGACCCTTGGGCCACCGCCGGCTTGCGGCTGGAAGGCCCGGACACGGCAGGCGCCGCCTGCGCCTTGGCCGCCGCCGGCCGGTGGGCCGCTTTGGCCGCCGGGGCTGCGGAGGGAGGCCGCGGTGCCGTAGCGGAAGCCGCGGGCAGGGGCGCCCGCTGGGCGGCCGCGGCACGGGCGGCGCCAATGGCCGCCTGCGCCGGTCCATGGCTGGCGGCATTCACCTTGAACATCGACACCACCTGCGCCAGCTGGTCCGCCTGCTCCCGCAGGCTCTGCGCGGCGGCGGCGCTCTCCTCCACCAGCGCCGCGTTCTGCTGGGTCATCTGGTCCAGGTTGCCAATCGCCTGGTTGACCTGCGAGACCCCGGCGCTCTGCTCCGAGGAGGCGGCGGTGATCTCGCCAATCATGTCCGTCACGCGCTGCACCGACTGCACGATGTCGGTCATGGTGGTGCCGGCATCGGTCACCAGCCGCGAGCCCGCCTCCACTTTTTCCACCGATGCGCTGATGAGCTGCTTGATTTCCTTGGCGGCCTCGGCACTGCGCTGCGCCAGGCTGCGCACCTCGCTGGCCACCACGGCGAAGCCACGCCCCTGCTCGCCCGCGCGCGCCGCCTCCACCGCCGCGTTGAGCGCCAGGATGTTGGTCTGGAACGCGATGCCGTCGATCACGCCGATGATGTCGGCGATCTTCTTGCTGCTGTGGTTGATGTCCTGCATGGTGACCACCACCTGGGTCACGACCTCGCCGCCACGGCGCGCCACGCCCGTGGCGCCCGCCGCGAGGCTGCTGGCCTGCTGCGCGCTGCCCGCGCTTTGCTGGATGGTGCTCGTGAACTGCTCCATGGCCGCGGCTGTTTGCTGCAGGTTGCTGGAGGTCTGCTCCGTGCGGGACGACAGGTCATGGTTGCCGGTGGCGATCTCGGCGCTGGCGATGGCGATGCTGTCGGTGCTCTGGCGCACCTGGTGCACCATCCGGCCCAGGGCGCTGCTCATGGTGTAAAGCGAGCGCAGCAGGTCACCGAACTCATCGCCCCGGGTCACGGATTCCTGCATGCTCAGATCGCCACCCGCGATGCGCTCGGCCAGCCCGCTGGCCTGCTCCAGCGGCCGCTGGATGCTGCCGATCAGGTAGTAGGCGCCCACGACGATGGCCAGCAGCAGCAGGCCCACGGCCACGGCAGCGATCTTCACGGTGAGCATGCGCGACGCGGCCATCTCCCGCTGCCGGACCTCGGCGGTCTGTTGCTGCTGCTGCACGAAGTCCCGCAGTGTCTGCAGGTAGGCGGCCACGGCCGGGTTGTACGACTGCTTGACCAGCACCACCGCCTGGTCCTGCTGGCCATCGCCCTTGAGCTTGCGGGCCTGGCCGCGCAGGTCCGTCATCGTCTTGCGGGCGGCGGCGATCTTGGCCATCTGCGCCTTGTCGGCTTCGGACAGCGCCATGGATTCGAGCGATTTCTGCACCTCGCTGATCTGCGCGGAAGTCGCCGCGATCAGGTCCTTGAACTCGGCCTCGACGGCGGTGTCGCTGCTCACGATCAGCGCCTGCGTGCGCGCCGCATTGGTCTCGGTGAGGCCGGACCAGCGCAGCGCCGCCTGCACACGCGCCTCCATGTCCTTGGTCATCATGTCCGCCTCGGCCTGCACCTTGGCCGAGCGATAGCCGGAAAACCCCACCACCGCCGCCAGCAGCACCACGATCAGCAAGACCGCCATCCAGAGTTTATGGGCCATCCGGAATCGCTTGGGCATGGTGTTCTCCTGCAGCCTTGTGTTGGCGCGCAGATATTTGCACGCTGTTACACCATTGCACAAACCCGGGCCTGATGCATGAGGGTCATCCCCAGGGCCCGCGCTGCACGGCAAGGCCCCGCATTGCAGCCCCGAACCACGCTGCGCAAGGGCTCAGGGCAACAGGGGCGCCCGGGTGCCACCTGGCCCAGCCACCCGGCCCTTCCAGGGCGGCGAATCGGGCAGTCTGCGAGATAGCTGGCAATGGGCGAGGCCCACGCACTGGGCTGCACGCACGGGCCGCTTTGCCGCCAAGCCGGCGGCAGGATCAACACCGGTCTTTCACGGACCGGCATGGCAACCCTACCGTGGTCGGGTTCACGCGCGGCGGCGCAGCCGTCAAACTGGCCCGAATCCATCTCCCAAGGCCACCATCACATGACAACCTCCCGCACGTTCCGCCGCGCGCAACTCGGCGCCCCCTTCCTGATCGCACTGGGCCTGTCCGGATGCGCCGCCACCATCAGCCAGGAGGGCCTGGAACAGCGCACCTCGGCGGCCATAGGCCGCCAGGTGGGCGCCTTCACCATCACCCACAAGAGCGAAGAAACCGGCGGACGCATCAACTACACCGCCAAGACCACCGACGGCGCCACCTACCAGTGCTACATGTACTCCGCCACGGGGTTCCAGAAAGCCATGTCGTTCGGACAGACGCCGAATTCGGATGCCATCTGCACGCCGATGGCGGGCAAGGCGGCGGCACCTGCAGCCGCCCCGGCCTCCTGCAACGCGCTCAGCAAAGCCGCGGGCAAATGCTGAAGCGCTGATCCAGGCACGGCAGCAGGCCGTCAGGCCCCGGCGCCCAGGAAGGTTTCGAAGCGCGCCAGCTCTTCGTCCAGCGCGCGCCGAAAAACCGCGCCGCGGGGCGGGCGGCCCGCCACAAAACCCAGCGCGTGCCGCAGTTGCCCGCGCTCCATGCGCAGGTTGGCCCAGCCCACCATCTGTTCGCCCCACAGCACGGGCAACGCATAGTGGCCCATGGTGCGCCTGGAGGCGGGCACATACGCCTCGAACCGGTACGCCCAGCCCCACAGCATCTCGAAGCGGCGGCGGTCCCAGACCACGGGATCAAACGGTGCCAGCAGCCGCACGCCCGCGTCCGGCTGGTGGCGGCGCGATGCCGGGTTCTCCTGCGCGGGCCAGAACCACGCCGTGCCGTCGACCACCGCATGGCCGTAGCGCGACTGCGCGGCCTTGGCCACCGCGCGCGCTTCGGCCGCCAGTTGTGGGGCGCCGTACCGCAGCAAAGTGACGAGGTAGCCCAGGCTGGGCGCGGGCAGCGGCGCATACAGGGCCACGATGCGGTCAACCAGGGCTTCGGCACGCGCCATGCGGGCGGCGGGGCTGGCATCCTGCCCGGGGTGCTCCACCGGCGCATACACCCGGGTGCCCGATTCGCGGCGGCATACCCGCAGCCAGCCGTGGTGGTGCATGGCATCCAGCAGGCGGGTGCTCGCGTTGAGCTCTCCGCCCCAATAGCCCGCCACGCGGCCATGGTGCGCAAACGCCTCGCTGACCTCGCGCGGGTGCACCACGCCCCGCTCCTGCACGAAGGCCAGCACCTCGCGCGCGCGCCCGGTGGTGGCCGCATCCCAGGGCCGGCGCGGCGTGCGCGGGTGCAGCAGCGCCAGCATGTCGCGCGACACGAAGCCGTAGTTGACGAAGGCGTCTTCCTCGATGCCCAGCCGTTCGTAGCGGCGCTCCAGGTCACCGGCGCGGTAGCCGCGCACCCGCATGCGCAGGATCAGGTCCTGCGCCCGCGCGGGCGCCCGCATCGGGTCGGCCTGCACAAAACCAAGCTTGCGGATCGCGCCGGGCAGCGTCAGTGGCTTGAACAGGCTGCGTGCAATCGCGTAGCGGCGCAGCTCATCCAGCGTGGGTGAGCGCGCCATCGCTTGGAGCGTGTTCAACGTCTTTTTGGAGTCGCACAAGTACCTTGACCCAAGGGTTGGAGTGAAATCGGGCGATTGCACTCCAATGCAACCTCCCAGAAGGCATTGAACACGCTGTTACTCCACGCGCGCCACGGCCGCAGGCTTGAAGCCCAGGTCGGCCGCCTTGCCCTTGCGCCCGCGCGCGGCCCGGGCGTTGTTGAGCGAGCGGATCTCCAGGGTCTCCTCGCGCTCCTTGCCACCCCGGCCGATGCCCTCGATGCGGATGCTGCGCGTGTAGGCCGCGGCACCGGCCAGCGTGTCCTTGGCCTCCAGGTCGATCAGCATCAGGCCACGGCCGCCATTGGCCATGGTCTTGAGCTCGGTGATCTCGAAGGTCAGGATGCGCCCGCCCGCCGAGGCGCAGGCCACGTGCGTGGCCGGCGCGAGCGGCTGGCCGCCGGTGCTGCCCGCCGCATGCGAAGGGGGGCACACGGTCTCGCCCTCGCCCAGCGTGAGGAAGGCCTTGCCGCCCTTCTGGCGCGAGACCATGTTCTCCACCGAGGCCAGGAAGCCATAGCCGCCCGAGTTGGACAGCAGCAGGCTGGCACTGGCCGGCCCGGCGAAGTAGTGCAGGAGCTGCGTGCCCGACTCGAGCTCGATCAGCGTGGTCACGGGCTGGCCGTCGCCGCGCGCGCCGGGCAGCACCGACACCGGCACCGAGTACACCCGGCCATTGCTGCCGAAGGCCAGCAGGGTATCCACCGTGCGGCACTCGAAGGTGCGGTACAGGCCGTCGCCGGCCTTGAAGGCGAAGCTCGCCGCCTCGTGGCCATGGCCGGTGCGCGCGCGCACCCAGCCTTTTTGCGAGACCACCACGGTCACGGGCTCGTCCACCACCTTGACCTCGGCCACGGCCTTCTTCTCGGCCTGGATCAGCGTGCGGCGCGCGTCGGCGAAGGTCTTGGCGTCGGCCTCGATCTCCTTGACCATCAGGCGGCGCAGCGAACCCGGGTTGTTCAGGATGTCCTCGAGCTTGCCCTGGCTTTCGCGCAGTTCCTTGAGCTCCTGCTCGATCTTGATGGCTTCGAGCCGCGCGAGCTGGCGCAGGCGGATTTCAAGGATGTCCTCGGCCTGGCGATCGCTGAGGCTGAAGCGCGCGATCAGCGCGGCCTTGGGATCCTCGGCCGCACGGATGATGGCGATCACCTCGTCGATGTTGAGCAGCACGGTCTGCCGCCCCTCGAGGATGTGGATGCGGTCCAGCACCTTGCCCAGGCGGTGCTGCGAGCGGCGGGTGATGGTGCCCTGGCGGAAGGAGATCCACTCCTCCAGCATCAGGCGCAGCGACTTCTGCACCGGCCGGCCGTCCAGGCCCACCATGGTCAGGTTGATCGGCGCCGAGGTCTCCAGGCTGGTGTGGGCCAGGAGCGCGGTGACCAGCTCCTGCTGCGGCGTCTTGCCGGTCTTGGGCTCGAACACCAGGCGCACCGGCGCGTCCTTGCTCGACTCGTCGCGCACCACGTCCAGCACGGCCAGCATGCTGGCCTTGAGCTGGGTCTGGTCCTGGCTCAGCGCCTTCTTGCCGGCCTTGACCTTGGGGTTGGTGATTTCCTCGATCTCCTCGAGCACCTTCTGCGAGCTCACGCCCGGGGGCAGCTCGTTGACCACCAGCTGCCACTGGCCGCGCGCGAGTTCCTCGATCTTCCAGCGCGCACGCACCTTGAGGCTGCCGCGGCCGGTGCGGTAGGCGTCGGCGATGTCGGACGCAGCGCTGATGATCTGCCCGCCACCCGGGTAGTCGGGCCCGGGCACCAGGGCCAGCAGGTCTTCGGCGCTGAGCGAAGGTGTCTTGATGAGCGCAATGCAGGCATCGGCGATCTCGCGCAGGTTGTGGCTCGGGATCTCGGTGGCCAGGCCCACGGCGATGCCGCTGGCGCCGTTGAGCAGCGCGAACGGCAACCGCGCGGGCAGCTGGCGCGGCTCCTCCGTGCTGCCGTCGTAGTTGGGCATGAAATCGACCGTGCCCTCGTCGATCTCGTCGAGCAGCAGGCTGGTGATGCGCGACAGGCGCGCCTCGGTGTAGCGCATGGCCGCGGCGCCATCGCCGTCGCGGCTGCCGAAGTTGCCCTGGCCGTCGATCAGCGGATAGCGCTGGGCAAAGTCCTGCGCCATGCGCACCAGGGCGTCGTAGGCCGACTGGTCGCCGTGCGGATGGAAGCGGCCCAGCACGTCGCCCACCACGCGGGCGCTCTTGACCGGCTTGGCCGCCGTGTTGCGCGTGGGGCCGCTGTAGCCCAGGCCCATGCGGTCCATCGAATACAGAATGCGCCGCTGCACGGGCTTGAGGCCGTCGCACACGTCGGGCAGCGCACGGCCCTTGACGACCGACAGCGCGTATTCCAGATAGGCGCGCTGGGCATAGCCCGCCAGGCCCAGGGAGTCGCCTCCGTCATCGCCGGCGGTGGTGAAATCGAGAGTGGGTTGGTCGCTCATTCGTTGGGTACAGTTTCTGGGTTCACGTTCTGGGGGGCGCTTTGCGTCTGCGCCACGCGGGTGGGCGGCAGGTTGCCCCGGTTCTGCGCGCCCCCCGAAAGCTCCATGCGCACGCGGCCGGGCACGGCGCGCTGCGCCAGCACCGGCGCTGGCGGCTTGAGCTGGGCGTACAGGCCCAGCACGGTGCGCACATAGTTCTGCGTTTCCTTGAAGGCCGGAATCTGGTTGCCCGCCTTTTGCACCGCGCCTTCACCGGCGTTGTAGGCGGCCACGGCCAGGTCCATGCGGCCGGGGAACAGGTCCAGCAGGTGGCGCAGGTAGCGCGTGCCGGTGGGCACGTTCACGGCCGGGTCGGCCAGCTTCTGCTCCACCGAGCGCCTGGCATCCGCGCTCACGCCAAAACGGCTGGCCGTGGCGGGCATCACCTGCATGAGCCCGACGGCGCCCCTGGGCGACACGGCCGTGGCGTCGAAGCCGGATTCCGTGGCGATCACGGCCTGCAGCAATTCGTAGTCCACGCCGTGCTTGCTGGCGGCGGCGCGCAGGTGGTGCTTGACGCGCTTGTAGTCGGGCGCGATGTCAAAAAAGGCCAGCAAGCGCGCACCGGCCGCAGGCAGCGCGTAGGGCATGGGCGGTGCGTTGGCCGGGGCGTCGCGGGTCGAGTCGAAATCATTGCCACGAAAAAACAGCTGGTAGCGCGTGTCCACCTGCTCGGCGGCGAAATGCGTCACGCCCCGCTCGTCCACGTGCGCCCACAGGTCCGCCTGGGCCGATTGCTGCATAAAACATAGCAGCAAGCCCAATAAATACAAGCGCAAGAGCCTGTTTTTGTGTGGATTCTTCATCACAGACACCGTGGGTGGCGGGTCCGGTCAGATGTCGATCTCGACCGCATCGCCGTGCAGTTCCATCAGCTCGCGCCGCGAGGCCGCCTCGCCCTTGCCCATGAGCTTGGTGATCAGGCCTTCGGTGGCGGCGAAGTCCATGTCGCCCAGTTGCACCGGCAGCAGGCGGCGGGTGTCGGGATTGAGCGTGGTTTCCCACAGCTGCTCGGCGTTCATCTCGCCCAGGCCCTTGAAGCGGCTGATCTGGCACTTCTCGCGGGCCACGCCGTCCTTGGCGCACTTGTCGAGGATGGCGGTGAGCTCGCCGTCGTCCAGCGCATACATCTTGGCGGCGGGCTTCTTGCCGCGCGCGGGCACGTCCACGCGGAACAGCGGGGGGCGCGCCACGTAGATGTGGCCGGTCTCGATGAGCTTGGGGAAGTGGCGGAAGAACAGCGTGAGCAGCAGCACCTGGATGTGCGAGCCGTCCACATCGGCGTCCGACAGGATGCAGACCTTGCCATAGCGCAGGCCCGTGAGGTCGGGCGTGTCGTTCGGGCCGTGCGGGTCCACGCCGATGGCCACCGAGATGTCGTGGATCTCGTTGTTGGCGAACAGGCGGTCGCGCTCCACCTCCCAGGTGTTGAGCACCTTGCCGCGCAGCGGCAGGATGGCCTGGCTTTCCTTGTCACGGCCCATCTTGGCGCTGCCGCCGGCGGAGTCGCCCTCGACCAGGAAGACTTCGTTGTGGGCGATGTCGCGGCTTTCGCAGTCGGTGAGCTTGCCGGGCAGCACGGCCACGCCCGAGCCCTTGCGCTTTTCGACCTTCTGGCCGGCCTTCTGGCGCGTCTGCGCGGCCTTGATGGCGAGTTCTGCCAGCTTCTTGCCGTAGTCCACGTGCTGGTTGAGCCAGAGCTCCAGCGCCGGGCGCACGAAGCCGCTGACCAGGCGCACCGCGTCGCGCGAGTTCAGCCGCTCCTTGATCTGGCCCTGGAACTGAGGATCGAGCACCTTGGCCGAGAGCACGTAGCTGGCACGGGCGAACACGTCTTCGGGCAGCAGCTTGACGCCCTTGGGCAGCAGGCTGTGCAGTTCGATGAAGCTCTTGACGGCGTTGAACAGGCCGTCGCGCAGGCCACTTTCGTGCGTGCCGCCAGCGCTGGTGGGAATCAGGTTGACGTAGCTCTCGCGCATGGGCTGGCCGTCTTCGGTGAAGGCCACGCACCAGGAGGCGCCCTCGCCCTCGGCAAAACTCTCGTTGTTGCGGTCGGCATAGCCTTCGCCCTCGAAGAGCGGGATCACCGGGTCGCCGCTGAGCGTCTGCATCAGGTAGTCGCGCAGGCCACCCTTGTACTGCCAGGTCTGGGTGTCGCGCGTCTTCTCGTTGACCAGGGTCACGGACACGCCGGGCATGAGCACCGCCTTGCTGCGCAAGAGGTGGGTGAGCTCGCCCATGGGCAGCGCGCTCGACTCGAAATACTTGGCATCAGGCCAGGCGCGCACGGTCGTGCCCTGCTTGCGCTCGCCCGCTTCCAGCGCGCGGGTCACCAGGGGCTCGACCACATCGCCGGCCGAAAACACCAGCCGGGCGACCTTGCCTTCGCGGTGGCTGCTCACTTCCAGGCGGGTGGCCAGCGCGTTGGTCACGCTCACGCCCACGCCGTGCAGGCCGCCCGAGAAGCTGTAGGCACCGCCCTTGCCCTTGTCGAACTTGCCGCCCGCGTGCAGGCGGGTGAAGACCAGCTCGATCACCGGCGCGTTTTCCTCGGGGTGCATGCCGAAGGGGATGCCGCGCCCGTCGTCCTCGATGCTCACCGAGCCGTCGGCGTGCAGCGTGACCTTGATCTTCTTGCCATGGCCGGCCAGCGCCTCGTCGGCGGCGTTGTCCAGCACCTCCTGGATGATGTGCAGGGGGTTGTCGGTGCGGGTGTACATGCCCGGGCGCTGCTTGACGGGCTCCAGGCCCTTGAGCACGCGGATCGACCCTTCGGAATAGTCACTACTGGTGGACACGGAAGACGGTTTGGCAGACATAGCGGCGGATTGTAGTGCGGCAGCAGCGCAATAGCTGGATGAAAAAACAGTCATGACAACACTGGCAGCGTGCTCCGGGCCCCCCAGGCCCGGGGGCGGCGGCGGCAGACAGAGTGGCTGGGGGCGGGTTGCAACACAAAGGACGGTCCCGCGCAGCAGGCCTGGCGGCGACCCCGCTGCCAACTGTATTGGTCCCCGGTGTATCAGCGCGTTTCGCCCAATCTCGCTACATTCCTGCGCATGCATATGAATCCTCCCAAACTGTCCATGTTCCAGGTGCTCGCGTGCGGCGCGGCCATCGTGACCCTGTCCATGGGCATCCGCCATGGGTTCGGGCTCTGGCTCCTGCCCATCACGCAGGAGATGGGCTGGACCCGCCAGTCGTTCGCGCTGGCCATCGCCATCCAGAACCTGTCCTGGGGCCTGATCGGCATCTTTGCGGGCATGGCGGCAGACCGGTTCGGGGCGTTCCGCGTGCTCATCGGCGGCGCGGTGCTCTATGGCCTGGGTTTGGCGGGCATGGCGCTGTCGCCCACGACCACCCTGTTTGCGTTGACGGCCGGCGTACTGATCGGCGCCGCGCAGGCGGGCACCACCTACGCCGTGATCTACGGTGTGCTGGGCCGCCAGATCGCGCCGGAGCGCAGGTCCTGGGCCATGGGCGTGGCGGCGGCCGCAGGTTCGTTCGGCCAGTTCCTCATGGTGCCCGTGGAGGGCTGGCTGATCGCCGGACTGGGTTGGCAGCAGGCGCTGCTGGCCTTGTCGATGGCCGTACTGCTCATCGTGCCGCTGGCCTTTGGCCTGCGGGAGCCGGGCTTCAAGGGCGCCGCGCCGCCCAAGCGCGAGCAGACCATCGTGCAGGCGCTGGGCGAGGCGTTCCGCTACCCGAGCTTCAACCTGCTGATGGCCGGTTATTTCGTGTGCGGCTTCCAGGTGGTGTTCATCGGGGTGCACATGCCCAGCTACCTGAAGGACCACGGCCTGTCGCCCCAGGTGGCCAGCTACGCGCTGGCGCTGATCGGCCTGTTCAACGTGCTGGGCACCTACGTGGCCGGCACCCTCGGCCAGCGCATGCCCAAGCGGTTCATCCTGGCCTTCATCTACTTTGCCCGCGCGGCGGTGATCACCGTGTTCCTGCTCGTGCCGCTGTCGCCGCTGTCGGTGTATGTGTTCTCGGCCGTGATGGGCACGCTGTGGCTGTCCACCATCCCGCCCACCAACGCCACCATCGCGCAGATCTTTGGCGTGCAGCACCTGTCGATGCTGGGCGGCTTCGTGTTCTTCAGCCACCAGATCGGCAGCTTCCTGGGCGTGTGGCTGGGCGGCTATCTGTATGACGCCACGGGCAGCTACGATATCGTCTGGTACATCGCCATCGCGCTGGGGGTGTTTGCCGGGCTGGTGAACCTGCCGGTCCGGGAAAGCCCCATCCCGCGCGGCGCCGCCCAGCCCGCCTGAACACGGCCCTTGCATCCGAACATCCCCATGTCCACCGCCAGCAGCGCCCCCTCGACCTCGCCCGGCCACGGCATGCCACGGGCCTGGCGCTGGCTGGCCTGGACAGTTGCCGTGGTGCTGTGCCTGGCGGTGTTTGGCATGTACACGGTGCCGGACTTCATGGTGATGCTGGCCGACCAGATGTGGGCGTGTTTCTGAGCCCGCGCCATCCACTTTCAAATCTTTTTGGCCGCCAGCGCTTGATGAATAAGCGCTGATAGCTATATTTTCAATAGCAAATGCACGGTAACGAAGCCGCTTCCGACTGGGTCCGCCGCTGGTCCCACCTGATCGCGCCGGGCAGCACGGTGCTCGACGTGGCCTGCGGCGCCGGGCGCCACCTGCGCTGGCTGCATGGCCTGGGCCACCCCGTGGTGGGGGTGGACCGCTCTGCCGAGGCCCTGGCCGCCTGCGAGGGGCTGGGGGAACTCGTCCTGGCCGACATCGAGAACGGCCCATGGCCGCTGGCGGGCCGCCGGTTTGGCGCCGTGGTCGTCACCAACTACCTGTGGCGGCCCCTGCTGGCCACCCTGGTGGAGAGCGTCGCACCGGGTGGCGTGCTGATCTACGAAACCTTTGCGCACGGCAACGGCACCGTGGGCCGCCCTGCGCGGCCGGAATTCCTGCTGGCGCCCGGGGAATTGCTGAGCGCCTGCGCCGGGCTGCGCACCGTGGCCTACGAGGACGGCTTCCTGCAAAACCCCGACCGTTTCGTGCAACGCATCACGGCCGTGCGGGAACTCCCGCACGCTGGCGGCCCCTCGCGGAATCTTTTGGCCATGCCGCCTAGTTAGAATGCCCTTTTACCGTTTACCACTGCGGACATGACCTCTTCCTCCGTCCCCCTTACCGGCAGCATCGTCGCCCTCGTCACCCCCATGCACGAGGACGGTAGCGTGGACTACCCGGCCCTGCGCAAACTGATCGACTGGCACATCGCCGAAGGCACCGACTGCATCGGTGTGGTGGGCACCACGGGCGAATCGCCCACCGTCAATGTCGAAGAACACTGCGAAATCATCCGCGTGGCCGTCGAGCAATCCGCCAAGCGCGTGCCCATCATGGCGGGCTGCGGCGCCAACTCCACCGCCGAAGCCATCGAACTGGCCAAGTTCGCGCGCGGCGTCGGGGCCGACAGCCAGCTGCAGGTCGTGCCCTACTACAACAAGCCCACGCAAGAGGGCCAGTTCCAGCATTTCAAGGCGATCGCCGAAGCCACGGGCGACCTGCCCATCGTGCTGTACAACGTGCCCGGCCGCTCGGTGGCCGATATGCAGCACGACACCGTGCTGCGCCTGGCCCAGGTGCCCGGCATCATCGGCATCAAGGAAGCCACCGGCAACATCGAGCGTGCGCAGTGGCTCATCCGCGATGTGCCCAAGGGCTTCGCCGTGTATTCGGGCGACGACCCGACCGCCGTGGCGCTCATGCTGTGCGGCGGCCACGGCAACATCAGCGTGACGGCCAACGTGGCGCCGCGCCTCATGCACGAGCTGTGCGTGGCAGCGCTGGCAGGCAATGTGCAGCGCGCGATGCAGATCCAGTTCCAGCTGATGCCCGTGCACAAGAACCTGTTTGTCGAAGCCAACCCCATCCCGGTCAAGTGGGCCGTGGCCCGCATGGGCCTGTGTGGTGGCACCATGCGCCTGCCCATGACACCGCTGGCCAGCAGCAACGAGGCTGTGGTCGAATCCGCGCTGCGCACCAGCGGCCTGATCTAATCCGGGCTGCGCCCGCTCCCCGAGACACTCTCCAAGGATTTCCGCGTGAAAGCTGCTACCACCCGCCTGAGCCTGCTGGCCCTTGCCATGGCCCTGTCCGCCTGCGCCGCCCTGGAGGGCGACAAGATCGACTACAAGAGCGCCGCCAAGGGCTCGACCCTGGAGGTTCCGCCCGACCTGACGCAGCTGTCGCGCGATTCGCGCTATGCCGTACCCGGCGGCCCCGTCTCGGCGGCCGCCATGCAGGCCGGCCAGGCCGCGCAGCCCTCGGGCACCGCCAACGCCGCCGCCATGCAACTGGGCGACGTGCGCATCGAGCGCGATGGCAACCAGCGCTGGCTGGTGGTCAACCGCCCGGCGGACAAGCTCTGGGAGCCCGTGCGCGACTTCTGGCAGGAAAGCGGCTTCAACCTGGCCCAGGCCGAGCCCAACGTCGGCATCATGGAAACCGACTGGGCCGAGAACCGCGCCAAGCTGCCACAGGACTTCATCCGCTCCACCATCGGCAAGCTCCTGGATTCGCTGTATTCCACCGGCGAGCGCGACAAATTCCGCACCCGCCTGGAGCGCAATGCCAATGGCGGCACCGAGATCTACATCACCCACCGGGGCATGATCGAGGTGTATGGCACGCAGACCAAGGACAACACCGTCTGGCAGCCCCGCCCGTCGGACCCGGAGCTTGAAACCGAATTCCTGCGCCGCCTGATGGTCAAGCTGGGCGTGAGCCAGGAACAGTCCAAGGCCGTGGTGGCAGCCCCCGCCCTGCGCACGCAATCCGCTCGCATGGCCACCGTGGACAACAAGCCCGTGGTCCAGCTGGACGAAGGCTTTGACCGCGCATGGCGCCGCGTGGGCCTGGCGCTGGACCGCACCGGCTTCACGGTCGAAGACCGCAACCGCAATGAAGGCACCTACTTCGTCCGCTATGTGGCGCCCAACGCCGACAAGAAGGAACCAGGGTTCTTCGGCAAGCTGTTCAGCGGCTCTTCGTCGGCCACGCCCCCGCTCAAGTACCGCATCGTCGTGCGCAGCCAGGGCGAATCCACCACCGTGTCGGTACTCAACGAAGCAGGCGCCCCCGAGTCCTCGGCCAACGCCGAGCGCATCGTGCGCGTGATCGCGGACGACCTCAAGTAACCCGCCGCATCGCCGCGCGGCACGCGTCTGCGTGCGTGCTGCGCGGAGTCCGCGAGGACCGGCCCCGGTCCGCCCCGCGGCACGGCGCAATATCCTCGCCCTCCATGCTGCGTTTCAAGAACCTGGGGAGCGGCAGCACCGGCAATGCCACCGTGGTGGAAGGCCGCTGCGACACGCAGGTGCGCCGCCTCCTGATCGACTGCGGCTTCGGCATCCGGCAACTGCAGGGCCGGCTGGCGCAGGCGCAGCTGCAGATCGAGGACCTGGACGCGGTTTTCATCACCCACGAACATTCCGACCACATCGGCTGCGCGCAGGCCGTGGCCCTGCGCTACGGCATTCCCGTCTGGATGAGCCAGGGCACCTACGCCGCCCTGGGCCAGCCGGACTTTGGCGACATGCTGCGCGTCGCGCACGACATGGCACCGATCGACCTGGGCACGTTCGAGGCCCGGCCCTTCACCGTGCCGCATGACGCCCGCGAGCCGCTGCAGCTGCGCTGCTCCGACGGCGCCGCCCACCTGGGGGTGCTGACCGACCTGGGCCATGCCAGCGAGCATGTGCTGCAGCAGCTCGAGGGCTGCCACGCGCTGATGATCGAAGCCAATCACGACCCCGCGCTGCTGGCGGCATCCCGCTACCCCCTCTTTCTGAAGCGCCGCGTAGGCGGCCCCTTCGGCCACCTGGCCAACCGGGTCACGGCGGACATCCTTCGCGCCGTCCGCCATCCGGGCCTGCGGACGGTGGTGGCGGCCCACCTGAGCGCCAAGAACAATGCGCCCTCCATCGCACGTGAGGCGCTGGCCCCTGCCATGGACTGGCCCGTGGAGGCCATCGCCGTGGCCTGCCCCACGGCGGGCACGGCATGGCTGCCGGTAGCGCAGGCGCCGATCTGACACGAGCGCGCCCACCGGCTACCCCGCCCGCCCCCCCACGGACGGCGCACCACAAAAACACGTTCCGCGCCCGGAAAAGAAAAAGCCCCGACCTTGCAGTGCGGGGCCTTCGGGCAGTGGCTGGTCTTGCAACCAGCCAGGGCCTGCAGCAAATTACTTGGCTGCGGAAGCGCCAGCGGCAGCGGTGGCAGCAGCGTCGGCAGCAGCCTTGGCAGCGTCAGCAGCAGGTGCAGCGGCAGCCGAAGCGGCGTCGGAAGCAGCAGGAGCTGCATCGGAGGCGGCAGGAGCAGGTGCGGGTGCAGGAGCTGGTGCTTCCACGGCAGCAGGTGCTGGTGCTGGAGCGGGTTCTTCCTTCTTGCCACAAGCGGCGAGTGCTGCAGCAGCGATCAGGGCGGCCAGAACGAGAGAGTTCTTCATTTCGATTTTCCTAGTTGGACAGACAGAATCTTGAAAAGCCGCGGCGTCGGGCTCCTGGAAGCCTCGGAACGCGTCGGCACAATGCGCTTTGGCTTGCACCTTTTCGGCGCAGCCGCTAATTATATTGGTATTTAGTCAATACTGACTAACACTGACGAAAGCTTTACACCCCATTGACACGGCGCAAAGCAGGTATTTCATCTACAGACCCAGGGTCGAGGCGGGAAAACCGGGCGAACTCTTGCCACGCACCCACTCGTTGAGATTCTCGCGCAGCAGCACCCGCCGATCGGGTTCGCTGCCCGTGACGCCCACGCACCGCTCGGGGTCCAGGCGCTGCAGCACCCACTGCGGGGACCACAACGCGCTGGGGATATCGAGCGGGTCCGCCGCGGGGCTGCGGCGGCACGTGATGATGTGGTCCCAGGTACCACGCCAGCGCACAAAACGGGCGTGGCGGCGAACCACATCGTCATAGCTGCACGCCAGCATCGTCAAGCGCCGGCTCCCGTGCGCCCAGTGCTGAAGGGCTTCTGCCACGCTGCGCTCACCCAGCGGCCAGTCGTGGAAGTTCGCGTCGCTGATCACGATTTCCGGCCACCCGTCGCGTGCGGCCGTGGCCATCGCGTCGCGCACCAGTTGCTGAAACGCCTCACGGCCGCTGAACCGCCCGGACGGCAGTTCACGCAGCGGATCCGCGGGGGTGGAGGAAGCCTCGGTCATGGGAGCGTCTCCTTGGGATACACCAGTCTTTTCAGCCTTCAGCCCATGCATGCGCCCAGCCGGCATCGCACCAGGACGACAGCAGCTCGAGCGCATCGTCGCTCGCGCGCGCGAGTTCGCGGGCAGTCAGTTGGCGTTCGTCCGCCAGGCGGCGCATCAGCGTCGCGTCGCGGCCCGCGGCACGGTAGCTTTCGCCGTTGATGAACACGTGGTGGGCGTCATACATCATGCGGCTGCGGCGATCCAGGCGCACGCCTTCCAGCATCACGCCCGCGTCCCCGGGCTCGAACCACACGCTGGGCTTGGGCTCGGTCAGATATTCCCCGAGCGCACGCTCCAGCACCAGGGGTTGCGCCAAGGCGCGGGCCAGAGCGGTCCGCGCGAAATCGTGCAGCCCCGCTGGAATGGCGCCGGGCTGGGCAACCGCCGCCTGCTGCGCATCGCGGTACAGCAAGGGACTGCCCTCTTCATCGCCTGCATCCTCCGCCAGACGCACCAGCAGCTCCTGCGCGAGCTCGGCACGGGCCGGCGCCCGAAAGCCTATCGAATAAGTCATGCATTCGCCTTCGGCGATGCCGTCGTGCGCATAGCGGGGCGGCAGGTAGAGCATGTCGCCAGGCTCGAGAACGAACTCCTCTTCCGGCTCGAAGTGGGCCAGCACCTTCAGCGGAATGTCATCGCGCAGCGACAAGTCCTTCTGGCGGCCAATGCGCCAGCGCCGCTTTCCGTGGGCCTGCAGCAGAAAGACGTCATAACTGTCGAAATGCGGACCCACGCCCCCGCCGTCGGCGGCATAGCTGATCATGAGATCGTCCAGGCGCGCCTCGGGCACAAAACGGAACTGCTGCATCAGCGCGTGCACCGCGTCGTTGTGCAGGTCCACACCTTGCACGAGCAGGGTCCAGTCGGGCTGCTGCAGCGCCGGCAGGGCGCGGCGGTTGAACGGTCCGTGGCGCAGCTTCCAGGCGCCCTTGGCCAACTGCACCAGGCGGGACTCCACCCCCTCCTGGGAAGCCAGCGCAAAAAGCTCGGCACGCAGTACAGGCGGCGAAAACTGCGCGATGGCCTGCCGCACCAGCAAAGGCTTCTTCTGCCAGTGGCGGCGCATGAATTGCGCGGGGGTCATGCCGCCGAGCAGGGAAAGGGGTTGCTGAATATCCATGGGAGAGTGGCGCCCCTTTGCGGAGGCATTGGTCAAACTGCGACAATTCTCCTATGGAAATTACCCAACAATGCGTGGTCGCACTGACCTGGACGCTCAAAGACACCCTTGGCGAAGAACTGGATGTTCTCGATGACCCCGTGGAGTTCCTGGTAGGGGGCGACGACCTGCTGCCGCGCATCGAGGAAGCCCTGCAAGGCCACGGCCCGGGGGCCACGCTGGCTCTGCACCTGGAACCCGAGGACGCTTTTGGCGACTTCAACGATCAACTGCTTTTTCTGGAACCCCGGTCCCTGTTTCCGGCGGAGCTGGAAGAAGGGATGACGTTTGACGGAATGGCCCTGCCGGAGGGCTGCAACCCCGATGCACCGCGCAGCGGGCTGTACACCGTGACGGAGATCTATCCAGAGCACGTGGTTCTGGACGGCAACCACCCGCTCGCGGGCATCGCCCTGCGGCTGCAGCTGACGGTGCAGGCCGTGCGCGAAGCCACGGAAGATGAGATTGGCCGGGGCACCGCGGGCACCGGCTTCTTTCGGGTACAGCCGCAGGCGCCCGGCGGCTCCCTGCTGCATTGATTGAGCGGGTGAGCCAGGCCGGGAATCCTGAACAGCTCAGGATTCCCGCGGTGGCGGCTGGGGGGTTCGGTTTACAGGCGCGAAATCTGGCCGTTGTAGAGGCGCACGCGGTCGCCGATGCGCAGATCGCCCGGACTGCTCACGTCGTAGGCACGATAGCCGCCCTGGTCCAGCTGGACAGAGAGCCGATAGCCCTGGGCATATTCCTGGCTGTTGTTGCGGCCTTCGATGGCATTGCCTGCCACGGCACCGCCCAGGATGCCCACGCCAGTGGCCGCCGCGCGGCCGGAACCCTTGCCGATCTGGTTGCCCAGGACCCCGCCCACGACCGCGCCCAGCACGGCGCCTGCGCCCGAGGTCTGCCCTTGCGAGCGGCCCTGCAGCACTTCGATGTTCGACACACGGCCATACTCGGTGCCCGCCGGGTTGTTCGGGTAGGCGGGCGCAGACTGGTATCCGCCCGAATAGCCTCCCGAATACTGGGGCTGGGGGGCCGACCGGTTGTGGCCGCAGGCCGCCAGGGATCCCACGAGGACAACGGCGCCCACAATGGCAAACGAACGCTTAAATTGCAGCATTTTTCAATCTCCTAAAGTCAGGGGCTGGCGCATGGTCCGACAATCCGGTCCGGGTACGCATGCCTTGATTGGAACAACGCGCAAGGGTCTTGTCGCGTGGACAAGGGGCTGAGGCCCTGTCCGTAACAGACCCTTCGAAAAGTAAGCCGTGTCTGACAGGCGCCAGCTCCCAGGCCAGAGGGACCCGCCCCTTCAGGCCTTGCCGGTGGACCCGTAGCCGCCCTCTCCCCGCTGGGTCGCCGCGAACTCGGCCACCACGTTGAACTGCGCCTGCACCACCGGCACGATCACCAGTTGCGCCAGCCGCTCCATCGGCTCCAGCGTGAATGCCGTGCCGCTGCGGTTCCAGGCGCTCACCATGAGCTGGCCCTGGTAGTCGCTGTCGATCAATCCGACAAGGTTGCCCAGCACGATGCCGTGCTTGTGGCCGAGGCCCGAGCGCGGCAGGATGAGCGCGGCATATCCCGGGTCCTTGATGTACACGGAGATGCCCGTGGGTACCAGCTGCCATGCGTTCGGCTGCAGGGTCAGCGGCGCGTCCAGGCAGGCCCGCAGGTCCAGGCCCGCGCTGCCGGGCGTGGCATAGGAGGGGAGTTGATCCGCCATGCGCGGGTCCAGAATCTTGACATCGATCTTCACTACTTCTTCTTTCCTGTCTTGCGCTGCTGGGCCACTTGCCGCAGTCGCTCTTGCAATGGTTGCACGCCTGGCGCGGCGCCTGGGGATGAAATGGCCCTGGGCGCCGCATCCATCAGCCAGCCCAGCGCCCACCAGATGGCCGCCATGGCGACCAGGCCGGCCAAGGACCCCTGGCTGAACAGGAACAGCACGATCCCCTGCGCGGCGATGAGCAGCAACAGCACCACGCGCACGGTTCGCAGCACGCCCATCAGGGGCCCGAGCGCCTGCGCGAGATCGGGCGGACCGGCGCGGGGGGTCGACCGGGAGCCGCCCGCGGACACCGGTGGTGCAGGGCCGGTGGCCCCCGGAGAGAGGACCTGCGCCGTCCTGGACGGGGCCGGCGCGGTCAGCCGCTCCACATAGCGCGCAAAGTCGCCGTCGGGCGGAGTATCCCATTCAGGCTTGGTGGAGCCAGTTTTCATACAACCTCCGGGGAAACGAACGTCACGAATCCGATGGCGGCAACCGCGCCGCGATGTCCTCGATGAGCTGCCGCGCCAGCACCCGCTTGGATGCGCGGGGCAGCTCGCGGTGCCCATCGGCATCCACGAGCAGCAGGGCATTGTCGTCCTGTCCGAAGGTGGCGGGCCCGATATTGCCCACCAGCAGCGGCACCCCCTTGCGCGCACGCTTGGCCGTGGCATGGGCCAGGAGATCGTGGCTCTCGGCGGCAAATCCCACGCAGTACAGCTTGCCCGCCTGCGCACGCGGCGACCGCGCCACGCCCGCCAGGATGTCGGGGTTCTCCACAAAGCCCAGGGTGGGGGTCTGGCCGGAGCCGTCTTTCTTGATCTTCTGTGTGGACGGCGCAGCAGGCCGCCAGTCTGCCACCGCCGCCGTTGCTATGAAAATAGAAGCGTCGTGCGCTTGCCCTTCAACCGCTGCCAGCATTTCCTGTGCAGACTGGACATTCAGGCGCTGCACCCCGCGCGGCGTGGGCAGATGCACGGGACCGGCCACGAGCGTGACATCGCCCCCCGCTTCGCGCGCCGCGCGGGCGATGGCAAAGCCCATCTTGCCGCTGGAGAGGTTGGTGATGCCGCGCACCGGATCGATGGCTTCGAAGGTCGGTCCAGCGGTGACCAGCACCTTGCGCCCCGCCAGCACCTTGGGCGCGAAGAAGGCAACCAGCTCCTCGAGCAGCTCTGAAGGCTCCAGCATGCGGCCGTCGCCGGTTTCTCCGCAGGCCTGGTCGCCATTGCCCACGCCCAGCACGCGGGCGCCGTCCCTGGCCACCTGGGCCAGGTTGCGCGCTGTGGCGGGGTGGGCCCACATCTCGCGGTTCATGGCTGGGGCCAGCAGCAGCGGCACGCGGTCGATGGGGCGTGCCAGGCACAGCAGGCTCAGCAACTCGTCGGCCCGGCCCTGCACCAGCCGCGCGATGAAATCGGCGCTGCAGGGCGCGATCAGGATCGCATCGGCCTCGCGGCTGAGGTTGATGTGCGGCATGTTGTTGGGCTCGCGCGCATCCCACTGCGAGCCGTAGACGGGCCGCCCCGACAGGGCCTGCATGGTCACCGGCGTGATGAATTGCGCGGCCGCCTCGGTCATCACCACCTGCACGGTGGCGCCCTCCTTGATGAGCTGGCGGCACAGATCGGCTGCCTTGTAGCAAGCCACGCCCCCGCTCAGACCCAGAACAATGTGTTTGCCAGCAAGCTCATTCATGCGGCGAATTTAGCAGACGGGGGTGTCCCTGCCGGCAGGGGTGTCGCCGGGGCGCCATCTATAATCCCAATTTCCCACCACCAAAAAAGACATGACCAAATTTGTCTTCGTCACCGGCGGTGTGGTGTCTTCCCTCGGTAAGGGAATCGCCTCAGCCTCCCTTGCCGCGATCCTCGAATCGCGGGGACTCAAAGTCACCCTCATCAAGCTTGACCCCTACATCAACGTAGATCCGGGCACCATGTCGCCGTTCCAGCACGGCGAGGTTTTCGTGACCGACGACGGCGCAGAAACCGACCTGGATCTGGGCCACTATGAGCGTTTCATCGAAACGCGCATGAAGAAAACCAACAACTTCACCACGGGCAAGATTTACCAGTCCGTGCTGGAGAAGGAACGCCGCGGCGACTACCTGGGCAAGACCGTGCAGGTCATCCCGCACGTCACCAACGAGATCCAGGAATTCATCAAGCGCGGCGCCGGCATCGGCACGCCCGATGCCGTGGACGTGGCCATCGTCGAGATCGGCGGCACGGTGGGCGACATCGAGTCGCTGCCGTTCCTGGAAGCCGTGCGCCAGATGAGCCTGCGCATGGGCCCCAACAATGCGGCGTTCGTGCACCTGACCTACCTGCCCTGGATCGCAGCAGCCGGCGAGCTCAAGACCAAGCCCACCCAGCACACCGTGCAGAAGCTGCGCGAGATCGGCATCCAGGCCGACGCCCTGCTGTGCCGCGCCGACCGCCGCATTCCCGAGGAAGAGCGCGCCAAGATCTCGCTGTTCACCAACGTGCCCGAGTGGGGCGTGATCAGCATGTGGGACGTGGACACCATCTACAAGGTGCCGCGCATGCTGCACGAGCAGGGCCTCGACGGCCTGATCTGCGACAAGCTGCGCCTGAACACGCCGCCCACCAGCCTCAAGCGCTGGGACGACCTGGTGCATGAAACCGAGCACCCGCAGGGCGAAGTCACCATCGCGATGGTGGGCAAGTACGTCGACCTGTCGGACAGCTACAAGTCCGTCAACGAGGCCCTGCGCCACGCCGGCATGCGCAACCATGTGCGCGTGAAGATCGACCACGTCGACTCGGAGACCATCGATGGCGCCGATGCCGCCGCCAAGCTCGCCAAGTACGACGCCATCCTGGTGCCCGGCGGGTTCGGCGTGCGGGGCGTGGAAGGCAAGATCGCCACCGCCCAGTTCGCCCGCGAGCACAAGGTGCCCTATCTGGGCATCTGCCTGGGCATGCAGGTCGCGACCATCGAGTACGCCCGGCACGTGGCGGGCCTGGTCAACGCCAACAGCACCGAGTTCGACGCCACCACCCCCCACCCCGTGATCGCCCTGATCACCGAGTGGAAGGACGCCGACGGCACCATCAAGAAGCGCGACGAGAACTCCGACCTGGGCGGCACCATGCGCCTGGGCGCACAAAGCTCCGACGTGTCGGCCAACACACTGGCCCACAGCATCTATGGCGACGTGGTGACCGAGCGCCACCGCCACCGCTACGAAGCCAACGTGAACTACCTGGACCAGCTGCGCAAGGCGGGCCTCGTGATCTCCGCGCTGACCCAGCGCGAGCAGCTCACCGAGATCGTGGAGCTGCCGAACAACGTGCACCCCTGGTTCATCGGCGTGCAGTTCCACCCCGAGTTCAAGTCGACGCCGTGGAACGGCCACCCGCTGTTCAACGCCTTCATCAAGGCGGCCGTCGAACACCAGCAAGCGGCTACTAAAGCCTGATTGGAGACCTATGCAGCTGTGCGGATTCAATGTTGGCCTGGACCAGCGCTTTTTCCTGATCGCGGGCACCTGCTCCATCGAAGGCCAGCAGATGTCGCTGGACGTCGCGGGCCAGCTCAAGGAGATCTGCACGGCGCTGGGCATCCCCTTGATCTACAAGGGCTCGTTCGACAAGGCCAACCGCTCCTCCGGCACCAGCAAGCGCGGCGTGGGGCTGGAGGCGGGCCTGAAGATCCTCGATGAAGTGCGCCGCCAGTTGCAGCTGCCCATCCTGACCGATGTGCACGACACCTCGCACGTGGCCGAGGTGGCCAGCGTGGTGGACGTGCTGCAAACCCCGGCCTTTCTCTGCCGCCAGACCGACTTCATCCGCGCGGTGGCGCAGTCCGGCAAGCCGGTGAACATCAAGAAGGGCCAGTTCCTCGCGCCCTGGGACATGAAGAACGTCATCGACAAGGCCCGCGCGGCCGCGCAGGAAGCCGGCCTCTCGGAAGACCGCTTCCTGGCCTGCGAGCGCGGCGTGAGCTTTGGCTACAACAACCTCGTGGCCGACATGACCAGCCTGGCCGAGATGCGCAACTCCGGCGCGCCGGTGGTGTTCGACGTGACCCACTCGGTACAGAAGCCCGGCGGCCTGGGCGCCGTGAGCGGTGGTGCGCGCGACATGGTGCCGGTGCTGGCCCGCGCGGGCGTGGCCGTGGGCGTGGCGGGCCTTTTCATGGAAACCCACCCCCGGCCCGCCGAGGCCTGGTCGGACGGCCCCAATGCTGTGCCTTTGAAGCACATGAAGGCGCTGCTGGAGACCTTGGTGGCGCTGGACGACATCACCAAGAAAAATGGATTCCTCGAAAACAACTTTGGAGCCTGAGACATGAGCAGTGGTTACGTCATCGCATCCGTCACCGTCACCAACCCTGAGCAGTACGAAGAGTACAAAAAGTGGAGCACCGTGGCCATGCAAGCGCATGGCGCCGAGGTGTGCATTCGCGGCGGCAAGGTGGAAGTGCTGGAGGGCGACTGGAACCCCGGCCGCACCGTGCTGCTCAAGTTCCCCAGCTTCGAGGCCGCGCGCGCCTTCTACGACACACCCGAATACCAGCAAGCCAAGGCCGCCCGCGAAGGCGCCGCCATCATGCGCATGGTGTGCGTCGAGGGCGTCTGATACGCGGCGGCCAGCTCACGCCGGTCGGGTTGTACCCGGTTCGTACCTGCAGGCTGATTCACTATCAAATCAGTAGCATAAAATGACTACAGACGCGCCCAAGCGGCCATTTTGCCATTTGGCCTGAACAAGCAAAGCCCGTCCCGCCCGTCTGAATGAATTTCAAAAACCTCAAGGAAAATCATGAGTGCCATTGTTGACATCGTAGGCCGCGAAGTGCTGGACAGCCGCGGCAACCCCACCGTCGAATGCGACGTGCTGCTGGAATCGGGCGTGATGGGCCGTGCCGCCGTGCCTTCCGGTGCGTCCACCGGCAGCCGCGAAGCCATTGAAATGCGCGATGGCGACAAGAGCCGCTACCTGGGCAAGGGCGTGCTCAAGGCCGTGGAGCACATCAACACCGAGATCAGCGAAGCCGTGTTGGGCCTGGATGCCTCCGAACAGGCCTTCCTGGACAAGACCCTGATCGACCTCGACGGCACCGAGAACAAGAGCCGCCTGGGCGCCAATGCCATGCTGGCGGTCTCCATGGCCGTGGCCCGCGCCGCCGCCGAAGAGTCCGGCCTGCCGCTGTACCGCTACCTGGGCGGCATGGGCAGCGTGCAGTTGCCCGTGCCCATGATGAACGTGATCAACGGCGGCGCGCACGCCAACAACAGCCTGGACCTGCAGGAGTTCATGATCATCCCCGTGGGCGCACCGACCTTCCGCGAAGCCGTGCGCTGGGGCGCCGAGGTGTTCCACGCTCTCAAGAAGATCATCCACGACAAGGGCATGAGCACCGCCGTGGGCGACGAAGGCGGCTTTGCCCCCAGCGTCGAGAACCACGAAGCGGCCATCCGCCTCATCCTGCAAGCCATCGAAGCCGCTGGCTACACGGCGGGCGAGCAGATCGCCCTGGGCCTGGACTGCGCCGCGAGCGAGTTCTACAAGGACGGCATGTATGTGCTCGAAGGCGAAGGCGGCCTGAAGCTCACCGCCCAGCAATGGACCGACATGCTGGCGGCCTGGGTGGACAAGTACCCCATCATCAGCATCGAAGACGGCATGCACGAAGGCGACTGGGATGGCTGGAAGCACCTGACCGAACGCCTGGGCGACAAGGTGCAGCTGGTGGGCGACGACCTGTTCGTGACCAACACCAAGATCCTGAAGGAAGGCATCGACAAGCGCATCGCCAACTCGATCCTGATCAAGATCAACCAGATCGGCACGCTGACCGAAACCTTCGCCGCCATCGAGATGGCCAAGCGCGCCGGCTACACCGCCGTGATCTCGCACCGCTCGGGCGAAACCGAAGACAGCACCATCGCCGACATCGCCGTGGGCACGAATGCGGGCCAGATCAAGACCGGCTCGCTGTCGCGTTCGGACCGGATCGCCAAGTACAACCAGCTGCTGCGCATCGAGGAAGACCTGGGCGAGATCGCGCACTACCCCGGCCGCGCTGCGTTCTATAACCTGAAGTAATGGCCCCCACGGTCGCCCACTGCCTGTGGCTCCCTGCCTCCCCAGGGGGCCGCGTGTTGCCTTGGGGCGGCCCGGTGGCAAAACCCCACGCCAAGGGGTAAGCGATGGTCTCCCGCATTGTTCCCGTCATCCTGCTGGCCTTGCTCGCAGCACTGCACGCCCAGCTCTGGCTCGGGCGGGGCAGCGTGCCGCGCGTCAACGAGATGCAGCGGCAGATCGACGTGCAGAAGGCGGCCAACGACCAGGCCCGGCAGGCCAACGAACGCTTGTCCTCCGAGGTGCATGACCTCAAGGAAGGGCTCGACATGGTGGAAGAAAAGGCACGCAGCGAGCTGGGCATGGTCAAGCCCAACGAGGTCTACGTGCAGTTCACGCCGCGCTGAGCCGCGGCCACCGCGGCGCTATCCCGGCCCCGGCCCCGGCCTTGGACAGGGGGGTGCCCCCTCCTCTCCACATCTCCACCTCTCGCCCTCCTGTCATCGTGCCGTCCCAGCCCACCCTCGTTGTCCTGCTCGGCGCGCCCGGCACCGGCGCGCAGGCGCTGGCCGCCGCGCTGCAGGAACACCTGCCCCCCGGGGCGGTGCGCATTCTGTGGAGCCACGACCTGGGCGGCCTGCACTCCCCGGGCCAGGCCGATGCCACCCGCCACGTGCTGCTGATGGGGCTCGATCTGCCCTGCCCCGCGCGCGACCGGCCCGAACAGGAAGCCGCCGATGCGCGCCTGCGCACGGACCTCGCCCAGCGGGAGATGGGCTATCAGGTGGTGTATGGCCATGGCGATCAGCGGCTCGCCAATGCGCTGAACGCCATCAAAAACATGGCTCCGGACGCCAGTCTGTGGACCACCGGTAGCACTTCTGCCCCCACACCGGCTGCTCGGCCCGCGCGCACGGCACGCCTGCGCGCCTGGAACTGCGAGAAGTGCAGCGATCCGGAGTGCGAGCACCGCCTGTTCACCGCCCTGACCGGCCGGAACGCCCGCGGCGCCTGACCCGCCATCCGGCCATTCCGTCAGGGCAGTGGCTGCTGCACCAGGCCACGCTTGAGTTCCTTGAGGAGCAGCACGACCTGGCTGGAGCCGTAGCGGTATCCGCCGTTGAGCACCTGCACGGCCTTGTCCCATTCGCCCTGCTGGGCCAGTGCCACCAGCATTGCGGCCTGTTCGTGAAAATACTGGTGGCGCGCCATCAGCACGGCATAGGCGGGCTGGTCGCCCAGCAGTTCACCGCCCACGCCATGGAGCCACCGCCCCAGCGCGCCACGGTCGCCGCGTCGCACCTCCGAAGGGTCCAGGCCCTGGGTGGTGCGCCCTTCGAGGTAGTCCATGAGGTGCGCCTTCCAGCGTTCGTGGGCATTGATGGCTGCGTCGATGTCGAGGGCTGCGAGCACGGTGTCCGCGCGTTGCGAATCCTGTGCCCCTGCGCTGCCGCTGTCGCACAGCTCCAGCGACGGCCCGGCCTCCCGCCCGCGGGCGCCAAATACACGACGAAAAAAATCCATAGCCCCTCTTGCTGCGCCACACGGACAGGCGGCGCACGCGCACCCCAAGTGCGCGGCGACCGGCGGACATCGCGGGCGGCAACGCCCGGGGCCGTGTGGAGAGCGCCGATCTTAGGCGCGATGGCGGCGGGCGATTGTCAACGATGGTCAGCCGGCGCGGCGGGCTACTGCAGGATCCCGCTCGGCCCGGGCGGCTGGCTGGAGGACGGCGGCACGAAGATCTGCGCGGCGTCCACGGCGTCGAAACGGTACTGCTGGCCGCAGAATTCGCAGCCGACCTCGATGTCGTCGCGCTCGGACAGGATGCTCTCGGCCTCTTCGCTGCCCAGGTTGCGCAGCATGTTGCTCACGCGCTCACGGCTGCAGGTGCAGGCAAAACGCGGGCCGCTGGCACCCTGCTGGGGCTCGAAGCGCAGCAGCTTTTCCTCCCAGAACAGGCGGCGCAGGATGGTGTCCACGTCCAGGGTCAGCAGTTCCTCGCGCGTCAGGCTGGCAGCCAGGTGCGCGATGCGGTTGTAGTCCTCGTTGTGGCCGATCTGGTCTTCGTTCTCGCGGTGGGTCAGGCCCTCGGCCAGGTTGCCCTCGCCCTTGATCGGCATGCGCTGGATCAGCAGGCCCGCGGCCACCTGTTCGTTCGCGCCCAGGACCAGGATGGTGTCCAGCTGCTCGGACTGCAGCATGTAGTGCTGCAGCACATCCGACAGGCGTTCCAGCTTCTCGTGCCGGTCGCCATACAGCGGCACCACGCCCTGGTAGGGCTGCTGGCCGGGGTGGCGGTCCTTGGGGTCGAGCGTGATGGCGCAGCGGCCACCGCCGCCCACGTTCACCATCTGGCTCAGGGGCGCGCCCTCGGGCACCTCGCTGTTGACCGTGGCGGTGGCGCGCAGGCTCAGGTCCGACTGCACCTCGGCCACGGCCAGCTTCACGGGGCCGTCGCCAAACACCTGCAGCACCAGCGCGCCGTTGAACTTGATGTTGGACTGCATCAGCACGCCGGCGGCGGCCATCTCGCCCAGCAGCTCGCTCACCGGGGCGGGGTAGGCACCGGTGCCGGTATTGCCCGCGCGGCGGCGCAGGATCTCGGTCCAGGCATCGGTCAGGCGCACGATCATGCCGCGCACTGGCAGGCCGTCGAAGAGAAACTTGTGGAGTTCAGACACGCAAGGGTTCCAGAAAGGGTCGGCGTTCAGCCGATTTTGTGCAGGCCGCGCTGAAAGCGGCGCGCGTTGTCGATGTAGTGCTGGGCGCTCTGGCGCAGGCCCTCGATCTGCTCGGGCGTGAGTTCGCGCACGGCCTTGGCCGGGCTGCCGATGATCATGGAACCATCGGGAAACTCCTTGCCCTCGGTCACCAGGGCGCCCGCGCCCACCAGGCAGTGCCTGCCAATCTTGGCGCCGTTGAGCACGATGGCCCCGATGCCGATCAGCGACTCGTCGCCGATGGTGCAGCCGTGCAGCATGACCTGGTGGCCCACCGTCACGCGCTCGCCGATGACCAGCGGCTTGCCGATGTCGGCATGCAGCACGCTCGCGTCCTGGATATTCGAGCCCGCGCCGATGGTGATGCTTTCGGTGTCGCCACGCACCACCGTCCCAAACCAGACACTGGCATCCTCGCCAAGAACGACGTTTCCCATGACCTGGGCGCCTTCCGCCACCCAGGCCGAAGCCGCCAGCTGCGGCGCCACGCCGTCGAGTTCGTAAATCGCCATGCAAACACTCCAGAAAAATGAAGGCCGGAACCGGGCCTGCCAATGGTTACAAAGCGTGTGCAGTGTTCCGGGTGGCAGGGCCTAGAATTGTAAGGATGGAGCTTCGCCACCGTGCATTGCAGGTTTTGTGCCTTGCAGACCCTGAACAAAAAGCGGCCGCAGCGCTTGATCTGCAATCGCAAGCAGCTATTCTTTCCATAGCAGACAAAGCCCCTGAGGCCCCGCTGGATCCCGCGGCCCTGCCCGGCCGGCCGGAGCGGCCCCTGCTGCTGCGCCACACGCAGGTGGCCCGCCGCTCGCCCGCGACGGCCGAGGGGCGCGCAGTCCTCATCCATGCCATCGCGCACATCGAATTCAATGCCATCAACCTGGCGCTGGACGCGGTCTGGCGTTTCGACGGCATGCCCCGCGCCTACTACACCGACTGGATGCGCGTGGCGGGCGAGGAGGCACAGCATTTCCGCCTGCTGCGCGACCACCTTCGCGGCCAGGGGCACGACTACGGCGACTTCCCGGCCCACCAAGGCCTGTGGACGATGTGCGAGAAGACGCGGCACGACATCCTGGCGCGCATGGCGCTGGTGCCACGCACGCTGGAGGCGCGCGGCCTGGACGCCACGCCGCAGATCCAGGCCAAGCTGCGCCAGGTGGGCACGCCCGATGCGCTGGCCGCCGTGGAGATTCTCGACACCATCCTGCGCGAGGAGGTCGGCCACGTGGCCATCGGCAACCACTGGTACCGCTGGCTGTGCGAGCGCCGGGGCGTGGACCCTGAAACCCACTATGGCGCCCTGGTCAGGCAATACGAGGCCCCCCGCCT
Organism: Acidovorax sp. GW821-FHT11A03; assembly: GCF_058809075.1. Taxonomy (NCBI): domain Bacteria; kingdom Pseudomonadati; phylum Pseudomonadota; class Betaproteobacteria; order Burkholderiales; family Comamonadaceae; genus Acidovorax; species Acidovorax sp. GW821-FHT11A03. Next base: position 171,016 of record NZ_JBXASG010000006.1, read on the forward strand.
GAAACCCCCGTTCAATGAAAAAGCGCGCCGCAGCGCCGGCTTTACCGACGCCGAGCTGCGGTGGCTGCAACAGGTCTGATCCACCACCATGCGCCGACATGCGATGGCTCCTACAATCCGCGGCGCCTGCGGCCGCTGAAGCGGCAACACACTCACCCGAACCTCTGACCATGACTTCACTCTCCGCCCCTGGGGCCTCCCTCGCCCCGCCCCCCGGCACCCAGTCCTCGGTCGCGATGATCGCGCGGCAGGCCATCGTCAACGCGCAGCAGGTGGTGGTCGGCTACGAGCTGTTCAACCGCTCGCGCAGCGGCGCGGCGCACACGGCCGCCACCGACGTCATCCTGGTCTTCACCGCACTCTCGCACGCGGGCACCGAAGAGCTGGTGGGCAAGAAGCTCATCTTCGTCAACTGCACGCACGAGAGCCTCTCCGGCGGCCACCTCGAACTGGTGGACCCCGACAAGGTGGTGCTGGAGATTCCGCCCCTGGGCCACACCGCCGCCGAAGAGGTCGCCACGCGCATGCCCATTCTGGCCGAACTGCGCGAGCGCGGCTTCCACCTGGCGTTCAACCACACGGTGCTGCAGTCGGCCTATGCCCCCTGGCTGCCGCTGGCCGACTACATCAAGCTCGACCTGTCGGTGCTGGCGCCCGACCAGCTGGCCGTGCTCATCAGCTACGCAGGCCGCCACTGCCAGGCCGAGCTGATCGCCGAGAAGGTGGAAACCGCCCAGCAGTACGACATGGTGTCCAGCCAGGGCGTGCAGATGTTCCAGGGCTACTGGTTCGCGCGCCCAGCCCTGGTCGAGGCCAAGCTGCTCACGCCCTCGCAGGCGAGCATCATCGAGCTCATCAACCAGGTGCGCAAGCAGGCCAGCACGGACGACATCGAGGAAGTGCTCAAGAAGGACGCGGGCCTGGCCTTCAACCTGATGCGCCTGATCAACTCCGCGGGATTCGGCCTGTCGCGCGAGATCACCTCCTTCCGCCAGGCCGTGATGCTCATGGGCCTCAAGAAACTGTTCCGCTGGGCGGCGCTGCTGCTCACCGCGTCGCGCACCAGTGGCACCCCCTCCTCCGTCGGCCAGACCGCCGTGGTGCGCGGCCGCCTGATGGAGCTGCTGGCCCTGGAAACCCTGCCCCCCGAGGAAGCCGACCAGGCCTTCGTGGTGGGCATCTTCTCGCTGCTCGACGTGATGCTGTCCATGCCCATGGAATCCGCGCTGGGGCTGCTCAACGTGCCCGAGCCCGTGGCGGCGGCGCTGCTGCGTCGCGAAGGATTCCTCGGAGACCTGCTCACGCTGGCCGAAGCCTGCGAATCCAGCGACGACGTGGTGTTCGACCGCACGGCCGGCTTGCTGCACCTCACCAGCCAGCAGATCAACTTCGCGCACCTGCAGGCCCTGGCCTGGGCGGACCAGCTTGCGGACTGAGCCCCGGTTCGCGTCCCACGCCCCCGCCGCGCGGCCTGCGGGGCCGCACGGGGCACGCTGGCCGCAGCCGCCTTGGCCGCCATCTAAATCCGCGCGGCCAGTTCGCGACGTGGCATGCCGGTCTAGAATCAGTGCAGACCCCAGCCCTTCACCACCGCGGACCCCATGTCGAGCACACCTGAACAAGACGCCCCGCAAGCTGATTCACCCGCGGTTGAACCCGTGGATGAGAACATTGCCATCATTGCGCGACAGGCCATCGTGGACGAATCCCGCGCCGTCTATGGCTACGAGCTGTTCGACCGGTCCACGGCCTCGGACTCCCACACGGCGGCCAGCGATGCCGCGCTGCTCTTCAACGCCCTGTCGTACGCCGGCACCGAAGCCCTGGTCGGCAAGAAGACGGTGTTCATCAACTGCACCCACGACAGCCTTTCCGGCGGCCACCTGGAACTGATCCACCCCGAAAAGGTGGTGCTGGAAGTACCGCCGCTGCACGACACGGCCACCCCCGAGGAAATCGAAGGCCGGGTGCCCACCCTGGAGGCCCTGCGCACCCGCGGCTTTCGCCTGGCCTTCGACCAGCAGGCGCTGCGCCGCGCCTACACCAGCTGGCTGCCGCTGGCCGCTTTCATCAAGCTGGACATGATGGCCTTCAAGCCCGAACTGGCGGGGCCGCTGGTCAAGTTTTCCACCACCCACAGCAAGGCCACGCTGGTGGCCGAAAAAGTGGAGACCGCCGAACAGTACGAACTGATGCGGGGCCTGGGCGTCAAGCTGTTCCAGGGCTTCTGGTTCGCCCAGCCGTCGCTCGTGAAGGCCACGACGATCCGCCCTTCGCAGGCCACCATCATCCAGCTCCTCAACCTGGTGCGCAAGCAGGCCACCACCGCCGAGATCGAGGACCTGCTCAAGAAGGACCCCACGCTGTCCTTCAACCTGCTGCGCTTCATCAACTCCTCGGGCTTCGGGCTCTCGTGCGAGATCACCTCGTTCCGCCACGCGGTGATGATCCTCGGCCTCAAGAAGCTGTTCCGCTGGGCGGCCCTCCTGATGACCACCTCGCGCGCGGGCGGCGTGCCACCGGCGGTGGGCCAGACCGCCGTGGTGCGCGGCCGCCTGATGGAGCTGCTGGCCGCCGAACTGCTGCCGCCCGAGGAATGCGACAACGCCTTCGTGGTGGGCGTGTTCTCCCTGCTCGACACCATGCTGGGCGTGCCGCTCGATAAGGCGCTGGAATCCGTGGCCCTGCCCGAACCGGTGATGGACGCGCTGCTGCGCGGCAGCGGCGTGTTCGCGCCCTTCCTGGAGCTGACCAAGGCCTGCGAGAGCGGCGATGAGGTGGCCTTTGCCAAGGCGGCCGACGCGCTGCACCTGTCCAACCGCCAGGTCAACTGGGCCCACCTGCAGGCCCTGACCTGGGCCGAGAGCCTCAACGAAGACTGAGGCACGCCGTCGCGGGGCCCCTTGGCCCGGCATTCGCACACCCGGGCCCTGGTCATCCAGGGCCCGCTGCGTTGTCATACCGGTCAATTGTGCCCCCGGATGCCCGCCATGCGGAGGGTGCGCGCGTTGCCGGCGGCATCCAGCTTGCGGCGGATGTCCCCCAGGGCCAGGATGGCGGAAGGCGCCTGCGCGGGGACATGGATGCCAACCGGCGACGGCAGATCGGGCCGTGCGGGCGCTCCCACCGCCAGCGGCTGGAGCCTGCCCGCCTTGCCTTCAGGTGCTGAAAAGACCGCGCCCTCGGGCGGCAGGAGAATCCATCAATCGAGTTCGAGCTTGCGCTCGCGGATGAGCTTGGCCCATTTCTCGTTCTCGCCCTTCACGAAGCTGAAGAACTCCACAGGGCCCAGCGAATGCACTTCGGACCCCGTGGACGCGAACTTGGCTTTCACGTCGGCCTGCGCCAGCACCTTCGCCAGTTCGGCGGCCAGCCTGTCCACGGTGTCCCTGGGCATGCCGGCCGGCCCCACCAGGCCCTGGAAGCCCACGGACTCCATCGCCGCGAAGCCCAGCTCACCGACCGTGGGCACATCGGGCAGCTGTGGATCGCGCCGGGGGCCGGTCACGGCCAGCGCCTTGAGCTTGCCGCCCTTGATCTGGGGCAGCAGCACCGTACCCGCGTCGATGAGCAGTTGCGTCTGGCCGCCGATCAGATCCTGCACCGCGGGCGCACTGCCCTTGTATGGCACGTGCGTCACGTCCAGCCCGGTGGCCTGGTTCATGAGCTCGCCATTGAGGTGGGTGGACGTGCCCGCGCCGCCCGAGGCGAAGTTCACCTTGCCGGCGTTGGCCTTGGCCCAGGCCACCCATTCCTTGAGGTCCTTGGCCGGGTGGTCCAGCCGGGTCACCGCGATGTAGCTGCCCTGGCTGATCTGGCCGATGTAGCTGAACTGCTTGAGCGGGTCATAGGGCATCTTGCGCTGCAGGTAGGGCGCGATGGCGAAAGGGCCGGTATTGGCCAGCAGGATGGTGTAGCCGTCCGGCGCCGCGCGCGTGAGCTCCGTGGCGGCCAGCATGCCGCCCGCGCCCGGCTTGTAGTCCACCACGATCTGCTGCTTGAGCGCTTCCTGCAGCGGCACCTGCACGGTGCGCGCGGCAAAGTCGATGCCGCCCCCTGGCGGGTAGCCCACGATGAGCCGGATGGGCTTGGCCGCGGGCCAGGCCTGCGCCATGGACAGGGTGGCGGCGCCCAGCAGCAGCGCGCCGGCAATCATTTTTTTCATGCATGTCTCCTGGTTGGTATCGAGGGGGTCGGTCACGCGGCCTGTCTGCCTGCTGCGCTAGCCGCGTGGATGGTGCTGCGCGTGCAGCGACTTGAGCCGCTCCCGCGCCACGTGGGTGTAGATGGTGGTCGTGGAAATGTCCGCATGCCCCAGCAGCAGCTGCACCACGCGCAGGTCGGCGCCATGGTTGAGCAGGTGCGTGGCGAACGCGTGCCGCAGCGTGTGCGGCGAGAGCGGCGCGGTGATGCCGGCGACGGCCGCCCACTTCTTGACGATGACCCAGAACATCACGCGGGTCATGCCGCTGCCGCGCTGGGTCACGAACAGGTCGTCGGTCTGCTGGCCCGCAAGGATCTCGCCACGCGATTCCCGCAGGTAGCGTTCCAGCCACTGCCGCGCCTCTTCGCCAAACGGCACCAGCCGCTCCTTGCTGCCCTTGCCCATCACCCGCAGCACGCCTTCGTTCAGGCCCAGCTGGAAGGTCTTGAGCGTGACCAGTTCGGTCACGCGCAGGCCGCTGGCGTACATCAGCTCCAGCATGGTGCGGTCGCGCAGTCCCAGGGGGTTGCCCAGGTCCGGCGCCGCGAGCAGTGCCTCCACCTGCGCCTGCGACAAGGTCTTGGGCACGCGCAGGGGCTGGCGCGCGGCGGTGAGCCGCACCGTGGGGTCGGCGGCGATCCGCCGCTCGCGCAGCGCCCAGTGAAAGTAGCGCCTGAGCACGGTGAGGCGCCGGTTGGCCGACGTGGCGCGGGTCTCGGCGTGGCGCGCCGCGAAGTAGCCCTGCAGGTGGTGTTCGGCCGTGCCGTCCAGCGCCAGGGCGGGTTGCTGCGCGGCCAGCCACTGCGCGTACAGCGTCAGGTCGCGGCGGTAGGCCGCCAGCGTGTTGCGCGAAAGGCCGTCCTCCAGCCACAGGGCATCCACAAAGGCATCGATCGCGTTCAGGCTGGGGGCAAGCATCCAAAAACGATAGCACGTAAAAAAGCCGCCCGGGCGCGGGCGGCTTCTGGAGTGCGCACGGAATTATTCGAGCGCCAGTTTCTGCTTGACCACCACGTCCTTGTACACGGCGAATTCCGCCTTGATCTGCTCGGCGAACTGCTCGGGCGTGTTGCCCAGCACGATGGAGCCGGTGTCTTCGATGCGCTTCTTCACGGCCGGATCTTCCAGCGCCTTGCGCACGGCGGCGTTGACCTTGTCCACCACCTCCTTGGACAGGCCCTTGGGGCCCACGATGCCGTAGTACGCCATGCGGTTCACGGGCTCCAGGCCCATTTCCTTGAACGTGGGCACGTTGGGCAGGGCGGCAACGCGCTGCGGCGCGGCGACCACGATGGGCACCAGGCGGTTTTCCTTGATGAAGGGCAGCGCCGAGGGCAGGTTGTCGAAAATCATGGGCACCTGGCCGGCCACCGTGTCATTCAGGGCGGGGCCCGCGCCGCGGTAGGGGATGTGCGTCACGAAGGTGCCCGAGAGGTTCTTGTACAGCTCCATCTGCAGGTGGCCGATGCCGCCCGTGCCGGACGAGGAGTACGAATACTTGCCGGGCGACTTCTTGATCTCGGCCACGAACGCCTTGTAGTCCTTGGCGGGGAAGCTGGGGTGCACCGCAATGATGTTGGGCGTGGCCGCGATGTTGATGATGGGCGTGAAGTCCGTCAGCGGGTTGTACGGCGTCTTGGGGTTGATGGCGGGATTGGCCGCCGTGGTGGACACGGTGGCCACGCCCAGCGTGTAGCCATCCGGCGCCGAACGGGCGGTTTCGGCCGCGCCCACGATGCCGCCGCCACCGGCCTTGTTTTCCACGATCACGGATTGGCCCAGGGCCTTGCCCAGCGGGTCGGCGATCACGCGCGCAATGATGTCGGTGGTGCCGCCGGGTGCGAAGGGCACCTGCAGCTTGATGACCTTGTTGGGGTAGCCCTGGGCGGCAGCGGACCCTGCGGCGGCAGCCAGTACGGTCAGCGCGAGCCATTGACGACGATGCATTGAGTTCTCCTTCATGGGTGACAGACAGCCTGGATGGTATGCGCAACCGGTGTCCTGGCAGCCTGCGGATTCCACATAAGGGCTAACCCGCAGAACACGACACGGATCAAGTATTCTCCGTGCGTGAATTACGCCCAGCTCCTGCTTCCCGACTTCTCCCTCATCCTGTGCGGCTACCTCATCTGCCGCTACACCGCCCTGAACCGCTCGGTATGGCAGCCGGTGGAGAGCCTGGTGTACTACCTGCTGTTCCCCGTGCTGCTGTTCCAGTCCATCGTCAAGAGCCCGGTGGACATCGGCGCCGCATCGGGGCTGATCGCCGCCGGGCTGATCTCCGGCCTGATCGGGATCGCGCTGGCCTACAGCCTGCCGCACTGGCCCTGGCTGGGCCGGCGCATCGACGCGCGCGACCATGCCGCCAGTGCCCAGGTCGCGTTCCGCTTCAACTCGTTCATTGGCCTGGCCATTGCCGAGCGCCTGGCGGGCTCCGAGGGCCTGCTCATGATCGCCGTGCTGATCGGCGTGTGCGTGCCGCTGTTCAACGTGGCGGCCGTGTGGCCGATGGCGCGGCACGGCCAGCACAGCTTCGCGCGGGAGCTGGTGCGCAACCCGCTGATCGTCGCCACGGTATCGGGGCTGGTGGCCAACCTGCTGGGCTTCAGGATTCCCGACTGGGCCGCGCCCACGGTGGGCCGCATCAGCGCGGCATCGCTGGCGCTGGGGCTGATGGCCGCGGGCGCGGGCCTGCAGTTTGGCCTGCTCACGCGCGGCAAGGCGCTGAGCGTGGCGGTGCTGTCCATCCGGCACCTGCTGCAGCCGCTGCTCGCGTTCGGCATGGCGCGCCTCTTTGGGCTGAACCCGGTGCAGACCACCATGCTGCTCGCCTTCTCCGCGCTGCCCACCGCCTCCACCTGCTATGTGCTGGCGGCGCGCATGGGCTACAACGGACCGTACGTGGCGGGGCTGGTCACGCTATCGACCCTGCTGGGCATGGTCAGCCTGCCGTTTGCCCTGGGATTTCTGCGATGACCGATCCACACCCTGCCCTGCGTTCCGCCGCCCTGGTCCAAGCACGCCGCCGCGCGTTGATGGCGGGCGTGGCGGCCGTGGCGCTTGTGCCGCTGGCGGGCTGCGGGCGCAAGGCCCCGCGCGCGCAGGCGGTGCCCACCGGCGCCACGGTGCTGGCGCTGGGTGATTCGCTGACCTCCGGCGTGGGCGCATCGGCCGACACCGCCTACCCTGCCGTGCTGGCGCGCCTGACGGGCTGGAAAGTGGTCAACGCCGGCGTGTCGGGCGACACCTCGGCCCAGGCGCTCGAACGCCTGCCGGCGCTGCTGCAATCGCACCAGCCCGCGCTGGTGATCGTGGGCATCGGCGGCAACGACTTTCTGCGCCGCCAGAGCGCCAGCACCACCCGCGCCAACATCGTGCGCATCTGTACGGAGGCGCGCGCCAGCGGCGCCCAGGTGCTGCTGGTGGCCGTGCCCGAGCTGTCTCTCTTGGCGGCCTCCACCGGCCGGCTGGGCGATCACGCGCTGTACGAAGAAGTGGCGACCGAGCTGAAGATTCCACTGCACAGCAAAGGCTGGTCCGGCGTGCTGTCCGACGCCCGCCTGCGGTCCGACCAGATCCACGCCAATGCGGCCGGCTACGAGCGGTTTGCGCAAGGGCTGGTGGAAACGCTCAGGGACGCCGGGCTGCTGGCGCGGTAAAGCCACACAGAGCCTCGGCCTGAATACTCATTTTTTGATAGCTGCCAGCGCTTAATTATCAAGCGCTAGAGCCTACTTTCATTCAAAATCCAGCGCCCAGGCCACATGTTCGCGCACGAGTTCACTGGGCTCCTGGGCACGGGACTGCAGCGCCGCACGCACCGCGCCATCGCCCGTGGCCCGCAGCGCATTGCCCAGCGCCACGGCCACGTTGCGCAGCCAGCGCTCGTGGCCAATGCGGCGGATGGGGCCGCCTTCGGTCATGCGCAGGAAGGTGGCCTCGTCCCATGCGAACAGGTGCGCCAGCTGCTGGCCCGCCAGGCCCTTGCGCTCGTCGAAGTCGGGCAGCCGGCTGGCCTGCGCGAACTTGTTCCAGGGGCAGATGAGCTGGCAGTCGTCGCAGCCGTAGATGCGGTTGCCCATGAGCGGCCGCAGTTCCAGCGGGATGGGCCCCGCGTGCTCGATGGTCAGGTACGAGATGCAGCGCCGCGCATCGAGCCGGTGCGGCGCGATGATGGCCTGCGTGGGGCAGATGTCGATGCAGGCGCTGCAGCTGCCGCAGTGCGCGGTGACCGGGGCGCTTTCAGGCAACGCCATGTCCACGTAGATCTCGCCCAGGAAGAACATCGAGCCCGCCTCGCGGTTGAGCACCAGGGTGTGCTTGCCGCGCCAGCCCTGGCCGCTGCGCGAGGCCAGCTCGGCCTCCAGCACCGGCGCGGAATCGGTGAATACGCGGTGGCCGAAGGGGCCGATGGCCTCGGCGATGCGGTCGCTGAGTTTTTGCAGGCGGGCGCGCAGCACCTTGTGGTAGTCGCGCCCCCGGGCATAGACCGAGACGATCCCTTCCTGCGGGCGGGCCAGGCGCCCCAGTTCGAAAGCCTGCCAGCCGCCGGACGCACCCGTGCCCGTATCGCGCGGCAAATAATCCATGCGTGCCGTGATCACGCTCACGGTGCCGGGCACCAGTTCGGCCGGGCGCGCGCGCCTCATGCCGTGCGATGCCATGTAATGCATGTCACCATGGAAGCCCTGCGCCAGCCAGGCCGAAAGGCCGGGCTCTGCGGCGGACAAGTCCACCCCCGCCACGCCGATTTGGGAAAATCCCAGTTCGCGGGCCCACTCCTGCATTTGAGGAACGAGTTGACTGTTGCACCACATACCGGCCAGATTGTAGGAAGCGGCACGGCCGCCCCGGCCGAACCCGCCCCCCCCTTCACCTGGCGCAGCGAGGATGACACCGCCGCCTTCGCGCAGCGCCTGGCCGCGCAGCCGGGGCTGTCCAACGCCTTCGTCACGCTGCACGGCGACCTGGGCGCGGGCAAGACCACGCTGGTGCGCCACCTGCTGCGCGCCCTGGGCGTGCAGGGCCGGATCAAGAGCCCCACCTACGCCGTGGTGGAGCCACACGAGGCCCCGGGCCTGGCGATCTGGCACTTTGATTTCTACCGCTTCGACGATCCGCGCGAATGGGAGGACGCGGGCTTCAGGGACATTTTTGCCAACCCGGGGCTCAAGGTGGCAGAATGGCCGGAAAAGGCTGCAGCGCTTACGCCGCCTGCGGACCTTGCTATACACATTGAAGCAATTGACGACACCGAAAGGAAGATCACGGTGCACGCCCAAACCGCCAACGGCCGCCACATGCTGCAAGGGCTGCTGAACCCATGAGCCGCCCATCGGCCGCACCGACCCCGGCCTGCCCCCGCGCGCCCCGCACGGGAGGCCCGCGATGAGCCCCGGCAGCGCCAGCGGCACGCCCCAGGCCGCAGCCCGGGGCGTGGCTTCGCGCCGGGCCGTGCTGCAGGCGGGCAGCCTCGTGCTGCTGCTGGGCACGCAGCAGATCGCGCGCGGCGCCACCATCCTGGCCGTGCGCGTCTGGCCCGCGCCCGAATACTCGCGCGTGACCATCGAGTCCGACGGCGCGCTGGTGGCCAAGCAGTTCTTCGTGACCACGCCGCCGCGCCTGGCGGTGGACATCGAGGGCATCGACCTCAGCCCCGAGCTGCGCGAACTGGTCGCCAAGGTCAAGCCGGACGACCCCAACATCGCGGGCATCCGCGTGGGGCAGAACGCGCCCGGGGTGGTGCGCCTGGTGGTGGACCTCAAGCAGCCCGCCATGCCGCAGGTGTTCACGCTGCCCCCCGTGGCGGCGTACCGGCACCGCCTGGTGTTCGACCTTTACCCCGCCGCGCCGGTGGACCCGCTGGAGGCCCTCATCGCGGAGCGCCTGCGCGATGCCCCCGTGGCCACGGCCGCCGCCACCCCCAAAGCCCCCACGCCGCCCGCCGAGCACGACCCGCTCGGCGACCTCATCGCGCAGCGCACCACCCGCCCCGTCCCGGCAGAGCACCCGCCCGTGGCGGCGCCCCCGGTGGTGGCGGCCCCGGCCGAAACCACGCGCCCGCCGGGCAACCGGGCCACATCCACGCACACCGACCGCATCATCATCGTCGCGCTCGACCCCGGCCACGGCGGCGAGGACCCGGGCGCCATCGGCCCCTCGGGCACGCGCGAGAAGGACGTGGTGCTGCGCGTGGCCCACCTGCTGCGCGACCGCATCAACGCCACCACCGTGGGTGGCAATCCCATGCGCGCCTTCCTCACGCGCGACGGCGACTACTTCGTGCCCCTGGGCACGCGCGTGCAGAAGGCCCGGCGCGTGCAGGCCGACCTGTTCGTGAGCATCCACGCCGATGCCTTCACCACGCCGGCCGCGCGCGGCGCCAGCGTGTTCGCGCTGAGCCAGGGCGGCGCCTCCAGCACCGCCGCGCGCTGGCTGGCCAACAAGGAGAACCAGGCCGACCTGGTGGGGGGCATCAACGTGCAGTCCAAGGACCAGCACGTGCAGCGCGCGCTGCTCGACATGAGCACCACCGCGCAGATCAACGACAGCCTCAAGCTCGGCTCCGTGCTGCTGGGCGAGATCGGCGGCATGGCCAAGCTGCACAAGCCGCGCGTGGAGCAGGCGGGCTTCGCGGTGCTCAAGGCCCCCGACATCCCCAGCGTGCTGGTGGAAACCGCCTTCATCAGCAACCCCGACGAGGAAAAGCGCCTGCGCAGCAGCGCCTACCAGGAGCAGCTGGCCGACGCGCTGATGCGCGGCATCACGCGCTACTTCGCCAAGAACCCGCCACTGGCGCGCAGCCGTTCCGTCTAGCCTTGCGCGGACCGCCAAGTGCAGGCAAAGTAGCCTTCATCACCCACGCCCCGGCGTGCAGGCATGTGCTTCCTGCACACCGGCACGCACCGGGGAGGACGGAAGGAGAAACGCCATGGCACTGCCCCACGCCCAATCCGGCCAGATCGTCAGCGTGCGCCCCCTGGGCGACCGCCTGCCCGAGGCCATCACCACCGCCATCCTGAAGGCCGGCCAGCTCGAAGTCATGCGCGTCGTGCTCCCCGTGGGCAAATCCATGAAGGAACACCAGACCCCCGGCGAGGCCACGGTGCAGTGCATCGAGGGCGTGGTCGAGTTCGTCAGCGAGGACGGCATCCAGCAACTGCATCCCGGCGACTTCGTGCACCTGGCGCCGCGCGCGCTGCATTCGCTCAAGGCGGTGGAGCACGCGTCCCTGCTGGTCACCCTGTGCCTGCTGGCGGGTGGGCGCTGAGGTTTTTTCAGATCCCTGTTTTGGCGTAGCCACTATTCATCGGGCCGTGCGCCACCGGCGACGAATGCAGCTGGCGCAGCCAGCGCGAGTGCGCCCCGCGCAAGGGCCGCCCGGCCGCGCATGCGGCGCTTCGCTTGCATACGCTGGCAGCATCTCCCTCCCGGCTCGCACGGCGAGGCGAGAGAGGGGCTGAGGGCCGAGGCGCGAATCGACTCAGAGGGGGTTCGCCTCACCGCTCCAGGCGGAACACGCTCACGACCTCCGCAAGCCGCGCCGCCTGGTGCTTGAGGCTGTCGGCGGCGGCGGCGCTCTGCTCCACCAGCGCGGCGTTCTGCTGCGTGACCTGGTCGAGCTGCGTCACCGCCTCGCCGACCTGGCTGATGCCGATGGTCTGCTCGCCCGTGGCGCTGGAGATCTCGCCAATCAGGTCGCTCACCCGCTGGACCTGCGCGACGATGTCTTCCATGCTGTGGCCGGCATCCCCCACCAACTGGGTGCCGTTTTCCACCTTCTGCACGCTGTCGCTGATGAGCGCCTTGATCTCCTTGGCCGCGGAGGCCGAGCGCTGCGCCAGGCTGCGCACCTCGCTGGCCACCACGGCGAAGCCGCGCCCCTGCTCGCCCGCGCGCGCCGCCTCCACCGCCGCGTTCAGCGCCAGGATGTTGGTCTGGAACGCGATGCCGTCGATCACCGCGATGATGTCGGTGATCTTGCGCGACGCGGCCGAGATGTCCTGCATGGTGGCCACCACCTGGCCCACCACCTCGCCCCCCTTCACCGCCGCGGCCGATGCCGCGCCCGCCAGCACGGCGGCGCGCTGCGCGGTGTCGGCGTTGTTCTTCACGGTGCTGGTGATCTGCTCCATGGACGCGGCCGTCTGCTCGAGGTTGCTGGCCTGCTCCTCGGTGCGCTGGCTCAGGTCGGCATTGCCCGAGGCGATCTCGCTGGAGCCGGTGGCGATGGAGTCGCTGCTGTGGCGCACGTCGCCCACGATGCGCACCAGCGATGCCTGCATGGTTTCCATGGCCTGCATCATCTGCGCCACCTCGCCGCGCCCCTGCGCGTGGATGGGCCGCGACAGGTCGCCCTCGCCGATGCGCCGGGCCACCGCGGCCACCTCGCCCAGCGAGCGGCGGATGCGCCGCACCACCACCCAGGACAGCAGCACCAGCAGCGCCAGCCCCGCGATGCCCGCCGCCAGCACGGCGGCGCGGTAGGAGCCGATCAGGCCCGCGGCCTCGGCGGCCTGGTCGGCCGACCGCTGGATCTGGTATTCCACCATCTTGTCCGCGACCGCGTTGTACTGGTTGACCACCGGCACGAAGGTGGACATGGCAAACGACTTGGCCTGTGCCATGTCGCCTGCCTTCTTGAGTGCCAGGGCCTTGTCGCGCGTGGCGAGGTACGGCGTGCGCACCGCCGCCAGCTCCTCCTGGATGCGCAGGCCTTCGGGGCTGGTTTCCAGCTCGCTGTAGCGCTTTTGAACCTTGGACGTGTCGGCCGTGGTGGTGGCGATCAGGTCCTTGAAGAAGTTCTGCAGGTCGTCGCCTTCGGACTGCACCACCGAGAACACCCGCGTGGAGTTGACCGCGATGTTGCTGCGCCAGCGCAGGGCCAGCTGCAGGCGTTCGACCTGCTCATTGGCCAGGCCGTCCACCGTCCTGCCCAGGTGCTGCACGCGCACCAGGCTCAACGCCAGGATGAGCACGAGCGCCAGGACGGCCACACCCACGATCAGGCCGATCTGTTGCGCCACCGTCAGCTGCGGGCCCGTGCGGGATGTTTGAGGGTCCATGGTGTGTGTCCTTATACGAATGGATTGCATTAGAAATGATCTGGTGCCGCCCGCCGGTTGGCAACCACCGGCGATGCCACGTAAACCCGCCCCAGGGGGAACGTGATGCCCGCGCACCACGGGAACCGCCGGCACTTGGCAACGCGGCGGGCGTCCCCCATGAGGTCGCATGTCCTACAGCGGCATCCCACGGCTGCCTACGCGGGGGGCCCGCCGGGCGACGGATAGTGAAGCCACAGGTCCAGCCCGTCTGCAGCCGCAGCCGGACTCCCAGGCCTGATTCCATTCACAAAGGACTCTTGCCATGAAAATCCGTCACATCCTTCTTGCGACCACCTGTACCGCAGCCCTGGCACTGGGTGGTTGCGCTTCGAACCCCACCAGCGCACAGGTGGGCACCGGCGTGGGCGCCGTGGTCGGTGGTGTCGCCGGCAATGCCGTCTTCGGCGGCCCCGCAGGCACGATTGGCGGTGCCGCCGCCGGCGCCCTGATCGGCCATGAGATCGGCGAGGACCGCGATCAGCGCCGGCCTTATCGCCGCTGATCCTCCCGGCCGCCGGGCAACCTCCCCTGCGGCCGAACCGGGCTGCCGGTGAGTTCTGCATAAAAGAAGCTGCCAGCGCTTGTCACACAAGCGCTGGCAGCTTCTTTTTTCATAGCACCCGTTGATTCAAGGTCAAGGTGCGGTCCTGGCCTGCCGCCCGGCGCGCCAGGCACCAAAGATGGCGATCAGGCCGGGGATGAAGATCATGGCCCAGATGATCTTGTCCAGGTTCTCCTTGACCCAGGCAAAGTTGCCAAAGAAATACCCCGCCGAGCAGATGCCCAGGACCCACAGGAGCGCGCCCCCCACGTTGAACGCGGTGAACTTGGCGCGGCCCATCTCCGCCACACCCGCCACGAACGGCGCGAAGGTGCGGATGAAGGGCATGAAGCGCGCGATCACGATGGTGATGCCGCCATAGCGCTCGTAAAAGTCATGCGCCTGGTTGAACGCACGGCGGTTGAACCAGCGCGAGTTTTCCCACTGGAACACCTTGGGCCCGAAGTAGCGGCCCAGCGAGTAGTTGCACTGGTCGCCCAGGATGGCCGCCGCCAGCAGCACCGCGCAGGCCAGCGGAAAGCTCATCATCCCCGCGCCGCACAGCGCGCCCACGATGAACAGCAGCGAATCGCCCGGCAGGAACGGCATCACCACCAGCCCTGTCTCGACGAACACGATGGCGAACAGCAGGGCGTACACCCACATGCCGTAGGCCTGTACGAAGGCCTCCAGGTACTTGTCCACGTGCAGGATGAAGTCGATGAGAAAAGTGACAAGTTCCATGGAAGGGCGAGGCCGGACGCCGGGCAGCAAAAAGGTGGGCGCATTATCCCCATCGGGCCCCGCCCCGGCCCGATACCCCTGCGCGGCCCCCGCCCTAAAATCCCACGGGTGAACGACACCACTCCCCTCCTCGCGGCGGCGCAGCCCGCCACCACCCCCATCGCCACGGCCCGGCGCCCCATCCGCGACCTGCCCGATGAGCTCATCAGCCAGATCGCCGCCGGCGAGGTGGTCGAGCGCCCCGCTTCCGTGGTGCGCGAACTGGTGGACAACGCGCTGGACGCGGGCGCCACGCAGATCACCGTGCGCCTGTCGGCTGGCGGCGTGCGCCTGATCACCGTGGAAGACGACGGCGGGGGCATTCCACACGCAGAATTGCCCGTGGCGCTGCGCCGCCATGCCACCAGCAAGATCACCAGCCTGAACGACCTGGAGACCGTGGCCACCATGGGCTTTCGGGGCGAGGCGCTGGCCGCCATTGCCTCGGTGTCGGAGATGGCCCTGCTCTCGCGCCCGGCGGCGCAACCCAATGCCTTCCTGCTGGACGCACGCAGCGGCGAGCTGCGCCCGGCCGCGCGCAGCACCGGCACCACGGTGGAGGTGAAGGAGCTGTTCTTCTCCACCCCCGCGCGCCGCAAGTTCCTGAAGACCGACGCCACCGAACTCGCACACTGCATCGAATCGGTGCGGCGCCACGCGCTCGCGCGGCCGGATGTGGGCTTTGCCATCTGGCACGAAGGCAAGCTGGTGGAGCAGTGGCGCGCCACCTTCGTGCCCGGACAGGGGGATGCCCAGGACGCGCTGGCCCGCCGCCTGTCCGACGTGCTGGGCGAGGACTTCGTCACGCAATCCGTGGCCGTGCAGCACCGCGTGGGCCCCGTCACCGTCACAGGCCGCGCGGGCCTGCCCGACGCCGCCCGCTCGCGCCCCGACCACCAGTACTGCTACGTGAACGGCCGCTTCGTGCGCGACAAGGTACTCACCCATGCCGCCCGCAGCGCGTACGAGGATGTGCTGCACGGCCACAAGCAGCCCATCTATGCGCTGTATGTCGAGATCGACCCGGCCCGCGTGGACGTGAACGTGCACCCCACCAAGATCGAGGTGCGCTTTCGGGACAGCCGCGAGGTGCACCAGGCCGTGCGCCATGCCGTGGAAAACGCGCTGGCCGCACCGCGCGCCGCCGCGCTCGCGGCCGTCGCTGCGGCTGCTGCGGGGGCAGCCGCGCCAGACGCGGGCGCCACGGCGCAGGGCCCCACCGAGGACTTCAGGCCCAATCAGCCTCCAGCCCTTCACTGGAAAGCGCAGTCAGCTATCAAATTTGAAGATCGTGGCCACCACGTGGCGGACCTGCAGGCGCTGTGGGGCCCCCGGAGGGAGACCGGGCCCATGGGCCATGAAGCGCCAGCCGCCGTGTTGCCCACCGCGGCGCCATCGCAGCCCCTGCCGGGCACGGCCGATGCCCCGCACGGCAACGGCCCTGCGGCTGCCCCCGCCGGCAGCGAGACCACCTGGCCCCTGGGCCGCGCGGTGGCCCAGCTGCATGGCGTGTACATCCTGGCCGAGAACGCCCAGGGCATGGTCATCGTGGACATGCACGCCGCCCACGAGCGCATCGTCTACGAGCGCCTCAAGGCCCAGGTGGATGGCGACGCCCGCATCGCCAGCCAGCCGCTGCTGATCCCGGCCACCTTCGCCGCCACGCCCGAGGAAGTGGCCACGGCCGAGGCATCCGCCGAGGTGCTGGCCATGCTGGGCATGGAAGTGGTGCCCTTCTCGCCCAAGACGCTGGCCGTGCGCGCCGTGCCCACCACCCTGGCCCAGGGCGACCCGGTGGAACTGGCCCGCAGCGTGCTGGCCGAACTGGCCGCGCACGACGCCACCACCGTGGTGCAGCGCGCCCGCAACGAGATCCTGGGCACCATGGCCTGCCACGGCGCGGTGCGAGCCAACCGGCGCCTGACCATCGACGAGATGAACGCGCTGCTGCGCCAGATGGAAACCACCGACCGCAGCGACCAGTGCAACCACGGGCGGCCAACGTGGCGGCAGCTGTCTATGAAAGAGCTGGACGCGCTGTTCCTGCGCGGGCGCTAGCCCCAGCGGCCGGCACCACCACCGCCTGCGACATCGCCCGAGCCCCGTCCTCCAGCCATCGCCCTGTCACCGCGCCGCCCATGACCGACCCCACCGCCCCGCACCTGCTGCTGGCCGCTGCCGCCCTGTGCCTGGTGGCTTTGCCCGCCCATGCGGGGCGCCCCCTGTCGGTGGACGACGCCGGCGTGGACGAGGCAGGCCACGGCCACATCGAAGTGTGGTGGGAAGGCGGGCGCGGCCAGCATGGCACCGTCTACGCAGCCCCGGCATTCACCCCTGTCGAGGGATGGGAGCTGGGCGCGCTGCTGGCCCGCGACCGGGACGAGCGCCATACCCTGCAAGGCCTGCAGGCCAAATGGCTGTGGAGCCCGGCACAGGAACAGGGCTGCAACGCGGGCAGCAGCGCGGGCATCACCCACCGGCGCCAGAGCCCCGGACAAACCGCCGGCAGCCTGGTGGCGCTGAACCTCATCGGCACCTGCGCGGCGCCCTGGGGCGTGATCAACGCCAACCTGGGCAGCCAGCGGGAACGCGGGCAATCCTGGCGGGCCACCTGGGGGGCATCGGTGGAGCACGGCTGGGGCGCAGTCACCCCCCATCTGGAAGCCTTTGGCACCCAGCACGGCGCGCCCACCTTCCAGACCGGTGCCCGGTGGGAATGGGCGCCCGGCCGGCAGCTGGACGCCACGATCGGCCGCCAGCAGGGGCGCACCTGGCTGAGCGTGGGATTCGCGCTGGGGTTCTAGGAGCCGGCCCGCGATCTCGCGCCCCCCGAGGCGGGCGCCGAGGTGCTTCTTTGGCTGGCCTTAAGGCACGGAGCGCGGCTTTGCCGGCAGAATCGGCCGCCCTGCCCCCAAGGACCCTGCCCATGATGGCCTTCGACGCCCAGTCCATCGCACAAACCACCCCCACGGGCGACGCCATTGCCCGGGCCGTGGCGGCCGGCTGGGCGCTCGGTCCCGTGGAGCACTGCGTGCTGCTGCGGCGCGGCTTCAACCAGGTGTACGAAGTGCGCTTTGCCAGCGGCCAGCACGCCATCGCACGCCTGTGCGCCGAGAGGCCGCGCGGCGCGCCGAACATCGCCTACGAGACCGCCCTGCTCACGCACCTGCGGCGCGGGGGTATCCCGGTCGCCGCCCCGCTGCCGGCGGCCGATGGAAGCTTCAGCGTGGCGCTCGCCCTGCCAGAGGGTGGCCGCGCGCTGCTCCTGTTCGACTTTCTGGCGGGAGATCCCCCCGGCGAGTCGCTGGTGGACATCGAGGCCACCGGCCGGGGGCTGGCCCGGATGCACAACGCCGCACAGGACTACCACGGCCCGCCAAGCCGCTACACGCTGGACCTCTCCCTGCTGCTCGATGCATCGCTGGAACGCATGCTCGCCGCCCCCACGGTGGACGCGGCGCTGGGACGCGAGTTTGCCGCGCTGGCGGGCGGGCTGCGCCAGCGCTTTGCCGCATGGCCCGACCTCACCCGCGTGCACTGCCACGGCGACTGCCATGGCAGCAACAACTTCATGAGCGACGGACCCGGGCAGGGAGACGAAAGCAGCCGCGTGGCAGCCTTCTTCGACTTCGACGATGCGGGTCCGGGCCTGCTGGCCTACGAGCTGAGCGTGTTCCTGTGGGTGCTGCTGCCGCGCAGCCTGGAAACACCCCTGTCCGCCGCCCTGCGGGAACGCTGGCAGCGCTACCTGGCGGGCTACACCGGCGTGCGCCCCGTACCGCCGCAGGATCTGGCGGCCATTGCGCCCTGCCTGGCGGTGCGCCAGTTCTGGGTGATGGGCGAATACGCGGGCCGTATCCCCGTGTGGGGCACCCAGGCCATGCCCACCCACTGGCTGCGCAAGCAGATCCCGCTGATGCAGGCATGGATGGACCTGCCGACCGCCGAGGGGCTGGTGGCTGCGGCACCGGCCGTGGCCGCGCCCGCCGCACAGGCGCATTGAACGCTGGGGCCCGCCAGGGCGCCCTGGCCCTCCGCCCAGGACAAGGCCCGCGGCGGCGGGCCTTGTCGTGTGGTTTCAGCCTGGCACCGGGCCAGGGCCCGTGGCCGTTGGCGGATCAGTTGTCCCGCGCCGCCTTGGCCGTGTCCGGGAAGTCGCTGAACACGCCGTCCACACCCAGGTTGTAGAACAGCTTGTACTCGGCCTTGGGGTCGCCCTTGAAGTCCGAGGCCAGGCGCTTGGCCTCGCTGCGGAAGGTGTAGGGGTGCACCATCAGGCCCGCGGCGTGGGCATTCTTCACCACATCGGTGGGCGCCATCATCACGCGGTCGCGTTCGTCGATCTTGCCGTCGCCATTGAGGTCATCGGCCTTGCCGTCCTTGTTGGCGTCCACCTGCTTGGAGGGGATGAGGTACGGCTTCCAGGGGCCGATGCCGTCGGCATAGGTCTTGACCTCCTTGAGGCCCGCGGGGGTGAGCAGGCTGGCGAAGGTGCGCGCGTCGCCGGCCACGGCAAAGTCGTAGGGCTTGTCGTAGGGGGCGGTCAGGTCCATGCTGCCGTCGGGGTTCACGTCGTTCGCGTCCACCAGCTGCACCAGGCGGATCTGCGTCTTGGTGCGCAGGTACTTGAGGTTGGACACCTCGAACGACTGCACGATGACCGGCGAGCTCTTGGCGGTGTAGCCGTACTTGGCCAGCGTGGCGAGCAGGCGGTCTTCCAGCGGCAGGCCCAGCTTGGCATGGAAGGTGGGGTGCTTGGTCTCGGGGTACACGCCCACGGTGCGGCCGGCCTTGGCGCCTTCGTTCTTGGCGAGGTCCAGCACTTCTTCCAGGGTGGGGATTTGGTACTTGCCGTTGTGCGACTGGTCGCGGTCCGACAGGGGCTGGACGGCGCGCAGGGTCTTGATCTCGGCCAGGGTGAAATCCGACACGAACCAGCCCTCTTCCTCCACGCCGTCCACCATCTTCTTGGTCTTGCGGCCCGCGAACTCGGCGCGGGTGGACACATCGGTGGTGCCGGTGATGTTGGGTTCGTGGCGCGCCACGAGCACGCCGTCCTTGGTGGCCACCAGGTCGGGTTCGATGAAGTCGGCGCCCATGTCGATGGCCCGCTTGTAGCCCTCGAGCGTGTGGTCGGGCAGGTAACCGGCGGCCCCCCGGTGGCCGATCACGAGCGGCTTGTCGCCATTCAGCGTGGGATAGGGGTTGTCATCGTTGCCGCCGCAGGCCGCCAGCGTGGCCAGCAAGGCCAGCGCACCCAACTTCGCACCAGGAATGTGCATGCTCTTCTCCTCGTTGTGTTTAGAACCGCCGAACTGTGGCCGCCGCCTGTGACAAGGCGATGACTCCCGTTTTGCGCGCCGGTGACAGCCCACGCCAGCCCCCCGCCGCACCAACATATGGCAACTCACCCGCCACATTCCCCACCATTGTGCATAGGCATGCGCATAAACGTATAACTTTTGAACATAATTCGATGTTGCAGCGCGCCATTGCCTGCTTTTTGACGCAGAAAGCTTTTTGAACATGAAATACGAGTCCGCAGGCAGCTTCCTTTCCCACGTGGCCCACCGCAATCCGGGTCAGCCCGAATTCCTGCAGGCCGTCACTGAAGTCATGGAAAGCCTGTGGCCGTTCATCGCCCAGCACCCCCGCTATGCCGAGCATGGCCTGCTGGAGCGGCTCGTCGAGCCCGAGCGCATCGTGATGTTCCGCGTGTCGTGGGTGGACGACCATGGCACCGTGCAGGTCAACCGCGGCTACCGCATCCAGCACAGCATGGCGATCGGCCCCTACAAGGGCGGCCTGCGCTTTCACCCCTCGGTGAACCTGTCGGTGCTCAAGTTCCTGGCGTTCGAGCAGACCTTCAAGAACGCGCTGACCACGCTGCCCATGGGCGGCGGCAAGGGCGGCTCCGACTTCGACCCCAAGGGAAAGAGCCCCGGTGAAGTCATGCGTTTTTGCCAGGCCTTCGTCTCCGAGCTGTTCCGCCACGTGGGTGCCGACACCGACGTGCCGGCGGGCGACATCGGCGTGGGCGGCCGCGAGGTGGGCTTCATGGCGGGCATGATGAAGAAGCTCAGCAACCGGGCGGACTGCGTGTTCACCGGCAAGGGCCTGTCGTTCGGCGGATCGCTGATCCGCCCCGAGGCCACGGGCTATGGCACCGTGTATTTCGCGCAGGAGATGCTCAAATCCCGGGGCCGCTCGCTCGACGGCATGCGCGTCTCGGTCTCGGGATCGGGCAACGTGGCGCAGTACGCGGTCGAAAAGGCCCTGCAGCTGGGCGCCAAGGTGGTCACCGTGTCGGATTCGAGCGGCACCATCGTGGACGAGGACGGTTTCACCCCGCAGAAGCTGGCCGAGCTGATGGAGGTGAAGAACCATCTGTATGGCCGCGTGAGCGACTACGCAGCCCGCACGGGCTCCCGCTTCGAGGCCGGTGTGCGCCCCTGGCACGTGCCCGTGGACGTGGCCCTGCCCTGCGCCACGCAGAACGAGCTGGACGCCCAGGACGCCGCCACCCTGATCAGGAACGGCGTGGTCTGCGTGGCGGAAGGCGCCAACATGCCTTCCACCATCGATGCCGCCAAGGCCTTCGAGGCGGCAGGCGTGCTCTACGCCCCCGGCAAGGCCAGCAACGCCGGCGGCGTGGCGACCTCGGGCCTGGAGATGAGCCAGAACGCCGCCCGCCTGTCGTGGCCCCGCGAAGAGGTCGATGCGCGGCTGCTGCAGATCATGCAGGGCATCCATGCCGCGTGCCTGCACTATGGCAAGCGCAGCGACGGCAGCGTGAGCTACGTGGACGGCGCCAATATCGCAGGCTTCGTCAAGGTGGCCGACGCGATGCTGGCGCAGGGCGTGGTCTGACCTTTCTTCGGGAAGCGTTTCAGAAGCGGTGAAAAGAAGGGCAGTTGCCGGGCAGTTGGCGGGCTCTGCGGGAAGGTGGGCACAAACCCTGCTTTCCGTGCGAGAACTTTCCGGCACGATGGCGACTCTCTCCTTTCCATGAAACGCACCCCCCTCCTGATCTCCCTGGCGCTGGCCATCGCCGTCTCGGCGGGCTGCGCGACCCTCGACGCCAAGCAGCGCGAGTGGATCTTCCAGCCCAGCGACCGCAGCTGGGGCGGCCCCCAGTCCACCGAGGACATGCAGGACGTGTGGATCGATTTCCAGTCCGAGGCCACCGGCCAGCCTGGCCGGCTGCACGGCCTGTGGCTGGCCCATGCGCGCGCGGACGCCCCCGTGATGCTGTACCTGCACGGGGCGCGCTGGAACGTGGCGGGCTCGTCCGGCCGCATGCGCCGCATGCAGGAACTGGGGTTCTCGGTGCTCGCCATCGACTACCGGGGGTTCGGCCAGAGCAGCGCCGCGCTGCCTTCCGAGGTCACGGCCGGCGAGGACGCCCGCGCCGCCTGGGACTGGCTCGCCCGCCAGGCGCCGGGCACGCCGCGCTACATCTTCGGGCACTCGCTGGGCGGGGCCATCGCCATCGACCTGGCCCGCCAGGTCCCCGACGAGCAGGGCACCATCGTCGAAGGCACGTTCACGAGCATCCCCGAGGTGGTCAGCACCTTCAAATGGGGGTGGCTGCCCGTGTCGGCCCTCATCACCCAGCGTTTCGAATCCGTGCGCAAGGTCTCCGAAATCGGCTCGCCCCTGCTCGTGGTGCATGGCAGCGAAGACAGCCTCATCCTGCCCAGCCTGGGCCGCAAGCTGTACGAGGCGGCGGCCGAGCCCAAGCGGTTTGTGCTCGTGGAGGGTGGATCGCACCACACCACCAACGCCGTGGGCCAGGGCCTCTACCGCGAGGCCATGGTGGCCCTCTTCAAGCTGAAGTAAGCGCCAAGGCCGAAGCTCAGGCGCTGCAACCTCAGCGCCGCACCGCCTGCGCCAGTGCCGCCCAGGCCTTGAGCGTGAGCGGGTGGGTGAAGCCCGCGCCCGCCACCGGGTGCGACGAGAGCTTGACCACCACCATCTCGGCAGCCGGGTTCACATGGATGAACTGGCCATGGATGCCTGCGGCCTCCCAGGCGCCATCGGCGTTGTGCAGCACCCACCACTGGTTGCGGTAGCTGTAGCCGGGGCGAAACGCCATGCCGCCCATCTTGAACTTCTCGCGGTCACCGCCTTTGGCGGTATCGTCGATCACGGCCTTGTCAAAAATCTTCTGGCCGTTGTAGCTGCCGCGCAGGCGCAGCATTTCGCCAAACCGCGCCAGGTCGCGCGCCGTGGCATTGAGCCCTGCGCCCTGCAGCGGCGTGCCCGCGCTGTCCACCATCACGTGGGCGTCTTCTTCCATGCCCAGTTTCTGCCAGATGTTCTCGCTCATCAGTTCGGCCCAGTGCTTGCCGGTGGCGCGCGAAACGATCCAGCCCAGCACCTCGGAATGCACGGTGCGGTACACAAAACCCGCGCCGTGTTCGCCTTCCTTCTTGAGCGTCTTCAGGAAGTCATACACAGTGGTCGGCCCCTGGTAGCCCGGCGGGCGTGGCAGCATGCCGCTGGACCAGCTGTAGCCAAAAATTTCGGTGGCGGGGTCGGTGTAGACCTCGCGGAAACGCACGGCACCCGTCATGTCCATCACCTCGCGCACCTTCATGTCGCCCCAGGCCGAGTCGGCCAGCTCGGGCACATATTTGGTGACCAGCGCGCTGGGGTCGATCTTGCCCTCGTGCGCCAGTTGCGCGGCCATGAGGCCGGTGAACGACTTGGTGACCGAGAACAGCAGGTGCGGCGTGTACGGCTTCATCTGGTTGTCGTAGCGCTCGTACACCACGCGGCCCTTGTGCACCACCACCAGCGCATCGGTGTAGGTGCGGGTGAGCCACTGGTCCACCGTGATGGGCTGCCCCTTGTCGTCATCAAACACCACGCCGCCCAGGGGCTTGGGGTCTGCAGGCAGGGCCGATGCAGCCGCCCCACCCCGGCGGATGTTGTGCGTGGGCTGCAGCTCGCGCAGGTGCTGCAGCGCCCAGCGCATTTGGGGGTACTTGAAGGAATTGCTCAGGTCCACACGCTGCGCGCCCTCGGGCGGGAAGGTGGTCATGTAGCCCAGCTTGTCCAGCGTCACGCTCTCTGGCGCGGGCAGGGCCGGAGCCTGGGCCTGGGCGGCCAGGGCGGTGCCCAGGGCGGCCAGCGCCAGCGCACTGCGCAGCCGGGTGGTCATGGCGGGGCGCCAGCCCTGGGACCCTCGGCGGGTTGTGATCTTGTGCATGGGATGTCTCCTGGCTTGTTGTGTTGTGTGTTGTTGTGCGGCGGCCTGGATCCGGCCAGCCGCACCACCATGGTGCTGCGCCACCGGCCTCGCGCCCTGTCACCCGCGCGACGCGCGTCACACACCAACTCTCACCATCTCTCACAAGCCCCGCCCGGCAAGGCGCCCATGCCCCATCTGGTACCCTCAGACAGATATGTCTGCCCCCTCCGCCACCGCCGTGCCCACGGCTGCTTCCGCCTCCATCCAGCCCGGCCTGGCCATCCTGGTGCTCGCGCTGCTGCTCTCCATCCAGCCCGTCACCACCGACCTGTACCTGCCCGCCCTGCCCGCCCTCACGCGCAGCCTGGGCGCACCCATGGCGGCCGCGCAGCTCACGCTCAGCGGCCTGCTGCTGGCGTTTGGCTGCTCGCAGATGGTATGGGGGCCGCTGTCGGACCGCTTCGGACGCAGGCCCATCCTGCTGGCGGGGCTCGGCATCTACACCCTGGCATCGCTGGGCAGCGCATTTGCACCCACCATGGCGCTGCTCATTGTGTGGCGCATCGCCCAGGGCGCCGCGATGGGCGCGGTGGTGATGTGCGCGCGGGCCATCGTGCGCGACCTGTACACGCCGCTCGACGGCGCGCGCGCCATGTCCAAGGCGCTCACGGGGCTGGGCATCGTGGCCTGCATCTGCGCGCCCATGGGCGGGCTGCTCAGCGAATGGCTGGGCTGGCGCGCGGCGCTGCTGGCGCTCACGGTGTATGCCGTCGTCACGCTGGCCCTGGTGGCGCTGCGCATGCCCGAGACCCTGGCGCGGCGCAACCCGCAGGCACTGCAGCCCCGTGTGCTGCTGGGCACCTGGATGCAGGTGCTGCGCCACCCCACCTTCTGGGCGTTCTCGCTGCAGACCACGGCCACCTACGGCGGCCTGTTCACCTTCCTGGCAGCCTCTTCGTTCGTCTATATCGACGTGCTGGGCCTCACCCGCACGCAGTACGGCTGGACCATGGCGTCTGCCTGCCTGGCCTACTTTGGCGGCACCTTCCTGTGCCGCAGCCTGCTGGCCCGCTTCGGCCTGCAGCGCACGGTGGCCATCGCGGGGGCACTGAGCATCAGCGGCGGCACGCTGATGGCGCTGGTGGCGCACCTGGGCTGGCACCAGCCCTGGGCGCTGACCTTGCCCTTCTATCTCTTCATGCTGGGCCACGGCATCCACCAGCCCTGCGGGCAAAGCGGCGCTGTCGGCCCGTTTCCGCAGGCGGCGGGCGTGGCGTCGGCGCTCAATGGTTTCATGATGATGCTGGCCGCCTTTGCCATCGGCGGCTGGCTGGGCGCGCGCCTGGACGGCACCGTGTGGCCCCTCGTCAACGGCATCTGGTTCTGGTCGGCCGCGCTGGCGCTCATCTCGTGGACGCTGGTGCAGAAGTTCGGAGCCCGCGCGTGACCCTGCCCGAGCCCCTGCTGCCCGCCATCGCCCTGGCAGGTCCCACGGCTTCCGGCAAGACGGCGGGCGCGCTCGCGCTGGCCGCCGTGCTGGGCAGCCAGGGCGTGCCGGTGGAGATCATCAGCGTCGACTCCGCCCTCGTCTACCGGGGCATGGACATCGGCACCGCCAAGCCCGCCCCCGAGGAACGCGCCGCCGCGCCGCACCACCTCATCGACATCCGCGACCCGCTGCAGGCCTACAGCGCGGCCGAGTTCGTGCAGGACGCGGCGCGGCTCATCGGCGAGATCCGCGCGCGCGGCGCGCTGCCCCTGCTGGTGGGCGGCACCATGCTGTACTTCAAGGCGCTGTTCGACGGCATCGACGACATGCCCGCCGCCGACCCCGCCGTGCGCGCGCGGATCGAAGCGCGGGCCACCGAACTGGGCTGGCCCGCGCTGCATGCGGAACTGGCGGCGGTCGACCCCGTGACCGCCGCCCGCCTGGCGCCTGCCGACAGCCAGCGCATCCAGCGCGCGCTGGAGGTGTGGCATGTCTCCGGCCAGCCCCTGTCGAGCTTTCACACTACAAAAAAGAGAGCTTCAGGCGCAGATCCAGCAAGCGCTACAGCCCTCTTTTCCTTGGAACCGGAGGACCGCGCCTGGCTCCACGCCCGCATTGCCCAGCGCTTTGACGCCATGCTCGCTGGAGGTTTCCTCGACGAAGTGCGGACCTTGCGCGCACGCGGCGACCTGCATCCGGACCTGCCCTCCATGCGCTGCGTGGGCTACCGCCAGGCGTGGGAAGAGCTGGACTTCCAGGCCACCCGCGCACCCGGCACGCCCCTGAACCTGGCCCACCTGCGCGAGCGCGGCATTGCCGCCACGCGCCAGCTCGCCAAGCGCCAGATCACCTGGCTGCGCGGCATGCCGGGGCGCCACACCATTGCGTGCGACCAGCCCGACGCCACGGCCCGGCTCGTGCAGGCCGTGCTGCGGCGGCTCGCGCAGCGCGAGCAGGCCGCGCCATGACGCTGCTGCGCGCCGAACAGCTGGGCAAGCGCTACGGCGACACGCCGGTCTTCGCCCAAGTGCAGTTCACCGTGGCGCCCGGCGAATTCGTGGCCATCGTGGGCGACTCGGGCGTGGGCAAGTCCACCCTGCTCAACTGCCTGGCCGGGCTGGATAGCTGGGACACCGGCCGCATCACCCACGGCACCACCGACCTGGGCGAGCTCGACGACACGGGGCGCGCCCTGTGGCGCCGCGCCCACGTGGGCTTTGTCTTCCAGGCCTTCCACGTGCTGCCGCACCTGGACGTGGCGCAGAACGTGGCCCTGCCGCTGATGCTGCTGGGCCGCAACGACCCGGCGCGTGTTCAGCAGATGCTGGACGCCGTCGACATGGGCGCACTGGGCGCGCGCCTGCCGCAACAACTGAGCGGCGGGCAGCTGCAGCGCGTGGCCATCGCCCGCGCGCTGGTCCATCGCCCCGCCCTGCTGCTGGCCGACGAACCCACCGGCAACCTCGACCCCACCACCGCCGCCCGCGTGATGGACCTGCTGCTCGCGCAGACGCGCGGGCATGGGGCGTCGCTGGTACTGGTCACGCATTCGGACGCCGCTGCGGCCCGCGCCGACCGGGTGCTGCGGCTGACGGCGCACGGCATGGCCGAAAACGCTATCAATTGACGAGCTGCTTGCGCTTGCCCAGCAATGGCTGGATGCCAGTTCGTTTGATACCTATTTAAGTCGCTGCCCCCAACAGCGCCGGCGCGGGGACGGCGTGGCACCGACCGGCTACTCCCACAGCCGCCGCCGAACCCCCAGCCCCCCGACCAGCGCCGCCAGCAACACCAGCCCCCATTCCGACAGCGTGGGGATGGCCGCCACGCCAGACGGGTCCGGCGGCAGGGCGGCCACCACCCCCACCTGTCCGGGGTCCACGATACGGCCGTTGGACTGACCGTCGTCGTCGCCCTGGCCACCATCCGCCAGCACCAGCGTGGCCGTGGTGGAGCCCACTGCCGCCGTGGCACCGCCATAGGGCGCCCAGGCGCCGCCCGAGAGCTTCCAGTACTGCGCGCCTTGCGGCAACGGGCCGGGGTAGGTGATGGTGACGGCCACGTTCGACTGGTTGCAGCCCGCGAGCACGAAGTCCAGCAACCCGTACGGAAACTGCACGTTGGCGGGCGGCGCGGTGCTGGCGCTGCTGGCCTGCAGCACCTGCACGCGCTCGAAGGCGCAGGTGGCGCCGCCGCCCGATACCGCTACGCCCACCGTGCCGCTGCCCGTGAGCGACGGCGCGGAGAACGCCTTGCTGTCCGCCAGCGGCGTGACCGGCGGCGCAACCGCCGGGGCGCCGGCCCCCGCGCCGTTCTCGGCACTCACGCTGAAGGTGTAGGTCGCCCCGTTGGTCAGGCCCGGCACGGTGCAGCTGGTGGCGGGCCACGCGGCCGTGCAACCCGCGGTGCCCGGGGCCGTCACGCTGTGCTGCGTGATGCCTCCGCCCGTGGCGGCGGGGGCCGTCCAGTCCACCACAGCCTGGCCGTTGCCCGGCGTGGCCGTGGCGGATGCCGGGGCGCCGGGAACCGTGGCGGCGATCTGCACGCCCTGCGTACCCTGGGGCGCCGCGCCCCAGTTCGCATCGCCCGCCTGGTTGGCGGCCAGGGTGCACATGCCCGCGCCCACCATCGTCACCGAGCTGCCCACCACCGAGCACACGCCCGGCGCCAGGCTGGTGTAGACCACCGCCGCGCTGGAACGGCCGGTGGCCGCCGGGCTGATGGCGAAGCTGCCGCCCGGGACAAAAACCTGATTCGCCTGTGCGGGGAAGACGATGGCATTCGCGCCTGGGCCGATGGCGACGTTTTGCGTGGCCAGCGGCGCGGCGGTCCAGGCTGAATTGCCAGCCTGATTGGCCATGATCGTGCAAGTGCCTGCGCCAACCATGGTGACGACAGTGCCCGACACCGTGCACACGCTTGGAGTTTGGCTCCCAACATAAACCACGGCCAGACCCGACGTGGCGTTGGCCAGCGGGTTGATGGCGAAGTTGCCGCCCGGCACGTAGGTCTGGCCTGCCTGTGCGGGGAAGTTGATGGCCTGCGTGCCCTGCAGCCACACGGCGGTGCTGGCAACCGACGCCGCACCCGGCCCCACGCCGTTGATGGCATGAACGGTAAAGCTGTACTGCGTGGCATTAGCCAGACCCGACAAAGTGCAAGGTATGGCCGTGCCGCACGATGTCTGCACAGGGCCTCCGTTGATGGTGGCGACATACTCGGTGATGGCACTGCCGTTGGGAGCGGACAGCAGCCAGTTCAGCGTGACTTGGCCGCTGCCAGGCGCGCCGGGGGTCGCTGTAACCCCTGCGGGGGCTGCGGGCACGCCCACAGGCGTCACAGGCGCAGAAGCGACCGATGCGCTGCCCGTGCCCATGGCATTGGTCGCCGTTACCGTGAAGGTATAGGCTGTGCCATTGGTCAAGCCGGTGACGGTGCAACTCGTGTCCGTGGCAGGGCTGGGTGTGCATTGCCTGCTGTTGTCTTGCACCGCCGTGACGGTGTAGCCGGTGATGGCACTGCCGTTGTCCGCAGGGGCCGCCCAGGTGACGGTGGCCTGGCTATCGCCATGTGTGGCAACCGGCCCCGCAGGAGCATCGGGTTCCGTTGCACTTCGAAAGACTCCGCCACTCGTTCCAACATAGATCGTTGTACGCTGGGGTGTGCTGGCCAGCACCATGGCGTTGATCGAACGCTCGTTGGAATTATTCAAGCCACCGTTGAAGGTCACCCAGTTGGCCCCTCCATCCACGCTCTTATTGAAGCCTTGATAAGCCGTTCCGGCAAAAAGCGTTGCAGGCTCAAGAGGGCTCACAAGAGTTTCTAGCACATGGGTAGAGCTGATTCCAGTGTTCATCGCAACCCAAGTTGCCCCTCCATTCACGCTTTTGAATACGCCGCCGGTCTGCGTACCAGCGTAAATTGTGGCAGGACTATTTGGGTCGATGGTCAAGCTGTACACGTACAGCGAAGCGCTGCCCATGCCGCTACCGATGGCTGTCCAGCTCGCGCCGCTATTGGTGCTTTTGAAAAGGCCCCCTTCATACGCCGCGGCATAAACCGTCGCCGGAGTCACAGGGTCCACAACAACGGTCCACGCATTGCTGACGCCATAGACGCTCCACCATGCTGCCCCACCATCAACGCTTTTGAATATCCCCAAATCCGTACCCATGTAGAGGGCGTTGGGAGTGACAGGGTCCATCGCGATAGAGAGCACACGGGTGCCTGGGTACCCATTGTTGATCTGAGTCCAACTCGCTCCGCTATTCGTACTTTTGTAAGCGCCCGTGCTGTTTGCGCTGGCAGTACCGGCATAGACAATGGCCGCGTTGAAGGGATCCACGGCCAGGGCCGCGACGTTGTTCACCCAGCTCCCTACAGGAAGGCCTACGCTAGCGGATGTCCAATTCGCTCCGCCATCAACGGTTTTAAAAATCCCGTCTCCCGTTCCCGCATAGATCTTCGTTGGCGTCGCCGGATCGACCGCCAACGCAATGATGGCCTGGTTCGTGATTCCGGTACTGGCTGGCACCCACCCCATCGCCGCCCCCGCAGGCCACGCCATTAGCGCCAGCAGGCTGGATAACAGTGGCATCCGTATCCAGCGCGCCAGCCTCGAGACTTCTGGAGATTTAATACGTGTTTGGTGCCCCGCGCTCACAGAAAAATCAATAGAAGCTCTCATTTTGATATTAATTTACAAAAAAATGAAGAATGTAAAAAACACTCCCCAGGGACCGGGAACCATCACCTGCCAAGGATTGAACGTGGGGCCAGTGCAGCACAATGGCTTGAAATATCCACTGGCCGCCTTGAGCAGGCCATCGAAAATCCCGCACGCCTTTCGCTGTCTTCCACCAACTTCCGCTCGCCCGTTACCCTGTAAATGCAGGAAAGGAGCTGAGCGTGCACGTCGTGGTAGCACACCTGTGGCGCGAACGAGCCGCCCGGGTGGGCTGCCAGTTTCCTCCGGGAGTAGTGGGTTGCGAAGAAACGCTCACAAATCGCAAACAATCGCTGCAAACCCCGAACCTCGCGAATATGGGATGCCCGCCCCTGACCATGCCAGCAGAGGCCATGGAACTCGGCACAACCTCAGCGCTCCAGACATTCGACACTGTCTGTTCCCGTTTCGCGGTAGGTTCCGCCGTTGCCAAAACCGATGGATCCTTTGCACGAAAAATATCTGTAACGGCCTTGGATATGGATTTTCCCCTCCGCACCTGCGGCGATATTCTGGGAATGGGTGTAGTAACCGCCATTGGATCCATCGCCGCATCTCTTTTTGGCGTATTTCAAGTCACCGCAATAAATCACAAACACCTTTTCGCCGCAGTTGTTCACGAAGATCACCTCCCCATTACCTGATTTCGCTTCAATGCAGTGCATCGCGCTTTCTCCTGGGTTCTTGGCATGTGCACTTATGCCGACGAACAGTAAAACAACTGCAATGATTGTTTTCATGGTGAATACCTCTTTTTGGCTTAAATCGTCTACGGCGCCCTATTCGCTTGCCCATGGAAGGCAAAGGGCGTGATCGCTGCACCTGGTGCGGCGATCTCGAACTCGCCCGCGGCCAGCAGTGACAGGTCGGGATTGGGCGCAATGACCTCCACGCGATAGCGGCCAGGCGGCCAGTCCACCGAGGAGTGCATCCACACGGGCACGGCCTCGTTCGCGCCGGAGGGAAGGGCCTGGGTCGATAGGTCGATCACTTCATTGTTGCTGGCATTGCGCCAGCGCAGGATCACAGAGTCGCCGCCCAGAAGGTTCGGCGGCACGGCGGCTTCGACGTAGCGCTCGTGGTGCGACAGCACGGGCACCTCGCCCGCAGGCAATGTGGATGTGCCGCCTTGCGGGCCGAAAGCGACGGGCGTGGCGGCACCCGCCCATAAGGTCGCCCGGCCGTCCAGCAGGCCGTGCAGACGCTGCAGCGCCGCGCTGCCGCGCGTGAAGCCGTGGGATTCCAGCCAGTGAGCTTGCAGACGGGAGTGGTCCAGCAACTCATCCAGCAAGTGCGATCCCCCTGCCGCGCGATTGCCGATGGCCGCGCTACGCACAAAGGTACCCTGCTCAGGGGCGGAGACCGCTACGAGTGGCACCAATGAAGTTGGAGGCCACTCAGCCTTCGCCGCCTGTTGCCGGGCAGAGCCACCCAGGGCTTCAACTCCAGGGTCAGTCCCCAAAGCAAGGTAAGCTGCCACGGGGATAGCCAGTGTGAGCGCCAACGCAACGGCGGGCAGCCGTTGCAGACTTCGCGACAAGGACGGCATGCTGCTCAGCGCGCGTTAAGCCACTTGTCGCGGGCCGTGATGCAAGCGCTAGCGCTGCTGAATTGGCTCATGTACGTATAGGAAGCGTACTCGCCCGAGCCGCATCCACCTGCGTCCTTGTAAACCGGCCCAAAGCAACTGCCGTATTTCATACTGGAAGTGGTTTTGGCGCAGAAGTTGTAGTACGTCTGCGTGGAGGGGTTGGGCAGAGTGGGGCCGTTGTCACCGCCGCAGTTCAGTGCCTTGGCATTGTCGCGCGCAAATTGCACGAGCTTGGCGTATGGCCCCGCATAGTCCGCATCCGCCGCCGCTTTCTGGCCCAATTGGCAAGCTTGGATGATTTGCTGCAGGCGGGCGTCTGCCGCACCGTAGGCGCCTGACACCTGGATGCCACAGGCGTTGGACTGCTGGCGCTCGGCCGCAGTGATTTTGTCCGGATAGTTGCAGCCGCCATTCGCCCCCCCTCCGCTACCTGTGCTGCTGCCGCCACCAGATCCAACGCTGCTGGAACTATCGCCCCCGCCGCAGGCGGCCAGCGAGGCCATCAGGCCAACCATCACGGCCAACCGGCATACGCGGCTGGTCTCTGACATAAGAAGAAAGCGTGGGGTATTGGGTACAAGCATACAGCGCTCCATGATTTACGTAGATAACGTTGCTGTTTGTATCCATACGTACATTTCCCGACATCCCCCAGATGGATGAACCGGCACACTTGGCGAAAAACACACCACAAAACAGCGCATGCTCACCACCTATAGCTGCGACGACATCGGCATGCCAGGGCTGATCCGCTGTGTCTATGACGCTGCGCTTGATGCCAGCCGTTGGCAGGAGTTTCTGATTCGGTTCGCGGCAGAGTTCTCTTCGCAGGCAACGATGATCTTTGGGCAGGATTTCTCCGATCGATCGGTGGAAGTAACGGGCGCATCTGCGTCGCTGGCGGCCCACCATGGGATCGGGGAAGACTTCATGCAGAGCTTTTCTACCCACTACTGCCGTACCAACGTCTGGACGGAAGACGAGCGCTTGCACCATGAGGGGCAGTTGGTCAACGGCTCCAAGTTCTATCCTGACGCACGTCTGCCACGCACCGAATGGCATACCGACTGGCTGCGGCCACAGGACCTGTTCTATACGCTGGCAGCAGTGGTAGAAAAACGTGCGCAACGCTCTTTCAACGTGACGGCGGTGCGTAGCAAGCGTTGCGGCCCCTATACCGAGGCTGAGGAAACCCGCCTGCGCATGCTGGTACCCCATCTGCAGACAGCATTCGCCCTGCATCGGCGCTTGCATCGTGCCGAGGCGCTGGCTCACGCATCGGTAGCGGTGCTAGAGAATCTGCCAATGGGCGCGGTATTGATTGACGGGCAGGCCCGTGTGCTGCATGCCAACAGCCAGGCGCATGCCCTGGCACGTGCCACGGGCCTACTACGGTTCGATGCCCAAGGCACGTTAAGCGCAAGCGCCGCCAGCGACGACGCGCTGCTGCAGCGCGCCCTGCGCCTGGCAGTTGCAACAGGACGCGGCACGGCGCTAGATGCCGGTCGTGCGTTGCGACTGCGGGGCAACCTTGGTGCGCAATTGCAGGTGATGGTGGCACCGCTACCGCGCTGGTCGTCGCCGTTTGGCGAGCAGGCAGCCGGCGCAGCATTTATCAGTGATCCTGCTAGTCCGGCAAAGGCGCCAGTGGATGTACTACGCACCTTCTATAGTCTCAGCGCAGCCGAGGCGCAGCTTGCACAAGCTCTGACCAATGGCCTATCGCTAAAGGAGTATGCAGACCTACGTGGCATCTCCATCCACACCGCCCGCAGCCAGTTCAAGACTGCCGCCACCAAAGTAGGTACGGGACGTCAGGCGGACTTCGTGCGCACAATCCTCACAGGCCCTGCCATGCTGCGCTGGGACGCGGGCCAGGGCGATCTGATTTGACGAAAACGAGTTCCCTCGGCAGCGCGGTGGGTCTCACCGACGCGCTGCGGCTGCGCAGCGACGGCATCAGCGCGAGCGGCTGACCCGCAACACCCGCATCACGGTTCGAGGCGGGGCGCGCGGAAGCGCCCGTTCTGGTGCAGCACCACGGCACGCACCTCGCCGCTGGAATAACGCTCGAACTCCAGTTCCGCCCGCACCGCGTCGTACGCAAACCGGTCCTGCTGGCCGGGAAGCGGGTACACCGTGTAGCGCGGTTGGGAGCCCAGGCGCACCTGCAGGCGGCCACCCGTGGCCTGCACATCCAGCACATTGCCGCCGCGCAGGCGGTAGCGACCCAGGTACGGGGCCAGCACCTCGTCCGACTGTGGCGGCGCAAGGCCAACCAGCGGTTCCTCCGCGCGCAGGGCCGTCAAGCGCGCGCCAAAACGCGTGTAGCGCAGCACCGCGGGCCGCCCTTCCTTGTCGCGCTCGAAGCGCAGCTGCCGGCCCGATGCGGGCTGCGTGAAGGCGTCGGGCCCCAGCACCTGCAGCGGCTCGAACACACCGCCAGTGGGCCGCAGCTGCAGCTGGCCATCCACCAGGGCCAGGCTCAGGGCCACCGCAGGCGACGCGCGGTAGACCCCTTCGTACGGCGCCAACGCGACCGCGTCGGTGGCGGGCTGGCCGGGCGGCACGGGGTAGCGCAGCGCCAGCAGCGGCGTCATCACATCCTGCTGCGCGGCCCGTGCGTTGGCCACCAGGGCGATCACCGCCTCGCCCCGGTCGGGTGCCAGCAGCCATACGCTGCGAAAGCCCCCCGTGCCGCCGCCATGCAGCCAGGTGCGCAGCCCGTCGCGCTCGCGCAGCATGATGGCGTAGCCGATCTGGCCGCCGTCGTGGTCCGCCAGCGGCGTGAACAGGCGCTCGGCCGCCGGGCCCAGGGGCCCCCGCGCGCCGGCCAGCAGCGCGCGGCTGAACACCAGCATGTCGGCCGCCGTGGAGCGCAGGGCCCCCGCACCGGCAAAGGCATCGAACTCCCACACCGACACCGGCGTCTCGCCTTCATGTGGCGCAGCCAGGCGCGGCGCCTTGCCGCCCAGCGACTGCACCGTGTCCTGCATGCCCAGCGGGCCGGTGATGCGCTCGTGCACGAGCGTGGCCCAGGGCTGGCCATAGCGCTGCGCCAGCACCTCGCCCAGCACCGCAAAGCCAAGGTTGCTGTACACGCCCGCGCACGGCGGCGACTGCGCCAGGCGTGCATCGGCCAAGGTCTGCCACAGGCGGGGGCGGTCGTAGCGCAGATAGGGGTTGGCGGCGTCCGAATCGCGGCGGAAGTCCGCCGGCAGGCGTGGCAGGCAGGAGGTGTGCGTGACCAGCTGGCGCAGGGTGATGGCGGCCACCGGGACGGGCAAGGCCGGCGCCAGTGCGGGCGTGCCATTGAGCAGCCCGCCCAGCGTGTCGTCCAGCGCCATGTCGCCGCGCTCCACGGCCTGCGCCAGCAGCAGGCCGGTGAACACCTTGCTGATCGAGCCCACCTCGAACAGCGCCTGGGCAGGTGCCTCTGCCACACGGTTGCGGGCCGTGCCGAAACGGGCCTGGCCACCGTGCCACACCCCCACTTCGGCGGCGCCGCGCAACGGGCCCAGCGCGGCAGCGGCCATGGTGTCCGCGGGTCCCGACCAGTCGAAGCCTGGCGGCGGGGCGGCATGTCCCGCCAGCGCCATCCACAACACTCCCGAGGCGAGGATGTGCCGCGCCAGGCGGGGCGCCGGGAGAAGGGTTCCATCACAGCATGCCATTCCATCGCCTCCCTGAACGGCACCACGGGGCGGGTGCCATGGCGGCATGGTCGCATGCGCTGGCTGTGGGCCAGCTTAAGGGCGCGGTGTTCCCGGATCCTTTTCAATGCGTTCGCGCAAGGCCAGGCCGCACAATCCCGCCATGCTCGCACTGCTTCGCACCTTCTCCTGGCAGGATCTGCGCCACCATCCCTGGCGCAGCGCCGCGGCCGTGACCGCGGTGATGCTGGGCGTGGCGCTGGCCTTTGCGGTGCATGTGATCAATGCGTCCGCGCTGGACGAGTTCTCGCAGGCGGTGCGGGCGGTCAACGGCCAGCCCGACCTGGAGCTGCGCGCCATGCAGGGCAGCCTGCCCGAGGCGTTGTACGGACAGCTCGCCACCCATCCTCAGGTGGCGCGGGCCAGTCCGCTGCTGGAGCTGGCGGCGGTGGCACGGGCCGCCGTGCGGCAGGATGCCGAAGCGCCGCCAGCGCCCCCGCCGCCCGGCACGCCGCTGCGGGTGCTGGGCGCCGATGCGCTGCTGGTGCCCACGATGGCGCCCGCGCTGATGCCCCGGCCGTGGCCGGGCGCCGATCGCCTCGCGGTCTTCGCCCCCGCCACGGTGTTCCTCAACGCCGCCGCGCTCCAGGCGCTGGGGCTGCCAGCAATCCCCACCGGCCCTGCGCCGCGGCTGTTGCTGCAGGCCGGCCTGCGGCAGTGGACGGTGCACGTGGCCGGTACGGTGGCGGCCGGCGGCGCCCCCTTGGCGGTGATGGACATCGGCGCCGCGCAGGACCTGTTTGGCCGCACGGGGCAGTTGAGCCGCATCGACATCCAGCTGCAGCCCGGCACGGACCGCAGCGCCTGGGAGCAGGCCGTGCGCGCCCTGCCGGGCTGGCCCGCCGATGTGGTGTTCGCCCAGCCAGGCGACGCGGCCCAGCGCATCGGCAACCTCTCGCGCGCCTACCGGGTGAACCTCACCGTGCTGGCGCTGGTGGCGCTGTTCACGGGGGCGTTCCTGGTGTTCTCGGTGCTGGCGCTCAGCGTGGCGCAGCGCGCGCCGCAGTTCGCGCTGCTGGCCGTGCTGGGCGCAACGCCGCGCCAGCGCCTGTGGCTGGTCCTGGCCGAGTCTGCCACGCTGGGGCTGGTGGGCAGCGCCGCCGGCATCGCACTGGGCTCGGCCCTGGCCGCCGCCGCGCTGCGGCTGCTGGGCGGCGACCTGGGCGGCGGCTACTTCGCGGGCGTGCAGCCCGCGCTGCAATGGAGCGCCTCGGCGGCCCTGGCCTATGGCGCCCTGGGCGTGGTGGCCGCGCTGGTGGGTGGCTGGTGGCCCGCGCGTGCCGCGCAGGCGCTGCCGCCCGCGCAGACGCTCAAGGGCCTGGGCACGGCATCCCGGCAATCCGCCAATGGCGCGATGGGACTCATCTTGACCGCAACGGGTGCGCTGCTGGCTATGGCGCCACCTGTTTTTGGCATACCGCTGGCGGCCTATGCGGCCATCGGCCTGCTGCTCGTCGGCGGCATTGCCCTGCTGCCCTGGGGCATGGCCTGGCTGCTGCGCCGCCTGCAGCCGCTGGCCGCACGCCATGCCCTGCCATTGCTGGCGGTGGAGCGCGCGCGGCGCATGCGCGGCACGGCGGCCATCGCCGTGGGGGGCGTGGTGGCCAGCCTGAGCCTGGCGGTCGCGCTGACGGTGATGGTGTCGAGCTTTCGCGGCTCGGTCACGCAGTGGCTGGACGCGGTGCTGCCCTCGCCCCTGTATGTGCGCCCGGCCATCAACGCCCCGGGCAGCGACGCCGCGCTGCTGCCCGCCGGCTTTGCGGAGGCGGTCGCCCAGCTGCCCGGGCTGGAGCGCGTTCAACCCCTGCGGGCCAGTCCGCTGCAGCTCGATGCCGCCCGTCCCGCGCTCACGGTCATCAGCCGCCCGCTGGGCAATGATCCCGCGCGCCAGCTGCCCCTGGTGGGCGATGCGCTGCCCGTGCCCGCGGGGTACACCGGGGTGTACGTGAGCGAGGCGGTGGTGGACCTGTATGGCATGCGCCCGGGCATGGAATGGCCAGCCCTCTCCAGGGCTTTCAGCCCTCCCGCCCTTGGTGATAAAGCGCAGGAAGCTATCTTTTATATAGCAGGCGTCTGGCGCGACTATGCCCGGCAATCGGGCGCAGTGGTGATGGACCGTGCGGTCTGGCTGCGCCTGACCGGTGATGCCCGCACCAGCGATCTGGCCCTGTGGCCCCGTGAAGGGGCCGATCTGCAGGCCTTGCAGGAATCCATCCAGGCCGTGGCCGCGGCGCATGCCGGCGAACCCCGGAGGGCGGGTGCGGCGGACGCCGCGCCCCTGGCTGACTTGCAGCCGGCGGCGCTGCTGGAGTTCGTCTCCTCCGGCACGATCCGCGCGCGCTCGCTGCGCATCTTCGACCGCAGCTTCGCGGTCACCTACTGGCTGCAGGCGGTGGCGATCGGCATCGGACTCTTTGGCGTGGCCGCCAGCTTCAGTGCCCAGATCCTGGCGCGCCGCAAGGAGTTCGGCCTGCTCGCGCACCTGGGCCTCACGCGCCGCCAGATCCTGGCCGTGGTGGCCGGCGAAGGCGCCGCCTGGACGGGTGTGGGCGCGATGGCGGGCCTGCTGCTGGGCCTGGCCGTGTCGGTGGTCCTGGTGCACGTGGTCAACCCGCAGAGCTTTCACTGGACCATGGACCTGGCGGTTCCGGTGGGACGGCTGGGCGCCCTGTGCATGGCCGTGGCCGCATCCGGCACCCTCACGGCGTGGCTCGCTGGACGCGCCGCGGCGGGAAGGGATGCCGTTCTGGCGGTAAAGGAAGACTGGTAGCCGACTGTTAAATATTGTTTGCAATCATTGCAAATATTGATGATCATCCACCATCAAACAAGCGCCTCGGGATTCGCCAGCCCCGGTCCAGTGCCGGATCGCAGCCAGTCCCGCCAACATCAGATGCGCCGAGCTCTTGGTTCAAGGGTGCAGACGCAGAGGGAGATCCATGAAATCGATAGTCCGCCAACTGGCCGCCATGGCCATGCTTTGCTGTGGCCTGGCCGCACCCGCCTGGGCACAACTCATCATTCCTTCCGGAGGTTCGTTCGACGTGCCGGGTGGCTCCATGGACTTGGGGTGCCTCTCCGTGGAGGTGGAGGGCTCGCTGAACATCATCGCGGGCCAGTTCTCGACCACCAGCAACCTCAATGTGGCAGGCACCGGCACCTTCAACGGAGGCTCCGGCGTGCTCGCGGTGGGCGGTGACCTGAGCAGCACCGGCACCTTCAACGCCGGGAATGGCACGGTGGCCCTCACGGACGGCTGCACCGGCAACACCAG
This sequence comes from Acidovorax sp. GW821-FHT11A03, assembly GCF_058809075.1. Classification (NCBI taxonomy): domain Bacteria; kingdom Pseudomonadati; phylum Pseudomonadota; class Betaproteobacteria; order Burkholderiales; family Comamonadaceae; genus Acidovorax; species Acidovorax sp. GW821-FHT11A03. The sequence continues at coordinate 209,643 of NZ_JBXASG010000006.1, forward strand.
CCAGCTGTCAGGCACCATGGTCTTCCAGAACCTGACCCTGTCCAGCGCCACAGGCCGCACCTTTGTCATCCCCGCAGGCACCAACATCACCGTGCTCGGCACCCTGACGCTGCAGGGCGCCCCGGGGCAGAACATCCAGCTGGTCTCCTCGGGCGGCGGCACGGCAGTCATCAACCTGGCCCCCGGCGCCACGGTGAACCAGAGCTTCGCCTCCGTGGCAGGCAACGTGCAGATCGGTGGCGCAGCGGTTGCCACCAGCATCCCCACGCTGAGCGAGTATGGCCTGATGCTGCTGGCACTGTTGATGGGCATGGCGGCCTTCTGGCAGCACCGCCGCAGCCGCGCAGCGCAGCGCATTTGATTGATTGAGGCCAGGAACACCACACAATGAAATACCGCTTCCACTCCCTGCCTCTGATCGTTGCCCTGGGCGCCGTCTACGCCGCGCACAGCCCCACGGCCCTGGCCGCCGACATCTCCGCCACCGTGCCCAGCGGCGGCGGGTTCGTGATCAAGAACTCCACGGGCACCCAGGAACGCTTCCGCGTGCAGGACAGCGGCGAAGTGCGGGCCCCTGGCCTGCTCGGCGCGACGCCCAACAACAATCTCACCTGCTTTGACGGGCCCACCGGCCGCCTGGGGCCCTGTGCAGGGGGCATCGGTACCGGGGCGACTGGTGCCACCGGGCCCACGGGACCTGCCGGTGCAACCGGCGCCACCGGGGCAGGAGCCACTGGCGCCACGGGCGCAACAGGGCCGACGGGCACCACCGGCCCCACGGGTGCCGCTGGCCCCACCGGAGCCACCGGAGCGGACAGCGCCGTGCCTGGCCCCCAGGGCATCCAGGGGATCCAAGGCCCGGTCGGCCCCACCGGAGCAAACAGCGTGGTGCCCGGGCCACAGGGCATCCAGGGGACTCCAGGGATTCAAGGCGCCACAGGCCCCACGGGTGCGACCGGCGCCACGGGAGCTGCCGGCGCATCGAGCGGTGGCGTAGTGGTTCAAGACAGCAACGGCGCCAACCTTGGCACCGTCATCGACGTGTCGGTGAGCAGCCAGTCCTATGTGGCCTTCCTGACCTCCACAAAACACTACGTCAAGCTGCGCTTCAATGGGACGATTCAGAACGAATCTTCCATCTACTTCACTTCTAGCGACTGCACGGGCACGCCGTATGGTGGCAGTGGGGGCACTTCGGGCAACCAGCGTTTTGCGAAAACCGTGGTCTACCGCACGACAGGGCAGCTCTACACCCTGGCCAACCCTGACGCCAATGGCCTGGCCACTCCCGTTTCGCAGGCCACGCTGGGTATCACCGTGGCCTCCATCGAGGACAACGTGTCGGGGGCTTGCAATTCGTCGGTCTCTACCCAGCACATGTTCCCGCTGACCTTGGTCGCGCCCGCCGCCGTGGGGCTGCCGGCCAGCATAGCAGCACCACTTTCGTTCACGCCCTGAGTGCCACGAGCACGCAGACAAGACAGGCGGTTCATAGAAGCGTTCCATCAGTGAAGTCCCCCAGCACACGGTAGGGTGTCGGCCTCCAAAGGTCCATGGCGCCTCACGAATCTCCACCTCTTACTCCCGCCTGCCATGAAGCTCAGATACCAGCCACTTCTTGTCGCCCTGGGCACAGCCTACGCCCTGCACAGCCCCACGGCCCTGGCCGCCGACATCTCCGCCACCGTGCCCAGCGGCGGCGGGTTCGTGATCAAGAACTCCATCGGCACCCAGGAGCACTTTCGCGTGCAGGACGGCGGCGAAGTGCGGGCCCCTGGCCTGCTCGGCGCGACGCCCAACAACAATCTCACCTGCTTTGACGGGCCCACCGGCCGCCTGGGGCCCTGCGCAGGGGGCATCGGCACCGGGGCGACTGGCGCCACCGGCCCCACGGGCCCCACCGGAGCGATCGGAGTGACAGGGCCCACGGGGGTCACGGGTGCTGCCGGTGCGACCGGTGTGACGGGAGCGGCGGGACCCACGGGCGCCACGGGTGCAACTGGCGCTACCGGGGCAGGAGCTACTGGTGCGACCGGCTCGACAGGACCTGCTGGAGCCACAGGAGCCATGGGAGCCATGGGCCCCATCGGTCCAACAGGGGCCGACAGCGCCGTGCCCGGACCACAAGGCGTCCAGGGGATTCAAGGCCCTGTAGGTCCCACAGGCCCCATTGGGGCCACTGGCGCCACCGGGGCAGGAACAGTGACACTGACCACTGTCTCCAACAGCGACAATTGGTCCTTCGGCGGCGTGGGCGATCCAGCAGGAGGTGACCAAGTCGCGGTGACCGCAACTTGCTCAGCAGGAAAAACAGTGGTTAGCGGGGGCTGCCGCGCTACCGCAGGGGCCAGCGGCAGCTATTTTGGAGGTGGCTACCCCTCTGCGGCCGACAAATGGACGTGTGAATACTCAATTTGGGGTGCACTGTCAGCGCAAGCCTATGCAATCTGCCAGTAGGATGCGCTGGCCTCAGCCACGCTTACGCTGTACAAGAATGGAGCATCCACGGGACTGAGTTCCTCCATGAGCAACACACCGGCGGGCCGCTTGCACCAGTGCAGCTGCGGCCCTCTGCCTACTAACGATCCTGCGTGGCATATGAGCAGGGCCAGCGTTGGCGGATTTACATCCGATAGAAACGCGATTGAAGGAGTCGCAATCGACGCCATGCGCTGCGAGTGATTCAGGAGGTTTGCATCGGCCTGTGCCAAGCCCAAAAAAGATGCCATATCGCACTTCCTGATCATTCGCCTCCAAGTAGGATTGCGACACAGAACCCTGGCGGACGACAGCCTGCGCCTCTCCCGAACTGCGCGCAGGCTGGACACCAGGGGCTGCTCGCAGTACGGGGGATACACACCCAGGTTCCAAAGCCCTCGCTAAAGACATATGCCTCGCGTCGTCCTCAACATGATTGTTAAGAACGAGGCCCCGGTCATCGCCCGGTGCCTCGGCTCGGTCAAGCCCTGGGTGGACCACTGGGTCATTGTGGACACGGGCTCCACCGACGGCACGCAGGACCTCATCCGCGCGTTCATGCAGGACGTGCCTGGCACGCTGCACGAACGGCCCTGGAAGAACTTCGCGCACAACCGCAACGAGGCGCTCGAACTGGCGCGCCCCCATGGGGCCTATCTGCTGTTCATCGATGCCGATGAGCAGCTGCGTGTGCCGCCGCAGTTCACCTGGCCCGAACTCACGGCCGATGGATACACCCTGACCTGCCACATGGACGGCTGGGAATACCAGCGCAACAGCCTGGTGGCCACCCGCATCGGCTGGCGCTGGGAGGGTGTGCTGCACGAGTACCTGACCGCCGCGCAGCACGGCCCCTGGCAGACGCTGCAGGGACCGGTCATCCATGTGTCTCACGATGGCGCCCGCGCGCGCGACCCCGAGACCTATCTGCGTGACATGGCGCTGCTGGAACAGGCCGTGCGGGACGACCCCACGAACACGCGCAATGTGTTCTACCTTGCCCAGAGCTGCCGCGATGCCGGGAAGATCGAGCCCAGCCTGCTGTGGTACCAGCGCCGGGTCGACATGGGGGGATGGGACGAAGAGCGCTGGTATGCCCTGTTCCAGATCGCCGTGCTGCATGAGCGCAACCAGGCCCCACCCGCCACCGTGCGCGATGCTTATCTGGCTGCCTACGCGGCCCGCCCGCAGAGGGCTGAGCCCCTTTGCGAACTGGCCCGCTATCACCGCGAACGGGCCGAACATGCACTGGCCACCGTGTTTGCCCTGCAGGCATCACAGATTCCGCAACCTGCGGACATTCTTTTTGTGGATACACAGGTGTACACATGGCGTGCACTGGATGAGCTGGCCGTCAGCGCCTTCTACACCCCCCACCGAGACCTGGGTCGTGCTGCGCTGCAGCGGCTGCTGGCCGAGCGCCGATACCCGGCGGACCAAGCCCAACGCATCGAAGCAAATCAGGTTTTCTACGGTCTGTGACCATCTCTGCGGCCCAGGCTGGAGGCGCTGCGACAATGCTCGCATGCAGACTCTCTCCCCTCCTTCCCGCTGGCTCCACGAAGCCATCGCCCGCATCGAAGCCGACTACCAGCGCAGCGCCGACACGCACCTGATCCCGCTGCGGCTGCCCGCGTTTGCCGCGCATGGCATTGACCTGTACCTCAAGGACGAATCCACCCACCCCACGGGCAGCCTGAAGCACCGGCTGGCGCGGTCGCTTTTCTTGTATGCACTGTGCAACGGCTGGGTGCGTGAAGGCTCGACCATCGTCGAGTCGTCCAGCGGCTCCACTGCGGTGAGCGAAGCCTACTTTGCGCGGCTGCTGGGGCTGCCGTTTGTGGCGGTGATGCCGCGCAGCACCTCGCCCGAGAAGGTCGCGCAGATCGAGTTCCATGGCGGGCGTTGCCATTTTGTGGACAGCGCGGGAGCGGTGTATGAGGCGGCCCATGCGATTGCCGAGGAGACGGGCGGCCACTACATGGACCAGTTCACCTATGCCGAGCGCGCGACAGACTGGCGCGGCAACAACAACATTGCCGAGAGCATGTTCACGCAGATGGCGCGCGAGCCGCACTCGGTACCGCGCTGGATTGTGGTGGGCGCGGGCACGGGCGGCACCAGCGCCACCATTGGCCGCTATGTACGCTACCAGCGCCATGCCACGCAGGTGTGCGTGGCCGACCCGGCGGGTTCGGTGTTCAGTGCCTACCACCGCACGGGCGATGCGCAGCTGACGGCGCCAGGATCCCGCATTGAAGGCATTGGGCGCCCACGGGTGGAGCCGAGCTTCATCCGCACGCTGGTGGACCGCATGGTCGATGTGACGGACTGCGAATCCATTGCCGCCATGCGCGCACTGTCGCAGCTACTGGGGCGGCGCGTGGGGCCGTCCACCGGCACCAACTTTGTGGCCATGCTCACGCTGGCCAGCGAGATGCGCGAGCGGGGCGAGCGCGGCTCCATCCTGTCGCTGCTGTGTGATGCGGGCGAGCGGTATTTACCCACTTATTTCGACACCGAATGGGTGGACCGCACGTTCGGCGATTGCTCGGCAGCGCAGCAGAAGGTAGATGGCCTGATCGGCTGATGCCAGCCACGCACTGCACCATGCCCTCCACCGCCCTGTCCCCGGGCCCTGCCGGGCCATTCACCGGCCCCGCTGCCACGCGCCGCCAGTGGCTGGCCAGGCAGCTGCCGCTGGGCATGGCGCTGGCGGGAGGGGCGGCGGGCTGGCTGCCCGGTCCGGCATCCGCCCTGCCGGCACGCACGCTGGCCTTTCCGCGTGACCATGGCAGCCACCCGGAGCTGCGCACCGAGTGGTGGTACATCACGGGGCATGTGCAGGCGCGGGGCCAGCCCTGGGGATTTCAGCTCACGTTCTTTCGGTCACGGGTGGACGCCACGCAGCCACTGCAGTCCGCGTTTGCCGCCAAGCAGCTGCTGTTCGCGCATGCCGCCGTCACGGACGTGCAGGGCCAGCGTCTGGTGCACGACCAGCGCATCGCACGCACGGGTTTTGGCGTGGCGCAGGCCAGCGAGGCCAATACCCGCATCCGGCTGCAGGACTGGACGCTGGAGCGCAGCGACATGGCGCACGGCAAGCCCCACCTGGCGCTCAGCCGCTACACGGCGCGGATCGCAGGCAGTGAATTCGGCCTGGAGCTGCAGTTCGACAGCACCCAGCCCGTGCTGCTGCAGGGCCAGCAAGGCCTGTCGCGCAAGGGGCCTGGCGCGGCGCAGGCCAGCTACTACTACAGCCAGCCGCAGCTGGCGGTCAGCGGCCACCTGACGGTGGGGGGCCGCCGCCTGGATGTCACACCCGGCACCGGCCGCGCCTGGATGGACCACGAATGGAGCGAGGCCCTGCTGCACCCCGAAGCCCAGGGCTGGGACTGGATCGGGATGAACCTGCACGATGGCAGCGCGCTCACCGCGTTCCGCCTGCGGCGTGCCGATGGCTCGGCGCTGTGGGCGGGGGGATCGCTGCGCGCGCCAGGGCAGCCCGTGCAGGCATTCGACGCGCGGTCCGTGGTGTTCACGCCGCAGCGGTGGTGGAGCAGCCCGCGCAGCGGCGCGCGCTATCCGGTGCAATGGCGGGTGCAAACACCCGCTGGCGTATTTGAAGTGCGCACCGTGCTGGACAACCAGGAGCTGGACAGCAGCGGATCGACGGGCGCGATCTACTGGGAAGGCTTGTCCGAGCTGGTGGACCACGCAGGCCTGCCCGTGGGCCGGGGCTACCTGGAGATGACCGGATATGCAAAACCGCTGCGCCTGTGACGGCGGCAGCGGCTGGGGATGGGAGGGCCGCCAGAGGCGGCCGTATCGCCTCAGTGCTTGGCGGAGTTGCCCGCGCGGCGCTGCGCCAGCCACGCGATGATCTCGCCCATGATGCCGCGGCGGAAGGCTAGCACGCAGACGACGAAGATCAGCCCTGTGACCATGGTGACGGATTCGCCCAGGGTCTTGAACCACTCCACGCTGGTCAGCGCAGCGAGCAGGTTGCCGAATTCGCCGATCTTGTTCTCCAGCAACACCACCACGGCCGAGCCGATCAGCGGGCCCGACAGGGTGCCCAGCCCCCCCACGAGCGTCATCAGGATGACCTGGCCCGAAGCCGTCCAGTGCACGTCGGACAGCGTGGCGAAACCCAGCACCAGCGTCTTGAGCGAACCGGCAAGGCCTGCCAGCGCCGCCGACAGCACGAAGGCCAGCAGCTTGAAGCGGTGCGTGTCGTAGCCCAGCGAGATGGCGCGAGGCTCGTTCTCCTTGATGCCCTTGAGCACCTGGCCGAACGGCGAATGGATGGTGCGCACGATGACGAGGAACGCCAGCACCACGATCACCAACGCCACGTAGTACATGACCAGGTCGCTCTGCAGGCTGATGATGCCAAACAGCTTGCCGCGCGGCACGCCCTGCAGCCCGTCCTCGCCCCCGGTGAACGGCGCCTGCAGGCAGGCGAAGAACAACATCTGCGCCAGTGCCAGCGTGATCATCGAGAAGTAGATGCCCTGGCGGCGGATGGCCAGCCAGCCGAACAGCAGGCCCAGCAGCGCACCACCGGCCGTGCCCAGCAGCAGACCGATCTCGGGCGTGAGGCCCCAGACCTTGATGGCGTGGCCGGCCACGTAGGCGGCGCCCCCGAGGAAGGCGGCATGGCCGAATGACAGCAGGCCGGTGTAGCCCAGCAGCAGGTTGAACGCGGAAGCGAACAGCGCGAAGCACATCAGCTTCATCACGAAGACGGGATAGGCGCCAAGGAAGGGCGCGGCGATCAGGGCCAGCAGCAGCAGGCCGTAGCCGATGGAGGCAAGGTTCTTGGTATTCATGCGGACGGCCCCTTATTTTTCTTTGCCGAACAGGCCGGCGGGGCGGATGAGGAGAACGATGACCATGATGACGAACACCACGGTGGAAGACGCTTCGGGGTAGAACACCTTGGTGAAGCCCTCGATGACACCCAGGCCCAGCCCGGTGAGGATGGAGCCCATGATGGAGCCCATGCCGCCAATCACCACCACGGCGAAGACCACGATGATGAGGTTCTGCCCCATGAGCGGCGTGACCTGGTAGACCGGCGCCGCCAGCACGCCGGCAAACGCGGCCAGCGCGGCACCGAAGGCATAGGTCAGCGTCACCATCACCGGCACGTTGATGCCGAAGGCCTCCACCAGGCGCGGGTTCTCGGTGCCGGCGCGCAGGTACGCGCCGAGCTTGGTCTTCTCGATCACGTACCAGGTGGCCAGGCACACGACCACCGAGGCCACCACCACCCAGGCGCGGTAGTTGGGCATGATCATGAAACCCAGGTTGGTCGCGCCCTCCAGCAGCTCGGGCGTGTCATACCCCAGTCCGGAGACGCCATAGATCGAGCGGAACACCCCCTCGATCAGCAGCGTGAGGCCCAGCGTGAGCAGCAGGCCGTACAGGTGATCGAGCTTGTAGATCCAGCGCAGCAGCAGGCGCTCGATCAGCACCCCGAACAACCCCACCGCCAGCGGTGCCAGCACCAGCATCCACCAGTAGTTGATGCCGAAGTAATTCATCGCCATCCAGGTCATCAGGGCTCCCGTCATGAACAGCGCCCCGTGGGCGAAGTTGATGACGTTGAGCAGGCCGAAGATCACGGCCAGCCCCAGGCTGAGAATGGCATAGAACGAGCCGTTGACCAGCCCCAGGAGGAGCTGGCTCAACAGGCCCGGCAATGAGACACCAAAGATTTCCATGGGAGGCAGCTGCAGGTGGGGGTGAACGGTTCAGGTCGGGAGGAAAGAGGGTGTCGGGCAGGCCCCTGAGGGCCACCGGACCGGCCCTGGGCGCGCGCACGCGCACCCGGGGCCTTCTTTCTTTCTCAGCGGTTTACTTCCAGAGCGCGCACTTGCTCTCTGCCTTGGTGGTGAACACCGTGTCGCCCGGCAGCTTCTTGATGAGCTTGTAGTAGTCCCATGGCTTGGTGGATTCGGCGGGTTTCTTCACTTCCATGAGGTACATGTCATGCACGTAGCGGCCATCGGGACGCAGCTGGCCAGACGCGAAGAAGTCGTTCATCTTCATGCCGCGCCAGGTCGTCATGACCTTGTCGGCATCGATGCTCTTGGCTGCTTCCACGGCCTTGAGGTAGTTCATGGTGGCGGAGTAGTCGGCGGCCTGGATCTCGCCGGGCATGCGCTTGGTCTTTTCAAAGAAGCGTGCGGCGAACTTGCGCGTGTCGTCGTTCAGGTCCCAGTACCAGCTGGTGGTGAACTGCAGGCCTTCGGTGTTGCGCAGCCCCAGGCTGTGCACGTCGCTGATGAAGATCAGCAGGCCCGCGAGCTTCATGCTCTTGCCGATGCCGAATTCCTTGGCGGCCTTGATGGCGTTGATGGTGTCGCCACCGGCATTGGCCAAGCCCAGGATCTGCGCCTTGGAGTTCTGCGCCTGCAGCAGGAACGACGAGAAGTCCGACGCGTTGAGCGGATGGCGCACGGTGCCCACCACGGTGCCGCCCTTGGCCTTGACCACCGTGCTGGTGTCGGCCTCCAGCGCATGGCCGAATGCATAGTCGGCGGTGAGGAAGTACCACGACTTGCCCCCGGTGTCCACGATGGCCGAACCCGTGCCCTTGGCCAGCGCCACGGTGTCGTAGGCGTAGTGCACCGTGTAGGGGCTGCATTGCTCGTTGGTCAGTGCGGAGGATGCGGCGCCGTTGTTGATGTACACGCGCTTCTTCTCGGCGGCCACCTTGGCGGACGCGAGGGCCGTGCCGGAATTGGTGCCGCCAAACAGCATGGTCAGGCCCTGGGTGTCGATCCACTCGCGCGCCTTGGACGCCGCGATGTCGGCCTTGTTCTGGTGGTCCGCGGTGAGCAGCTCGATGGGCATGCCCAGCACCTTGCCGCCGAAGTCGTCGATGGCCATCTGGATGGCCACGGCCCCGTTCTTGCCCTCCACGTCGGCGTACAGGCTGGACATGTCGGTGATGAAGCCGATCTTGACCTTGTCCTGCGCGTGCGCGGCCGAGGTGGCCAGGCCCGCTGCGCCCAGCATCAATGCCAGCACTTTGAGTTTGTTCTTCATGGATTGTCTCCTGTGGGTGTGGTGGAAGAAAACGGGAAAGAGGTCACCTGGACAGCTCAGACGCCCAGCAGTTCGGTGAGCACGGGCATCTTTGCCTCAAGCTCGGACGCACCGAACTTCTCGACGATGCGGCCGTGCTCCATGACGTAGAAGCGGTCGGCCAGCGGCGCGGCGAAGCGGAAGTTCTGCTCCACCATGACCACCGTGTAGCCCTTTTCGCGCAGCATGGTGATCATGCGGGCCAGCGCCTGCACGATGACAGGCGCCAGGCCTTCGGAAATCTCGTCCAGCAGCAGCAGGTTGGCCCCCGTGCGCAGGATGCGGGCCACGGCCAGCATCTGCTGCTCGCCGCCCGACAGGCGCGTGCCCTGGCTGTTCCTGCGTTCGGCCAGGTTGGGAAACATGGCGTAGATCTCCTGCACCGACATGCCGGGCGTGCCGGTCTTCAGCGCCGGCGGCAGCAGCAGGTTTTCCTCGCACGACAGGCTGGAGAAGATGCCGCGCTCTTCCGGGCAGTAGCCCACGCCCAGGTGGGCGATGCGGTGCGTGGGCATGTGGATCGTCTCGACGCCGTTGATCTTGACCGAGCCCTTGCGCGCGCCGGTCAGCCCCATGATCGCGCGCATGGTGGTGGTGCGGCCCGCGCCGTTGCGCCCCAGCAGCGTGACCACCTCGCCGGGTTGCACGACGATGTCCACGCCATGCAGCACGTGCGACTCGCCGTACCAGGCCTCGAGGTTGCTGATTTCAAGGGCAGGGGTCTTGGATGCGGTGGTCGCCATCTCAATGTGCTCCCTGCAGTTGGCCATCGGTGGTGCCCATGTAGGCTTCCATCACTTGCGGGTTGTTGGACACCTCGGCGTACGGGCCTTCGGCCAGCACGGCGCCGCGCTGCAGCACCGTGATGCGGTCGGCGATGGTGGAGACCACCTTCATGTTGTGTTCCACCATCAGGATGGTGCGGCCGGCCGAGACTTTCTTGATGAGCTGGGTGACGCGGTCCACGTCCTCGTGGCCCATGCCCTGCGTGGGTTCGTCCAGCAGCATGAGTTCGGGCTCCATGGCCAGCGTGGTGGCGATCTCCAGCGCGCGCTTGCGGCCGTACGGCAGGTTCACTGTGACCTCGTCGGCAAGATCCTCCAGGCCCACCTCGGTCAGCAGCTGCATGGCCCGGTCGTCCAGCTGGTGCAGGGTGCGCTCGCTGCGCCAGAAGTGAAATGAGGTACCCAGCTTGCGCTGCAGGCCCAGGCGCACGTTCTCCATCAGCGTGAGGTGCGGGAACACGGCCGAGATCTGGAACGAGCGGATGACGCCGCGCCGGGCGATCTGCGCGGGTTGCTCACGGGTGATGTCGTGCCCGTTGAAACGGATGGTGCCCGACGTGGGCGTGAGGAATTTTGTCAGCAGGTTGAAGCATGTGGTCTTGCCTGCGCCATTGGGACCGATCAGCGCATGGATGGAACCCCGGCGCACGGCCAGGTTCACATCGCTGACGGCGGTGAAGCCCTTGAACTCTTTGGTCAGGCTGTGGGTTTCAAGAATGACGTCGCTCATTGCGCCTGGGTCGCTCCGTTGGGTGCTGGGGGAAGAAGCCTTGCGGCAAGGACTTCATGCGTGCGTTTTTGTCGCAGTGCATCGTATGCCCCCCTACCCTGCGGTAGATACTGGGACTAATGCCTATGTATAAACGCCTATGCCTTCTGGCGCACCAGGCAAGCGCATGCGCGCCGCCTCCGTCCAGGGCGAGGCACCCGCCCTTCCGCCATCGCGCTTTTTGCCGCCCTGGCCGTCTCGGCAGGCCCCATGGCGAGGGTTCTGTCCGGCAGGCGCGGTCCGGCAAGACACTGACTTTTTACTTACACCTGCAGCGTCGGGGGCCCCGCAGGGCTGCGGATGGGCAGCCCCCCGCCGCCCGGCGCGCTTCTGGCAAACACTCCCGTGGCCTTGGAGATTGCCCCGCCGCGTGCGGGGACCGGGGATGGGAACCTACACTGCATCCATGGCTTCCACCCCTTCCCAACCCGCCCGCGGGGCGCCCCGCTCCCTGACAGGCCTGCTTCCATTTTTGCGGCCGTACCGGGCCCGCATCGCGTTGTCGGTGGTGTTCCTGGTGCTCGCGGCCCTCGCCACCCTGGCGTTTCCACTGGCCTTGCGCAACCTGGTGGACGGCGGCCTTGTCAGCGCGGACAAGGGGGCCCAGACCATGGCGCTGCGCAACCATTTCGAGGCCCTGTTCGCCGTGGCCGTGGCGCTGGGGGTGTTCTCCGCCGCGCGCTTCTACATGGTGAGCTGGCTGGGCGAGCGCGTGACCGCGGACCTGCGCGACGCCGTGTACAGCCATGTGCTGCGCCAAAGCCCCCAGTTTTTTGAAACCACGCAGACCGGGGAAGTGCTGTCGCGCCTGACCGCCGACACGACGCTCGTCCAGACCGTGGTCGGTTCGTCCTTGTCCATGGGCCTGCGCAATGCCGTCATGGGCGTGGGCGCGCTGGCCATGCTGGTGTGGACCAATCCCTATGTCATGTCGGTCGTGCTGCTGGCCGTGGTGCTGGTGGTGCTGCCCACCATGTGGATCGGGCGCAGGGTGCGGCGCCTGTCGCGCGACAGCCAGGACCGGGTGGCGGACTCGAGCGCCATCGCGGCGGAAGTGCTCAACGCCGTGCCGGTGGTGCAGAGCTACGCGGCCGAGCCCCGCGAGTCCGCCCGCTTCATGCAGGCCACCGAAAATGCGTTCCAGGTCGCCATCAAGCGCACCCGTGCCCGGGCCCTTCTGGTGGCCTTCATCATCATTGCCAACGCCGCGCTGCTGCTGTGGGGCCTGTACCGCGGCACGGAGGCCGTGCTGGCGGGCAAGATGACTGCAGGCCATCTGGGGCAGACCGTGGTGTACGTGATCCTGCTGGCCGGCGCCGTGGCAGTGCTGGGCGAGGTCTACGGCGACCTGCTGCGCGCCGCGGGCGCCACGGAGCGGCTGATGGAGCTACTGGGGAGCCGCTCCCCCGTGGCGGACCCGGACGAGCCCCAGGAACTTCCGCTCTCCGAACGCGGCCTGGAGGTGGAGTTCGAGCAGGTGCAGTTCCACTACCCCTCGCGCCCCGATCAACCCGCCCTGCACGACTTTTCCCTGCGCCTGGCGCCCGGCGAAACGGTGGCGCTGGTGGGCGCCAGCGGCGCGGGCAAGACCACCGTGTTCCAGCTGCTGCAGCGCTTTTACGACGTGGACTCCGATGCCGACGGCGTCCCGCAGGGGCGCATCCGTCTCAATGGCGTGGATATCCGCACGCTGCGGCTCAAGGCCCTGCGCTCGCACACGGGCACCGTGCCACAGGACGCGGTGATTTTCTCGGCCTCCGCGATGGACAACATCCGCTACGGGCGCCCCGACGCGACGGACGAGGAGGTGGTGGCCGCCACGCGCGCCGCGTTCGCGCACGACTTCATCACCGCGCTGCCGCAAGGGTATGCCACCTTCCTGGGAGAGCGCGGCGTGCGCCTGTCAGGCGGCCAGCGCCAGCGCATTGCCATCGCCAGGGCCATGCTCAAGAACCCGCCACTGCTGCTGCTGGACGAGGCCACCAGCGCGCTGGACGCCGAGAGCGAGCGCATGGTCCAGGCGGCACTGGACACCGCCATGCAGCGCCACACAGGCCGTCGCACCACGCTGGTCATCGCCCACCGGCTGGCCACCGTGCAGAACGCGGACCGCATCGTGGTACTGGACCATGGGCGCATCGTCGAGCAGGGCACCCACACGGCCCTGCTGGCGCAAGGCGGCGTCTATGCCCGCCTGGCGGCATTGCAGTTCACGGTGTAGCACCGGGCGCCCCGGGGGCACGGGCGGAGCTTCACAGGCTTCGGGAAATCGCTATAAATACAATAGCTTATTGCGCTTGCGCATCAAGCGTTTGCGACCAAAATGGCCACAACATATTGGCGGCCAGGCAGCGCCGGGAAGGCTATTGAAGGGTTTCCTTGGACGCCGCGGGCAATGCCAGGGGCAGGACGGCAATGCCCTCCTCCAGCAACTCCAGGGCCTCGTCGGGGGTGGCCTGACCACGAATCGCACGCTCCTGCACCTCGCCATGGTGCATGCGGCGGGCTTCCTGGGCAAAACGCCCTCCCACATCCTCGGTGCTGGCGACGATCTTGCGAGCCAGTTCCAGCCAGGCGGCCTGCAGCGCGGGCGCAAGCACGCCGGCATCGGCCGGCGCCCCTCCGGCTCCGGGCACGGGAGACGGCGTTGTCACGGTGGGTGTGGCGACGGCTGGATCTCGCGCGCCCAGATTCAAGCGCGGAGCGCTCAGGCGCTTTTCAATGTGGGCGTCCGCGCACAGGGGGCATTGCACCAGCCCGCGCTGCTTCTGGCCCTGGAAATCATCCTCCGATCCGAACCAGCCTTCAAAGACATGGCCGAGCCGGCATTGGAGATCAAGCACCTTCATGGCAACACCTGAACGCGCCGGCCGTCACCCGTGGCGGCGCAGCAGGTACCGGTAGACAAAACCTGGAAAGGCCAGCGTGAGAAACAGCGTCCCGGTGATGGCATAGAACTCCCAGCCTTGCGGCGCGATCTGCCCTGCGCGGCGCTCCAGCAAGAGCGCGAGGCCGCCGACCAGGACATACAGCAGGAGGAGCTCAGCCAGCCGGCCTACGAGCGGCTTGCGCTGCCCGGCAACGGGCCCCACCACCAGCCAGCGGTGGTTCACAAACGGCAGGTTGGCGGCGATGAAGGCCGCCACGATGACCAGCCAGACGGACCCGGTAAGAGACACAGGAACGAACGAGAGCGGCGAGGCGCTCAGGTCGCCAGCGCGCGCACGACAGCGTCCGCGCACAGCGCCATCAGACCGCCGGGCAGAAGGCCCAGCACCAGAAGAAGTGCACCGTTGAGCGTCAGTACCACGCGCACGTCCACGGGCGCCGATACGTTCGAAGCCGTCAGCGGAGCGTCGAAGTACATGACCTTCACCACCCGCAGGTAGTAGAAGGCGCCAATCAGCGACATCATCACGGCGAACACCGCCATCGCGATGTACAGGCCCTGGCCGGAGGCCACCAGCGCCTGCAGCACCGCCAGCTTGGCGTAGAAACCCACCAGCGGGGGAATGCCGGCCATGGAGAACAGGCAGACCGCCATCACGCCCGCATACAGGGGGCTGCGCTGGTTCAGGCCCGCAAAGTCCGAGATTTCTTCGCTCTCGAAGCCCTCGCGCGCCAGCAGCAGGATCACGCCGAACGCGGCCAGCGTGGTGAGCACATAGGTCACCACATAGAACATGGAGGCGCTGTAGGCGTTCTCGACGGCCGTAGCATCCACATTGCCATTCACCACACCCGACATCAGGCCCAGCAGCACGAAGCCCATCTGCGAGATCGTGGAGTAGGCCAGCATGCGCTTGAGGTTGGTCTGCGCGATGGCGGCCAGGTTGCCCACGAGCAGCGAGCCGATGGCCAGCACCGCGAGCATCTGCTGCCAGTCGATGGCCAGGGGCAGCAGGCCGTCCACCAGCAGGCGGATCGTGATCGCGAAGGCTGCCAGCTTGGGCGCGCCACCGATCATGAGCGTGACGGCCGTGGGGGCACCCTGGTACACGTCGGGAATCCACATGTGGAACGGCACCACGCCCAGCTTGAAAGCCAGGCCAGCCACCACGAACACCAGGCCGAAGACCAGCACCTGATGGCGGATCTGGCCCGAATTGACCGCCTTGAACACCTGGCCGATGTCGAGCGAACCCGTGGCACCGTAGATCATGGACAGGCCGTACAGCAGGAAACCGCTGGCCATGGCGCCGAGCACGAAGTACTTCATCGCCGCTTCCGTCGCCGTGGCGTTGTCGCGGCGCAAGGCCACCAGGGCGTAGCTCGACAGGGTCAGGAGTTCCAGGCCCAGGTAGATCACCAGGAAGTTGTTGCCCGAGATCATGATGAACATGCCCAGCAGCGCAAACATCGACAGCGTGAACATCTCGCCGCCGCGCATCATGCCGCGGTCCGCCGCATAGGGACGGCCGTAGACCAGCGTGATCATCATCGCCACGGTGGCGAAGCACTTGAGCCAGTTGCCCATGGCGTCGCTGACCACCATGTTGCCAAAGCCGTAGAAGGTGTTGCCGCTGCTGGCGTACATGGCCTGCAATGCCGCCACCACGGCCAGCGTGAGCAGGGTCAGCACATAGGTGCCCGTGCGGCGTGCGCTGTGCACGCCCAGATCGACCAGCGCAATCACGCAGGCCATGGTCAATAGCACGATTTCGGGGTAAATCGCGAGCCAGCTGATGTTGTCAATCATCTCGAATCTCTCAGTTCAGTCTGGTCAGTTCAGCTTGGACAGCGCGACATGCTTGAGCAGTTCGGCCACCGAGGTGTCCATCACATCGGTGAAGGGGCGCGGGTACAAGCCCATGGCCAGCACGGCGATGCCCAGCAGTGCAAGCACCAGGAACTCGCGGCTGTCGATATCGGTGAGGCCCTTGACGTTGTCGTTGCCGACAGGTCCCAGGTACACCCGCTTGAACATCCACAGCGTGTAGGCGGCGCCAAAAATCAACGCCGTGGCGGCTGCCATGCCGATCCAGAAGTTGGCCTTGACGGCCCCCAGGATCACCATCCATTCGCCGACGAAACCGGCGGTGCCCGGAAGGCCGCAGTTGGCCATGGCGAACAGCAGCGCGAAGGCCGTGAAGTTGGGCATGGTGTTGACCACGCCGCCGTAGGCCGCGATTTCACGCGAGTGCACGCGGTCGTACAGCACGCCGATGGACAGGAACATGGCACCCGAGACGAAGCCGTGGGCAATCATCTGCACCAGGCCGCCGGAGACGCCCAGGTCGTTGAAGATGAAAAAACCCAGGGTCACGAAGCCCATGTGCGCCACCGACGAGTAGGCCACCAGCTTCTTCATGTCCTTCTGGACCATGGCCACCAGGCCCACATAGATCACCGCGATCAGCGACAGCGCGATCATCAGCCACGCCCATTCGCGCGAAGCGTCGGGAGCGATGGGCATCGAAAACCGCAGGAAACCGTAGGCGCCGAGCTTGAGCATGATGGCGGCCAGCACGGCCGAGCCGCCGGTGGGGGCTTCCACGTGCACATCGGGCAGCCAGGTATGCACTGGCCACATGGGCACCTTCACGGCGAAGGCCGCGAAGAAGGCGAAGAACAGCAGCGTCTGCGCGCGGCCGCTCAATGGCAGCTGGTGCCACGTCGCGATGTCGAAGCTGCCACCCGACTGGTTGTACAGGAAGATCAGCGCGATCAGCATCAGCAGCGAGCCAAGCAGCGTGTACAGGAAGAACTTGAACGCCGCGTAGATCTTGTTGGGGCCGCCCCAGATCCCGATGATCAGGTACATGGGGATCAGCGTGGCTTCGAAGAACACGTAGAACAGCATGCCGTCCAGCGCCGTGAACACTCCGACCATGAGGCCTGACAGGATCAGGAACGCGCCCATGTACTGGTTCACGCGCTCGGTGATGGATTCCCAGGAAGCCACCACCACGATGACGGTGATGAAAGCCGTCAGCGGCACGAACCAGAACGAAATGCCATCCACGCCCAGGTGGTAGTGGACATTGAAGCGCTCGATCCAGGCGGCCTTCTCGACAAACTGCATCGCCGCCGTGCCCAGCTTGAAGCCATCGTACAGGGGCAAAGTCACCAGGAAGCCGATCACGGCCCCGACCAGCGCCAGCCACCGCACCGCGCGGGCATGCTCATCCCGCCCAATGGCCAGCAGCAGCACACCGAAGGCAATCGGTGTCCAGATTGCAAGACTCAACAGACCCATTTGTTGTTTTCCTTATTTGATGAGCTGCAAGAAAGCATCGCCCCAGACAAACCAGGTCATCAATGCGAAGACACCCAGAATCATCACCAGCGCATAGTGGAAGATGAAGCCCGACTGCATCCAGCGGACGATGCCGGAAACCCCGCGCACCAGCTTCCAGGAGCCATTCACGAGGGCCCCGTCGATGATGGCCTGATCGCCACCCTTCCACAGGCCGACGCCCAGGGCACGCGCGCCGCGGGCCAGGATGTTCTCGTTGATCCAGTCGAGGTAGTACTTGTTTTCCAGCAGCATGTACAGGGGCTGCACGCGGGCCTTGATGCCGGCCGGCAGCGCGGGGTTGATCATGTACATGTAGTACGAAGCAACCACGCCAGCGAGCGCCAGCCAGAACGGCGCGGTCTGCAGTCCGTGCACCGCCATGGCCACCGGACCGTGGAAAATTTCAGCCAGTTTCGCCATGGCCGGATGCTTGACCGCATCGACAAAGATCACGTTCTTAAAGAAGTCGCCGAACAGCATGGGCTGGATGAACATGAAACCCACCACCACCGACGGAATGGCCAGCAGCACCAGAGGCACGGTCACCACCCAGGGCGATTCGTGGGGCTCGTGATGGTGATCGTCATGGCCATGGTGGTCATCATGGTGCGCATCAGGATTCTGGTCGTAACGCTCCTTGCCATGGAAAACCAGGAAGTACATGCGGAACGAATAGAACGCCGTGATGAATACACCCGCCAGCACGGCGAAGTGCGCAAAACCGGCCGCAGGCAGATGACTGAAATGGACCGCCTCGATGATGCTGTCCTTGGAATAGAAGCCCGCGAACAGCGGGGTGCCGATCAGCGCGAGCGAACCCAGCAGCGAGGTGATCCAGGTGATGGGCATGTACTTGCGCACGCCGCCCATCCAGCGGATGTCCTGGTTGTGGTGCATGCCCATGATGACCGAGCCGGCACCGAGGAACAGCAGCGCCTTGAAGAACGCGTGGGTCATCAGGTGGAACACGGCGACCGAATAGGCCGACGCACCCAGCGCCACGGTCATGTACCCGAGCTGCGACAGCGTGGAGTAGGCCACCACGCGCTTGATGTCGTTCTGGATGATGCCCAGGAAACCCATGAACAGCGCCGTGATGGCCCCGATCACCAGGATGAAGTTCAGGGCGGTATCCGACAGCTCGAACAGGGGCGACATGCGCGCCACCATGAAGATGCCGGCCGTCACCATGGTGGCCGCGTGGATCAGTGCCGAGATGGGGGTCGGGCCTTCCATCGAGTCGGGCAGCCAGACGTGCAGCGGGAACTGGGCGGACTTGCCCATCGCACCGATGAACAGGCAGATGCAGATCACGGTGATCAGCATCCAGTCGGTGCCGGGGAAAGCCAGGCCGCCGAGCTCACCCGACTTGGCAAACACTTCGCCGTAGTTCAGCGTGCCTGCGTAGGCCGCGATGAGGCCGATGCCCAGGATGAAGCCGAAGTCCCCCACGCGGTTGACCAGGAAGGCCTTCATGTTGGCGAAGATCGCGCTGGGCTTGTTGAACCAGAAACCGATCAGCAGGTAGGACACCAGGCCCACGGCTTCCCAGCCGAAGAACAGCTGCAGCAGGTTGTTGCTCATGACCAGCATGAGCATGGAGAACGTGAACAGGGAGATGTACGCGAAGAAGCGGTTGTAGCCGTCGTCCTCTTCCATGTAGCCGATCGTGTAGATGTGCACCATCAGCGACACGAAGGTCACCACCACCATCATCATGGCCGTGAGGCTGTCGATCAGGAAGCCGACTTCCATCTTGAGGCCGCCGACCACCATCCAGGTGTACAGCGTTTCGTTGAAACGGGCGCCATCCAGCGCAACACTCTTGAGCGTCATGGCCGACAGGACGAAGGCCACGAGCACGCCCAGGATGGTCAGGGTGTGGCTCAGGCGGCGGCCAATCCAGTTACCACCAAAGGTCGTACCGAAGATGCCGGCCAGCAAGGCGCCCGCCAGCGGAGCCAGCGGCACGGCCAGGAGCGTTGAAGCAGAGAGGGTTTGACTCATTCTTGAGAACCTTGGGAATACAGGTGGCTCATCAACCCTTGAGGGTGTTGAGGTCTTCCGCGTTGATGCTGGACTTGTTGCGGAACAGCAGCACCAGGATGGCCAGGCCGATCGCCGATTCGGCCGCTGCCACGGTCAGGATGAAGAACACAAACACCTGTCCATGCATGTCGCCCAGGTAGTGGGAGAACGCCACGAAGTTCATGTTGACCGCCAGCAGCATCAACTCGATCGCCATCAGCAGCACGATCAGGTTCTTGCGATTGAGGAAGATGCCGATCACGGCCAGCGCGAACAGCATCGCGCCCAGCGAGAGAAAGTGGCCCAATGTCAGCGTCATGCTTTTTTCTCCTCGGCGACAGCCTCTGCAGGCGCTGGCGCCTCAGCCTTCTGGGTGGCGGCAACCTTGACCACTTCGAGGCGGTCGCTGGCGCGCACGCGGATCTGTACGGACGGATTGATCGCCTTGCTGTCCTTGCGCTGGCGCAGCGTCAGGGCAATGGCGGCAATCATCGCCACAAGCAGGATCACGGCCGCGATTTCCACGGGATAGAGATACTCGGTGTAGAGCAGCTTGCCCAGCGCCTTGGTGTTGGAATATTGGACGACCTGGCCCGCCGCATTCACCGCTGTGGCGACAGCCTTCGGCTCATCCATGCCCCGGAAGCCACCCATCAGCACCGCGGCCATTTCGAGCGCGATCAGTGCGCCCACCGTGGCGGCCAGGGGAAAGTGCTTCCAGAACCCCTTGCGCACCGTGTCGATGTGGATGTCCAGCATCATCACGACGAAAAGGAAAAGCACCATCACCGCGCCCAGGTACACCAGCACGAGTGCAATAGCCAGGAACTCGGCCTTGAGCAGCAACCAGACGGCGGCGGCCTGCGAGAACGCGAGGATGAGGTAGAGCACCGCATGCACGGGATTGCGCGCGGTGATCACCCGGAAGGCTGCGAACAGCAGCACGACCGAGAAGAGGTAGAAGAAACCTGTCTTGGCGTCCATGAATCGGGTCTTTATAGAAAGTCTGGCAAAGAGGCTGAACCCAGCACCGCTCAGCGGTACTTGGCGTCCGCAGCCTTGGCTGCCGCGATTTCACCTTCGTACCGGTCGCCCACGGCCAGGAGCATGTCCTTCGTGAAATACAGATCGCCACGCTTTTCGCCGTGGTACTCGAAAATGTGCGTCTCGACGATCGAGTCCACCGGGCAGCTTTCTTCGCAGAAGCCGCAGAAAATGCACTTGGTCAGGTCGATGTCGTAGCGCGTGGTGCGGCGGGAGCCATCGTCGCGCACGTCCGACTCAATGGTGATGGCCATGGCGGGGCACACGGCCTCGCACAGCTTGCAGGCGATGCAGCGCTCTTCGCCATTCTCATAACGGCGCAAGGCGTGCAGGCCACGAAAACGTGGCGACAAGGGGGTCTTCTCTTCAGGGAACTGCACGGTCACCTTGCGGCGAAAGGCGTAGCGCCCCGTGAGGGCCATGCCCTTGAGCAGTTCCACGAGCATGAAGCTCTTGAAGAAATCCTTGAACGAGAAAGGTGCAGCAGCAGCAACAGCAGTCATTTGTGTCCCCGCTTATTTCCAGATATTCCAAGGCGAGAGCAACCACCCGCCGACGATCAGCAGCCACACCAGGGTGACCGGAATGAAGATCTTCCAACCCAGACGCATGATCTGGTCATAACGGAAACGGGGGAATGTCGCCCGGATCCAGATGAACATGGACACCACGAGGAATGTCTTGATCCCGAGCCAGATCCAGCCAGGAATGAACGAGAGGAAATCCACCGGAGGCAGCCAGCCGCCCAGGAACATGAGGGCGGCCAGGATGGACACCAGCCACATGCTCGCGTATTCCGCCAGGAAGAAGATCGCGAAACCCATGCCGGAGTACTCCACCATGTGGCCCGCCACGATTTCGGCTTCGCCTTCCACCACGTCGAACGGATGGCGGTTCGTCTCAGCCACACCCGAGATCAGGTAGACCAGGAAGATGGGCAGCAATGGCAACCAGTTCCAGGACAGGAAGCCCAGGCCCATGTTGGAGGCCATGCCGCGGGACTGGGACATCACGATCTCGGTCAGGTTCATGCTGCCCGAAACCATGATCACCACCAGGAAGCAAAAACCCATGGCGATTTCGTAGCTCACCATCTGCGCGGACGCCCGCAGTGCGCCCAGGAAGGCGTACTTGGAGTTCGATGCCCAGCCGGCAATGATCACGCCGTACACCTCGATGGAGGTGATAGCCATCACCAGCAGCAGGCCGGCGTTGACATTGGCCAATGCCACGTCCGGGCCGAACGGAATCGCCACCCAGGCAGCGAGCGCGGGCATGATCGCCATGACCGGCCCCAGCACGAAGAGCCCTTTGCTGGCGGCGGTAGGCTGGATGATTTCCTTGGTCAGCAGCTTCAAGGCATCCGCGATGGGTTGCAGCAACCCGAGCGGGCCGACCCGGTTGGGGCCATGGCGCACCTGCATGAAGCCCAGGAGCTTGCGCTCCCACAGCGTGAGATAGGCCACCGCCCCCATCAGGGGCGCCAGAATGCAGACGATCTTGAGCAGGATCCAGAGCACCGGCCAGACCACGCCGGTCCACCAGCCAAAGGAAAGCAGGTTCAGGCCCGCGTTGTAGATCGCGTCGATCATGCTGCCACTCCTTCGCGTGCCAAGCGCGCGTCGGCGGTCAGCTGCAGCGACGTGGAACGGCGCACCAGGCCGTCCAGTTGATAGATCGAGGCCACCACGGGCTCGCCCACCACTGCGGTGGCGACAGGGACAGCAGTGCTCACGGCATTCGACAATTGAGCGGCCGGGACCTGCGCGAAGGTGCCAGCAGGCACATTCGTGGCGCGGGCCAGCACATCCTGCGACGTCTCGAAATCAAAACCCGGCACGCCCAGCAGATTGGCCAGCACGCGCAGCACCTTCCAGGCCGGACGGGTATCGCCCAGAGGACGCACCACGGCATGGAAACCCTGCAGGCGGCCTTCCGCATTGATGAAGCTGCCCGAGGTTTCCGTGAACGGCGCCACCGGCAGCAGCACATCACTGAACTCCATATTGGCCTTGAACGGACTCAAGGTCACCACCATCTCCGCCCCTCCCAGGGCCGTGGCGGCCTGCAGGCCGGCTGCAGAGTCATGGACAGGCTCGGTATTGAGCAGCAAGGCCGCCTTCAGTCCACCCGCCAGCATCTGGCCTGCATTCAGGCCTCCGTTCACGGGATGGGCGCCGGCGAATTGCGCGCCCACGGTGTTGGCGGCTTCCGTCAGGTAGCCGACGGTTGCCCCGGTTTGTTCACCAATCCAGTTGGCAAGCGCCAGCAACTGGGCTGCCTGGGCATGGTGCGCTGCGGCATTGCCCAGTAGTACGGCCTTGCGTTCGCCGCCCAGCAATGAGCGGGCGATGACCAGGGAAGCTTCGGTGGGATCACCGGAACCTTCGGGTGCGGCCGTGCCCTTTTCCTGTGCCACGGCAGCGGCGATGGTGCCCAGCGCCTGCAGCCACTGACCGGCGCCTTGCAGCAGGGAGTGCTTCACGGGCATGGCCCAATCGGCCAGGGCCGAGTCGACCACGCTGACCTGGCAGCCATGGCGCGCAGCCTGGCGAATGCGCTGCGCGAACAGCGGATGGTCCTTGCGCAGGTTGGAGCCCACCACCAGCACGCGCTGCAGCGTGGACAGCGAGGCGATGGACGTGCCGAGCCAGCGGATGCCTTCGGGCGCCGCGAATTCGGCGTTGCGCAGGCGGTAGTCGATGTTGTCGCTGCCCAGACCACGCACCAGGGCGGAGGCCAGGTACAGCTCTTCGAGCGTGCTGTGCGGGCTCACCAGAGCGCCGATGCTGTGGGCACCATGGTCGTTCTTGATGTTCTTCAAGCCGTTGGCCACGTATTCGAGCGCGGTCTGCCAGTCGACGGTCTTCCAGACACCGCCCTGCTTGAGCATGGGCTGGGTCAGCCGCTCGTCGCTGTTGAGCGATTCGTACGAGAAGCGGTCACGGTCGGCGATCCAGCATTCGTTGACGGCTTCGTTCTCGAACGGAACGACACGCATCACCTTGTGGTTCTTGACCTGCACGATGAGGTTGGCACCGGTGGAGTCGTGCGGGCTGACGGAGCGGCGGCGCGACAGTTCCCAGGTGCGGGCGCTGTAGCGGAACGGCTTGCTCGTGAGCGCGCCCACGGGGCAGATGTCGATCATGTTGCCCGACAGCTCGGAGTCCACGGTATCGCCCGCCACGGTGGTGATCTCGGAGTGCTCGCCGCGGTGGATCATGCCGAGTTCCATCACGCCGGCCACTTCCTGGCCGAAGCGCACGCAGCGGGTGCAGTGGATGCAGCGGCTCATCTCCTCCATGGAGATCAGCGGGCCCACATCCTTGTGGAAGACCACGCGCTTTTCTTCCTCGTAGCGCGAGGAGGAACCGCCGTAGCCCACGGCCAGATCCTGCAGCTGGCACTCGCCGCCCTGGTCGCAGATGGGGCAATCCAGCGGGTGGTTGATCAGCAGGAATTCCATGACCGACTGCTGGGCCTTGATGGCCTTGTCGCTCTTGGTGCGCACGATCATGCCCTGCGTGACCGGCGTGGCGCAGGCGGGCATGGGCTTGGGGGCCTTCTCCACGTCCACCAGGCACATGCGGCAATTGGCGGCGATGGAGAGCTTCTTGTGATAGCAGAAATGGGGAATGTAGGTGCCGGCCTTTTCGGCTGCATGCATCACCATGCAGCCTTCGGCGACTTCTACCTTCTGCCCGTCGAGTTCGATTTCAACCATATGCGTTTCTCGCGATCAGGCGGAGGCGGAAGCCTGCGGGGTCTTCTCTTGGCGGATCAGCGCTTCGAATTCCGGACGGAAGTGCTTGATCATGGCGCGCACCGGCATGGCCGCTGCGTCACCCAGTGCGCAAATGGTGCGGCCCTGGATGTTGTCCGCCACCGAATTGAGCAGGTTCAGGTCGCCATCGCGCCCCTGGCCATGCTGGATCCGGTCAATCACGCGCCACATCCAGCCCGTGCCTTCGCGGCACGGCGTGCACTGGCCGCAGGACTCGTGCGAGTAAAAATAGGACAGGCGCAGCAGGCTCTCGACCATGCTGCGGGAGTCGTCCATCACGATGACCGCGCCCGAGCCCAGCATGGAGCCGGCCTTGGCGATGGAGTCGTAGTCCATCGTGCATTCCATGATGATGGACGCTGGCAGCACCGGTGCGGACGAGCCGCCGGGAATCACGGCCTTGAGCTGGCGGCCCTTGCGCACGCCACCAGCGAGTTCGAGCAGCTTGGCGAACGGCGTACCCAGGGGCACTTCGTAGTTGCCGGGCTTTTCCACGTCGCCGGAGACCGAGAAGATCTTGGTGCCGCCGTTGTTGGGCTTGCCGCATTCAAGATAGGCAGCACCGCCGTTGCGGATGATCCACGGCACGGCCGCGAAGGTCTCGGTGTTGTTGATCGTCGTGGGCTTGCCGTACAGGCCGAAGCTGGCCGGGAACGGCGGCTTGAAGCGGGGCTGGCCCTTCTTGCCTTCCAGCGATTCGAGCAGCGCGGTCTCTTCGCCGCAGATATAGGCGCCGAAGCCGTGCGCGGCATGCAGCTGGAAGCTGAAGTTGCTGCCCAGGATCTTGTCGCCCAGGTAGCCTGCGGCGCGTGCCTCTTCCAGCGCTTCTTCAAAACGGTCGTAGGTCTGGAAGATTTCGCCGTGGATGTAGTTATAGCCCACGGAGATGCCCATCGCGTAAGCCGCGATGATCATGCCCTCGATGACGATGTGCGGGTTGAACTGCAGGATGTCGCGGTCCTTGCAGGTGCCCGGCTCGCCTTCGTCGGAGTTGCACACCAGGTACTTCTGGCCCGGGAACGAGCGGGGCATGAAGCTCCACTTGAGGCCGGTGGGGAAGCCCGCGCCGCCACGGCCGCGCAGGCCCGATTCCTTGACGGTGGCGATCACCTGGTCCTGGGTGAGGCCTTCGCCTTCGCCCTGCGCCAGGATCTTGCGCAGCGCGGCGTAGCCGCCACGCGCTTCGTAGTCCTTGAGGCTCCAGTTCGTGCCGTCCAGGCCCGCATAGATCTGCGGGTTGATGTGGCGGTCGTGGAAGCAGGTCTGGACGCCGGTGGCCTGGAACTGCGAGAGGATCTGTGCGGCGGTGGTCATGCTTGTCCTTCCGCAGCGCGCAGGCCATCCACAAGCTGGTCAAGCTTGTCGTTGTCCATGAAACTGCACATGGTGCGGTCGTTGACCAGCATCACGGGCGCATCGGCACAGGCACCCAGGCATTCGCACTGCTGCAGCGTGAACAGGCCGTCGGAAGTGGTCTCGCCCATGGCCACGCCGAGCTTCTTCTCGAGGTGGTGCAGCGCCTTCTGGCCGTCGCGCAGCTGGCAAGGCAGGTTGGTGCAGACGTTGAGCTTGTACTTGCCCGTCGGCTGCTGGTTGTACATGTTGTAGAACGTGGTGACTTCGTGCACCGCGATCTGGGCCATGCCGAGGTACTCGGCGATCACGGCCTCGCTCTCGACACTGACCCAGCCCTGCTCCTGCTGCACGATGGACAGGCAGGCCATCACGGCCGACTGCTTCTGCTCGGGAGGGTACTTGGCGACTTCGCGCGCAAAACGGCCAAGCGTCGTCTCGGTGATGGCGGTGGCGCCAGCGGTCTGGTTCTTCGATTCGGTCGTACTCATCGGTCAATCTCTCCGAACACGATATCCATGGTGCCGATGATGGCCACGGCGTCGGCGATCATGTGGCCGCGCGCCATTTCATCGAGAGTGGCCAGGTGCGCAAAGCCGGGCGCACGGATCTTCAGGCGGTAGGGCTTGTTGGCGCCGTCGCTGACCAGGTAGATGCCGAACTCGCCCTTGGGATGCTCGACAGCGGCGTAGGCCTCGCCTTCTGGCACGTGGAAACCTTCGGTGAAGAGCTTGAAATGGTGGATCAGCTCCTCCATGTTCGACTTCATGGATTCACGATCGGGCGCAGCCACCTTGTGGTTGTCGGTAATGACAGGACCCGGATTGGCGCGCAGCCAGTTCACGCACTGCTTGATGATGCGGTTGGACTCGCGCATCTCCTGCACGCGCACGAGGTAGCGGTCGTAGCAATCACCCGTCTTGCCGACTGGCACGTCGAAGTCCATGCGATCGTAGACGTCGTAGGGCTGCGTCTTGCGCAGGTCCCAGGCAATGCCGGAGCCACGAAGCATGGGGCCGGTCATGCCCAGGTTCAGTGCACGCTCGGGGGGCACCACGCCGATGCCCACGGTGCGCTGCTTCCAGATGCGGTTGTCAGTGAGCAGGGTTTCGTACTCGTCCACACAGGCGGGGAAGCGCTGCGTGAAGTCGTCGATGAAGTCGAGCATCGAACCTTGGCGGTTCTTGTTCATAGCCTCCAGGGCCTTGGCGTTCTTGATCTTGCTGACCTTGTACTGCGGCATGGAATCCGGCAGATCGCGGTACACGCCGCCCGGACGAAAGTACGCCGCGTGCATGCGCGCGCCGGAGACGGCTTCGTACATGTCGAACAGATCTTCGCGCTCGCGGAAGGTATAGATCAGGATGGTGGAGCTGCCGCAGTCGTTGCCGTGCGAGCCCAGCCACATCAGGTGATTCAGCAGACGCGTGATCTCGGAGAACATCACACGGATGTACTGGGCGCGGATAGGCACTTCCAGGCCCAGCAGCTTTTCGATGGCCAGGCAGTAGGCGTGCTCGTTGCACATCATGGACACGTAGTCCAGGCGGTCCATGTAGGGCAGCGACTGGATGTAGGTCTTGTGCTCGGCCAGCTTTTCGGTGGCGCGGTGCAGCAGGCCGATGTGCGGGTCGGCACGCTGGACGACTTCGCCGTCGAGCTCGAGCACCAGGCGCAACACGCCGTGCGCTGCAGGGTGCTGCGGTCCGAAGTTCAGGGAGTAGTTCTTGATTTCAGCCATGGTGGGTCACGTGGGGCGCGGAGCGCCTTAGTGCAGGCCTCCGTACTTGTCTTCGCGGATGATGCGCGGCGTGATCTCGCGCGGCTCGATCGACACCGGCTCGTAGACCACCCGGCGCTGCTCTGCGTCGTAGCGCATCTCGACGTGGCCGGACAGCGGGAAGTCCTTGCGGAAGGGGTGGCCGATGAAGCCGTAGTCGGTCAGGATGCGGCGCAGGTCGTTGTGGCCGTCGAACACGATGCCAAAAAGGTCGAACGCCTCGCGCTCGTACCAGTTGGCCGAGTTCCAGAGATCGGAGACCGAAGCCACCACAGGGAAATCGTCATCCGCGCAGAACACCTTCACGCGCAGACGCTGGTTCAGGCTCACGGACAGCAGGTGCGACACGACACAATAGCGGGCTCCCTCGTTCACTGCGTCTGCATAGGCGGAATAGTCCACGCCGCACAGATCGATCAGCTGTTCGAAACGGCAGCCCTCCGCATCACGCAGGACGCGCATGGCATCGAGGTAGTCGGCGGCGGCAACGACCACCGTGACCTCATCCACGGCCACCGTGATCTGGCGCACTTTCGCGCCCAACGCCGCGGCAATGTTGTCTTTGAGGTTTTCGGGCCGAATGGCAACAGCAGTCATCATCAACCCTTCAGACGCGAGCAATGGTGTTGGTGCGGCGGATCTTCTGCTGCAGCTGGATGATCCCGTAGATCAGCGCTTCGGCAGTGGGCGGGCAGCCGGGCACGTACACGTCCACGGGCACGATACGGTCGCAGCCGCGCACCACGGAATAGCTGTAGTGGTAGTAGCCGCCGCCGTTGGCGCACGAACCCATCGACAGCACCCAGCGGGGCTCCGACATCTGGTCGTACACCTTGCGCAGGGCGGGCGCCATCTTGTTGCACAGCGTGCCGGCCACGATCATCAGATCGGACTGGCGGGGGCTGGCACGAAACACCTCCGCACCGAAGCGGCCGATGTCATAGCGCGCGGCGGCGGCATGCATCATCTCTACCGCACAGCACGCCAGGCCAAAAGTCATGGGCCACAGAGAGCCCGTCTTGGCCCAATTCACCACGGAGTCATAGCTCGTGGTGATGAAGCCTTCCTTCATCACGCCTTCAATCATTGCATCATCCTTGTTGAGGCCCGCTCATTCCCAATCCAGGGCACCCTTTTTCCACTCGTAGGCAAAGCCCACGACCAGGATGGCCAGGAAAATCACGACGGCCACGAAGCCGGCGATACCCACCTCATGCAGCGTCACCGCCCATGGGAAGAGAAATGCGATTTCGAGATCGAAAAGAATGAAGAGAATGGCCACGAGGTAGTAGCGCACGTCAAACTTCATGCGCGCATCCTCGAAGGCTTCAAAGCCACATTCGTAGGGGGAGTTCTTCGCGGCATCCGGGCGGTTGGGGCCCAGTATGTAGCCGAGGACAAGGGGGACAACGCCGACGGCGATGCCGACCAAGATGAACAAAAGGACGGGGAGGTACTGATCGAGGTTCATCTTGAGGATGTGCTCACCGCTGTGGCCTTGCCCGTCAGGACCCGAGCCGGGTCATGCAGGCAGGCCTTTGTTTTGGTGCCGTCGGCGAGACTCGAACTCGCACAGCTTTCGCCACTACCCCCTCAAGATAGCGTGTCTACCAATTTCACCACGACGGCTGTTTTTTGCATCTGGATGGCATGAGGAACCTTGCGGTTTTGGCTTTCCAGACAATCCAGAATTCTACTCCGGAAAAACCCTGCTTCGGCTTACGAAGCCCAATTTAGTGCAGATTATTTGGTGGGGATCTGCGCGGCGCCTGAAGCGGGCACCGCAGGAGCCACAACAGCATCCGAAGCCGAGGCCGCAGGAGCACCCGCGGGCACTGCAGCAGCCGGGCTTTCCAGCACGCTGCCCGAACTAGCGGGACGAGCATTGCCAAAGTAGGCCAACGCCAGCGTTGCGACAAAAAACACCGCAGCCAGGACTGCCGTGGTGCGCGACAGAAAATTGGCACTGCCGCTGGCGCCGAACAGGCTTCCGGAACTGCCGCTGCCAAATGCCGCCCCCATGTCCGCACCCTTGCCATGCTGGACAAGGATCAGGCCAATCATCCCCAGGGCCGTCAGCATCTGCACCGCCAAAACCACATTCACGATCACGTTCATTCTCTGTTCACTCCTGATTGAATAGCTGGAAGGGCCGCCTCAACGGGCAGCCGCAATAATTTGCAGGAAATCGGGCGCCTTCAGCGATGCCCCCCCGACGAGGCCGCCATCGATGTCAGGCTGCGCAAGCAATTGCGCCGCATTGACGGCATTCATGCTGCCACCGTACAGCAGGCGGATGCGGTCGGCGTGCTCGCTGGCCGCAGACAGCTGCGCACGCAGCACCGCGTGCACGGCCTGCGCCTGTTCGGGCGTGGCCGTGCGGCCCGTGCCGATCGCCCAGACCGGTTCGTATGCCACCACCACTTCGCTGATGCAATGGCCATTGAGATGGATCACCGCCGCCAGCTGACGCTTGACCACGGCCTCGGTCTGGCCGGCCTCGCGCTCCTGCAGGGTCTCGCCGACACAGACAATGGGCGTGATGCCCGCGGCCAGTGCCCGCTGCGCCTTCTCGGCAACGGCGACATCGGTTTCCCCATGGTACTGGCGGCGCTCCGAGTGCCCCACCAGCGCATAGCGCACGCCAAATTCCTTCAGCATGGCAGCCGAGACCTCACCGGTGTACGCCCCTGCATCGTGCTGCGACACATCCTGGGCGGCAATCGCCACCACGGATCCGAACGCGACGGACTGCGCCTGCGCCAGATACAGAGCAGGCACGGCGACAGCGACGTCGCAGGCCGCGCCCTCAAGGCCGGCAATGATGCCTTTCAACAGGGCATCGTTGGCAGCCAGGCTGCCGTTCATCTTCCAGTTGCCTGCGATGAGTTTTTTCTTGCTGTTCATGGTCACCACGTCAAAACAATCTTGCCGATGTGCTGGTTCGACTCCATCAGGGCATGGGCCTTGGCGGCATCCGCCGCGGCAAACGTGCTGTGGATGACGGGACGCACCCTCCCCTGCGCCAGCAAGGGCCACACATGCTCGCGCAACGCGCGGGCGATGGCACCCTTGAATGCCACGGGACGCGGGCGCAGGGTGGAGCCCGTGATGGTGAGCCGGCGCCGCAGCACCAGGCCCGCATTGAAGTCACTCTTGACACCACCCTGCACCGCGATGATGACGATGCGCCCGTCTTCGGCCACGCACTCCACCTCGCGCGCCACATAGTCGCCAGCGACCATGTCCAGCACCACGTCCACGCCCTTGGCCTGCGTGATGCGCTTTGCTTCCGCCACGAAGTCCTGCGTCTTGTAGTTGATGGCATGGTGGGCCCCCAACTGCAGACAGGCCGCGCACTTGTCGTCGCTGCCCGCCGTGGCAATGACGGTCGCTCCGAACGCCCGCGCCAGCTGTATGGCAGTCACGCCAATGCCGCTGGTGCCCCCCTGGACCAGCAGGCTTTCGCCCGCCTGCAGACGCCCCCGGTCGAAGACGTTGCTCCACACGGTAAAGAACGTTTCCGGCAACGATGCCGCCTCGACGTCGCTCAAGCCCTCGGGCACGGGCAGGCACTGCGCGACAGGTGCCACGCACCACTGCGCATACCCCCCGCCCGCCACCAAGGCACAGACGCGGTCGCCCACGCCAATGCCCGCCTGCGCCATGGCCGCAGGATCACCCGACTCCACCACGCCCGCGACCTCCAGGCCCGGCAGGTCCGAGGTGCCGGGCGGCGGAGCATAGTGCCCCAGTCGCTGCAGCACGTCAGGACGGTTGATGCCGCTGGCGGCAACACGGATCAGCAACTCGCCGGCGCCCGGCTCCGGCATGGGGCGTTCCCCCAGCTGCAACACCTCCGGCCCACCAAAGGATGTGATCTCGACAGCACGCATGTTGCGATTCCTTGGACAGTTGGTTGGTTTGTTTGAGTGATTTTGATTGCCAGCGCCCTTTTCACAAGCGCCAGCAGCTACAAAATCAATAGCAAATCACCAACTCAGCCCACGATCTGCCCGGAACCGTTGTCCGAAGGCAGGGATTGCTGTTGTTGTTGCTGCTCCGCCGGCTGGCGGCCGCCGTCGCGCCCCTGGTCACGGCGAGGCTCACGGTCACCGCGCTCCGCGGGAGCAGGACGATCGCTGCCACCCGCCGGGCGGTCGGCCAGCACCTTCATCGACAGTTTGATGCGGCCCTTCTCATCGGTCTCCATGACCTTGACCTTCACGATCTGGCCTTCGGTCAGGTAGTCGGACACCTTCTCGACACGCTCATGGGCGATCTGGCTGATGTGCAGCAGGCCATCCTTGCCGGGCAGCAGGTTGATCAGCGCGCCGAAGTCCAGGATCTTGGTCACGGGACCTTCGTAGATCTTGCCGATCTCGACCTCGGCCGTGATCTGCTCGATGCGCTTCTTGGCTTCGTCCGCCTTGGCAGCGTCGGTGGCCGCGATGGTGATGGTGCCGTCTTCCTCGATGTTGATCTGGCAGCCCGTTTCCTCGGTCAACGCACGGATCACGGCGCCGCCCTTGCCGATCACGTCGCGGATCTTCTCGGGGTTGATCTTCATGGTGTAGAGCTTGGGCGCGAAGGTGGACACCTCGGTCTTGGCTTCGCCCATGGCTTCCTGCATCTTGCCCAGGATGTGCATGCGTGCTTCCTTGGCCTGCGCCAGGGCGACCTGCATGATCTCCTTGGTGATGCCCTGGATCTTGATGTCCATCTGCAGCGCGGTGATGCCGCCGGTGGTACCCGCCACCTTGAAGTCCATGTCGCCCAGGTGATCCTCATCACCCAGGATGTCGGTCAGCACGGCGAAGCGGTTGGCATCCTTGATCAGGCCCATGGCGATACCCGCCACGTGGGCCTTCATGGGCACGCCGGCGTCCATCATGGACAGGCAGCCGCCGCAGACCGAAGCCATGGACGAAGAGCCATTGGATTCGGTGATTTCCGACACCACTCGCATGGTGTAGGGAAATTCTTCCTTGGTGGGCAGCACAGCCACCAGGGCACGCTTGGCCAGGCGGCCGTGGCCGATTTCGCGGCGCTTGGTCGAACCCATGCGACCCACTTCGCCCGTGGCGAAGGGAGGCATGTTGTAGTGCATCATGAAACGGTCTTCGTACTCGCCAGCCAGGGCGTCGATGCGCTGCGCATCGCGCTCGGTACCCAGCGTGGTCACGACCAGCGCCTGGGTTTCGCCACGCGTGAACAGCGACGAGCCATGGGCGCGCGGCAGCACGCTGCTGCGGATTTCGATGGGGCGCACGGTGCGTGTATCACGGCCATCGATACGGGGCTCGCCGGCCAGGATCTGGCTGCGCACGATGCCCGCCTCGATGTCGAACAGCATGCCTTCGACCTTCACGGCATCGAACTCGACGCCATCGGCCTTCAGCGCGGCCATCACGGCAGCGTAGGACTCGCGGCAGGCCTGGGTGCGGGCCTGCTTGTTGCGGATCTGGTAGGCGGCGCGCAGCTTGTCGTCGGCCAGCGCAACCACCTTGGCGATCAGGGCTTCGTCCTTGGCGGGCGCTTCCCACTGCCACACGGGCTTGCCAGCATCGCGCACCAGTTCATGAATGGCGTTGATGGCCACATTGCCTTGCTCATGGCCAAACACCACGGCGCCGAGCATGATTTCTTCGGACAGTTGCTGGGCTTCGGATTCGACCATCAGCACGGCGGCTTCGGTGCCGGCCACGACCAGATCCATCTGCGAGCTCTTGCGCGCCGTCTGGCCGGGGTTGAGCACGTATTCGCCATTGATGTAGCCCACGCGTGCGGCGCCGATGGGGCCGTTGAACGGGATACCGGAGATGGCCAGCGCCGCACTGGTGGCGATGAGGGCAGCGATGTCAGCATCCACTTCGGGATTCAGCGACACCGTGTGGATCACCACATGCACTTCGTTGAAGAAACCTTCGGGGAACAGCGGGCGGATCGGGCGGTCGATCAGGCGGCTGGTCAGCGTTTCGTGCTCGCTGGGCTTCGCTTCGCGCTTGAAGAAGCTGCCGGGGATCTTGCCGGCGGCGTAGGTCTTCTCGATGTAATCCACCGTCAGGGGGAAGAAGTCCTGGCCGGGCTTGGCGCCCTTGGATGCCACCACGGTGGCCAGCACCACGGTGTCATCAATGTTCACCAACACGGCGCCAGAGGCTTGGCGTGCGATTTCGCCGGTTTCCATGACGACGGTCTTGTCGCCCCATTGGAAGGTCTTGGTGACTTTGTTAAAAATGCTCATGTTCAGCTCCTTTTTTAATAGCTGGTAGCGCTCTACCAGACTGCGGCGGAGAGCAATTCAGAACACGATGCCATTCCAGTGGACCTGCCTGCTGCACTGCGGCGGCAACCCCATTGGAATGACACAGCTTCGCTCTGTTTTGCGGCTCCGAAGTAAAAAACGCCTGAGCTAGCGGACTAACCCAGGCGTTTTCGCATGCAATGAAGATTACTTGCGCAGACCCAGCTTGGCGATCAGCGCGGTGTAACGGTCAGCGTCCTTGGCCTTCAGGTAGTCCAGCAGCTTGCGGCGGCGGCTCACCATGCGCAGCAGGCCGCGGCGACCGTGGTGGTCCTTGGCGTGCGTCTTGAAGTGAGGGGTCAGTTCGTTGATGCGGGCCGTCAACAGGGCCACTTGCACTTCTGGACTGCCAGTGTCGTTGGCAGCACGGGCATTGGCCTTGACGACTTCGGCCTTGATGGAGGATGCGATCATAGTTTTCCTTGAATGTGGCCCGCAACGGATTGCCGGACCGTGATTTTTACTTGCGCCAGCAGCTGGAACGGCCGCAGGCGTGCGTCTTGCACCATGCAAAACTTGTCGATTATAACCCCCATGTGGAATTCTTGCCCCGCCCAGGTTCCCACCCCACACCTGAAAGCCCCCTCATGACGCAACTTGACGCCTTCCTTTCACACACCACAGTCCGCCATGCCTTGCTGGCCACAGGCGTCGCTTTGGTCCTGATCACAAGCCCTGGCTACGCACTGGCCAAGCGCTCTGCCAGTGACACCGCCACCACCGCCAACACCTCTTCCAAGAAGAAAAGCGTTAGCAAAGTCACCTATCAGCGCAGCAGCTCCGAAGAGACACCCGCCCAGCGTGATCGCCGGATGTACCGGGAATGCAAAGGCATGCACAACGCGGGGGCTTGCCGGGGGTATACGAAATAGGGAGAAGGAGCGCTCGGTGCGCACCAGCAGCACCGTTCATCTCTGCCTGCCAGCCACTCGTCAGACTTGGCTCCTGGCATCCATGAGACACGCCTAGCATCGGCCCATATGCAGGCACCGCAATATCAATTCAGCACGCTCAGTGCGCACCAAGGCTGTCGACAACCACCGCTCGCCCTCCGGGGATTCACCGTCATCGAGTTGATGGTGGTGGTTGCCATTCTGTCCATTCTCATCGCTCTGGCGGCGCCCAGTTTCACGCCGTTGGTCGAACGTTGGCGCGTCCGACAAGCGGTAGAGGGTTTGCAATCCTCGCTGTATTACGCGCGCTCTGAAGCTATCAAGCGCGGGGGCAAAGTTTCCATACGCAAGGAGCCCACGGGGACCAACGGCTGCATCTTGGCTGCGAACAACGACGAATGGGACTGTGGCTGGGTCGTCTTCACCGACACCGACAGCGATGGCATCCAGGACCCAGGCGAAGAAATCCTACAGAGCTTCACCATGCCCCCCAATGTGACAGTCTCTCGCACCAGCGGGGGCGCCAGCATTCAATTCGACCGGTGGGGCCGGGTCACCGGACCCTTCATTGGATTCAGCTTGGTTCCATTGCATAAAACGCTTTCGGACTCTGCTGCACGAGGCCTGTGCATGAGTTCGGGCGGACGCATCAGGGTCATCACAGATCTCCCTTGCACTTCCGGCTGAACGACATGCAATCCCCATTCATCCACCGCCAACACGGCATCACCCTGATCGAGTCCCTGGTGGCCATTGTTGTTGCCGCACTGGGCATTCTGGGAATACTGGGTGTTCAGATGCGCACGCTAACCGACACATCGACTACCGTGCGCCGTGCACAGGCTGTCAGGCTGATAGAGGACTTAGGCGAGCGCCTCAAAGTCAATCCCAATGCCCTGGGCAATATCAACAATTATGCGGTGGGCTGGCGTTCGGGCGCGGCCCCTACCGCCCAAGCATCCAAGCTCTGCGATACCGGCGCCTGCACCCATGCCGAGTTCGCAGCCTACGACGTGCGCGAATGGAAACGTGCTGTAGAGCGCGCCTTGCCTTTGGGCAATGCCAGCATCTTTTTTGCCCCAGGAGACAACACCGCCGGTAGCCGTCGCCAGTTGGGCGTTTTGATCAGTTGGCGCGAAAACGAGCGCGACGCCAGCAGTGCATACAAGGACAGCCTGAGCACCACATCCACAGCCCTTGGTGGCGACGGTACCGCTGCGACAACATGTCCGACAGACTTCACCTGTCACTTGCAATATATCCCCGTCAGCAGCCGTTGCGCGCCGTACTTTGCAGATACGGCAGTCCAGTATTTCTGCCCAGGCCCCAAGTCCTGACGGAGGCCCATTCATGTGTACTCCATCATTTGCAAGCATGCCCAAAACAAAACACGTGCACCCGAGGCATTCCGTTCAGCGCGGCGTCACCTTGATCGAATTGCTGGTGGGCATTGTCATCGGCCTACTCACCGTCGCTGTGGCAATGGGTGCCCTCATGGTTTCGCGCGATATCTCAGGCACCGTCACGGATGCAAGCGATATTCAGCAGCAAGCATCCTATGCTTTTCGTGTCATGGGTCAGCAGCTTCGTCAAGCGGGCTCCCTCAAACTCAAATTATCGGCAGCCAAGGTAGAAGGCGACACCACGCCTACCTTAGTGGGAGACCGTGTAGCCTTTGAAACCGATTTCGTGGCAACCTCAGAAGATGGCAGCGTATTCACCCTTGCTACCGACACCCTGAGCGGAAAGGACTCGCCCGGTGCGACAGAATACAAACTCACAACTGGCTATCGCAACTATAAAGAACTTGTTTACCACCCCAAGGACCCTCTCAAGCCGAGCGAATCCCTGCAGCGCAATTGCTTGGCAGAAAACGGCACCGACGCGTTGATACAAAGCCGCTTTGTATTGAAGAACAACGAACTGCACTGCGCCGGCACAGGCAATTCGCAACCCCTTGTACGCAATGTCGCCAACTTTCAGGTCCGCTATCTCATGCAAAGCAGTGCGGGAACAGGCAACCCGCAGATGCGCTACGTCGATGCCACCACCGTGGGCGCTACAGGCTGGCCTCAGGTCTTTGGCGTGGAGGTGTGCCTAGTGCTCTATGGCAGCGAATCCCTCGACCTACCCACGAACAGCACCTACACCGACTGCGACGGTACGACTGCCGTCAACATGACCTCCCTCGCCGCCCCCCGCAACCGGCGCATGCACACAGTGTTCCGTAACGTATACCAACTGCGCAGCCAAGGGCTGTCAGGCTGATCCACACACCACACAACCACGTTCATGCAACGCATGCCCCCCCCCTCTTTTCGACAATCTCAGCGACACCAGCGTGGCATCTCGCTGTTCATCGTCATCGTCTTTGTCATGCTCTCCATGCTGTTGGCGTTATGGGCCTCGCGCACGTCGATATTCAACGAAATGGTGGTAGGCAACGATGCCGACTATCAGCGCGCGTTTGAAGCCGCCCAGGCCTTGTTACTCGACGCAGAGTTGGACATTCGCGGTGAAAAGGCCGATGGCAGCGACTGCCGCATACCCACCGCCACGGCGTGCCGCAATGGCAATTCTACCCAAGCACAAATTCCGTTGGAAGCCAAGGAGACCGCAGCCCTTTTGGCAAAACTGGAAGGAATCACCTCAGGCCCGCGCTGTATTGATGCCCTCTGCCTCAAGCGCCCTGGTAGACAGGATTTTTGGAACAACACCGGTAGCACCCCCGACCTCACTACCCCTGGCGAAGACGTGTCGCTGGAACAAATGATGGTTAGTACCAATGCCAACCGTATAGGTG
This sequence comes from Acidovorax sp. GW821-FHT11A03, assembly GCF_058809075.1. Lineage (NCBI taxonomy): Bacteria > Pseudomonadati > Pseudomonadota > Betaproteobacteria > Burkholderiales > Comamonadaceae > Acidovorax > Acidovorax sp. GW821-FHT11A03. Next base: position 247,009 of record NZ_JBXASG010000006.1, read on the forward strand.
CACGCTACGGCCAATACTCCGGTGCCAACGTTGGCAGCGCTAGCAACCCCATCCTGCAAATAGGCAACAAAGGCGCGGATACCACCAGGAACAATGAAGGTGGCTGGTATTGGATTGAAGTGCTGCCCTACGACAGTGATGCCGACAAATCACGCCTGATTGCTGATGGCCTCAACAACTTGGCTCTCAACCTGCAACCCAGCGTTGTGTACCGAATTACTGCAGTAGCGCACGGACGCAAACTCAGAAACGAGGGCGGTGTAGATGTGCCCGTTACCCGCGTGGTGCTGCAGCAAACCTATGCTCGTCAAAAACTCGTGGACTGAATTACTATCAAATCAAGAGCATTCAGCGCTCAGCACTTAAGCCCTGCAGTAGATTTCAACCCAATTCGACTTGGAGCACATAATGCCCCGTCCAACGCAACCTCACCCCAATTTCAAAAAGACGCTGCTCGCCATCGCGGCTAGTGCGGCACTTGCACCGCATGGTGGGTGGGCGCTTGATTTTGCACAATCTCCACCAGGCACAGTCACGCCCTACGTTGCACCCAATGTGATTATTTCTGTCGATGACTCAGGCAGCATGGACTTCCGTCTGGACATGGAAAGCGAAAACGGGGCAACCGGAGAAACTGCTCCACTAGCAACTCCGACCCCCACGGACCCAAACAAGAAGACTTGGCCTACGACCAGCCGCCGCATCAACGTGTTGAAGTACGCACTGAAGAATGTGTTCAACGATACAACCTTGCTGCCTGATGGAAAAATCCGCCTCGCTTGGCAAGTCATGTGGAACAACGGGGGCTCACCCGGTGTCGGCCCCCGTCAAAGGGATGACAGCAATACTCTTCGTGGCCTTGCGGGAGCTACTAGCGTAGACAGCGCTACGATGGGTGAAAACTCGATGCGCGTGCTCAAAGACGACGCAACAGTTACCCATCGCCAGAACTTCAAGAATTTCATTGACAAATTGAAGCCTGGCAATGGAACGCCAACTCATCGTATGTTTAAGCAGGCCGATGACTACATGCGGCGCACGCTAAGCGCGAACGGTCCTTGGGCCACCAAACCAGGCGATAGCAGTACTACCGCAGAGTATCTTGGTTGCCGTCGAAACTACCACATTGTGATGACTGATGGCAGATGGAACAATTACGTCAATACTTATGCGGCAGGCGGCAACATAGATACCCCTGGAACAGTGGACTTGCCAGATAGTACTAAGTATGGTTCCAGTACCACTACCGGCACCACAAATTTCACAAAAATGTACCGCGATGGCACGGACAACACCTTGGCTGATTGGGCCTTTAAAAGTTGGTCACAAAGACTCCAGCTTCCCGCTGACTTGACCGGCACGATATTGCCAGAGCCGGAGTATGACCAGGCACCGGCAACTGAGACCATCGGGGGCGTGGCTCTGCCAAAGTACTGGAATCCAAAATACAACCCTGCGACTTGGCCTCATATGGTGACCTACACCATTGGCTTCAGCAAGATGGCCTATGAATGGAAGACCGATTTTTCCGACGCCAAGTACAACATCACACGCCCCACGGAGATGGTGCCGTTTGGTTATGACGGCGACTTTCCAAATCTGGTCAAGGGAGACAAGACTTGGCCTGCCATGAGCAACGAAGACCGCCGTTCGCTAGACCTATGGCACGCTGCTCTCAATGGCCGCGGTCGCTTCTTCGCCGTAGAACAAGGCGAAGATTTGGAAAAAGCCTTCCGCATGATCATCCAGCAGATCAATACCCAGAACGAACCTGACCGGGGTTCCACCGCCACTAGCGGTAGCAATGCATCCCGTAACGACGTGGGTAAATACGTGGCGAACTACATGCCCAAAGAGGCTTGGAGAGGTTGGGTTGAAGCGGAAACCGTGAAAAAGGACGGCACCACAGTGCCCGCGGTGGGGTGGGCAGGCAAAACAACGGCCGACCTGCTGGATGCCACAGGTTTCAGTGTCGGCAGTCGCCTTATCTTGAGTTGGAGCAGCAAACAAATTGACGCTACGACGGGTCAGGAAAAAGGGGGGGTGCCATTCAAATGGGCTAGCGATGAAACTAACCTTAGCACCGCGCAAAAAGCATTTCTCAATATGAAGAGTGATGGCACCACTGATGCCCTAGGACAGGACCGCCTGAATTATGTGCGCGGTGATCGCACCAAGGAGGGAACGGAAAGCCCGGCCAATTACCCATCCACCAACCCCTTCCGTCAACGCAAATCTCGCCAAGGGGATATCGTCAACTCCGAGGTCTGGTATGTGGGCGCACCCGTCAGCAACTATGCTTGGAAAGGCTATACCGCTTTTACGCGCGCGCAGAAGGATCGCTTGCCCATGATCTACGTGGGTGGAAACGATGGCATGTTGCACGGTTTTTCGGCCGAGAATGGCTCAGAGAAGGTGGCCTACGTGCCCCGTGGGGTGATACCTGCCGTGGGCCGCCTCGCTGACCCCGCTTTCAACCAGAATCATCGCTACTATGTAGATGGCTCTCCCATGACCGGTGATGTGGACATGGGCACCGGTGACACCACGGATCCCACTTACGCCCCCAACTGGCACACGCTACTGGTCGGATCGCTAGGCGCTGGTGGGAAGGGGTTCTTTGTGCTGGACGTGACCAACCCGGGCAATATCGCGGGTGATGACGCTGGCAACTTTACCGAAGGCAATGCCCAGCAACTGGTAGTGATGGACAAGACGCGTCATGCCACCGAGGCCACCACCAGCGTGGAGGATTGCGAGAACACCGTCATCACCCCTGTCACCAAGAAAGAGGCATGCCTGACTCTTGCCGACATGGGACACATCTTTACCAAGCCGGTGATGGACGAGGCAAACCCGCAGCGTACGACGCAAATCGTGCGCTTGAACAACAACCGCTGGGCGGCGGTGATGGGTAACGGCTACAACAGCAAAAGCGGCCGGCCCGTGCTGCTGGTCCAGTACTTGGATGGCAGCAAGGAACTGTTGCGTTTAGTGGCTACGGGTACCACCGCCACGAATGCCCACCTCGATACCACCGACAATGGCCTCTCCGCACCGCGCCTCGTAGACATCAACGGCGATGGCCGCCCCGATGTGGTGTATGCGGGTGATCTCAAGGGCAACATGTGGAAGTTCCTGCTCACCAGCAATGACGATACCGCCTGGGGTGTGGCGCGATGGGGTAGTTCTGCCGCGACCACCACCAACCATACGACCAGCGGAGTGCCACTGTTTACCGCCAAAGGGGGCACGGAAGGCTCCCCTGATTCGCGCACGTTGGCACAACCGATAACCATTGTGCCCACAGTGCGTGCCAATGACCGAAAGAAGGAAATCGATATCGGTGGCGGCAAAAAAGAAACTGTATCGGTGGGTGGACTGATGGTGGCCTTTGGTACAGGAAGCAACTTGGCAACGTACAACGCGAGCAACCCGAACGACCCCAACACCCCCGTCAACGCGAACAAGCAGACCTTGTACTCGGTGCTCGATAACACACGCTACAAGCTGGTAGGCACCAAGAAGGACCGTGTGGAAGTTTGCGCATCCTCTACCGACGCACCTTGCAACAAGCTGGTGAAGTCGAGTGCGGACCTGCCAGCACCGGTTACCCAGTCGAATCTGGTCCAACGCACAATTCCCACTGCGTCCGTGAACACCCGCGATGGTCATGAGTTCTGGACCATTACCGATGCCACCGTACTGAATTGGGGAACCAGCAGCGGTTGGTACATGGACCTGCCCCAGACCCGCGAACGCCTGCTCAAGCCTATCGAATTCTATGACGGCAGCAACCTGCTGACCGTCTTCTCGCAGGTGCCGGCCAAGGGCTCCAGACTAGACCCTGCGGTTGAAACATGCGAAGCAGGCACGGTAGACAAGGAACGCCAATACATGACCCTTATCAACATCATGGATGGCAAGAAGCCCAGCGTGCAAATCATGGATACGGATGGCAATGGTAAATACAATTTGGCCGCCGACCAAGGCGCATCGCGAGTGTCAGTCACTGCAGGAGCTCAGACCATGATCAAGCGTGGGGAAAAAATGCGAGTCACTGGGAAGAAACCAGATGGGACGGACGACAATTTGGACAACGCCCTCCTCCCAGAGCAGTCCATGCGCCCCAGTTGGCGCCAAATGCAATAACCAGCTTTAGCAGGAGCACACTGTCTTATGAAAAGGCAACATCGGGGCTTTACGCTGATTGAACTAATGATTGTGGTGGCTGTCGTCGGCATCCTCTCGGCCATCGCTTTCCCCAGCTACACGGAATATATCCGGCGGGGCCACCGGGCTGATGCCCGTGCGGGCCTCTTGCAAGCGCAACAATGGTTGGAACGAGCCTCCACGGCCAACGGCGTGTACCCGACAACTCTTCCAAATTCTCTTCAATGGCGTCTCACAGATGGAACCCTCGACCCAAACAAGCGGTATACTTTGTCCATTGGTGGTCCCGCGACAACATCCTCATTCACGTTGACCGCCACACCTAGAGGCGCCCAACTTGGGGACAAATGCGGAAACTACACGCTGACCCATACGGGTGTACGCGGAGCAAATGGCAAAATTCAAACTGACGCGGGCTTTGACGCCACTTGCTGGGACAAGTAGTTGCTAAGCTACTATCCGGGGGGCAATGAACAACACCGCGTCCTCTATGACTCAAGCGCTTGGGCTAGCCGCCCAGGCGCTTTTTCTTTCCAGCCCCAATCCTCGCGTTGGTTGCGTCATCACCGCTCCCGACGGTGAGGTGCTGGGCCGAGGATTCACTCAGCGTGCTGGTGGCCCCCATGCAGAAATCATGGCGCTGCGCGATGCCGCAGCAGCTGGCCGCGACGTGCGCGGTGCCACCGCCTATGTCACCCTGGAGCCATGCTCTCACCATGGCCGCACCGGTCCATGCTGCAATGCATTGATCGAAGCCGGGATTGCAAAAGTGGTGGCATCCATCACCGACCCCAACCCTCTGGTCGCAGGCCACGGATTCGAGCGATTGCGGGCGGCGGGTATCGAGGTTGTCGTGGGCCCAGGGGCAGAAGAATCACGCGAACTCAACATCGGTTTTTTCAGCCGCATGGTTCGGGGCACGCCATGGGTGCGGCTCAAGACGGCAGCGTCCCTGGACGGCACCACGGCGCTTCATAACGGCGCCAGCCAGTGGATCACCTCGCGCACGGCACGCGCGGATGGGCATGCCTGGCGGGCAAGGGCCTGTGCCATTCTGACCGGCATTGGTACCGTGCTGGACGACAACCCACGCCTGGACGTCCGGGAAGTACCTACACCCCGCCAGCCCCATGTGGTCTTGGTGGATAGTCAATTGCAGCTGCCCCCGCATGCCAACCTGCTGATGGGCGGACGTGATTGCCTTGTCTACACAGCCAACACAAGCAAGGAAAAGAAAGCCGCCTTGGAAGCTCGTGGTGCCACGGTGATCCATCTGCCCAATGCCAGCGGCAAAGTGGATCTGGCAGCGATGCTGAAAGACCTTGGCCAGCGGGGAATCAATGAGCTGCATGTGGAAGCAGGCCACAAGCTCAATGGATCCCTCGTCCGAGAAGGCCTCGTCGATGAACTGCTTGTGTACTTGGCCCCTCGCCTGCTGGGCCCCGGGCTGAGCATGGCGAACCTGGACCCGCTCCATGCGCTGGCGGACGGGCTTGCGCTGCAGTTCACATCCGCAGAGATGATCGGACCGGACCTTCGCGTCCTGGCACGGGTCCAGGGTCGGGATAGTTTTTAATCCGGCCCTCGCGATCGCCTTCGGCCGCACCGCCCCAAGGCAGTGCAAAAGCCACGCACCAACCTCTGGCGCGCTTCTTGCTTCAATTTGGTGCAAATCTGGTGCACCCATTCAAACCGCACCAGAACGGATCAATTTACTGCAAGAGGACGTTATGGAAGCACTCAAACAGGGCACGGATGCCCTGTTCATTCTTCTGGGGGCCATCATGGTGCTGGCCATGCACGCCGGTTTTGCCTTCCTGGAGCTGGGCACGGTCCGCAAGAAGAACCAGGTGAATGCGCTGGTGAAGATCCTGGTGGATTTTTCTGTGTCCACGGTCGTGTACTTTGCCGTGGGGTACAGCCTGGCCTACGGCACGCACTTTTTCGTGGGGGCCGAGTCGCTGGTGCAGCAAAGCGGCTATGCACTGGTGAAGTTCTTCTTCCTGCTCACCTTTGCAGCGGCCATTCCGGCCATCGTGTCGGGGGGGATCGCGGAACGCGCCAAGTTCTGGCCGCAGCTCATGGCCACGGCGGTCATCGTCGGCTTTGTGTATCCATTCTTCGAGGGCATTGCCTGGAACCAGCATTTTGGCGTGCAGGCCTGGATCAAAGGGTTCGCCGGCGAGGAGTTCCATGATTTCGCCGGCTCCATCGTGGTGCACGCGATGGGAGGGTGGATCGCCCTGCCTGCCGTGATCCTGCTGGGCTCCCGCGCCAACCGGTATCGCAAGGATGGCGCCATCTCCGCGCACCCGCCTTCCAACATTCCGTTTCTGGCGCTGGGCGCATGGGTGCTCGTCGTGGGCTGGTTCGGCTTCAATGTGATGAGCGCGCAGACCGTGGACAAGCTTTCCGGCCTGGTGGCAGTGAACTCCCTGATGGCCATGGTCGGCGGCACGCTGGCCGCCCTGGTGCTGGGCAAGAATGACCCCGGCTTCGTCCACAACGGCCCGCTGGCGGGGCTGGTGGCGGTGTGCGCGGGCTCCGACCTGATGCACCCGCTGGGTGCGCTCGTGGTGGGTGCGGTGGCTGGCGCCATTTTTGTGCTGATGTTCACGCTCACGCAGAACCGGTGGAAGATCGACGACGTGCTGGGTGTCTGGCCGCTGCACGGCCTGTGCGGCACCTGGGGCGGGCTGGCGGCGGGCATTTTTGGCAGCAAGGCGCTGGGCGGGCTCGGCGGGGTGAGCTTTTCCGCCCAGCTTGTCGGCACCGCCCTGGGCGTGGCCTGGGCACTGGCGGGCGGCTTCGTGGTGTATGGCATTCTCAAAAGCACGGTCGGCCTGCGGCTCTCGCAGGAAGAGGAGTTCGACGGTGCGGACCTGTCGATCCACAAGATCAGCGCCACACCCGATCGCGAAGTGAGCTGGTAGCCGCCGCGGCGCCAGGGCACCGCACTGCGATGCGCCCGCATCCACCCGGTCGCCACCGTGGCTGCGTTGGCGCCGCGTCTGACAAGCGCGAGCGGCGCCGCACGGTCACAATCGCGCCATGCCTGCACTGCCCCCTGCTCCCGCCGCTCCAGCGCCGTTCCTGGGCACCACCGCCCGCTATGGCTGGCTGGCCGTCCTGGCCATGTGCATTGCAAGCGCCATCACCGGCTGCGCCGGCCTGCCCAAGGATGTGGACCGGCCGGTGTCGAGCGCATTGGCGTCGCCTGCGGACACGGCCCTGGGCCAACTGGTGGAAACGCGCCGCGCGTCGGTGGGCGGCCGCCATCCTTCCGGGTTCCTGCTGCTCAGCGGGCCCCAGGCGGCCTACAGCAGCCGCCTCGCCCTGGTCGACGCCGCACAGAAGACGCTGGACCTGCAGTACTACGCCATCCACGCTGACGCCAGTACCGAGCGCCTGCTGCTGGGCGTGATCGCGGCGGCCCAGCGCGGCGTGCGTGTGCGTGTGCTGCTGGACGACTTCCACAGCACGGGGCGTGATGCGCAGGTCATGCGGCTGGCCTTCGTGCCCAACATCGAGATGCGCATGTTCAACCCGCTCACGGGTGCGCGCGGCTCGCCCCTGGGGCGCATGCTGGGCGCGCTGGGGGACTTCTCCCGCGTGCAGCAGCGCATGCACAACAAGCTCTTCATCGCCGACAACGCCATGGGCGTGACGGGTGGCCGCAACCTGGGCGACGCGTACTTCGGCAACGCCGATTCCGGCAACTTCGTGGATCTGGACGTGCTGGCGGCCGGGCCCGTGGTGCAGGACCTCTCCCGCAGTTTCGACAGCTACTGGAACAACGAGCGCGCCTATCCCGTGCAGTCGCTCGTCACGCAGCAGGAGCTTGACACCCTGCGCGAGCGCACGCGCACTTCCGACGCGGCGCGGCGGGACCGGATCGCCGGCCAGGGCGGCACCCTGGCGCCCGACAGCCAGCCGGTGCAAGACGGCAGCCAGACCACCACCGCGCAACGCGCCCGCATCTGGGACTACCAGCCCATGGACCTGGCGCAAGCGCAGTTCACCTGGGCCCCCGCGGTGGTGCTGGTGGACAAGCCCGCCAAGATCCCCCCAGACGGCACGTCCACGGGTGCGCTGCCGGAAAAAGCCCCCGCCAGGGCATCCCCCATGGCGATCACCTCGCGCGGGCCGCGTGCGGCGACGGCTGGCGCCGTGGCATCGGCGCCAGTGCCTGCACGTGCCACGGACACCGCCAGCGGCCCCCTCCCCGGCCCCAACCCACCCTCCACCGCCTCCGCCGCGCCCGGGGTGCCCGGCGCCGAAGCCCTTGATGCCCAGACCGACACCGTGGTGGACGGCCTGCTGCAGCTGATGGGCCAGGCACGGCAGGATCTGCTCATCATCTCGCCCTACTTCGTGCCCGGCCCGGACATGAAACAGGCCTTCGCGGCGGCGCGCGCGCGCGGCGTTCGGGTGCGGGTGCTCACCAACTCGCTCGCCTCCAACGATGCGCCCATTGCCCACGCAGGCTATGCGCGCCACCGCCCCGACCTGCTGGCCATGGGCGTCGAGCTGTATGAGATGCGCAGCGAACTCACGGGCGTGCTGCGGGGCGCCCTGGGCTCCACGGGCAGCACCGGCGGGGGCGGCAAGGCTGGCGCTTCTGGTGCCGTGGGCAGCTCGCGGGCCATGCTGCATTCCAAGCTTCTGATCCTGGATGGCCGCCTGCTGGCCGTGGGCTCGATGAACCTGGACATCCGGTCGCAGCGCCAGAACACGGAAATCGCGCTGCTGATCCGCAGCGGCGACCTGTCGCGCCGCGCCACCGCGCAGATCGAGGCCGCATTGCGCGAGGTCGCCTGGCATGTGCAGCTGAACGACGACCGCCTTGTATGGCGCGCGCCCGAGGGCAGCGGCCTGGCGGACGCGACGTCCGAACCCGACGCCAGCGCCCCGCTGCGGTTGATGCTGCAGCTCCTGGGCCCGCTGGCGCCCGACCACCTGCTCTAGGCACCTGTCCAGGCGCCTCTTTGCGGCACCGCGCCGCGATGCGCGGCTAATCCCCGGCCCGCAGCGCCTCCACCCAGGCGGTGATCGCCCGCTGGTCCGTCATCGTGCGCACGTGCTGGTAGGCGGCCTCGGCTTCCGGAAAGCGCCTGCGCAGCAGATTGAGCCACTGCTTGAGGCGCCCCGCGCGCTGGCGGGGCTCCAGGTCCTCGCACACCAGTTGCCAGAAGGCCGCGACGTGCGCCAGCAGGTCGCTCCAGGCCACCGTGTCCGACCCAGGCCGGCCCGCATCGGCCGCGCGGATGGCGCGGGCCAGCCCCGGGTCTGCCACCATGCCGCGCCCGAGCATGAGCGTGGCGCAGCCCGACACCTCGCGGCAGCGCAGCGCATCGGCCACCGTCCAGATCTCGCCATTGGCCACCACCGGTATCTGCACTGCCGCGCGGATGGCGGGAATGTGCTCCCAGTACGCCGGGGGCCGGTAGCCATCGGCCTTGGTGCGCGCATGCACCACCAGCTCGGCGGCGCCGCCCGCCTGCATCGCCTGGGCGCATTCGCGCATCAGCCCGGTGTCGTTGAAGCCCAGCCGCATCTTGGCGGACACCGGCAGGTGCGAAGGCACCGCGCGGCGCACGGCGGCCACTACGGCGGCGATGCGTTCGGGCTCCTGCAGCAGCGCGGCGCCGCCACCATGGCGGTTGACGACCTTGGCAGGGCATCCAAAGTTCAGGTCGATCCCCTCGGGCCCCAGGTCCGCCAGGCGGGCCGCGTTCTCGGCCATGCTGACCGGATCGGAGCCCAGCAACTGCGCACGCACCGGCACACCCGCGAGCGTGCGGCTGCCGTTGCGCAGCTCGGGCACATAGCGCAGGAACACCTTGTCGGGCAGCAGGGTGCCGGTGATGCGGATGAACTCGGAGACACAGCGGTCCACCCCGCCCACGCGGGTCAACACATCACGCAGCACAAAATCCAGAAGCCCCTCCATGGGGGCAAGCAGCAAGGTCATCGCGAGAAAGGCCGCCGCGCCCTGCGCCCCGCACGGGGCGCGGCCGGCACACAGCCAGGATATGAGTCAAAAAGGGCCGCAATGCTTGATGTACAAGCGCTAGCAGCTATTAAATATATAGCATCCACCCCCCAGGGTCCTGCACGCCGGGGAGCAGCCCGCCATTGTGCGGCAGCGAGGTCATCACCGCGTCACGGCGGACTGATGCAATCGCCGCCATCCACCCGTGAATGGAGGCTCCCATGCTGCTACAAAAAACCGAAAAAGCCCGCCTGGAACTCTTGCCCGGCGTCCGCACCCTGAGCCTGCGCGAGCGCTCTCTGCTGCTGCTGGTTGACGGCAAATCGCTGTCGGACCTGCAGGCCATGTACAACGGCATCGGCGCGCAGATCGTCGACAACCTCATGCGCCAGGGCTATCTGGCCGGCCCCGCGGCCGGGCTGCCCTCCGCCGCGCCCTCGCCCAGCACCGCGCCACCGGGCGGGCCATCGGTCCAGCGCCCGGAGCCTGGCGAATCCCTGCGCTCGCTCGCCGGTGCGCGCATGTACCTTTTCGACACCTGCGAGCGGCTGTTCGCGCGCCGCGACCCCACGCTGGCAGAGCAGTTCCGCCAGGCGCTGCGCGCCGCCAAGGACCGCACGAGCATGCTGGACGTGGGCGAGGCCATGTTCGAGGAAGTGGCGCTTGCCGCCGGCGCCGAACGGGCCGCGAGCCTGCGCGAAAGGTTCGAGCAGCTGCTGCCCCGGCACGCGCAGTCCTAGACGCCCCGAGGCAATGGAGTGGAGACGGGCCGTCCGTCAGGCGGCGGCCAGGCGCCACAGCGACGTGACCTCGGCCGCGCGGGCCGCATGCAGCGCATCGCCCGCATCTGCCGCCTTGGCATGGCCCGGCTTCACATCGTGCCGGCCCCGCACCACCAGCCCCGCATCGGCAATCCATTGCAGCAGCTGCTCACGCGAGCGCAAGCCCAGGTGCTCGGCCAGGTCCGACAGGATCAGCCAGCCTTCGCCGCCTGGCTCCAGGTGCTCCCGCAGGCCCGCCAGGAAGCCCTTGAGCATGCGGCTGCCTTCGTCGTACACCGCGTGTTCGATGGGCGAGCTGGCGCGGGCCGGCACCCAGGGCGGGTTGCACACCACCAGCGGCGCGCGCCCCGGGGGGAACAGGTCGGCCTGCAGCAGTTCCACCTGGGCAAGCACACCCAGGCGCTGCAGGTTCTCGCGCGCGCAGGCCAGGGCGCGCGGGTCCTGGTCGGTGGCCACCACGCGCTGCACGCCACGGCGTGCCAGCACGGCAGACAGCACCCCGGTGCCCACGCCAATGTCAAAGGCCAGTGTCTTGGTGGGCAGCGCCGTGTCGGCGACCAGGCCCACATATTCGCCGCGCACGGGCGAGAACACGCCGTAGTGCGGGTGGATGCGGTTGAGCGGGGGCGCACCCAAGGCGGGCACTTCCACGCCTTTTTTGCGCCACTCGTGCGCGCCCACCAGGCCCAGCAACTCGCGCAGCGTGGCCACCGAACGCTCGCCCGTGGCCGGGCCCCAGGCCTCGGTGCACGCCTGGCGCCAGTCGGGCGCACGGCGCAGGTCGATGCCGTAGTCGCCTTCGAGCGGGATGAGCACCGACGCCAGCACCCGCGCGCGCTGCGCCTGCGCCTGGCGGTGCAGGTGAAAGGCCTCGGCCGGGGTGGCGGCAGCGGCTTTGTCGGCCGCCCTGGCGGCGCACTTGCGGGGTCTGGCCGACTTGCCCCCCTTGCCGGACCTGGCATCGGCCCGGCGCATCAGCGCCTGCAGCAGCATGCGGGCGTTCTGAAAGTCGCCCTGCCACAACAGGCCGGTGCCTTCACAGGCCATGCGGTAGGCCGTGTCTGCGGCCAAGGTATCGTCGGCGGTGACGACCCGGCGCGGGGCCGGGGCACCGCTCTCGGAGCGCCACTGGACTTGTTGAATCTGGCCCTGGCGGCTCCATTCGATCATAGGAAGAAGTGTGGGCATCAGATTGCTATTGCTTCGGGCGTTAACAGCAGCCCGTGAAACTGGCGCGGCCCCTGCCAAGGCCGCCGTGCAAGGGCCGCCCCGCCGCGCTAGCGGCATCCCCCTTCCCGCGCAAAGCGCGAGAGAAGGAGGACGCGACGAAGTCGCTCAGGGGGTGGTTGTTCATCCTACGCGTTGATGGGGCGCTTCAGGCGCACTTCTTCGATCTTGACGCCCCCCACCACGGCCGTCTTGGCGGTGGAGAGTTCGCGCTTGAAGCCCGCCAGCTCGTGGAACCGGATGGCGCGCTCGTTGCGCAGGGGCACCCACGCCGTGACGTTGGTGCAGCCTTCTTCCTGCAGGCCGTCGCGGGCGGCATCCCACAAGGCCAGGCCCACGCCCTGGTTCCAGTGGGTGGGGGCGGCGTAGATGGCCCAGATTTCACCGGTGGTGGGGCGGGATTTTTCATCGCGCGAGCGGTCGTAGCCCACGAAGCCGACGATCTTCTCGCCGTCCACGGCCACCTGGACCTGGGGCTCGCAATATTCGATGGCCTCGCGCCAGTAGGCCTGGCGCTTTTCGACCGACATGGATTTCAACTGCTCGTCTGGCACCAGCCCTTTGTAGACCTCTTGGGCTGAGACGGTATGGATCTGGGCAATGGCTTTGGCATCGCGAAGCGTGGCGGGACGAACCTGGATACTGGACATGGAAAAACCGAACGAAAACGGGGAATGAAAAAACGAAAGGACCGGCATTGTCGCCGCAAACGGTTTTTACCCTTGTACGGCCCCCTGCCCGGCCCCCCATTCACGCCCTATCCACCCCCTGCGTCCACCGCGTCCAGCCAGGGCTGGCACACCGCTGATGCTGCACCGCAGCACGCTGGCGCGGGCGGCCCTGCGCGCGTCAGGCCAGCGCCATGGAACCCGAGAGCGAGGCACCGGCCGCGGCGGCGGCGGCACGCTGGACCAGCGCACGCTTGTTGCGGGGGCGCGGCACATGCACCGCCGGGGGCGTGCCGTTAATGGCCGCAAGGCCCAGCACCAGCGTGACCGTGCGCGACCCGTCCTCGCGTTCGTCGCTGGCATAGGCCCGGTAGCTGCCATTGCCCTGCGCATGGCTGCGCTGCACGGTGTGAAATGCCACGCGCGCCCCACTCACGCGGTGGCCGCCAAAGGGCAGCACGCGCAGCCGCGCATCCCGGTCCAGCGCCAGGCCCAGGTTGCCGGGGCGGTTGACGAGGTCGGTGCGGATGGCGCGCCATGTGCACCCGTCGTCCGTCGAAAACTGCCAGGTCCCGGCCTGGGCGTCCAGGTGCTCGATCACCACCCCGGCCGATGCCAGCATGCCGGGGCAGTTTTCCTCCACGATCCGCGCCACCGTATTGCCCCCCAGGCCCGAGGAGGCCGTGCCATGCCCTCCCCCTGCGGCGGCCGGTCGTCGCTCATCGCGGCGGTGGGACGCATCGGGGGAAGCTGAACCATCGAGGAAGGCATTGGCTGTCATGGGAGCACCTTTGAAAAACGAAGGATGAAGACGAGGTTTGCGCATTGGTGCGCACTCCAGGTGCTTTTCAATGCTTGACGGAAAGTCTAGAAAGTGCATAACCGGGCGTCCATCGCACAAATGGACTAGTCCGCAACAGCGTGTTGTGCGCAATACTTGCCGTATGACTGCCCGCCTTTTGCTTGTGGATGACCACAACCTGTTCCGCACAGGCCTGCGCCTGATCGTGCAGGACCATCCGAGCGTCGGCACGATTGCGGAGGCGGGCTCCATCGCCGATGCCTGCGCGCAGCAGCTGGCGGACACGGATCTGGTGCTGCTCGATATCCAGTTGCCCGGCATGAGCGGCCTGGACGGCCTGCGCCTGCTGCGCCAGGCCTGCCCCAGGGCCCGCATCGTCCTGGTCTCGGCCAGCGTGGCGCCCGATGCGATCCACGAAGCGCGCGCGCGCGGCGCCGATGGATTCCTGCCCAAATCCGCCAGCGCCGAAGACATCCTGGAAGCCATCACCTGCGCCCTGTCGGGCCAGCCGTGTTTTCCGATCAACAGCGGCAACAGCGCCACCACGCGCGGCCCCGACACGCCCTCGCTGACCGCGCGCCAGCTCGACGTGCTGTCGCTGCTGTGCACCGGCAAGCCCAACAAGGTCATCGCGCGCGACCTGGGCTTGAGCGAGAACACGGTGCGCGTGCACGTGGCCGCCATCTTCGCGCAGCTGGGCGTCAACAGCCGCAGCGCGGCCTTGCTCGCCGCGCAGCGCCTGGGCCTGTCCACACCCCAGCTCCATGACACACTCTGAGGCCCTGCGGGGGGCGCCTGCCGCCGATGCCGTGCTGCCCCCCACCCGCTGGGGGTGGCCGGTGTGGGAGCGCGACGAGGTGCTGCGCGAACAGGTGGCCCTGCTGCGGCAAAACTTCCCGATGACGCTGCTGGCGTCGCTGGCCACCGCCCTGGGCACGCTGTGGGTCATGGCGCGGGTGGCCGACACGCAGGCCATCACGGTCTGGCTGGTGTCGCACACGCTGGTGGTGGCCGGGGTGTACCTCACCCTGCGCAGCATCGCGCCCTTCACCGACCCGGCGCCGCAGGCGGCGCGCAAGCTGATCGCCTGCATGGCCGCCATGGGCCTGAGCTGGGGCAGCCTGGGGTATGTGGTGCTCTACTGGGGCACGTCCGACAGCGTGATCTACGCCATCGGCATCATCAGCACGGTGTCGTCCGGCGCGCTGGGGCTGGGCGCCCCCCTGTACCGCGCCTATGTCACCTACCTCACCTGCGCGATCGGCGGCGTGATGATGGCCGTCGCCCTGGCCGGCGGGCCCGTGATGTGGCCCGCGCTGTTCCTCACGGGGGTCTACTACGCGCTCACCGGCATGCAGGCGCGCACCGCCGACCGGGCCACCCGGCGCAGCATCGCGCTCAAGCTGGAGAACGACCGGCTCGTCAACGAGCTGCGCGCCGAGTCGCAGCGCGCCCTGGCCGCGCAGGGGGCCGCCGAGCAGGCCGACCGCGACAAGTCCCGCTTCCTGGCCGCCGCCAGCCACGACCTGCGCCAGCCCCTGCATGCCATGGGCCTGTTCCTGGAGTCGCTGCAGCGCAGCCCGCTCAACGACCACCAGCTCACCGTGCTGGGGCACGCCCATGCGGCCTCGGGCGCCGCCGCCGAGATGCTGACCACCCTGCTCGACTACTCGCGGCTGGAAGCCGGTGTCGTCAAGGTGCGGCCCGAAGCCTTTGCCGTGCAGCCGCTGCTCACGGCGCTGGAGCAGGAATTCGGCGTGCAGGCGGATACGGCGGGCCTCGTGTACCGCACGCGGGAGACCTCGGCCGCGGCCCATGCCGACCGCTCGCTGGTCGGGCTGGTCATGCACAACTTCATCTCCAACGCCCTGCGCTACACCGCCCGGGGCGGCGTGCTGATCGCCTGCCGCACACGCGGCAAGCGCCTGGCACTGGAGGTGTGGGACACGGGGGCCGGCATCCCGCAGCACCAGTGGGAACACATCTTCAAGGAGTTCCACCAGCTCGGGAACCCCGAGCGCGACCGGCGCAAGGGCCTGGGGCTGGGCCTGGCCATCGTGCAGCGGCTGGCGCGGGAGATGAACACCTCCGTGGAAGTGCTCTCCCAGCCGGGACGGGGCTCGGTGTTTCGGCTGTGGCTGGACCGCTGGCAGGGCGCGCTGGAAGACGACACCGCCCCCGCTCCGGATGCCCGAAGCCTTGCGGGCCTGAAGGTGCTGGCCATCGACGACGACGAAGCCGTGCGCATCGGGATGCAGTCGCTGCTGCAAAGCTGGGGTTGCCAGTGCATCACCGCGGAATCGAGCGCCGATGCGCTGGAGCGCCTGGAAGACATCACGCCGGACATCATCATCACGGACTTCCGCCTGCGCCACGAAGAAACCGGCAAACAGGTACTGCAGGCCCTGCGCGCCTACCTGGGAACGCCGGTGCCCGCGATCATCATGACGGGGGACACATCGCCCCAGCGCCTGCGCGATGCGCAGTCCACGTCAGCGCTGCTGCTGCACAAGCCCGTGTCCACGGGCCAGCTGCGCAGCGCCATGGTCCAGCTCATCACGCACCCTCAAACCGCCAGCACGATGGAGCCCTTGCCGCCGGACGGCGGCACGGAGGCTACAGCCAGCGCCGCAGCAGTCCCATGACCTGGTCGAACTTCGCGCCGTACGGCGGATAGAACAGCGAACCCATCGCCCAGCGCGACTGCACCAGCACGGATTTCTGGTGGCAAAAGCGTAGAAAGCCCTGCTCGCCATGGTAGGCGCCCCAGCCGCTGTCGCCCACGCCGCCAAACGGCAGGTTGTCGTGGGCAATGTGCATCAGCGTGTCGTTCACCGTCACGCCGCCGCTCACGGTGCGGCGCAGCACGTCGTCGCGCACCGCTTCGCTCTGGCCGAACCAGTACAGCGCCAGCGGGCGCGGCCCGGCATTGATGTGGGCAATGGCGTCGTCGAGCCGTTCATAGGAAATCACGGGCAGGATGGGGCCGAAGATCTCCTCCTGCATGAGCTGCATCTGGGACGTGGCCCCGAACACCAGCGTGGGCAGCATCTGGCGGCTGGCGCCATCGCCCAGCGTGCCCACGGTGTGGACGACAGGCTTGCCCTCGGCCGGCTCGATGGTCTGCACCTCGGCGCCCTGGGTCTGCGCCTGCTGCAGCATGGTGCGCAGGCGGGCATGGTGGCGCGCCGTGATGATGGAGGCGTAGTCCGCATTGCCCTCGATGGTAGGAAACAGGCGGCCCACGGCGGCCCGGTAGGCCTGCGCGAACTCCCCCTCGCGGCCCCGGGGAAGCAGCACATAGTCGGGGGCAATGCAGGTCTGGCCGGCGTTGAGCAGCTTGCCGTGCGCGATCTTGAGCGCCGCGTCCTGCATGTCGCAATGGCCGTCGATGATGCACGGCGATTTGCCGCCCAGCTCCAGCGTGGTGGGCGTGAGGTGCTGCGCCGCCGCCTGGGCCACCTTGCGGCCCACGGCGGTGGAGCCGGTGAACACCAGGTGGTCGAACGGCAGCGACGCGAACAGCGCCGACAGGTTCGCATCGCCCTGCACCACGCAGAACTCGTCGGGCGAAAAGAACTGCGCCACCAGCAGCGCCAGCTGCGCCGAGGTGTGCGGCGTGAGCTCGCTGGGCTTGAGCATCACGCGGTTGCCCGCCGCCAGCGCGGTGATGGCGGGCGCCAGGGCCAGCTGGACGGGGTAGTTCCACGGCGCGATCACACCGACCACCCCCAGGGGCTGGCGCTGGATCCAGGCACGGGCGGGCTGCAGGTACAGCGGCGTGCGCACTTTCCGGGGCTTCATCCATTTCGCCAGATGGCGCAGCGTGTGCGACAGCAGGGTGCGCAGCACGAAGAAATCGGCCACCTCGGTCAGGCGCGGGGACCGCATGCCGAAATCGGCCTGCACCGCTGCCGCCAGCACCGGGCCGTGCTCGTCGAGCATCTTGGACAGGCGCAGCAGCCGCTCGCGGCGCACCAGCAGCGGCACATCGACATGCTCGCGGCTGGCCTGGCGTTGAAGATCGAAGTGGGCGTGGATATCGGCAGGTGTCATGGTCGGATCATAGAAGACGCCCCGACAGGCGCGCCACGAAAAAACCGGGGAGGCAGGGCGCGGACGGGCCGCGCAGGCGGCGGCGCTGCGCAGTGCAAGAAGGCAGGGTGCGGCGCCGGGTCAGCGCACGTCCCGCGCCTCGACGTCGGTCACCTCGGCGGCGCCGGGCAGGATGCCGCCACGGCGCGACGCGGCCGCGCCGCCGGCATCGTCGGGCGCGGGCGCCGGGCCACGGCGGCCGGACGACCAGCGCTCGGTGGAGCGGAACACGGTGCTGAAACCCGTGCGGGGGTCCATGCGCATCACCCAGGGGGTCACCGGCTGGCCGGTGAGGCGCGCCCAGCCTGCGCGCAGCGCCCACACCAGCGCCAGCACCATCACGGCGACCAGCAGGCTGGCGAACAGCACCAAGCCCATGGCGATGACCACCACCCGCAGCAACAGGCGCACAACGCCCGCAACAAATTCATTCAAACGACACCTCTCCTTCACAACTTGGGGTCGGGATTGCAGCCCTGGCCAGCGCCGCAATCCCTTTCCCGGCCCACATCACTCCTGCGGAGCCACGCCGAACTGGAACACACCCGGCTCCAGCACGGGGTTCACGGTGACCGGAATCACGCTCTTGGGCGGGAAACGCCCTTCCAGCAACAACTTGGACAGCGGGTTCTCGATGCGCTGCTGGATCGCCCGCTTGAGCGGCCGCGCGCCGAACACCGGGTCGAACCCCACCTTGGCCAATTCTGCCAAGGCCGCATCCGACACCTGCAATTCCAAATCCATCTTGGCCAGCCGGGATTGCAGCAGCTGCAGCTGGATCCTGGCGATCGAGGCGATGTGCTGCGCGTCCAGCGCGTGGAACACCACGGTCTCGTCGATGCGGTTGAGGAACTCGGGCCGGAAGTGGTTCTTGAGCTCGCCCCACACCGCTTCCTTGATGTCCTCGGAGTCCTGTCCGACCATGGCCTGGATCAGGTGCGAGCCGATGTTGCTCGTCATCACGATCACCGTGTTCTTGAAGTCCACGGTGCGGCCCTGGCCGTCGGTCAGGCGGCCGTCGTCCAGCACCTGCAGCAGCACGTTGAACACATCCGGGTGGGCTTTCTCCACCTCGTCGAGCAGCAGCACGCTGTAGGGCTTGCGGCGCACGGCCTCCGTGAGGTAGCCACCCTCCTCGTAGCCCACGTAGCCGGGCGGCGCGCCGATCAGGCGGGCCACCGAGTGCTTTTCCATGAACTCGCTCATGTCGATGCGCACCAGGTGGTCCTCGCTGTCGAACAGGAAGCCCGCCAGCGCCTTGCACAGCTCGGTCTTGCCCACGCCCGTGGGGCCCAGGAACAGGAACGAGCCCGTGGGGCGGTTGGGGTCACTCAGGCCCGAGCGCGAACGGCGGATGGCGTTGGCCACGGCGGCGATCGCCTCCTCCTGGCCCACCACGCGTTCATGCAGCTTGGCCTCCATCAGCAGGAGTTTGTCCTTTTCGCCCTGCATCATCTTGGCCACCGGAATGCCCGTGGCGCGGCTCACCACCTCGGCAATTTCTTCGGCACCCACCTGTGTGCGCAGCAGGCGGCGGGTGGCGGGAGCGCCGTCCTTGCCATCCTCCTGCGCCTGCGCTTCCTTCAGCTGCTTTTCCAGGTCGGGCAGCTTGCCGTACTGCAGCTCGGCCACCTTGTTGAAGTCGCCCTTGCGGGTGAATTCCTCGATCTGGAACTTGAGCTTGTCGATGGCTTCGCGCACGTGCGCGCTGCCCTGCGCCTGGGCTTTTTCGGACTGCCAGATCTCGTCGTAGTCGGCGATTTCCTTTTGCAGCTTGGCGATCTCTTCCTCGATGAGCGCAAAGCGCTTTTGCGAGGATTCGTCCTTTTCGCGGCGCACGGCCTCGCGCTCGATCTGCAGCTGGATCAGGCGGCGGTCGAGCTTGTCCATCACCTCGGGCTTGGAGTCCATCTCGATCTTGATCTTGGACGCGGCCTCGTCGATGAGGTCAATCGCCTTGTCGGGCAGGAAGCGGTCGGTGATGTAGCGGTTGGACAGCTCGGCCGCGGCCACGATGGCCGGGTCGGTGATGTCCACGCCGTGGTGCACCTCGTACTTCTCCTGCAGGCCGCGCAGGATGGCGATGGTCGCCTCCACGGTAGGTTCGCCCACGAGGATCTTCTGGAAGCGCCGCTCCAGCGCGGCGTCCTTCTCGATGTACTTGCGGTACTCGTCGAGCGTGGTCGCGCCCACGCAGTGCAGCTCGCCGCGCGCAAGCGCTGGCTTGAGCATGTTGCCCGCGTCCATCGCGCCCTCGGCCTTGCCCGCGCCCACCATGGTGTGCAGCTCGTCGATGAAGACTATTGTTTGCCCCTCGTCCTTGGCCAGTTCGTTCAGCACGGTCTTCAGGCGCTCCTCGAACTCGCCGCGGAACTTGGCGCCCGCGAGCAGCGCCGCCATGTCCAGCGACAGCACGCGCTTGTTCTTGAGCGACTCGGGCACCTCGCCGGCCACGATGCGCTGGGCCAGGCCTTCGACGATGGCCGTCTTGCCCACGCCGGGCTCGCCGATGAGCACCGGGTTGTTCTTGGTGCGGCGCTGCAGCACCTGGATGGCGCGGCGGATCTCGTCGTCGCGGCCGATCACGGGGTCGAGCTTGCCGATGCGCGCGCGCTCGGTCAGGTCGATGCAGTACTTGGCCAGGGCGCCGCGCTGGCCCTCGGCCTCGGCACTGTCCATCTTCTGGCCGCCGCGCACGGCATCGATGGCGGCTTCCAGGCTCTTGCGCGTCAGGCCGTTGTCCTTGGCGATCTTGGCGGCCTCGCCCTTGCTGTCGATCACGGCCAGCAGGAACAGCTCGCTGGCGATGAACTGGTCGCCGCGCTTGATGGCCTCCTTCTCGGTGGCCTGCAGCACGCGGCCGAGCTCCGGGCCGCCCTGCACCTGCTCGTTGCCCTGCACCTGGGGCAGGCGCTTGACGGCGGCCTCGGCCGCAGCCAGCAGGCCGGGCACATTGGCGCCCGCACGCTGCAGCAGCGCCTTGGGGCCGTCGTCCTGCTTGAGCATGGCCACGAGCATGTGCACGGGCTCGATGTAGGCGTGGTCATTGCCCAGGGCGATGCTCTGGGCATCGCTCAGGGCTTCCTGGAACTTGGTGGTGAATTTGTCGAGACGCATGGTGGATGTCCTCCGAATTGCAGAGCACTTGAGGCGGGGTATGCCTGATTTCAAGACACTGCCCCCGCCCACCGATTGACCTGCGTCAGCGAATCATCCAGCCGATGGCTTCCCCATTAGCTACCATTTTTATAGCCGCCAGCGCTTTACCATCAAGCGCTAGCGGCTGATTTCTCTCGAAACTCCGGACCAGGTACCGGCCCAGTGGGCCCGCAGGGCCGTGCGCCGGCCGCCCCGCAAGGCCAGCAACCCCAGAAGGGCAGCCAGCCCACCCAGGCCCCCGGCCGACAGCGTGGGGATCGCCACCGGGCCAGGCGCCAGCAGCACGGGGACGACAGGGTCGTTGATGGTGCCATCCTGCGCGCCAAAGCTGTCGTCCCCCCAGCCACCGTCCGTCACATCGTAGGTCACGGTGTTGCCGCTGATCTGCAGGTTCACGGGGTCGTAGTATCGGCTGGAGGAAGGGCTGTCGGGTGTGGGCCCGTACTTCTTCACGGTGAAGCCCGTGAGGTCTGGAAAGGTCACCGCCACACGCACCGTCTCACCCGGCTGGCAATGGATGAGCCGCAGGCGGAACGCCCCGTGCGGCAAGGTGGCGCCGGGGTACGGCGCCGGCGCCGCCACCGGGCCGGTGCCCGCCAGGTCCAGCTGGCAGCCCGTGCTGCCATCCACCACGCCCACGTTGACGGGCCCCGACCCGGTGTTCGTGGGTGTGGGCAGGGTTTCAAAACGCGCCTGCACGGTGCAGGCGGCCGTCACCGCTGCCGTGGTGTAGGTGCTACCGGCCAGGCTGCCGCCACAGCCCGCCACGGACGCGATGCGGTAACCCGCGCCGGGCGTGACGGTGAAGGCCTGCGTCTGTCCCTGCGCCACGTCGACCGTGCCGGCCGGGCCGATGCTGCCACCCGAGCCTGCCAGGGCCGTGACCGCGTGCCGGACCGTCTGGTCGCGGACCACGGTGATGGTGTACGTCCGGCGGGCCACGCCGTTCTGCGCGAGCACCTCCACCTGGATCACATTGGTACCCGGCACCAGGGCCAGGGGCGGCGTCGCGGAGCCGCTGGCCACGGGCGTGCCGTTCACGGTGATGGAGGCCCCGGCATCGGCGGCGACGGGCGTCAGGGAAAGCGCGGTCACCGCATGCGGCACGCCAGCCGCATACGCCGCCACCTGCGGCTGGAACGCGGGGCTGAGGACACCCTGCGACAGCGCCAGGGAGGCCAATGCGGCATCGGCCGACGGGGAGGCATTCATCAGCACCGTGATGCCCGCGATACCGTTGGCAATGGCGACGTCCGGCCTGCCGTCGCCATTGAAATCGGCCACCGCCATCTGCTCGGCCGTGCCTCCGGCGAACCGCGCGACAGGCAGGCCCAGAGCGCCCACCCCGGCCTGCCCGCGCAGGATGGCGATCCCACCCGACGCGTCGGCGCCCACCACGTCGGGCAGCCCGTCGCCATCGAAATCCGCGGCCGCGAGCGCCTTGGCCGCGAGCCCTGCGCCGTACTGTCCCACCACGCCCATCGCCTGCCCGGGCGCCGCGGCCAGGGACGCGATCTGCGTGCCGGCGGCCGTGAACACCCCCGCCCGCCCCGCGACGCCCCACCCCGCGACCGCGCCCAGCGGGCCGGCCGAGACTGGCAGGTAGACCGGCTCCAGCGGCTGCGAAGCGGCGGACAGCGAAGTGCCCACGGTGCCCGCCGAGGTCGCGGCCACCAGGTCGGTGCGCCCATCCTGGTTGACATCGACCGGCGCGAAGCCCCGCACGCCCTGCCACACCGTCATGTCCAGCATGTCGACGGCGCCTTGGGGCGTGACGCCCACCCATCGGATGGCTTCGAGCGAGCTGGTCGTCTCCAGCGCCCACACGGCGGCATGGGCAGGGTAGCCCGGCCCGCGAAATGTCCCGGTGACGATCGACCTGGGCGACAGCCCGGTAAAGAAACCCTGGCCCGCCAGGGAGAAGTCGCCCGCCCCCCGGCCCAGATAGACCATGACGCTCCGGTCGGTTTCGCTGACCACCGCCAGGTCCGCGTGGCCATCCCCGTCGAGGTCGCCAGCGGCCAGCGCGCGCACCTGCGCCCCGGTATCGAGCCGCGTGGACAACACGAAGCCGCCCTGGCCATCGCCCCGCAGGATCCAGACGCTGGATTCATCCGCGTAGGCGACGGCCAGGTCGATCCGCCCGTCCTCGTTGAAGTCGGCCACCGCCACAGCGCGCGCGTCCCGCTCGGGGATGCCGTAGCTGCGTGCGGCGGCAAAGCGGCCCGCGCCGTCTCCCAGCAACCGGACCATTCGCCCGCCCCACCCGTTGGCCACGGCAATGTCCGGGTGGCCGTCGCCGTTGAAATCGGCCACCGCCAGGGTGCTTTCGTCATCACCCACCGAGTACTCCTGGCCCCCTGCGTTGAAGCCGAACCCGCCACCGGCGAGGCCGGGCCACACCACAACGGTGCCGCTGGAGCGCGCGAGCACCAGGTCCGCCCGTCCATCGCCCGTGGCATCCACGATGGCAGCGCTCGAGAACCATCCGGGGGAGCCCACGCCGCGGCGTGAAAAGTTTCCCGTGCCGTCCCCGGTCAGGAGGATCGGGCTGGCCGAGGTGTTCTGCACCAGCGCCAGGATGTCCAGGTGGCCGTCTCCGTTGGCATCGCCGACGGCCACGAAAGGCACGTACTCATCGCCCGTCAGGCGCTGGGCCGCCGCGAAGCCGCCCGCGCCGTCTCCCCGCAGCCAGAAGACGCCATCGCCCGAGCCCACCACGATGTCGGCATGCCCGTCTTCATTCCAGTCGCCCGAGACGATGCGTGTCGTCGACACACCCATGCCGATCTCCGTGCGGGGACGCCCATCCAGCCGGCCTGTCCCGTCGCCCCACAGCACCGAAACCCCCTTGGCCGCGCCCGAGAAGACCGCAACGGCCACGTCCAGCCGCCCGTCGCCATCGAAGTCCGCCACCGCCAGGCCATAAGGATTGGGGCCGGCGCCGAAGGCGGTTGCTGCAGACAGCCCGCCATGGCCGTCGCCCAGGCGGACCGTGACGGTGCCTTCGTTGAAGCTGGCCACCGCGATGTCCAGATGCCCATCCCCATTGAAGTCGGCCGCCACCAGGCCGTAAGGGGCCGCGCCCACGCCGAACGAACCCGCGGCCGAAAAGCCCGCAGCGCCGCCGGTATTGAGCAGGATCCTGACGGTGTTGTTTTGCCGGTCCACCACGGCAAGGTCCGGCTGACCGTCTTCATTGAAGTCGCCGCGCGCCGTCTCGCCGAGCAGCCCCCCCAGGGAAAGGCTGCTGGCGGCGACAAAGGCCACGTCGGCCCGGGCCGGGCCCGAAAGCGCCAGCATGAGCCCCACGGCCGCCAGGCACCATCGGCACGCGCGTGAAAATGCCCGCGCTTGAAGTTCCATGACACATTCCTCCCTGTCAGCCCTCGCCGGGCAGAAGAAAGGTGCCAGCGGGACAGCAGGCGATTCTCAAAAGGGGACCAGCGCCGCACAAGTCCAAAGATTGCATCGATCTGCGAAACCGCCGGCCTGGCGCGCGGCTGCAGCGCCGGCAGCAGGGGCATTCCGGCCGGCCGGCGGGTGCGTTCAGGCGTTGGTGGCCACGATGCCCCAGCGCGCCAGCGCAGCGTCGTCGCTCACCCGCGCGTCCACCCAGCGCGCGCCCTGGGCGGTTTCTTCCTTCTTCCAGAACGGGGCCTGGGTCTTGAGGTAGTCCATGAGGAACTCGCAGGCCTGAAAGCTCTGGCCCCGGTGGGCGCTGGTCACGGCCACCAACACGATCTGGTCCAGCGGTTGCAGCAGCCCCACGCGGTGGATCACGCGGGCGCCAAAGATGTCGAAACGCCGGAACGCCTCGTCCACCATGGCCTCGATGGATTTTTCGGTCATGCCGGGGTAGTGTTCCAGCTCCATGGAGGACACCTGGTCGCCTTCGTTGCGGTCGCGCACCGTGCCCACAAAGCTGCACACCGCGCCCACGCCCTTGTTCTCGCGGCGCAGGGCGGCGATTTCGGTGGACAGGTCAAAGTCCTCGGTCTGGATGGAAACGCGGGGCAAGGTCATGGCAGAAGCTCTCTACAGGGCGAATGGCGGCAAGGCGGAATGGCGCGGCGTGGCCGCTTACGGCGAACGGTGCAGCCGTGGCGCGGCCAGCAAGGCACGCTCTTCTTCCACCACCTTGTTCAGCTGCGCCAGCGCGGGCGAAGGGGGCAGCTGGGCCAGCAGGGTCTGCAGCCGGGTGACGTCGCCGACGGTGGGTGCCACCTTGATCTGCGCGATGGCGGCGGGCAGGTTGCCGCCGCGGACCAGCGCCAGCACCTTGGAGGGCCATTCACTTTTGTTGCGTGCCATAGATTGGTAAAAAGGTTTGTCTGTACGATTCGCCCGCACTGTACCCGTACTGCAGCCACCCTCGCACCTTAAGCCCATGGCCACACAAACGATCGAGACCGATCTCTACAAGCTCTACCCGTCCCCGCGCAACACGGTCCGCAATGTGTTCAAGCACCAGGTCTTCGTGCCCCACCCCTACGCCATCATCGACCTGGAGGTGATGGAGCTGGCAGGCAAAACCACCCTGTTTGGGGCCTGCCGCCTGTCGGACATGAAAATGGGCCAGGTGGTGACCTTCGAGCTGGCCGCAGACCAGGCCAAGTTCGAGCGCCTGTTCACGCCGGACTGAAACAGCAACCCTGCACCGCAACACGCGCCATGGACCTGCAAGAATCCTTCGAAGCGCTCGACTCCCAGGCTCCGGACACCTACACCCAGGCCGTGGAGGCCTACTGCGACGGCATCCTGCGCCTGCACTGGAACGAACGGCTCATCAACAAGATCTTCGGCCGGGCGCTGCAGTCGCACGCGGCGGGCCGGCTGGTGGTGCAGCACTACCAATGGCAGCTGCGGGGCGCGCCACGCCCCACGCTGACGCTCCTGCAGCAACGCATGCCGGGGGGCGCCCGCACGCTGGCCACGTTCTTCGCCGTGCTGCGGCTGGCGGGCATGGTGGCGGTGGACACCGATCCCGCCGACCGCCGGCTCCGCTACCTCGCGCCCACCCCCCGGCTGCTGGACGGCCTGCGCACCTGGGTGCGGCACCACCTGCACTGCGCCGAGGCCCTGGGCGCCCTGCCCGCGGGCCATGCGCAGCGGCTGGACAGCGACGCGGATTACTTTGCCGCCTTTCTGGCCGGGGCCGACCACATCCTGGATCGCCTGGCCGAAACCCGGGGCCGCTTCGGCGGCTGGGACTGGTTTGACCAGCGCGAAGGCGGCGGGCGCATTGCCATGCTGCTGCTGCGCGAACACTGCCGGGTGCACCGCCCCGGCGATCAAGGGCCCACGCCGTTTGCCCTGCGCGCCAGCGAGCTTGCGCAGCGCCTGGGCTTTTCGCACTCGCATGTGCGCAACCTGGTCAACGAGGCAACGGCGCAGGGCCACCTCACCCAGGATGCCCCCCGGGGCCTGGTCGCGCTCACGCCCCGCTTTGAGGCTGAACTGCGAATCTGGCTGCAACACCTGCTGGGCTGGTTTGCCGAGACAGCGGCCATGGCGCACAACCACCTGCAAACCTGCTCACAAGCCCCCGCGCACCACCAAGCCGCGGATATGCAAAGCCCCTGACTGAACCGCTCTGGCGGGCATTTTTTCTGCCGCCTGATCGCTCCCACCATCTACCCAGCCATGTACGACGACAACCAGATCCACGTGCCGCCCTCCTTCATGGCGGTGTACACCGACACCCGAGGACGCCTGACGGAAAAGGCAGACGGCGTGCGCGCCCGCTACGAGCTGTGCGAAGACCTGGCGGGCCACCTGGTGGAGCACGCACAGACGCTGTACCACGTGCAGGCGCCTTCCGAGGCCGAGATCCTGCGGCGCATCCATGCGGGGCTGTGCACCCTTGAATCCGGCGTGTCGGTGCCCGAGGCCACGTGGATCGTCACGCGCCTGGCAGAACTGCTGGCGTGGCCATGCCCCGGGCTGGTGCCGCCCCAGCCTGAACCTGCACACGATGCGGCCCAGCCACCGCAGGCAGGCTGACCACTCCTGGGACACGGCAGGCGCTTCGCTATACTGCGGCCCATGTCCACACACACCCCCTTTGCCATGACCGCCGCACCTGCGGTGGCGTTGCGGTGCGTGGGCAAAGCCAAAAAACCAGAGCTCATCTGACCGGAGCTGTGGTTCCGTCCGGATGAGCGACGGAACCACCTGGTAGAGAATTCCCTTTTTTCTTTTCTCTTTTCACTCCCCGGCATTCCGCACGCGCACCCTCCGGACGGTTCTTCCCCTGGTCGAACCCTGAAAGGATGCTTCGCATGTCTGCCACCGATACCGCCACCTCCCACCAGCCGCCGTTCAGCGGGCTCTGGATCGCCCTGGTCACGCCGTTCAAGGACGGCGCCGTGGACCATCCGGCCCTTGCCGCCCTCACCGCCCGGCTGTGTGCCGACGGTGTTTCGGGCTTCGTTGCCTGCGGCTCGACCGGTGAGGCTGCGGCCCTCGACAAGGCCGAGCAGCTGCAGGTGCTGGAAACAGTGCTCAGCGCCGCACAGGGCTTGCCCGTGGCGATGGGCGTGTCGGGCTACCACCAGGGCCGGGTGCTGGAGCAGGTGCAGGCCCTTGCGCACTACCCGGTTGCAGGCCTGCTGGTGTCCGCCCCCCACTACATCCGTCCCTCGCAAGAAGGCCTGCTGCACTGGTTCCGAACCCTGGCCGACGCCAGCGCGGCGCCCGTGCTGATTTATGACATTCCTTACCGCACGGGCGCCACGCTCACCACCGAGACGCTGCTGGCGCTGGCGGGGCATCCGCGCATCCAGGCCATCAAGGACTGCGGCGGCAACCCCGCCAAGACGCAGGCCCTGATCGCCGATGGCCGGCTGCAGGTGCTGACGGGCGAAGACGCGCAGATCTTCCATACGCTGGCCCTCGGCGGCGCGGGTGCCATCTCTGCCTGCGCGCACTGGCAGACACCGCGTTTCGTGGAGTTGATGGCCCTGCTGCGCCTGGGCGATCTGCCCGCGGCCCGCGACTTGTGGCAGGCCCTGCAACCCTGGGTGGAAGCGTGTTTTGCAGAGCCCAACCCTGCCCCGCTCAAGGCCATGCTGGCGCACGCAGGGGAGATCTGCAATGGCCTGCGGGCACCCATGACGGCGGCCTCTGAGGCATTGGAGCAGCGCCTGCGGGCGCTGCCTGGCGTCAGCCGCCCGTAACCGGAGGGAAAAATGCCACCTCGGCCCCCTCGGCCAGGGTGGCGGATTCGTCGCTCAAGGTCTGGTTGAGCGCCATGCGCACCGCCCTGCCGCGCGCCAGGCTGCTGGCGTGGGCGCCGCCGCGTGCGATGAGTTCGTCGCGCAAGGCACCCAGCGTGGTGGCGGAGGTCTCCAGTGCCTCGCTGCCCTGCCCGATGGCCTCGCGGATCGAGGCGAAGTAGCGCACGGTGATCTTTTTCATCGCCGGGCCGCCCCAAGATGAAAAGCGGCCCCCTCGGGGGGCAGCGACCACACACAGTGGAGAGCGTGGGGGTGGTTTCTCATGACAACAACTCCGCAAAGGAGATAAATCGCACCGTATCGCCAGATGCAATGGTCTGGCCCGCCGGGTTGTCCACCACGCCATCGCCCCAGGCGACGGAGGTGAGCACGCCCGAGCTCTGGTTGTTGAACAGCTCCAGCCCCCCCGCCGCGTTGTGCCGCACGCGCAGAAATTCGCGGCGTTTGTCGGCCTTGGGCCAGGTGAAATCGGCGCGAGCAGCCAGGGATTGAGGAGCGACGTCCTGCACACCCTGCAGGCGCAGCACAAACGGCCGCACCAGCAGCGCAAACGTCAGGAAGCTCGACACGGGATTGCCCGGCAAGCCCATGAAATGGGCCGCGCCAATGCGGCCGTAGGCGAAGGGCTTGCCGGGCTTCATGGCGATCTGCCACAGGTCCAGCGTGCCCAGCGTCTCCACGGCGGGCTTGATGTGGTCTTCCTCGCCCACGCTCACGCCGCCGCTGGTCAGGATCAGGTCGTGCGCGGCACTCGCCTCGCGCAGGGCGTCGATGGTGGCGTCGCGCCGATCCGGCACGATGCCAAAGTCGGTCACCTCGCAGCCCAGGCGCAGCAGCATGGCGCGCAGGAAGAAGCGGTTGCTGTTGTAGATGGCTCCCGGCCGCATCTGCTCGGGCGGTACCTGGCCGGGCATGACGAGTTCATCGCCCGTGGAAAACAGCGCCACGCGGGGGCGGCGGGCCACCTGCAGCTGGTGCAGCCCGATGCTGGCGGCCAGCCCCAGCTCGGCCGGGGTGAGGCGTGTGCCGGCCGGCAGCACCACGGCACCCCGGGTGATGTCCTCGCCCGCACTGCGGATCCATTGGCCCCGCCGGGGCACGGCGTTGATGCGCACCTGGCCCAGGCCGTCCTCCATGGCCAGGGCTTCGCAGTCTTCCTGCATCAGGATCGCATCGGCCCCGGCAGGCACGGGCGCGCCCGTGAAGATGCGGGCGGCGCTGCCCGGCACCAGCGGATCGCCCGCGCTGCCCGCCGCAATGCGCTGCGACACGGGCAGCACCACCCCCACAACCGCCACATCGGCGCAGCGCACCGCGTAGCCGTCCATGGAGCTGTTGTCCTGCGGGGGCACCTGCAGGGCCGAGACGCAGTCCTGCGCCAGCACGCGGCCGTCCGCATCGAAGGTGGTGACCGTCTCGGTGCCCTGCAGGGGCGCGGCCTGCGGCAGCAGGTCCTCCAACGCTGCGTCGAGGGGCTTCAAGGGGTTGTTCGGGCGGTTCATGCGAGACCCGCTCCATAGAGTTCGCAGTCGTAGTCGAAGCGGTGCTGGTTCTCGATCAGCCAGTCCACCACCTGCCCCGGCGCATTGAGGTCCAGCAAGGGCAGCTGCGTGGACACGGGCAGGCCCCGCGGTGCATCGGTGGCGATGGCGACCACGAAGTCGTCCTCGGGGTAGCGCACGGGCTTGGCCACCTGCCCGGGCTCGGGTGCACGCCACACCTCCACCTTGAGCAGGTCGCTGTCCTTGAAGCCCTCCACCAGCACCCAGTCCACGCCCGGGTACAGCTCCGCGATCAGGTGGTGCACGCTGAGCGTGGCGGGCCGCTCGAACTCGCGCACGAGCATGAGCCGCTTGTCGGAGGCCGCCACCACCTCGAAGGCGCCTGCCTCACGGTGGCGGTAGGTGTCCTTGCCCGGATGGTCGAGGTCAAAACTGTGGTGGGCATGCTTGACCACCGACACGCGCAGCCCCCGCAGCCGCAGCTCGGGAATCAACTGCTCGACCAGCGTGGTCTTGCCACTGCCGGAAAAACCGGCGAAACCGACAACCTTCATCCACTGCTCCTTGGTTAGCTATTGTATTTATAGCTGCTAATGCTTATCAGACAAGCGCCAGGGGCATTTTTTGTATCAAATCAAGCCATCCAGAGCCGTCCACCGCCTGCGCAGCAGCACAACGTCCCTGGATTGTCTGGCCACCTGCCTACAGGGCTGGCGCGCAGTGGCGCTCGATGTATTGCTTCACCAACTGCACGTTGGCAGGCATGACGTGCACCCGCTTGGGCAGGTCTTCGATGCCCGCGAACTTGGCGGGCCGCTCGGGCGCATGGCCCAGGGCTTCGACGATGGTCTCGGCGAACTTGATGGGCAGCGCGGTCTCCAGCACGATCATGGGCACCGTGGCGTCCTGGTGGTGTTCGCGCGCCACCTTCACGCCATCGGCCGTGTGGGTGTCGATGGTGACGCCATGGCGCTCATAGTTGTCCTTGATGGTGGCCAGGCGGTCGGCATGGGTGCTCTTGCCGCTTTCAAAGCCGTACTTGGTGGCGGCCTCGGCAAACAGCGGGTCGGCGCTCAAATCGAACCGGCCATATGCGGGCAGTGCTTTGGCAAACAACGCGTTCGTGCGCTGGCCGTTGCGGCCCAGCAGGTCGAAGATGAACCGCTCGAAGTTGCTGGCCTTGCTGATGTCCATCGAGGGGCTCGATGTTTCGTGTGTATCGGCCGCGGCGCGCACGCGATACGCACCAGTGCGGAAGAACTCGTCGAGCACGTCGTTCTCGTTGGTGGCCACCACCAGCTTGTCGATCGGCAGGCCCATCATGCGCGCCACATGGCCGGCGCAGACGTTGCCGAAGTTGCCCGAAGGCACCGTGAAGCTGACCTTCTGGCTGTTGTTCTCCGTGGCCTGGATGTAACCCGCGAAGTAGTACACCACCTGCGCCAGCAGGCGCGCCCAGTTGATGGAATTGACGGTGCCGATCTTGTACTTGCGCTTGAAGGCCAGGTCGTTGCTGACGGCCTTGACGATGTCCTGGCAGTCGTCGAACACGCCTTCGATGGCGATGTTGTGGATGTTCTCGTCCTGCAGGCTGAACATCTGCGCCTGCTGGAAGGCGCTCATGCGGCCGTGAGGGCTGGTCATGAAGACGCGCACGCCCTTCTTGCCGCGCATGGCGTACTCGGCCGCGCTTCCGGTGTCGCCACTCGTGGCACCCAGGATGTTGAGCTCTTCGCCACGGCGGTTCAGTTCGTACTCGAACAGATTGCCCAGGAGCTGCATGGCCATGTCCTTGAAGGCCAGCGTGGGGCCGTTGGACAGGGCTTCGAGCCACAGGCCGTCCTCGAGGTGGCGCAGGGGCACGATCTCGCCCGTGCCGAAGACTTCGGCGGTGTACGTCTTGGCGCAGATGGCTTTCAGATCGGCTGCAGGGATGTCGTCGATGTACAGCGACAGGATCTGGAAGGCCAGCTCGGCGTAGCCCTGCTCGTGGTAGGCCTTGCGCAGGCGCGTGAGCATGGCGTCGTTGACCTGCGGGTAATGCTCGGGCAGGTACAGGCCGCCATCGGGGGCCAGGCCTTCGAGCAGGATGTCGCAGAAATGCTTGCGGTCGGCATGGCCGCGGGTGGAGATGTACAGCATCAGTTCAGTTCCTCTTTGCGGATGCGCGTGATGGGCGCCAGCACCGTGGGCAGGGCCTGCATCTGGGCGATGACGGCGTCCATGGTGCCTTCGCGGGTGTCGTGCGTGAGGATGATGAGGTCGGTCTGGGTGGAGCCTTCGCCGCCCACTTCATCGGCCTCGCGCTGCAGCACCGCGTCGATGCTCACGCCCGCCTCGGCCAGCAGGCCCGTGACCTTGGCGAGCACGCCGGCCTGGTCGGCCACGCGCAGGCGCAGGTAGTAGCTGGTGACCACTTCGCTCATGGGCAGCACCGGCGACGCGCCCATGGCGTCGGTCAGAGTGTGCGGCTGGAAGGCCAGGTGCGGCACGCGGTGCTCGGGGTCGGCCGTGTGCAGGCGGGCGATGTCCACCAGGTCGGCGATCACGGCGCTGGCGGTGGGCTCGCTGCCCGCGCCCTTGCCGTAGTACAGCGTGGTGCCCACGGCATCCCCCTGCACCACCACGGCGTTCATGGCGCCCTCCACGTTGGCGATGAGGCGCTTGGAAGGCACCAGGCTCGGGTGCACGCGCAGTTCGATGCCCTTGTCGGCGCGCTTGGTGATGCCCAGGAGCTTGATGCGGTAGCCCAGTTGCTCGGCGTACCTGATGTCGGCGGCACCGAGCTTGGTGATGCCTTCGACATAAGCCTTGTCGAACTGCACCGGGATGCCGAAGGCGATGGCGCTCATCAGCGTGACCTTGTGCGCGGCATCCACGCCTTCGATGTCGAAGGTGGGGTCGGCCTCGGCATAGCCTAGGCGCTGGGCTTCCTTGAGCACCACGTCGAAGTCCAGGCCCTTGCTGCGCATCTCCGACAGGATGAAGTTAGTAGTGCCGTTGATGATGCCGGCGATCCACTGGATACGATTGGCGGTGAGGCCTTCGCGCAGCGCCTTGATGATGGGGATGCCCCCGGCCACGGCGGCCTCGAAGGCCACCATCACGCCCTTGGCCGATGCGGCCGCGAAGATCTCGGTGCCGTGCACGGCCAGCAGCGCCTTGTTGGCGGTGACGACGTGCTTGCCGGCCGCGATGGCCTCGAGCACCAGCGCGCGGGCGATGCCGTAGCCGCCGATGAGCTCGATGACGATGTCGATATCGGGGTTGGCGATGATGGCGCGGGCGTCGTTGACGACCTGGATGCCGGCGCCCACGACCGATCTGGCACGCTCCACGTCCAGATCGGCCACCATGGTGATCTCGATGCCACGGCCAGCGCGGCGGCTGATCTCGTCCTGGTTGCGTTGCAACACGTTGAATACGCCGCTGCCGACGGTGCCGATGCCCAGAAGGCCTACTTGGATGGGTTTCATAGCCATGGTGGTGGAGTAACTAAGGATTTTTTAAAGGAACCAGGAAGCGATGGGGTGCAGCACCAGGATCACCGCGTGACATAGGTGGGCAATTGCCATGCGCCACCGGCAAAGCCACGGCACATGCTGTCTCCGGATTCGCTGGCCAGCACAAAGCCCTGGCCATCGAACTGCCACTGGCGCACCCACCAGCAGTCGCCGATGCCGCGCCCTTTCATCGCCGAATGCACGCTGCCCGTGGCGGGGTCGAAGTCCCCGTCCACATCGGCCAGGAACACTGGCTTGTGGGGAGGCCGGTCGCTGGCGATCCAGAGCAGGCTGCTGAAGTTGTAGGCTCCCATGCCGCAGGGCACGGACAGCAGCACCTTGCGCTCCGTCAGGCGGTGCACCTGCGCATTGGCCGGGTTGAACGGGTCGCCATTGCACTGGTCTTCCACGCTGGCACGGTCCAGCGCCGCGAGCAGGGGCTTGGCCAGGGCGGCATCCCCCGGGCGCGTGGGCAGCGGGCTCACGGCCTTGACCACCGGGGCCGGCACGGGTGGCAGCACGGAAGACTCGGGCCGCGTGCCACGGCGCACCAGCGCGCCCGGGGTGCCCACGCGGCCCTGGGCCTCGTCCATCTTGAGCAGCACGGCACTGGCCCCGGCGAGCGAAAGCGCCCACTGGTCCTTGCCAGCGCTCACGGTGGCCTCTTCATTCTTGAGCAGTTCCTGCAGCAGGCGGGGCACCTGGTCCGCGGGCACCTGCGGGGCGTCGCCTTTCAGCCCGGCCAGCGACAGCCTGCCCACCTTGAGGTGCAGCGCGGCGGGGCTGGCTTTTTCCGTGGACACCTGCAGATCGGCCCGCACCGGCGTGCCGGGCCCGGCTTCGCGCACCAGGAGGATGGAGACGGGCCCGGAGTCGCCGGACTCGGACTGGTAGCCCACGGCCCGGCAGGCGAGGGTGTTGTCGCATTGCAGGGCCCAGTCCTTGTGCTGGAAGCTGACGGCGCCCTTGCCATCCGCCTGCGCAGGCGGCAGGAATGCGGCGGCGAGCGCCAGCGCATACGCCAGGAACACCCCGGCGCGGCAGGCAGCTGAGCGGATGCGCATGGAGCAGGCCTTCACGCCGCGGCGCGCCGCCTCATGCGGCCACCGCAGCCGCCTGCGCGCGCTTGCGGTATTGCTCCAGGAAGCGCGCCACGCGGCCGATGGCGTCGCGCAGGTCGTCTTCGTGGGGCAGGAACACGATGCGGAAATGGTCCGGCGCGGCCCAGTTGAAGCCCGTGCCCTGCACCAGCATGACCTTGGTCTCCTGCAGAAGCTCCAGGAAGAACTGCTGGTCGTCCGCGATGGGATAGACCGCAGGGTCCAGGCGAGGAAACATGTACAGCGCCGCACGCGGCTTCACGCAGGTGACGCCGGGGATGGCGGTGATGAGCTCATACGCCAGATCACGCTGCTTGCGCAGGCGCCCGCCTTCGTTCACCAGCTCGTTGATGCTCTGGTAGCCACCCAACGCCGTCTGCACCGCCCACTGGCCCGGCACGTTGGCGCACAGGCGCATGTTCGAGAGCATGTTCAGGCCCTCGATGTAGTCCCTGGCGGGCTTCTTGTCGCCCGACACCACCAGCCAGCCGGCGCGGTAGCCGCAGGAGCGGTAGCTCTTGGACAGCGAATTGAAGGTGAGCGTGAGCACGTCCTCGCTCAGCGAGCCAATGGCCGTGTGCCTGGCGCCGTCGTACAGCACCTTGTCGTACACCTCGTCGGCAAAGATCACCAGGCCATGCTCGCGCGCGATGGCCACGATGCCCTTGAGCAGATCGTCCGAATACAGCGCGCCCGTGGGATTGTTCGGGTTGATGACCACGATGCCCTTGGTGCGGGGCGTGATCCTCGCGCGGATGTCATCGAGGTCCGGCATCCAGCCATTGGCCTCGTCGCACAGGTAGTGCACGGGCGTACCGCCCGACAGGCTGGCGGCCGCCGTCCACAGCGGGTAGTCGGGTGACGGCAGCAGCAGCTCGTCGCCGTTGTCCAGCAGGGCATTGGTGGCCATCACGATGAGTTCGCTGGCGCCGTTGCCCAGGTAGATGTCATCGAGCATCACGCCCTTGATGCCCTGCTTTTGCGTCTCGTGCATCACCGCCTTGCGCGCCGCGAAAATACCCTTGCTGTCCGAGTAACCCGCCGAATTGGGCAGGTTGCGGATCATGTCCAGCTGGATTTCCTCGGGCGCATCGAAGCCGAACACGGCCAGGTTGCCGATATTGAGCTTGATGATCTTGTGGCCGTCTTCCTCCATCTGCTTGGCCGCGTCCATGATGGGCCCCCGGATGTCGTAGCAGACGTTGGCGAGCTTGGCGGATTTTTGGACGGTTTTCATGCGCTGACGGTGGTGCAGTGGGGTCAGGTGGCGGCCAGAGCGGCTGGCACCTTGGCGAAACCTATAATTTGACCACAGATCACCACCGCTGCCGGGCCGTGCGCCCTTGCGCACCCGCT
Organism: Acidovorax sp. GW821-FHT11A03; assembly: GCF_058809075.1. Lineage (NCBI taxonomy): Bacteria > Pseudomonadati > Pseudomonadota > Betaproteobacteria > Burkholderiales > Comamonadaceae > Acidovorax > Acidovorax sp. GW821-FHT11A03. Next base: position 282,612 of record NZ_JBXASG010000006.1, read on the forward strand.
GCGCCAGCGCCTGCAACCCGCACCAACGCCCATGAAATTCCAGCCCGACCGCTCGAACGCACAGACCATCAGCGGCTACGGCCCCGGCTGGATCGGCATCGACGCGGAAAAGATCACCCACAGCGTCATCGTGGGGTCTGGCGGATTGCGCCAGGCGTGGCCGTGTGCCCGCTTCGAAGACCTGACGCCGGAACACTTCGCGCAGCTGGCGCAGCTGGAGACGGAACTCATCATCTTCGGCAGCGGCACGCGCAACCGCTTTCCGCCGCCGGCCTGGCTCGCCCCCCTCATTGCGCGGAGGCTGGGCCTGGAGACCATGGACACGCCCGCGGCCTGCCGCACCTACAACATCCTGGCCAGCGAAGGCCGCAACGTGGTGGCCGCGCTGATCCTGGAAGACTGAAACGCCGCCAGAGGGCAGGCCGCCCGCCGGCGAAGACCCGGCTCCCCAGCCCCGCAGCGCCCCGGCAGCCCCTCCCTCCATACCCGCAGACGCCGACGCGGACACACTGTCTTACATTTGGCTGGCAATCGATTTCGGGGTAAAATCACCGGTTGCGGTCGGGGGCACTTCCAAGAGCAATAACACACCCGCTCCCCCGGCTTACCAACGACTACATCCTGAGAGATTGAAGTGATATGGCGATCGTTGTCAACAAACCCCTCCCTGAATTTGAAGCCAACGCAACCGGTGGTATCAAGGTTTCCAATACCTCCCACCTTGGCCAGATTCTGGTTCTCTACTTCTATCCCAAGGACAACACGCCTGGCTGCACGACGGAGGCCATGCAGTTCCGCGACAAGTACAAGGACTTCGTGAAGGCAGGCGCCGCGGTGTTCGGCGTTTCGCGCGACAACATGAAGTCGCACGACGATTTCAAGGAAAAGCTGGAACTGCCCTTCGAACTGATCGCCGACACCGAAGAGAAGATGTGCCACATGTTCGGCGTGGTCAAGAACAAGATCATGTACGGCAAGAAGGTCAAGGGCATCGAGCGCAGCACCTTCCTGATCGGCCCCGATGGCCTGCTGGTGCAAGAGTGGCGCGGCCTGAAAGTGCCGGGCCACGTGGACGAAGTCCTGAAGGCCGTCAAATCCATCAAGGCCCTGAAAAAAGCCGCCTGATCCGCACCTTGGGGCTTCAAAGCGACAACCCGCTGGTTTTGCCCAGGCAAGACATCGCGAGTAGGCATAATGGATTTATGCCCCTGGTTACCGCAACGCCTGCCCCCTGCCACCCCAAAGCCGCCTTGGTCTCCAGGCGGCTTTTTGCTTTCTGACCGTCTTTCCCATTACCGACCGAGGCCCCGCCACCATGCCCCTGCCCCCCGCCCCCAGCCGGCGCGCCGCACTCCTCGCGCCAGAAGCCTTTGAAGTCGCAGCCCGCCCCCGGGTGTCGCAAGCCTCCGCCAATGAACCCGTTGTGGCGCCCCCAGCACGTGCGGCCACACCCGCGGCCCGCTCGGGGCGCAAGGCGGACAGCGTGGCTTCGGCCACGGCCGCACCGAGCACGGCACCCCTTGTCCAGGTGGAGACCCGCTCCCGCGCGCCGGAGCCCGCAGCCGTGCCCGCCTCCCGCCCGACCAGCACCCGCAAGGCACGCACCACCGGCGGCAACTCCGTGGCGGCCGGCGCTGCTGCCGCACCCGCCAGCACGCGCGGCAGAAAGTCCGCGCCGCAAGGTCCCACCAAGCTCTTCGTGCTGGACACCAACGTCCTGCTGCACGACCCGACCAGCCTGTTCCGCTTCGAGGAACACGACATCTTCCTGCCGATGATCGTGCTGGAAGAACTCGACGGCCACAAGAAGGGCATGACCGAAGTGGCCCGCAATGGCCGCCAGGCCAGCCGCACGCTGGATGCGCTGGCAGCCGCACAAGGCGCCGACATCGCGCGCGGCCTGAAACTTGACTCCACGGGGCAGCGCGCGGCCGGCGGCTGCCTGTATTTCCAGACCGCGCCCCTGGACTACAGCCTGCCCACCAGCCTGCCACCGGGCAAGGCCGACAACCAGATCCTGGGCGTGGTCGAGGCCCTGCGCAAGCTGCACGCCCCGCGTGAAGTGGTGCTGGTGTCCAAGGACATCAACATGCGCGTGAAGGCGCGCGCGCTGGGCCTGACGGCGGAGGACTACCAGAACGACAAGACGCTGGAGGACGGCGACCTGCTCTACGCCGGTGTGCTGGCCCTGCCCACGGACTTCTGGGCCAAGAGCGGCAAGAACGTCGAAAGCTGGCAAAGCGGCGCGCACACCTACTACCGCATCGGCGGGCCCATCGTGCCGCAGCTGATGATCAACCAGTTCGTGTACTTCGAAGCGCCCGGCGAGCCCAGCCTGTTCGCCCGCGTGAGCGAGATCCGCGAGAAGACGGCGGTGCTGCAGACGCTCAAGGACTACGGCTCGGCCAAGCACGCGGTGTGGGGCGTGACCACGCGCAACCGCGAGCAGAACTACGCCATGAACCTGCTCATGGACCCCGAGATCGACTTCGTGACCCTGACGGGCACGGCGGGCACCGGCAAGACCCTGCTGGCCCTGGCCGCGGGCCTGACCCAGGTGCTGGACGACCGCCGCTACACCGAGATCATCATGACCCGCGCCACGGTGAGCGTGGGCGAGGACATCGGCTTCCTGCCCGGCACCGAGGAAGAAAAGATGGGCCCCTGGATGGGCGCGCTGGATGACAACCTGGAGTTCCTGGCCAAAGGCGACGGCGGCAATGCGGGCGAATGGGGCCGCGCCGCCACCAACGAACTCATCCGCAGCCGCATCAAGATCAAGAGCATGAACTTCATGCGCGGGCGCACCTTCCTGAACAAGTACGTGATCATCGACGAGGCACAGAACCTGACGCCCAAGCAGATGAAGACGCTGATCACCCGGGCCGGCCCCGGCACCAAGATCATCTGCATGGGCAACCTGGCGCAGATCGACACGCCCTACCTCACCGAAGGCTCGTCAGGCCTGACCTACGCCGTGGACCGCTTCAAGGGCTGGCCACACAGCGGGCACATCACGCTGGCGCGCGGCGAGCGCTCGCGCCTGGCGGACTTCGCCAGCGAGGTGCTCTGAGTTGGCGGCGGGCTGGGTCGCAGCACTGAAACTGGTGCCCTGGGGCGACGTCATCGAGGCGACGCCCCAGATCCTGCAGGCGGCCAGGAAGCTGCTGGGCACCACGCAAAAAGGGAATGCCGATGCTGCGGCAGGTGCACTCGAGAGTGCCGGCGGCGAGCCCGCCATTCCGGTCGCGCTGCAGTTGCAGCATCTGCGGGACCGCGTCGCGCGGCTGGAGCAGGAGCAGCAGGAATCAGCGGTGCTGATCCAGTCCCTGGCCGAACAGAACGCCCAGGTGGTGCAGGCGGTGGAAGTGCTGCGCCAGCGCCACCGGCGGCTCACGGTGGCCATGGGTGTTCTGGCGGCCGGCTGCGCTGGCTTGCTGGTGTGGGCGCTGCGACAGTAAGGGCAACCACCACACAACTCAGCAGCCACGCAGGCGTTGCACAGTCCCTCACCCGGGCACTGCGAGATTACTATCAATTCAATAGCTGCCAGCGCTTATACAACAAGCGCTGGTAGCTATTTTCATTAGAAATCGTCGCCCGAGCCCATCGCCAGGTTCTCGAAACGCGTCTGGTTCTTCTGGAAGAACAGTTTCACGGTGCCGGTGGGGCCGTTCCGCTGCTTGCCGATGATGACCTCCGCGACGTTGGGCTCCTTCGAGTCCTTGTTGTAGTAGTCGTCGCGGTAGATGAACATGATGATGTCGGCATCCTGCTCGATGGCGCCGGATTCGCGCAGGTCGGACATCATGGGGCGTTTGTCGGTGCGCTGCTCCACCGAGCGGTTGAGCTGCGACAGCGCGATCACCGGGCACTGCAGTTCCTTGGCCAGCATCTTGAGGCCCCGGGAGATTTCGCCCAGCTCGGTGGCACGGTTGTCGGAGCTGCCGGCCCCCGAGCCGCTCATGAGCTGCAGGTAATCCACCACGATCAGTCCGAGCTTGCCGCATTGGCGCGCGAGGCGCCGGGCGTTCGCGCGCAGCTCGCCAGGTGTCAGGCCCGGCGTCTCGTCGATGTGCAGCGACACGGTGCGCAGCTTTTCGATCGCCTCGGTCAGGCGGGGCCACTCGTCGTCGGTCAGCTTGCCCGTGCGCAGGTTGCCCTGGTTCACGCGGCCGATGGAACCCACGATACGCACCGCCAGCTGGGCGGCGCCCATTTCCATCGAGAAGATGGCGACCGGCAGGCCTTCGTTGAGCGCCACGTGCTCGGCGATGTTCACCGCGAACGAGGTCTTGCCCATGGACGGACGCGCCGCCAGCACCACCATGTCGCCCGCCTGCAGGCCCGAGGTCATGCGGTCCAGGTCGGCAAAGCCGGTGGGAACGCCGGTCACGTCCACCGGGTTGTCCGCCATCTCCTGCACCCGGTCGAGCAGGTCGATCACCAGGGTGTCGAGCGACTGGAAGCCCTGCTTGGTGCGGGAACCCTCCTCCCCGATCGCAAAGATCTTGGCCTCGGCCTCGTCCAGGATGCGCTCGACCGTCTTGCCCTGCGGGTTGAACGCATTGGTGGAGATTTCATCGCTGGCCGTGACCAGCTTGCGCAGGATGGCGCGCTCGCGCACGATTTCCGCATAGCGGCGGATGTTGCTGGCGCTGGGTACGTACTGGGCCAGGTTGTTCAGGTAGGCCAGCCCGCCCATTTCCTGCGCCTTGCCCTGGTTCTGCAGGTGCTCGAAGACGGTGATGACGTCGGCCGGCTTGCTGGCATTGATCAGCGCACCGATGGCCGAATACACCATCTGGTGCTCGTGCCGGTAGAAGTGGCTCTCCACCAGCAGGTCGCCCACGCGGTCCCAGGCGTTGTTGTCCAGCAGCAGGCCGCCGAGCACGCTGGATTCGGCCTCGATGGAGTGCGGCGGCACGCGCAACTGCGCCACTTCACGGTCGGGCACGGGCGTGAAGCCATCATCAAGGGCAGGAAAGACGGCGGACATGGGCAACAGTTTCTTGAAAGCGGAAAGGGATGCGTCGACGGCCGGCTGGGCGCGTGGTCTGGCGGCAAACCGCAGCGCACGGCAAGCCTTGCATGCTAGCGTGTGCACGGCGCGCCGTCATGGCACAAGTCTGTGGATAACGGGTGGGCAGCCGGTGGGCAAGCCTGTATGGCGCAGTGGGGCCAAAAAAACAAAGGCCGCCCGAAGGCGGCCTTGCGACATTCCAGCTCCAGGGCCGGAAATGGCCGATCAGGCGGTTTCGCCGTAGACCGACACGGTCACTTCCACCACCACATCGGTGTGGAGAGCAACGTTCACGGTGCTTTCGCTCACGACCTTGATAGGGCCGTTGGGCAGGCGGATCTGCGACTTCGCGACCTTGTAGCCTTGCTTGTTCAGCTCTTCGGCGATGTCGTGGTTGGTCACGGAACCAAACAGACGGCCGTCCACGCCAGCCTTTTGCGTCAGCTTGACGGTGGTGCCAGCCAGCTTCTCGCCTTGGGCCTGGGCTTCTGCCAGCTTGGCGGCAGCTGCCTTTTCGAGTTCAGCGCGCTTGGCTTCGAATTCTGCCTTGGCAGCTTCGGTGGCACGGCGGGCGCGGCCAGCGGGGATCAGGAAGTTGCGGGCGTAGCCGTCCTTGACCTTGACGATTTCGCCGAGGTTGCCGAGGTTCACAACCTTGTCGAGCAGGATGATTTGCATGGGTTGTGCTCCTTAGATCTTGTGCTGGTCGCTGTAAGGCACCAGGGCCAGGAAGCGGGCGCGCTTGATGGCGGTGTTCAGCTGACGCTGGAAGATGGCGCGCGTGCCGGTCAGGCGCGCGGGGATGATCTTGCCGTTTTCGGCGATGAAATCGCGCAGCGTGTCGACATCCTTATAGTCGATTTCTTCAACACCCGTCACCGTGAAGCGGCAAAAGCGCTTGCGCTTGAACAGCAGGGACTGGGTGTTGCGCTTTGGGCGCTTGTCTTTGTTGAACTTCTTGAACGTGGCCATTGCGGACCCCTTGCAAATTAATTTTGTTGAATATCCTGGATGTGGAGCACTGCGTTCTTGCCATTGCGCGGTGTGGCGAGGAATCCACTGAAAGTCCAGAGACTTCCGATGTTCTGCCTTGCCAGGCGCTCGGCCATCGCACCAAAGGCGACGGCTTTCATGGTGGCCTTGACCTCGCGGGGATGGCCTGCTTCGGTTTGCTGGGACTCGTGTTCGAGCCGCAGGGCGATGGCAGGCAATCCGGCGGGCGTGTAGCGCAAGGGTTCAGCCTCTGCGATACAGGCGGTCAAGACAACGCGGTTCTCCACCCCAACGAGGAAGGATCAGCGCTCGCCGCGCTCGCCGCCGGCCGCAGCGTATTCAGCTTGGCTGGCCTTGCGGGCTTCTTCGCGCTCGACGGTCTTCATCATGGAAGACGGGCCGGTATCGGCCTTCTTCTTCTGAACCGTCAGGTGGCGCAGCACGGCGTCGTTGAACTTGAAGGCGTGCTCCAGTTCAGCCATCACGGCCTGGTCGGCTTCGATGTTCACGCACAGGTAGTGGGCCTTGGCCAGCTTGTTGATCAGGTACGCCAGTTGACGGCGGCCCCAGTCTTCCACGCGGTGCACCTTGCCACCGCCAGCGGTGATCATGCCCTTGTAGCGCTCCAGCATGGCTGGAACCTGTTCGCTTTGATCCGGATGGATCAACAAAATGATTTCGTAATGACGCATGCATACTCCTTTTGGGTAAGACCACCTGCTGCGTCGTGAGCAGTGTGGCAAGGCAAAGCCGGCAATTATAGCCCGCTCCTGGCCGCTTGTACACTCAGGAGCTTTCCAAGAGCGGCATCCCTCCCGAAAATGCGGCCTTGTCGCGCCCTGGCCCTTGCAAATCCGCCGGGCGGGACGACATGCTTTACAGCAAAACACGCCGGGCATGGGCCCACAGCCACATGCCCCTTCGCCAGACCTTGAAATGCGCGGGCATGTCCCCACCTCCCGCGCGTACTACTTTTATCCACTTTTAGACCACGACATGTCAGACACCAGCCAACCCATCCCCCCACAGAGCGCCCCCGCCCCCGAAGAAGTTGAAGCCGCCATGGCAGCCCACGCCTCCGACGAGCTGGCGCGGCTGCAGGGCGAGCTGGCCGAACTCAAGGCCAAGAGCGCTGACCTGGCCGACCAGTTCCTGCGTGCCAAGGCCGAGGCCGAGAACGCCCGCCGCCGCGCCGAAGACGAGGTCTCCAAGGCGCGGAAATTCGGCATCGAGAGCTTTGCCGAAAGCCTGCTGCCCGTGGCCGACAGCCTGGATGCCGCGCTGGCCATCAAGGAAGCCACGCCCCAGCAGCTGCGCGAGGGCGCCGACGCCACCCTGCGCCAGCTGACCTCGGCCCTGGAGCGCAACAAGGTGCTGGCCATCAACCCTGCCGCCGGCGCCAAGTTCGACCCCCACCAGCACCAAGCCATCAGCGTGGTGCCTGCCGAGCAGGAAGCCAATACCGTCGTGGCCGTGCTGCAAAAGGGCTACGTGATCGCCGAGCGCGTGCTGCGCCCGGCGCTTGTCACCGTCACGGCCCCGAAGTAAATCCTCAAATAAATCAGCACGGATGACTTGAACCCCCACGAGTTATCCACAAGTTACTAGCCATCCAAACCATTCCAGCATTCGGAGAAAAATCATGGGAAGAATCATCGGCATTGACCTCGGTACCACCAACAGCTGCGTGTCCATCATGGAAGGCAACACGACGCGCGTGATCGAGAACAGCGAAGGCGCGCGGACCACGCCCTCCATCGTGGCCTACCAGGAAGACGGCGAGATCCTCGTCGGCGCCTCGGCCAAGCGCCAGGCCGTGACGAACCCCAAGAACACGCTGTACGCCGTCAAGCGCCTGATCGGCCGCAAGTTCACCGAGAAGGAAGTGCAAAAGGACATCGACCTGATGCCCTACAAGATCGTGGCAGCCGACAACGGCGACGCCTGGATCGAAGTGCGCGGCAACAAGCTGTCGGCCCAGCAGGTGTCCGCCGACATCCTGCGCAAGATGAAGAAGACGGCCGAGGACTACCTGGGCGAGCCCGTGACGGAAGCCGTCATCACCGTGCCCGCGTACTTCAACGACGCACAGCGCCAGGCCACCAAGGACGCCGGCCGCATCGCCGGCCTGGACGTCAAGCGCATCATCAACGAGCCCACCGCCGCGGCACTGGCCTTTGGCCTGGACAAGCAGGAAAAGGGCGACCGCAAGATCGCCGTGTATGACCTGGGTGGCGGCACGTTCGACGTGTCCATCATCGAAATCGCCGACGTGGACGGCGAAAAGCAGTTCGAAGTTCTGTCGACCAACGGCGACACCTTCCTGGGCGGCGAAGACTTCGACCAGCGCATCATCGACTACATCATTGACGAGTTCAAGAAGGAGTCGGGCGTCAACCTCAAGAACGACGTTCTGGCCCTGCAGCGTCTGAAGGAAGCGGCCGAGAAGGCCAAGATCGAGCTGTCGAACTCGGCCTCGACCGACATCAACCTGCCCTACGTGACCGCCGATGCCTCGGGCCCGAAGCACCTGAACATCAAGCTCACGCGCTCCAAGCTCGAAGCACTGGTGGAAGAGCTGATCGAGCGCACCATCGCCCCCTGCCGCATGGCGATCAAGGACGCCGGCGTGTCGGTCTCCGACATCCATGACGTGATCCTGGTGGGCGGCATGACGCGCATGCCCAAGGTGCAGGAGAAGGTCAAGGAATTCTTCGGCAAGGAACCCCGCAAGGACGTGAACCCCGACGAAGCCGTGGCCGTGGGCGCCGCCATCCAGGGCCAGGTGCTCTCGGGCGACCGCAAGGACGTGCTGCTGCTGGACGTGACGCCACTGTCGCTGGGCATCGAGACGCTGGGCGGCGTGATGACCAAGATGATCACGAAGAACACGACCATCCCGACGAAGTTCGCGCAGACCTTCTCGACGGCTGACGACAACCAGCCCGCCGTGACCATCAAGGTCTACCAGGGCGAGCGTGAGATGGCCACAGGCAACAAGCTGCTGGGCGAGTTCAATCTGGAAGGCATTCCACCCGCATCGCGCGGCGTGCCGCAGATCGAGGTGTCGTTCGACATCGACGCCAACGGCATCCTGCACGTGGGCGCCAAGGACAAGGGCACGGGCAAGGAAAACAAGATCACCATCAAGGCCAACTCCGGCCTGTCGGAAGAAGAAATCCAGCAGATGGTGAAGGACGCCGAGCTCAACGCCGCCGACGACAAGAAGAAGCTGGAGCTGGTGCAGGCCCGCAACCAGGGCGAGGCCGCCGTGCACAGCGTGAACAAGAGCCTGGCCGAACACGGCGACAAGCTCGACGCAGGCGAGAAGGACGCGATCACCGCCGCCGTGAAGGCGCTGGAAGAAGTCCTCAAGGGCGAGGACAAGGCCGCGATTGACGAGAAGACCACGGCCCTGATGGCCGCCAGCCAGAAGCTGGGCGAGAAGATGTATGCCGACGCACAGGCAGCGCAGGCGGCAGCCGGCGCCGGTGCGGGCGACGCATCGGGTGGTCAGCAGGCATCGTCCTCCTCCAGCAGCAAGCCCGACGACGACAACGTGGTCGATGCCGAGGTGAAGGAAGTCAAGAAGGGCTGAACACGCCCCGTTTGACCCGAGCCGCCGCGCGAGTTTCCTGACAGGGGGCTTGCGCGGCGTTCCTGTTCCAACCGGGCTCAGAAAGACCATGTCCAAACGAGACTTTTACGAAATCCTGGGCGTTCCCAAGAACGCCTCGGACGAAGAAATCAAGAAGGCCTATCGCAAGCTGGCGATGAAGCACCACCCCGACCGCAACCAGGGGGATGCGGCCAAGCCTGCCGAAGAGAAATTCAAGGAGGCCAAGGAGGCCTACGAGATGCTCTCCGACCCGCAAAAGCGGGCCGCGTATGACCAGTACGGCCATGCCGGGGTGGACCCCAACATGCGCGGCCCCGGGGGCCCGGGCGCGGAAGGCTTCGGCGGGTTCGCCGAGGCCTTCGGCGACATCTTCGGCGACATGTTCGGCCAGCAGGGCGGGCGTGGGCGCGGTGCTGGCGGACGCCAGGTGTACCGGGGCAGCGACCTCAGCTACGCCATGGAGATCACCCTGGAAGAAGCCGCGCGCGGCAAGGATGCGCAGATCCGCATCCCCTCGTGGGAAAGCTGCGACACCTGCCACGGCAGCGGCGCCAAGCCCGGCACCAGCGCCAAGACCTGCGGCACCTGCCAGGGCGCGGGCACGGTGCAGATGCGCCAGGGCTTCTTCAGCGTGCAGCAGACCTGCCCGCACTGCCGCGGCACGGGCAAGATCATTCCCGAACCCTGCACCACCTGCCACGGCCAGGGCAAGCTCAAGAAGCAAAAGACGCTGGAAGTGAAGATCCCCGCCGGCATCGACGACGGCATGCGCATCCGCAGCACGGGCAACGGCGAACCGGGCACCAACGGCGGCCCGCCCGGCGACCTGTACATCGAGATCCGCCTGAAGAAACACGACATCTTCGAGCGCGATGGCGACGACCTGCACTGCCAGGTGCCCGTGAGCTTCATCACGGCGGCGTTGGGCGGCGAGATCGAGGTGCCCACGCTCGCGGGCAAGGCGGCCATCGACATCCCCGAAGGCACCCAGGCCGGCAAGCAGTTCCGCCTGCGCGGCAAGGGCATCAAGGGCGTGCGCGCCAGCTACCCCGGCGACCTGTACTGCCACATCGCGGTGGAAACGCCGGTCAAGCTCACCGAGCACCAGCGCAAGCTGTTGCGCGAGCTGGAAGACTCCCTCAAGAAGGGTGGCGCCCGCCACTCGCCCAGCGGCGAGAGCTGGACGGACCGGCTGAAGAACTTCTTCAGCTGATCCGGGCGCCAGCGCCTGCCAAAAACCGCCTGCGGCCTATCTACGGCCCAGGCGGTTTTTTTGCGCGCGCCGACGCCAGCGATGCCGGGCCGGCCACAGGCCGCTCGTGCTGCGCAGAGCGGTAAAAACCCAGGATGCGGCGCACGTACTCGCGGGTCTCCGCATAGGGAGGAACACCGCCGTGGCGCTCCACGGCCTTTTCGCCAGCGTTGTAGGCGGCCGATGTCAGGGCGACATCGCCGGCAAAACGGTCCAGCAGCCAGCGCAGATAGGCCAGCCCGCCCCGCACGTTCTGCTCGGGGCTCCAGGCGTCCCGGACGCCAAAACGCTCCGCCGTCTCCGGAATCAGCTGCATCAGCCCCTGCGCATTGCGGGGCGACAGCGCACGGGCCTGGAAATTGGACTCCGACCGCACGATGGCCAGCGCCAGCCGTGGGTCCACGTCGAAGCGGGGCGCGAGCCGCTGCACCAGTTCCGCGTGGCGGCGCTTGTCGTCCGGCAGGTTGCTCACGTAGCGGTCCACCACCTCCTGCGGCACCACCTCCTGGGCGGAGTCCCTGACCTCCAGCCGAGGGGCCTCACCCGTGGTGAGGCAGTCGGGGAGGTGGTCGCCGGGCACCATGCCCTGCGCCAGGCTGCGGGCCTTCTCATGCCCACGCTGGGCGGCCATGGCGAGCAGGGTGGCCGCCGCCGCGGGATCGGGCACCACGTCACGTCCATGCAGCAACAGGCGGCCCAGGCGGTACTGCGCCTCCACGCTGCCATAGCGCGCCGCGTCGCAATACCGCGAGGCAGCGCGGTGCGGCTGGCGCCGCACCTCCGCGTCGTAGCCCTCTTCCAGCCAGCGCGACAGCACGGGGGGCTCGTCGGCCCACTCGGGCGGCTCGTCCGGCACCTGCGCGTGCACACCCGTGCCCGCGGCGATCAGGACCGCCGCCAGCACGGGACCGTGCGCTGGAGGGGAAAACCAGGGTTGCATGCCAGAACCCGCCTGCGGAGACAACCGCCCAAAACCCCGCCCCCGACTGGAAGCGGCGCCCCACGGTAGCACCGAAGTCCCCATGGCAACAGGAAAACATTGCCAGCCGCCATTTCTTGATCTGAGGCAAGAAGCCGCCGGCAGGCCGCCCCGCCCACCCGCCCGCGAAGTAGCATGGAAATCCACGCTGCCGCCCTCCAGGGCGGCGCCACGGCCCCAGGACCATCGCGCAGGAGCATCCGGCATGAACAACGACGTCAACCTCACCTTCCTGGGCGGCTCCGGCACGGTCACAGGGTCCAAATACCTGGTCCGCCACAACGGCAGGTGCCTGCTGGTCGATTGCGGCCTGTTCCAGGGATACAAGCAGCTGCGCCTGCGCAACTGGCAGCCCTTGCCCGTCACGCCCCGGCAGATCGACGCGGTGGTGCTGACCCATGCGCACCTGGACCACAGCGGCTACCTGCCCCTGCTGGCCCGCGACGGCTATGCCCGCGCCATCCACTGCACACCGGCCACACGCGACCTGTGCACCATCCTGCTGCCCGACAGCGGACACCTGCAGGAGGAAGACGCCGCGTACCTCAACCGGCACCAGCTCAGCAGCCACACCCCCGCCCTGCCCCTGTACACCCGGCTCGACGCACTGCACTGCCTCAAGCAGTTCCAGGTCCATGCCTTCCACCAGGTGTTCGAGCCCCTGCCGGGCTGGCGCGTGACCTTTTCCCCCGCAGGCCACATCCTGGGGGCGGCCAGCGTGCTGCTGGAAGTGGGGGGCCGCCGCATCCTGTTCTCGGGCGACCTGGGGCGGCCCGACGACCTGCTCATGAACCCGCCCGATGCTCCGCCCCCGGCGGACACGGTCCTCATCGAGTCCACCTATGGCGACCGCGAGCACCCCGCAGAAGACTTGCAGGGCGAGCTGGGTGCCGCCCTGCAGCGCCTGGCGGCCCGTGGCGGCATTGCCGTGGTGCCGGTGTTCGCCGTGGGCCGCGCGCAGGTGGTCCTGCATGCCATCGGCCAGCTCAAGGCGCGCGGGGTGGTGCCCGCCTCGCTCAAGGTGTTTTTGGACAGCCCCATGGCGGTCAGCACCACGGGGCTGTTCCAGCATCACATGCAGGAACACCGGCTGAGCGGCCGCGAGGTGCAGGCGCTGGAACATGGCGCCACCATGGTCCAGACGCCCGAACAATCCAAGGGGCTGGCCAGGCTGCATGGCCCCATGGTCATCCTGTCGGCCAGTGGCATGGCCACGGGGGGCCGCGTGCTGCACCACCTGGGGCTGCACGCGGGTGACCACCGCAACATGGTCATCCTGACCGGCCACCAGGCCCCCGGCACCCGGGGCGCGCGCCTGGCGGCGGGCGAGAAGAACATCCGCATCCACGGCCAGGACGTGGCCGTGCGCGCGGAGGTGGTGCATCTGTCGTCCGCCTCGGCGCATGCGGACGGCCACCAGCTCATCGCCTGGCTGCGCAGCATGGGCCATGCGCCGGACCAGGTGTACGTGGTGCACGGAGAAATGGGCGCTGCCGACATGCTGCGCCAGCGCATCGAGCACGAACTGCGCTGGCACGCCCTGGTGCCGGAGCACGGCAGCACCTGCGCCGCCTGAGCCCGGCGGCTTCTTGAGCACGCGTCGCCCGCTGGGGTCACAGCGGAGCGGCAGCCCAGCCATCGCGCACAACGATGGCAACCAATTCATAATAGGAAGAAAATACAGAACCTTCTCTTTTCGAGAAGACAATGACACGATGAAAAGCTCCGAGCGCAGTTTTGCGCGCCGTATCGACCTGACCTCGCTGCAGCTGTTTGTGGCGGTGTGCGAGCTGGGCAGCATCGGCCGGGCGGCCGAGCGGGAGTTCATTGCCGCATCGGCCGTGAGCAAGCGCCTGTCCGACCTGGAAACAGCCGTGGACACCGCCCTGCTCTACCGCCACAGCCGCGGCGTCACGCTGACGCCCGCGGGCGAAAGCCTGCTGCACCACGCGCGCACCGTGCTGTTCGGGCTCGAACGCATGCAGGGTGAACTCAGCGAATACGCCGACGGCGTGCGTGGCCATGTGCGCATGCACGCCAACATCTCGGCCATCTTCCAGTTCCTGCCGGAAGACCTGGGCGCGTTCGCCCGGGAGCACAGCCAGATCAAGATCGACCTGCAGGAACACCTGAGCAGCGACGTGCTGCATGCCGTGCAGGAGGGCGCGGCGGACCTGGGCATCTGCAATGTCAGCATGGCCAGCGGCAACGGCGCCATGGAACTGCAAAGCCGCCCGTACCGCGCCGACAACCTGGTGCTGGTTGTGCCGCAGGCGCATGAACTGGCGGGACGTGACGCTATCAATTTTGAAGACATCCTGGACTGGGACATCGTGGGCCTGCATGCCAACAGCAGCATCAGCCTGGCCATGCGCTCGGCGGCTGCGGCAGCCGGGCGCCCGCTGCGCCAGCGCATCCAGGTCACCGGGCTGGACGCCATGTGCCGGATGATCGACAGCGGCCTGGGCGTGGGCTTGCTGCCCGACCGCGCCTTTGAGCTCATGCGCGGCGTGGGCCGGCTGCAGGCCATTGCACTGACGGACGCCTGGGCCCACCGCGAACTGCGCGTGGTGGCCCGCGATTTCGATGCCCTGCCCGTCACCGCCCGGCTGCTGGTGGAGCACCTTGCTCCCCGCGCCGCGGCCATGCCGCCCAGACCCCAACACTAAAATCACCCCACCTGAAGGAAGAGAGCCACCCCATGGGACGCACCCTGTACGACAAGATCTGGGACGAACACGTCGTCCACACCGAAGAGGACGGCACTTCCATCCTCTACATCGACCGCCACCTGGTGCACGAAGTCACCAGTCCGCAGGCCTTCGAAGGCCTGCGCGAGGCGGGCCGCAAGGTCTGGCGCATGAGCTCCATCGTGGCCACGGCCGACCACAACACGCCGACCACGGGCTGGGAGGCAGGCTATGACGGCATCACCGATCCGATCAGCAAGGAACAGATCACCACGCTGAACGACAACATGGCGCAGATCACGCCGGCGGCGTTCTTCCCGTTCATGCACAAGCGCCAGGGCATCGTGCACGTGATCGGCCCGGAGAACGGCGCCACCCTGCCCGGCATGACCGTGGTGTGCGGCGACAGCCACACCAGCACGCACGGCGCCTTCGGAGCGCTGGCCCACGGCATCGGCACCAGCGAGGTCGAGCACGTGATGGCCACGCAAACCCTGCTGGCCAAGAAGGCCAAGAACATGCTGGTGCAGGTGGACGGCACGCTGGCCAAGGGCGTGACCCCCAAGGACGTGGTGCTGGCCATCATCGGCAAGATCGGCACGGCCGGCGGCACGGGCTACACCATCGAGTTTGCGGGCTCCGTCTTCCGCGCCATGAGCATGGAAGGCCGCATGACCGTGTGCAACATGGCCATCGAAGGCGGCGCGCGCGCGGGCCTGGTGGCGGTGGACGACAAGACCATTGACTACGTCAAGGGCCGCCCCCTCTCGCCCACGGGCGTGGAATGGGACCAGGCCGTGGCGTACTGGAAGACCTTGCATTCGGATGCCGACGCGAAGTTCGACACCGTCGTCAAGCTCGACGCCGCCGACATCGTGCCGCAGGTCACCTGGGGCACCTCGCCCGAGATGGTGCTGGGCGTGGACGCCCGCGTGCCCGACCCCGACAAGGAAAAGGACGCCAACAAGCGCGGCGCCATCGAGCGCGCGCTGACCTACATGGGCCTGCAGCCGGGCAAGCCGATCAACGACATCACCATCGACAAGGTGTTCATCGGTTCGTGCACCAACAGCCGCATCGAAGACATGCGCGAAGCCGCCGCCGTGGTGAAGAACCTGGGCCGCAAGGTCGCCAGCAACGTGAAGCTGGCCATGGTCGTGCCCGGCTCGGGCCTGGTCAAGGAACAGGCCGAGCGCGAAGGCCTGGACAAGATCTTTGTGGCCGCGGGCTTTGAGTGGCGCGAACCCGGCTGCTCCATGTGCCTGGCCATGAATGCCGACCGCCTGGAGCCCGGCGAGCGCTGCGCCAGCACCAGCAACCGCAACTTCGAAGGGCGCCAGGGCGCTGGCGGCCGCACGCACCTGGTGAGCCCCGCCATGGCCGCCGCCGCCGCCGTGCACGGCCACTTTGTGGACATTCGTCAATTTGCCTGAAGGAGCCCTGTCATGAAAAAGACCGCAACCCTCATCGTGCTCGCCATCACCTTCGTGCTGGCCGGCTGCAACACCGTCAAGGGCGTGGGCCAGGACGTACAGCGTGCCGGCGGCGCCCTCGAGCGCGCCGCCAAGTAATCCAGAGAACGCCATGCAGAAATTCACCTTGCTCAAAGGCCTCGTGGCCCCGATGGACCGCGAGAACGTCGATACCGACGCGATCATCCCCAAGCAGTTCCTCAAGTCGATCAAGAAGACCGGCTTTGGCGTGAACCTGTTCGACGAGTGGCGCTACCTGGACCACGGCGAGCCCGGCCAGGACCCCGCCAGCCGCAAGCCCAACCCCGACTTCGTGCTGAACCAGCCGCGCTACGCGGGCGCCTCCGTGCTGCTGGCGCGCAAGAACTTCGGCTGTGGCTCCAGCCGCGAACACGCGCCCTGGGCGCTGGACCAGTACGGCTTTCGCGCGGTGATCGCGCCGAGCTTTGCCGACATTTTCTTCAACAACTGCTTCAAGAACGGCCTGTTGCCCATCGTGCTGCCCGAGGCCACCGTGGCCCAACTGTTTGACGAAGTGCTGGCCTTCCCCGGCTACCAGCTCACCATCGACCTGGAGCG
This sequence comes from Acidovorax sp. GW821-FHT11A03, assembly GCF_058809075.1. Classification (NCBI taxonomy): domain Bacteria; kingdom Pseudomonadati; phylum Pseudomonadota; class Betaproteobacteria; order Burkholderiales; family Comamonadaceae; genus Acidovorax; species Acidovorax sp. GW821-FHT11A03. The sequence continues at coordinate 299,219 of NZ_JBXASG010000006.1, forward strand.
CCAGGTCATCGTGCGTCCGCAGGGCCAAGAGATTCCGTTCGAGGTGCAGGCCTTCCGCAAATACTGCCTGCTCAACGGCTTTGACGACATCGGCCTGACCCTGCGCCAGTCCGACAAGATCAAGGCCTTTGAAGCCCAGCGGCTGGCCACCAAGCCCTGGCTGGCGCACACCATGGTGTCGTGAGACGGCGTGGGCATCCAAAATATCAGTCAAATTGGCACCTAGCGCTTTACCTGTAAGCGCTAACAGCTATCAAAAGCAAAGCAAATTCAATGAAAATCGCAGTTCTGCCGGGTGACGGCATTGGCACCGAAATCGTCTCTGAAGCCGTCAAGGTCCTGGAGGCCCTGGAACTCCCGTTCGAGATGGAATCCGCCCTGGTGGGCGGCGTGGCGTACGACGCCCACGGCCACCCGCTGCCCGAGTCCACGCTCAAGCTCGCCAAGGAAGCCGACGCCATCCTGTTCGGCGCCGTGGGCGACTGGAAATACGACACGCTCGACCGCCCCCTGCGCCCCGAGCAGGCCATCCTGGGCCTGCGCAAGAACCTGGGCCTGTTCGCCAACTTCCGCCCCGCCATCTGCTACGAGCAACTGGTGGGTGCGTCGAGCCTCAAGCCCGAGCTGATCGCGGGCCTCGACATCCTCATCATCCGCGAGCTGACCGGCGACATCTACTTTGGCCAGCCGCGCGGCCGCCGCGTGGCCACGGACGGCCATTTCCCCGGCGCCGAAGAAGCCTTTGACACCATGCGCTACAGCCGCCCTGAGATCGAGCGCATCGCCCACGTCGCCTTCCAGGCCGCGCGCAAGCGCAACAAGAAGGTCACCAGCGTGGACAAGGCCAACGTGCTCGAAACCTTCCAGTTCTGGAAAGACGTGGTCACCGACGTGCACAAGGAATACCCCGACGTCGAGCTGCAGCACATGTACGTGGACAACGCCGCCATGCAACTGGTCAAGGCGCCCAAGGCGTTTGACGTGGTGGTCACGGGCAACATGTTTGGCGACATCCTGTCGGACGAAGCCTCCATGCTGACGGGCTCCATCGGCATGCTGCCCTCGGCCAGCCTGAACAGCACCAACCAGGGCCTGTACGAACCCAGCCACGGCAGTGCGCCGGACATCGCCGGCAAGGGCGTGGCCAACCCGCTGGCCACCATCCTGTCGGCCGCGATGATGCTGCGCTTCAGCCTGAACCAGGAAGCCGCCGCCCAGCGCATCGAAGCCGCGGTGCAGAAGGTGCTGGCCCAGGGCCTGCGCACCCCCGACATCTACAGCGAAGGCACCACCAAGGTGGGCACAGCGCAGATGGGCGATGCAGTGGTCAAGGCGCTGGCCGCCTGAACCGCACTGCCCGGCGGTCACGAAAAAGCGCCGGTCCTCCGGCGCTTTTTTATTGTTGTGGCGCCCGCGTGCCGCCTACACCCACGCGTTGTTGATGAACTCCATGATGGAATAGCACCGGTTTTCCAGCGGCCGCTCGCGCACGGCCGCCACGATGTGCGCGACACCCTCCGCATACGGTGCATCGCCATAGACACGGGTTTCCAGCGTCACGCTGCACGCGCCATCCTCGATCAGCACCCGGTGGTAAGCGTGGCGGGCGAGATGCTCCTGGGGAATGTGCAGCACGTCCCGTTGCACCCCGGCATCGCGCACGGACCGGATGTCCCCCGGCGCCAGGCCCAGCGCCTGCGCCATGCTGACGGCCGTGCCCGGCACCGAGGACTTCTGGGCCTGGTGGGATTCGGTCAGCCCGGTGCGGTAGCCGCGAAACAGAGGCCCGCTGCGCTCCAGCATGGCCATGAACTTGAGCATGAGGATGTTGGTGTTCGGACACAGGACGACCGGAAAACCCACCACACGCCCTTCCAGCCCGGACCCGGTGGCCAGTTCCACCAACGGGGAGTGCGTGGATTCGCAAAAGGCGCAGGCAGCCTCCAGCTCCCTGCCGGAACCGGCATGCAGCACGACGGATTTTTCTGCACGCTGCCCCTCACCGGCCCATGGCAAAACCTGCGCTTCGCCACGGGCAGGCAGCGCCCCCAGAAGCTCCTTGGCCAGCTTGCCTGACCCCACAACGATGACTTGCATTTCTACTTTCGAATTGAACAAAGGAGGCAAAGGCAGCACTGTAGACCGCCGCACCGGCGTGGCGCGCGGCCAGCCCGGCGGGGCGGGCTCTTTTTGCGCCGCCCACGGAGGGCGCGCGCCGCAGGGCCGCCGGCGCACCCGGATCCAGGCCGTATCCGGTACAATATTCGCCTATGTTTGCCGCCCGCCCGTTCGCCCTGAACATCGCACCCGCCGCCCTGGCCGGTGTGGCTGCGCGCGCAACCATCACCAAAACCACGACCATTAAGGGCTGACTCAGCCTGGTTCGTCGTGCGCCCTCCCTGGCCAGACGAGCCAGGCGAGCAGTCCGGTCTGGCACTGTTTCTTATTTAGAAAGGGCGTTGAAATGAGCAAGTTGGTAGGGTTGGTTGGCTGGCGCGGAATGGTCGGCTCGGTCCTGATGGACCGCATGGCGCAGGAGAAGGATTTCGACCTGATCGAGCCGATGTTCTTCTCCACCTCGAACGCAGGCGGCAAGGCTCCCGAGCAGGCAAGGAACGAGAGCACCCTGCAGGACGCGTTCGACATCGAGGCCCTCAAGCGCTGCGAAATCATCATCACCGCCCAGGGCGGCGACTACACCAACGAGGTCTATCCCAAGCTGCGCGCCGCCGGCTGGAACGGCCACTGGATCGACGCCGCCTCCTCCCTGCGCATGGAGAAGAACGCCGTCATCGTGCTGGACCCGGTCAACATGCCCGTGATCAAGAACGCCCTGGCCCAGGGCGGCAAGGAGTGGATTGGCGGCAACTGCACCGTGAGCTGCATGCTGATGGGCGTAGGCGCCCTGTACAAGGCGGGTCTCGTGGAATGGATGAGCACGCAAACCTACCAGGCGGCCTCCGGCGGCGGCGCGCAGCACATGCGCGAGCTGCTCACGCAGTACGGCACGCTCAACGCCGAAGTGAAGGCCCTGCTCGATGACCCCAAGAGCGCCATCCTGGAAATCGACCGCAAGGTGATCGCCAAGCAACGCGCCCTGACGGGCGCTGAAACCGCCAACTTCGGCGTGCCGCTGGGCGGCAGCCTGATCCCCTGGATCGACAAGGATCTGGGCAACGGCATGTCCAAGGAAGAATGGAAGGGCATGGCGGAAACCAACAAGATCCTGGGCCAGGGCGAGGGCTTCAGCGCCCCCGCCGTGCCGGTGGACGGCTTCTGCGTGCGCGTGGGCGCCATGCGCTGCCACAGCCAGGCGCTGACCTTCAAGCTGAAGAAGGACGTGCCCCTGGCGGACCTGGAGGCCATGATCGCCGCCGACAACGAGTGGGTGAAGGTCGTGCCCAACACCCGGGAAGCCACCATCAAGGACCTGACGCCCGTGGCGGTGACCGGCACCATGGACATCCCCGTGGGCCGCATCCGCAAGCTGGCCATGGGGCCTGAATATGTCGGCGCGTTCACCATTGGCGACCAGCTGCTGTGGGGCGCGGCCGAACCGCTGCGCCGCATGCTGCGCATCCTGCTCGACGCCTGAGCTCCGGCCCCCCGAAAAGCGCGCGCAGCCCCGGTTGCGCGCGCTTTTTTGCGCCAAGGGTCTTGACACACTCAGTTACGCCACGTTGGCAATTGGCAACATCTTGGCGCCCCAACTTGGGGCGCCAGGACCCCTCTCAAAGCTTCGGCGCCACCTCAGCTTGTCAGTGCAAAACATTGATGCTATGGTGCTTTTTACATATTTTCACGCGCCGGGGCGGGACCAGACCATGAGAAAAAAAGCACCGCTCGACCGAGCCGCACAAAAACCTACTCAGTTGTTGGCAAACATGCATCGTTGGAAATTCTCTGCCCTGGCGGCGGCAGCCGTAGTGTCGGCCGGCTTGTACGCGGGCGACGCCTCGGCCCTGGCGCTGGGCCGCATCACCGTGCAGTCTGCCCTGGGCGAGCCCCTGCGCGCCGAAATCGACCTGCCCCAGATCACTCCCGCCGAAGCGGACAGCTTGCGGGCCACCACGGCCTCCCCGGACGTGTTCCGCGCCCAGGGCATGGAATACACGCCCACCATCAACAATCTGCAGATCCAGCTGCAGCGCCGCCCGGATGGCACGGCCGTGCTGCGCCTGACGAGCAGCCGGCCCGTGAACGAACCCTTCCTCGATCTGGTGCTGGACGCCAACTGGGGCTCGGGCCGCATCGTGCGCAGCTACACCATGCTGTTCGACCCGCCCACGCTGCGCCGTCCCGCGCCAGCGGTGACGGCCTCTCCGCAGCTGCCTGCGCCGGCCACCCAGCAGGCTCCTGCCGTGCGCGCGCCGGTCGCCCCGCGGGCCAGCGAATCTCCCGCAGCGGTGGCCCCTGCCACACCGCCGACGCCGCGTCCGCCAGCCGTGGCCGCCCGCCCCGCCCCCGCCGATGGAGTCAGGGTGCAGGCAGGCGACACGGCGGGCCGCATTGCGAACGCTCACCGCCCCGCCGACGTGTCCCTCGACCAGATGCTGGTCGCCATGATGCGCTCGAACCCCGATGCCTTCATCCAGGGCAATGTCAACCGCCTGAAGGCTGGCGCGGTCCTGCAGATGCCCGACCAGGCTGCGGCGCAGTCCACGCCGGCACCCGAGGCGCGTCAGATCCTTGCCGCGCAGGCCCGGGACTTCAACGAATTCCGCCGCAAGCTGGCGGGTGCCGCCCCCACCGCCGCGGTCGCCGCCGCAGAACGCTCGGCCTCCGGCGCGGTGCAGGCCCGTGTGGAGGACAAGAAACCTGCCACGGCCGCGCCCGACAAGCTCACGCTGTCCAAAGGTTCCGTCAAGGGCCAGAAGGCGGCCGAGGACCAGCTCGCCAAGGACAAGCAAGCCGGAGAGGCCGCCACGCGCATGGCCGAGCTGTCCAAGAACATCACGGACCTCAACAAGCTGGGCGCCGCGTCGGCCGCTGCGGGCAGCGCCGCACCGGCGCCCGCCGGCGCCGCCAGCGCTCCTGCCGCGGCGGCAGTGCAGGCACCCGCCGTTCCTGCCACACCCACGGCCCCTGCCGTGCCGGAAACCCCGGCACCAGCCCCTGCTCCCGCAGCCAGCGCGCCGGCAGATGCAGCCGTGCCGGCGGAAGCCGCGTCCGAGCCTGCCTCCGCACCCGCTCCGGCCGCATCGGCGCCAGCGAAGCCAGTCCGCGTTCCCGCACCGGCTCCCGCACCAGTTGAAGAGCCGGGTTTCCTGTCCGGCCTCATGGACGACCCGCTGCTGCCGCTCGCCGGTGGCGGGCTCCTGGCCTTGCTGCTGGGCTATGGCGCCTACCGCGTGGTTCAGCGCCGCCGCCAGAATGCGGGCGTCGACAGCTCCTTCCTGGAAAGCCGCATCCAGCCGGATTCGTTCTTCGGCGCCAGCGGCGGGCAGCGCGTCGATACCGCCAACAGCGAGATGACCACGGGCTCGTCCATGGCCTACTCACCCAGCCAGCTCGATGCCGGCGGCGACGTGGACCCTGTGGCCGAAGCCGACGTGTACCTGGCCTATGGCCGTGACCTGCAGGCCGAGGAAATCCTCAAGGAGGCGATCCGCCACAACCCTGCCCGCGTGTCGGTGCATGTGAAGCTCGGTGAGATCTACGCCAAGCGCCAGGACCGCAAGGCCCTGGAGGCGGTGGCAGGGGACGTGTTCAAGCTGACCCAGGGCGAAGGCCCGGACTGGAACCGCATTGCCGAGCTTGGCCGCGATCTGGATCCCGAAAACCGCCTTTACCAGCCTGGCGGCCGCCCAGGCATGGCCGAGGACGAGTCGCCATCGCTGCCCCCAGGCGGATTCCCGAGCACGTTCACGGGCGTGGGCGGCGCGGCGGCGACGGCTGCGTTGCCCCCCGACCTGGACCTCGACCTGGATCTGGACCTGCCCGACGACGCGCTGACCGATGCGCCAGCGGTGGCCCCGGCACCTCCCGGCGGATTTGCCGCAGCGGCGGCCGCGGCCGCGGCATCGGGCGGTGCCCGCCGCGCAGCGGACCCGGCCGACGAGCCGCAGACACTGCGCCCTGAACTGGACCTGCCGGAGTTGCCGTCGGCGACCGCTCCCGCCTGGAATGCGCCAGAAGTGGCACCAGCCTCGGGCACGATGGCGCCTCCGCCCGTGGCCAATCTGGACTTTCCTTCGGCGGACGACCTGAGCATGGCACCCTCGGGCCCCATGCCGCTCACCGCGGATGCCCAGGACTCCGGCCCGATGGAGTTTGACCTCGGCGACCTGTCGCTGGACCTGAACGCCCCCTCCAAGCCCATGGCGGCCCCCGCAGCCAAGGCCCCTCTGCCGGCCCCTGAATTGAGCGACGACGGCTCGGCGGCGGCGCAGGACGACCCACTGGCCACCAAGCTCGCGCTGGCCGAAGAGTTCAATGCCATCGGTGATACGGATGGTGCACGCACGCTGATCGAAGAAGTGGTTGCCGAGTCCAGCGGCGCCCTCAAGACCCGCGCCCAGCGCATGCTGGCCGAACTGGGTTGATGCGGCCCGCCCCGCAGGCCGCCCCCGCCCGCCCCCAGGCCGCCACCCCATGACCCGGGTGGCGCTGGGTGTCAGCTACAACGGCCAGGCCTACAGCGGCTGGCAAAGCCAGCTGTCCGGCGACACCATTCAAGACAAGCTCGAAGCGGCCCTGGGCCGCTTTGCCACGCACCCTGTGAGCACGCTGTGCGCAGGCCGCACCGATGCGGGCGTGCATGGGCTGATGCAGGTGGTGCACTTCGACACGCCACTGAACCGCCCCTGCGCTTCGTGGGTGCGCGGCACCAATACCTTCCTCCCTGCCGACATTGCCGTGCAATGGGCGCAGCACGTGCCGGACAGTTTTCACGCCCGGGCCAGCGCCGTCGCGCGGCGCTATGCGTATGTGCTGCTGCAATCACCCGTGCGGCCCAGCGTGGACTCGGGGCGCGTGGGATGGGTATTCCACCCGCTCCATCACGATGCGATGCGCCAGGCCGCAAACCACCTGCTGGGCGAACATGACTTCACCTCGTTTCGTGCATCCGCGTGCCAGGCCAAGTCGCCCGTCAAGACCCTGCAGCGCATCGATATCTCGCGCCGGGGCCTCAACGCCCCGCACCCGGAACTGGGCTGGAGTTCCTGCTACTGGCGCTTCGAGTTCGAGGCCAACGCGTTCCTGCACCACATGATCCGCAACATCATGGGCTGCCTGGTGGCCGTGGGCCAAGGCAAATACCCTCCGCAGTGGGTAGCGCAGGTACTCGCGGCAAGATCGCGCGACGCCGCGGCACCCACGTTCTCTCCGGATGGACTGTATTTTCAAGGCCCTGTCTACGACGCCTCGTGGGGCCTGCCCCAGCGCACGGCTGCGTATGATTGGCTGCCATGAAAGCCAAAGAAGTCCCCTCCCCGGCGCGCACCCGTATCAAGATCTGTGGCCTGACCCGCGAAGAAGACGTCGACGCGGCCGTGGCGGCTGGCGCGGATGCCGTCGGATTCGTGCTCTACGCGCCCAGCCCACGGGCCGTGACACCCGAACGCGCGGCACAGCTGGCCAGGCGCCTGCCCCCTTTTGTCACGCCGGTTTTGCTCTTCGTGAATGAAACCGCTCCCAAAGTGATAGCTGCCAGCGCTTTGATAGCGGGCGCCACCGTGCAATTTCATGGTGACGAGACGCCCGAGGATTGCCTGGCCGCCACCGGCCAGGGGGCACGGCCTTACCTGCGAGCCGCGCGCATTCCCCTTGGCGACGGTGCGGCACGGTTCGACCTCGTAAAATACGCGCACGATTACTCCCACGCCCAAGCCATCCTGCTCGACGCCCATGTCGAGGGGTACGGCGGCGGCGGCAAGGCATTCAATTGGTCACTCCTTCCACCAAGCGTCAGCTCTCACCTCGTTTTGTCTGGTGGACTCACGCCTGCAAACGTGACCGATGGCATTTTGCAAGTCCGCCCGCGTTGCAAGACGCTGGCGGTTGATGTCAGCTCCGGCGTCGAGGCCGTAGATCCGAACAGCCCCGATGGCAAGCCCCTGAAGGGCATCAAGGACGCCGGAAAAATCCATCGGTTCATCGCCGCCGTGCGCGCGGCAGATGCCCAACTTGCAAAGAACCCTCATGAATTCCTATCAGCAACCTGATGCTTCAGGCCATTTCGGCTCCTACGGCGGCAGTTTCGTCAGCGAGACACTGACCCACGCCATCCAGGAACTGCGCGAGGCGTATGCCCGCTACCAGAACGACCCGGAGTTCCTCGCAGAATTCCACTACGAGCTCAAGCACTTCGTGGGCCGCCCATCGCCCGTGTACCACGCCGCGCGCACCAGCCGCGAAACGGGCGGCGCGCAGATCTACCTCAAGCGCGAAGACCTCAACCACACCGGCGCCCACAAGATCAACAACGTGATCGGCCAGGCCATGCTCGCCAAGCGCATGGGCAAGCCCCGCATCATTGCCGAGACGGGCGCCGGCCAGCACGGCGTGGCCACGGCCACGATCTGCGCGCGCTACGGCCTGGAATGCGTGGTCTACATGGGCAGCGAGGACGTGAAGCGCCAGAGCCCGAACGTCTTTCGCATGAAACTGCTGGGCGCCACCGTCGTGCCTGTCGAGTCGGGCAGCAAGACCCTGAAGGACGCGCTCAACGAGGCCATGCGCGACTGGGTGGCCAATGTGGACAACACGTTCTACATCATCGGCACGGTGGCGGGCCCGCACCCCTACCCGATGATGGTGCGCGATTTCCAGAGCGTGATCGGCAAGGAAGCCATCGAACAGATGCCCCCCATGCTCGCCGCGCAGAAGATCGCCGCCGAGCAGCCCGATGCCGTGATCGCCTGCGTGGGCGGCGGCAGCAATGCCATGGGCATCTTCCATCCGTACATCCCGTTCGAGAAGACGCGCCTGATCGGCGTGGAGGCCGCCGGCGAAGGCCTGGACAGCGGCAAGCACTCGGCATCGCTGCAGCGTGGCTCCAGTGGCGTGCTGCACGGCAACCGCACCTTCATCCTGCAGGATGCCAACGGCCAGATCACCGAGACGCACAGCATCAGCGCGGGCCTGGACTACCCCGGCGTAGGTCCCGAGCACGCATGGCTGCAGGAGATCGGACGCGCCGAGTACGTGGGCATCACCGACCAGGAAGCGCTGTCCGCCTTCCACCACCTGTGCCGCACCGAAGGCATCATCCCGGCGCTGGAATCGAGCCACGCCTTCGCCTATGCCCTCAAGCTTGCACCCACGATGCGGCCCGACCAGTCCATCCTGGTCAACCTCTCGGGCCGGGGCGACAAGGACATCGGCACCGTGGCCGACCTGTCGGGAGAAGATTTCTACGACCGCCCCTCCATGCGCGGCCTGACCGTCAAGGGCGCCCCAGGAGACGCCAAGCCATGAGCCGCATAGACACCACTTTCGAACAGCTGAAAGCCCAGGGCCGCAAGGCGCTGATTCCCTATGTCACCGCCGGTTTTCCGTTTGCCGACATCACGCCCGCCCTCATGCACGGCATGGTGGAGGCCGGTGCCGACGTGATCGAACTGGGCGTGCCCTTCTCCGACCCCATGGCCGACGGCCCCGTCATCCAGAAGGCGGGCGAAAAGGCGCTGGGCCTGGGTGTGGGCATGGTGCAGGTGCTGGACCACGTGCGCGAGTTCCGCAAGCGCAACAGCACCACGCCCGTGGTGCTGATGGGCTACGCGAACCCGGTGGAGCGCTATGACCAGATCCACGGCGCAGGCGCCTTTGTGCGCGACAGCGCCGAGGCCGGTGTCGATGGCGTGCTCATCGTGGACTACCCGCCCGAGGAATGCGAGGCCTTCGCGGCCAGCCTGCGCGCGCACGGCATGGACCTGATCTTCCTGCTGGCCCCCACCAGCACGGATGAACGCATGGCCCAGGTGGCGCGCGTGGCCAGCGGCTATGTGTACTACGTATCGCTCAAGGGCGTGACCGGTTCGGGCGCGCTCGACACCTCGGCCGTGGAGCAGATGCTGCCCCGCATCCGCCAGCATGTGACCATCCCCGTGGGCGTGGGCTTCGGCATCCGCGATGCGGCCACGGCCCAGGCGATCGGCAAGGTGGCGGATGCCGTGGTCATCGGCAGCCGCATCATCCAGCTCATCGAGGACCAGGAGCACGCCAAGGTGGTGCCCCTGACCATCGACTTCCTGCGCGGCATCCGCAAGGCTTTGGACGCGTAGAATAAAGAGCATCCCCCTGAGCGGCTTTGCCGTTTCCCCCTTCTCTCGCGCTTCGCGCGGGAAGGGGGACGCTCCCAGCGCGGCGGGGCGGCCCTTGCGCGGGAGCCGTGGCCTTTGGGCCGCGCCAGTTTCAAGGCCGTGCCGCCGCTGCTGGCCCATTCATACAGAGGAAAACCATGTCCTGGCTCGAAAAACTTCTGCCCTCCAAGATCCAGCAAACGGACCCCACCGAGCGCCGCCAGGTGCCTGAAGGCCTGTGGATCAAGTGCCCGAGCTGCGAGACGGTGCTTTACAAGGCCGATCTGGAGCACAACCAGAACGTCTGCCCCCACTGCAGCCACCACCACCGCATCGGCGCCCGCGCGCGGCTCAATGCCTTCCTGGATGCCGAAGGCCGCTACGAAATCGGCCAGGAAGTGCTGCCCGTGGACGCCCTCAAGTTCAAGGACAGCCGCAAATACCCCGAGCGCCTGAAGGAAGCCCTGGAGAACACCGGCGAGACCGACGCCCTCATCGTCATGGGCGGCGCGGTCAAGAGCATCAACGTGGTGGCCGCGTGCTTCGAGTTCGACTTCATGGGCGGCTCCATGGGCTCCGTGGTGGGCGAGCGCTTCGTGCGGGGCGTGGAAACCGCCATCGAGCAGAAAGTGCCTTTCATCTGCTTCACCGCCACCGGCGGTGCGCGCATGCAGGAAGGCCTGCTGTCCCTGATGCAGATGGCCAAGACCAATGCGGCCCTCACCCGCCTGGCCAAGAAGGGCCTGCCCTACATCAGCGTGCTGACTGACCCGACCATGGGCGGCGTGAGCGCCGGCTTTGCCTTTGTGGGCGACATCGTGATTGCCGAGCCCAAGGCCCTGATCGGCTTTGCCGGCCCGCGCGTGATCGAATCCACCGTGCGCGTGACGCTGCCAGAAGGCTTCCAGCGCGCCGAATTCCTGCAGACCAAGGGCGCCGTGGACTTCATCTGCGACCGCCGCGAGCTGCGCAACACCGTGGCCAGCAGCCTGGCCATGCTGCAGCGTTTGCCCGCTGACGCAGTGATGTAAGTCATCCGCGGGACAGCGGGTCCGCAAAGGTACCTCACGAGAGGATCGCTTCTTTTTTGATAGCTGTCAGCGCTTACCAGATAAGCGCCAGAGGCATATTTGATCACCCACCGGACAGCACGCAGCCGTTGATACCGCGCGGTGCCTGCCAGAGAGGGCAAGGAAGGGCTGCTCCGCAGCGAGGCCCGCGTCCCCCTCATCCCCTTGAGCGGGAAGGCGCCGAAGGCGACTCAGGGGGGTTACCTCATCACGCTGGCCTGCAGATGGCCCAGCACGATCATGACCACCTGCAGCAGCACCAGCACGGCCAGGGGCGACAGATCGATCCCTCCGACCAGCGGGATGATGCGGCGAAATGGCCGCAACACCGGCTCGCACAGCCGGGCGATCACGTCCGAGAGTTGCGACCGTGCCTGCACCCAGGACATCACGGCATGGACGATCAGGAGGCCGATCAGCCCCGACACCGCCACACGCGCCAGCCCGAACAGGGCAAGCCACGGCAGCCACGCCCATGCGGACGCCGCGCCCAGCAGGAGCGTGAGCAGGAAATACTGCAGCAGTTGCAACAGCGCGGCCGCGACGAGGCTTGACACATCCCAGCGCCCCACGGGCCGAATCACCTTGCGCAGCGGCATGACCAGCCAGTCCGTCAGTGCAAAAACCAGCCCGCCGACAGGGTTGGAAAACGGGATGCGCTGCCATTGCATATACAGGCGCAGCAGGCAGGCCCCCGTGAGCAGGCCACCAACAACGTCGAGCAGGAATGAGGCGATCTGATAGAGCATGGATGAGACAAAAGCAAGGGGCCGCTGCGAAAGCAGGCTGCGCCATGGGATGATAGCGGGCCAAGGCATTCCCCCATTCATGACACAACCCCTCACCCTGTCATCCTTGCCCCTTTTCCCCCTGGGTTCCGTGCTGTTCCCGGGCGGTGTGCTGGCCCTGCGCGTGTTCGAGGTGCGCTACCTGGACATGGTGCGCAAATGCCATCAGGCCGGTGCGCCTTTTGGCGTGGTGGCCCTCACGCAAGGCCGCGAAGTGCGCCAGGCCGGCGCGCCCGAAGAGCAATTCAACGACGTGGGCACCCTGGCGGTCATCGAGCAGATCGACACGCCGCAGCCCGGCCTGATCACCCTGCTGTGCCGGGGCGGCCAGCGCTTTCGCATCACCCAGCGCAGCCACCTACCCCATGGCCTGTGGATCGCCGATGTGGGGCATATCGACCAGGACCTGACCGTCGCGGTGCCAGAGGATCTGAAGAAGGCCGCGACGGCGCTCGCGCAGGTGCTCCACACCCTGCACCAGCGTGACCCGGACACCCCGACCGCGATCATCCCGACGGCTGCGCAGCTGGACGACTGCGGATGGGTGGCCAACCGCTGGTGCGAACTGCTGCCCGTGCCCCTGGAACTCAAGCAGCGCCTGATGGAACTGGACAACCCGCTGGTGCGGCTGGAGCTGGTCGGGGACGTGCTCGAGCGTACGGGGATTGCGCCAACACAATGAGCCGCAAACCCGCCGCCATCCCACCCAGCCTCCCCTTTGAACGCCCATGCTGAACCGCATCCTGGGCTGGTCGCGCGCAGCCAAGCGCGTTGTGGTGGTGGCGATGGACGTTTGCCTGGGCCTCGTCGCCATGTGGCTCGCCTTCACGCTGAGGCTGGAGACACCGCACTGGCCCGAAGGCATGCAGTGGCTCGCGTATGCACTGGCCCCGGCCCTGGCGTTTCCCATTTTCGCCAAACTGGGGCTGTACCGCGCGATATTCCGCTACACAGGAATCACGGCACTCATCACCACCGGCAAGGCGGTGGCCATCTATGGAGCACTCCTGCTGGGCTGCCTCCTGGCAGCGCAATGGGAAGGCGTGCCACGCAGCGTCGGCATTCTGCAGCCTCTGCTGTTCATGCTCCTGGTGGGCTCCAGCCGCGCACTGGGGTGGCTGGCGCTGGCCGGCCACAGCAGCCATGCCCCCTACCGCCTGCTGATCTACGGAGCCGGCAGCGCTGGCGCCCAGACCGCAGCGGGACTGGGCGCCATGCGCCAGTACGTGCTCAAGGGCTTTGTCGATGACGATCCGAGCAAGGTCGGACGCAGCATCAACGGAGTGCGGGTGCATTCCCCCACTGCACTGCCCGAGGTGGCGCGCCAGCTCGCGATCACCGATGTGCTGCTGGCACTGCCCAGCACCACGCGCCTGCGACGCCGGCAGATCATCGAAAGCCTGCGCCAATTGCCCGTTCGGATACGCACCCTGCCCGGCCTGTCGGACCTCGCCAGCGGCCGGGTCACGGTCACCGACTTCCAGGACCTCGAGATCGAGGACCTGCTGGGCCGCGAACCGGTGGCCCCGGACCCTGGCTTGCTGGGGCGCGATCTCGAGAACGCCGTGGTGATGGTCACCGGCGCGGGCGGCAGCATCGGCAGCGAGCTGTGCCGGCAGATCGTGCGCGAGGGCCCCCGCCAACTGCTGCTCGTGGATCACAGCGAATATGCGCTGTATTCCATTCACCACGAGCTGCAGGCGCTCGCCCACCAGGGCGCGCACCAGTGCGCCCTGGTACCCCTGCTCGCCAGCGTCACCCAGAAGCAGCGCATGGACGACATCTGCCAGCAGTACAGCCCCACCTCCATCTACCACGCAGCCGCCTACAAGCACGTGCCCATGGTGGAAGCCAATCCGGGCGAAGGCATCCTGAACAACGTGTTCGGCACGCTCAACATGGTGCAGGTCGCGCTGAAGCATGGCGCTCGCCACTTCGTCCTGATTTCCACAGACAAGGCTGTTCGCCCCACCAACATCATGGGCGCCACCAAGCGTGTGGCAGAAATGGTGCTGCAAGCCATCGCGGCGTCCCAGCGCATGCCTTTCGGGCTGTTGGCCGAAAGCCCACCGGGCTGGAGATGCCCGACACGCCTGTCCATGGTGCGCTTTGGCAATGTGCTGGGCTCCAGCGGCAGCGTGATACCGCTGTTCCGCCAGCAGATCGCGGCCGGCGGCCCCCTCACGGTGACGCATCCCGATGTCACGCGCTATTTCATGACCATCGCCGAAGCGGCCCAGCTCGTGCTGCAGGCGGGGACGATGGCGGACGGGGGCGACGTATTCCTGCTGGACATGGGCGAGCCGCTACAGATCCTGGACCTCGCGCAACGCATGGTGGCCCTGTCGGGCCTGACAGTGCGCGACGACCAGCACCCCGAGGGCGACATCGAAATCGTCTTCACGGGATTGCGCCCCGGCGAGAAACTCTTCGAAGAGCTGCTGATTGGAGACAACCCGCTGCCCACCGTCCATCCCCGCATACTGCGGGCCCGCGAGGAGTTTCGCCCCTGGGCCGAACTGCAGGCCCTGCTGCAGTCACTGCAGCAGGCCGCGCGCGATGGCGATCGGGCCGCCATGACGGCCCTGCTGGGCCAGCTGGTGCCGGGCTACCGTCCTGAAACACAAGCACTGCCATGAAGCCGGGACTCCTGCGGGCAACGCTGACCCTGCTCACGGGCAGCGTTGCGGCCCACGCCATTCCACTCGTGCTGGGCCCGGCGCTCACGCGCCTGTACAGCCCGGAGGCCTTCGGGCAGTTCGCGCTGCTGTGGGCGTTGGCCACCAACATGGCGGTGGTCGGCTGCGCGCGCTACGAATTCGCACTCCCCCTCGAACCCACGGAGCCACGGGCTGCCGAACTCATGGCTTTGTGCGCGCGCGTGCTGCTCGCGGTGACGGCGGCTTCCGCCGCAACCGCTGCCGTGCTCATGCTCTGGCAACGCATGCCGATGGCCTGGGCACTGCCCTTCGCGGTGCTGGCGGGCGGCGCCATGCAATGGCTCACCATGTGGGCCACCCGGTCGCAGCGTTTTGGACTGCTGTCGGCGGCAAGGCTGCTGCAGCAAGGTGGGGGCGCCATCCTGCAGCTCGTGCTCGGCCTGCTGAAGGCCGGCCCCCTGGGCCTGGTGCTCGGGGCCACGCTGGCCAGCCTGGGAGGGGCTTGGATGCTGGCCCGGCCGGCGCCAGCCGGGGGCTGGACGGCCATGTGGCGCCAGCCCCTTGCCAGGCTGCGGTCCATGGCCCTGCAGCACAAGGACTTCCCCCTGCTCAACACGCCACACGCGTTCATGGGTGCGCTGCAGGATACGCTCACGCTGGTGCTGGTGGCAGCGTGGACAGGGGACGCCTCAGCGGGGTTCTGGGCCCTGGCACTGCGCTATCTCAAGGCCCCGGCAACCCTCGTCGGGGGTGCGCTGTCGCAAACCCTGTACCCGCGCCTTCTGAAGGCAGAGAGCCCTGGCGACGCCCGGGCGCTGGTGCGCCGGGCCATGCTGGGGCTCGCTGCCCTGGCCTGCCCGCTCGCGGCGATCCTTCTCCTCTGGGGGCCGGATATTTTCGCCCTGGCCTTTGGGGCAAGATGGGCCCAGACAGGGGAACTTGCACGGGCCATCGCCCCGTACATCGCCCTGCACTTCGTGGCGTCACCCCTTGCCGTGGTCACCATGGCCTGGAATGCACAGGCCTGGGCGCTGCGCCTGGCATTGATCGGACAATGCCTTTTCTTCGCCGGACTGCTGCTGGGCCTGTACCTGGGCGGCCTGCAAGGTGCCGGATGGGGCGTGTCAGCGAGCATGCTGGCCTACTTTGCCTATTATTTCTGGGTGTTGGCGAACTGGAGGGAGGTGCCCCATGAGAGCCGTGTTTAACCGATGGCGCCGCCGCCTCTGGCATGCGCTGCTCCATCGCATCGTCTTCGGGGAAAGCAACCACCTCGGCCAGCCACTGCCACACACCCGCATCGCCCCCAGCACCTGCATCGAGGGGGAGCATGCACTGCGGCTGGCAGACCACGTGTTCATCGGCCAATACAATTTCATCGACGCCACAGCGGGCCTGCAGATTGGGCAAGGGGTCCAGATCACCAACTTCGTCAGCATCGTGACGCACAGCTCCCACCGCGCCATTCGCCTCCTGGGCAGCGGCTATGCAGTCCACGAGGGCTCCAAGCCTGGCTACATCAGCGCGCCCATCGAGATCGGCGCCTACACCTTCATCGGCCCCCACAGCCTGATCGAAGCCGGCACGCGCATCGGCAAGGGGGTGGTGGTGTGTGCCTACTCGCAGGTGCGCGGCGAAGTGCCCGACTTCGCCATCGTGGCGGGGGTCCCGGCGCGCCAGATCGGCGACGTGCGCGAACAGGATGAGCGCCTGCTTTCGCAGCATCCAGAACTGCGTCCGCACTACGAATCCTGGACGCGGACAATCTGACATGGCAACACACCTGTGCCTCCTGGGTGATGCCACCAGCCCCCATGTTCAGCGGTGGGCGCGGGAAATGCTCCAGCGTGGCTACCGCGTTTCGCTGATCACGGCACGCCCCGCGTCCATCGATGGCGTCACCGTGCGGGCCATCCGGCCCGTGCACCGCTCGCTCGACTGGCTGTTCCGTGTCCGGGAAACCAGGCGCCACGTGGCCGAACTGGCCCCCGACCTCCTGCATGCCCATTACGTCACCTCCTACGGCTATCTGGCCGCACGTTGCGGCAAACATCCGGTGGTGATGACCGCCTGGGGAAGCGACCTGTTGGTGACCCCCGGCAAGAGCGCCTGGATGCGCTGGCTGACCGGCTGGATACTGCGCCAGGCCGACCTCATCACCGGCGACTCCGCCAGCCTGATGAGCGCAGTGGCCCAATTCCGACCCCGCTGCACCACCGAGGAAATCCACTGGGGGGTGGAACTGCAGCGCTTCCACCCCGTTCCCTGGAGCCACAAGCAAGGCAGCCAGCTGGTGAGCCTGCGCGCCTGGGAACCCAACTACAACATCGACACCATCATCGAGGCATTCGCTCTTCTGCAGGCGCGGTTGCCCTCGGCCGACCTGCGCTTGCACCTGCTCGGAGGAGGCAGCATGGAAAGCGCCCTGCGCAGCCAGGTGCACAAGGCGCAGCTGGACAACAAGGTGCAGTTCCACGGCCGACTCGATGATGCGGGCATGACCCGGGTACTGGGCGAAGGCAAGATATCTGTCTCGGTGCCCAGCAGTGACGCAACATCCGTCGCCATGCTGGAGAGCATGGCGTGTGGCCTCGCGGTGGTCGCCAGCGAACTGCAGGCCAACCGGCACTGGATCGACCCGCAGTGGCTGGTTGAGGCGGGGAGCGCCACAGCGCTCGCCGCCCGGCTGGAAGCCCTGATCGCCAACGACACCCTGGCGGAACAAGCCGGCCTGCACAATGCCACCCGCATCGCCCAGGACGGCGACCGCGCGGTACAGATGAACCGCATGCACGCGCTGTACCAGCAGTTGCTCCATACACCTTGAACCCCATGCCCCAAGGCCTTGAATTGGACAACCTGATCAGCGTGATCGTGCCGTGCCGCAATGAGCGCCAGCACATCGACGCTTTCTGCGACTCGGCCCTCCGCCAGCAACTGCCGGCGGGCTGGCGCATGGAAGTGCTGATTGCAGACGGCGACAGCGATGACGGCACGCGCGAGCACCTCCTGCAGCGCTGTGCTGCGGACCCACGGCTCGTCCTGGTGGACAACCCCGGCCGCATTGTCTCCACCGGGCTCAACGCCTGTATTGCCCACGCGCGGGGCGGCACCATTGCCCGCATGGACGTGCACAGCCAGTTTGCCCCCGACTACCTTGCGCAGTGCATCGAGGCGCTCGAACGCACCCGCGCCGACAACGTGGGCGGCCCGTGGGTGGCCCGGGGAACCGGGCCCGCCGGGGCCGCCATCGCCGCAGCCTTCCAGTGCCGCTGGGTGGTGGGCGGCGCGCGCTCGCGCGATGACCAGTACGAGGGCGAGGTGGATACCGTCTACCTGGGATGCTGGCCCCGCAGCGTGTTTGACCGGTTCGGACTGTTTGACGAAGCTCTGGTGCGCAACCAGGACGACGAGCACAACCTGCGCATGCGCCTGGGGGGGGCACGCATCTGGCAGAGCCGGCTCATCCATTCCACCTACCACCCGCGCAATTCGCTCAGGCACCTGTTCGCGCAACAACGGCAGTACGGCTACTGGCGGCCTTTTGTGATGCGCAAACATGGGCAGCCAGGCTCCGTGCGGCAGCTGGTGCCTGCAGCATTTGTGGCCAGCGCGGTGGCCAGCGCCGTGGTGTTGCCCTGGTCCGCTTGGCCCGGGGCCGCGCTGGGCCTCGCCTACGCAACCTATCTTCTGGCGGCATCGGTGGCGGCAGCCCGATCGGCCCGCAACTGGGGGCTGCTGCCCCGCCTCCCGGCGACGATTGCGGCGTTTCATGTGGGCTACGGCCTGGGCACCTGGCGAGGGCTGTGGGACGTTGCACGCTCGCGCGCGCCTTCCTCCGACTTTGCACGCATCACGCGATGACCGACAACGAACCCCAGGCCGTCAAGACCCGCTACGCACGGCGCGACCCAGCGGCCGATGAAGCCCGCTACAGCCTGTATGCCAATGCGGCGGCGCTGCAGGCGCAGCAGGAGCGCCTCCGTGCCATGGCAGGCACCTGGCAGGCCCACGGCTGGAGCAGCCTGGCCCACCGGCCGATGCTAGAGGTTGGCTGCGGAAGCGGGGGCAATCTGCACGACCTGGTGCGGCTGGGTGCCACCCCCGCCTGCCTGACGGGCCTGGAGCTTCTTCCCGAACGAGCCGCCGCAGCGCGCGCCTCGCTGCCAGCGGACGCGGCCATTGTGGAAGGAGATGCCGTCTTGGCCCCGGTGCAGCCTGCCAGCCAGGATGCCGTGCTCGCCTTCACGCTCTTCAGCTCTTTGCTCGACGAGGGCTATCGCCGCCATCTGGCCCAGGCGATCTGGCAATGGGTCGCGCCCGGCGGCGGAGTGCTGGTCTATGACTTTGTCGTCAACAACCCTGCCAATGCCGATGTGCGAGGCATGCCCCTGCGCGAATTGAAAACGCTGTTTCCCGCCGCGCAGATACACTCGTGCCGCCTTACCCTGGCGCCCCCGCTCGCGCGGTGCCTGCCCCCACCGATGATTCCTCCCGCATCCACCTTGCTCTGGTTCCTGCGCACCCACCGCCTGACCTGGGCCGTGAAGCCCCGCTGAGCACCGCCTGCCCGTCTGGACGCCCTCCATGCCCCACCCTTCTTCCCCTGACCTGCCCTTCCTGCCGTTCGCCCGCCCCGATATCGGTGCTGCGGAAATCGATGCCGTCAGCGCAGCCCTGCTTTCGGGGTGGGTCACGACCGGGCCCAAGACCAAGGAGTTCGAGCAGGCATTCGCCGCCTTCCTGGGGGGCGGCGGGCTCCAGAGCCTTGCTGTCAACTCCGCCACGGCGGGTCTGCACCTTGCGCTGGAAGCCCTGGGCATCGGCCCCGGCGACGAGGTGATCGCGCCCACACTGACCTTCACTGCCACCGTGGAGGTCGTGCGCTACCTGGGCGCCGAACCGGTACTGGTGGATGTGGACCCGGTGACCCTCAACATCGACCCGGCCAAGGTGCGCGCCGCCATCACGCCCCGAACAAAAGCCATCATGCCCGTGCACTACGGGGGCCTGGCCTGCGACATGGACGCCATCCTGTCCATCGCCAAAGAACACCAGCTCAAGGTGGTGGAAGACGCAGCCCATGCCTTGCCCACCACCTGGCGCGGCACCCTGGTGGGACAACTGCAGTCCGATGTCACGGTGTTCAGCTTCTACGCCAACAAGACCATCACCACCGGAGAAGGCGGCATGGCGGTGACGCGCGACCCGGAGCTCGCCAAGCGCATGCGCGTGATGCGCCTGCACGGCATGAACCGGGATGCCTTCGACCGCTTCACGTCCAAGACGCCCGCCTGGTACTACGAGGTGGTGGCTCCGGGATTCAAGTACAACATGACGGACGTTGCAGCCGCCATGGGCGTGGAGCAACTGGCGCGGCTGCCACAATTCGTGCAGCGACGGCAAGACCTGGCAATCCGCTACCACGAACAGCTGGCGCCCCTGCCCCTGACCTTGCCAGCCACTGCGCCACCAGGCGACACCCATGCGTGGCACCTCTATGTCATCCGGCTGCGGGCGGACGCGCCACTGGGGCGTGACGAGGTCATCCAGGCACTGTCGGACAGGGGCATCGGCACCAGCGTGCACTATGTGCCGCTGCACCGGCACCCGTACTGGCGCGACCGGTACCAATTGACGCCCGCCATGTTCCCCCAGGCCGATGCAGCCTACCAAGCCATGATCAGCATCCCCTTGTTCACCGCCATGAGTGACAGCGACCAGGAGCGCGTGATTGCTGCGCTGCATGAGGTGCTGGGCTGACATGCCCAAGCGGCTGTTCGACCTGTGTTTTGCCGCCCTCGGGCTGCTGCTGCTCGCGCCCGTGCTGCTGGCCGTGGCACTGTGGGTGGTGTGGGATTCTCCGGGCCCAGCACTCTTTCGCCAACAGCGTGTGGGCCGCGCAGGCAGGTTGTTCCGCATCTACAAGTTCCGCACCATGCACCCGCGCGCCGAAGCCTCGGGCCCGGCGATTACCGTAGGAGCCGATGCCCGCATTACCCGGGCGGGCCACTGGCTGCGGCGCACCAAGGTCGATGAGCTGCCGCAGCTTTTCAACGTGCTGCTGGGCCATATGAGCCTTGTCGGCCCCAGGCCTGAGGTGCCGCACTATGTCGCGCTCTACCCAGATTCCGTGCGGGAACTGGTGCTCAGCGTGCGGCCCGGCATCACAGACCGCGCCTCCATCGAATTCCGCGACGAAAGCACCTTGTTGGGCCAAAGCTGCGATCCAGAGCGCACTTATGTGGAACAGATCCTGCCCATCAAGCTCCGCTACGCCGCCGAGTACGCCCGCTCGCACACGCTTTGGAGCGATCTGAAGATCCTCGCAGGGACAGCATCCGCGCTGTGGAGCGACCGCCCGTCCAAGGGCTAAGAACCTGTCAGTAACACATAGCCGATAAAATGAGGGGTTTGGCTGAACCCAGCCCCCAAATTTCACGCCCCCGCACCGACGGCACCTATGTCAGACCAAAACCACGCCCCCGCTCCCCAGGACGAAAACCAGCTCATCGCCGAGCGCCGTGAAAAGCTCCGCGCTCTGCGCGAAGCCCAGGCCAACGGCGGTAGCGTTGCTTTTCCCAACAACTTCAAGCCCGGCCACAAGGCTGCCCAGTTGCACCTGGAACACAGCGCTGCCACGAACGAGTCCCTGGAAGCCACGCCGGTGAACGTCTCGGTGGCCGGCCGCATGATGCTCAAGCGCGTCATGGGCAAGGCCAGTTTTGCCACGGTGCAGGATGGCTCGCTGGGCGACGTGGGCGGGCGCATCCAGCTTTACGTGACCCGCGACGCCGTGGGCGAAGAGCTGTATGCCGCCTTCAAGCACTGGGACCTGGGCGACATCGTGGGCGCCGAAGGCACGCTCATGAAGACCAAGACGGGCGAGCTGTCGGTCAAGGTGACCGGCCTGCGCCTCTTGACCAAGAGCCTGCGCCCCCTGCCCGACAAGTTCCACGGCATGGCCGACCAGGAGCAGAAGTACCGCCAGCGCTATGTGGACCTGATTACCGACGAGCAGGCCCGCAAGCGCTTCATGGCGCGCAGCAAGGCGGTGAGCGGCCTGCGCGAGTTCATGGTGGGCCACGGCTTCCTTGAAGTCGAAACGCCCATGCTGCACCCCATCCCGGGCGGCGCCAATGCCAAGCCGTTCGTGACGCACCACAACGCGCTGGAGCAGGAGATGTACCTGCGCATCGCGCCCGAGCTGTACCTGAAGCGCCTGATCGTGGGCGGTTTCGAGCGGGTGTTCGAGATCAACCGCAGCTACCGCAACGAGGGCATCTCGGTGCGCCACAACCCCGAGTTCACCATGATGGAGTTCTACGCGGCGTACTGGAACTACCTGGACCTGATGGACTTCACCGAGACGCTGATCCGCGAAGTGGCGCTCAAGGCCACGGGCTCGCTGCAAATGACCTACCAGGGCCGCGCCGTGGACCTGACGCAGCCGTTCGCGCGCCTGACCATCCGCGAAGCGATCTTCCAGTACACCGAAGCCGGCGCCCACGTGGACGATGCCGCGTGGCTGGTCAGCGCGCTCAAGAAGCTGGGCATGACCGAGGAGAAGGACAAGCTCTCGGCACGCACGCTGGCCAGCCTGCAGGTGCTGTATTTCGAAGAAACGGTGGAAGACAAGCTCTGGCAGCCGACGTTCATCATGGAGCACCCGACCGAGATCTCGCCACTGGCACGCGCCAACGATGCCCGCCCCGAGGTCACCGAGCGTTTCGAGCTGTACATCACGGGCCGCGAGTTCGGCAACGGCTTCAGCGAGCTGAACGATGCCGAAGACCAGGCCGCGCGTTTCCATGCCCAGGTGGCCGCCAAGGACAGCGGCGACGACGAGGCCATGTTCTACGACCATGACTTCGTGCGGGCGCTGGAATACGGCATGCCCCCCACGGGGGGTTGCGGCATCGGCATCGACCGCCTCATGATGCTGCTGACCGACAGCCCCAGCATCCGCGACGTGATTCTTTTCCCAGCGCTGCGCCGGGAGTCCTGAGACCGCATCCGCAGCGCCCGGCCGCCACGTCCGCCTGATCGCGCCGTTTCACAGGACACACCAGGAGCCACCGTGCCATTCATCTCCAGCACCGCCCCTTATCCGGCCAACGCGCCACTGCCCGCGGGCGCAGGCTTTTCGGTGCTGGTGGTCGAGGACCAGGGCTCCGTGCGGGCCGCGCTGGTGGCCGAACTGCGGCGCGCGGGCGTGTCCGCCATCTTCGAGGCCCCGGAGGGCAGTGCGGCACTGCACCTGTTCAAGGCCCACCGGCCCGACCTGGTGCTGCTGGACATCAAGCTGCCCGGCAAGGATGGCTACTGGGTGGCGCAGCAGATGCGCGAGAGCGAGGCCGGCGACTGGACGCCCATCATCTTCCTGTCGGGCCTGGACAACGAGCTCGACGTCTGGCGCGGCATCGAAGTGGGGGGCGATGACTACCTGGTCAAGCCCGTGAGGCCCATCGTGCTGATGGCCAAGCTGCGGGCCATGCGGCGGCTGCTGGACATGCGCCGCAGGCTCGTGTCGGTGTCGGCCGAGCTGCACCTGGCCAACCAGCGCCTCAACGAAATGGTCGAGGTCGACGCACTCACCGGCCTGGTCAACCGCCGCGGCTTCGACCGCATCCTGCACAACGAGATCCTGGCCGCACGCCGCGATGCCACGCCGCTCACGCTGATGCTGTGCGACCTGGACCACTTCAAGCTCTTCAACGATGCCAGCGGGCATGTGCAGGGCGATGCCTGCCTGAAAGAGGTGGGCCGCCTGCTGCGCGAGGTCTGCGTGCGCCCCCGGGATGTGGCTTCGCGCTATGGCGGCGAGGAATTCGCACTCATCCTGCCGAACACGCCGCGCTCGGGCGCGATGACCTTTGCAAGGGCATTGGCGCAGCTGCTCAAGGTCCGCGCCATACCGCATGCGGATTCGCCACTGGGCAGCATCCTGACACTGTCGGGCGGCATCACCACCTGCGTGCCCGACGACAGCACCAATGCCGAAAGCATGATCATGCGGGCCGACCAGGCCCTGTATGCCGCCAAGGCCCAGGGCCGCAACCGCTTCTTCAGCTTTGAAATGCAGATGGACACCGTGGAGCAATTGCGCAATTGAGTTTCTTTTCCGCCTTCTCGTTCGACGCCACCGAGCGCAGCGCGCGCACCGCCGTTTCGCGCATGCAAATCCTGAAGGCCCGCCTGCCCGACTGGGTGCAGGACTGGCTGGAAGTCATCATCCCCGGCACGCAGATCCTGCTGATCCTGTTTGTCGCCTGGCTGCTGCAGCGCATGCTGCGCCGCATCGTGCGCCGCGCCAGTGCGCACTACCAGGTGCCCGACGAGCTGGTCGTGCCCATGAACGGGCTCATCCGCTGGTTCATCGTGGCGGGCGCCCTGCTGCTGGTGCTCGAGCGCATGGGAGTGTCCGCCACCGTGCTCTGGACGGCATTCACGGGCTTCGCCACGGTGGGCGCCGTGGCGTTCTTTGCCGCGTGGAGCGTGCTCTCCAACCTGTTCTGCGCGCTGCTCATCTTCACGGTACGGCCCTTTCGCATCGGCGACTACATCGAGGTGCTGGACACCGCGGAGAAACCGGGCGCCAAGGGCCGGGTGGTGGACATCAACCTGCTGTACACCACGCTGGAGGACCATGGCGCAGCAGCGGGCCAGGTGGCCTGGCTGCAGATTCCGAATGCGTTGGTGTTTCAGCGGGTGGTGCGCAGATTCCAGGGGGTGCCACCGCCGCCCGCGCCCCCCGCCAGCGCTGCGCATGCCGCGGAAAGTGCGCCGGCGGCCCCGCCACCGGTCACGCCCGGGCCTTTCAACACGCCATAGCGCAACCAACCGGGCGCGGCACGGCCCTGCGCCGGGCCGCGCGCAAGCGGTTGCTCGGCGTCAGGGCAGCAGGTCGAGCGCCTGCAGGTAGGCGGGCTGGTACATCAGCTCGTCCCACGCCTGGGGCAAGGTTTCGGGCAGCAGCGCCAGGCGGCGGGACTCGCTGTCCACGCTCGGCTGCCAGCGGCCCTGGGCGCGGGCCTGGTCCAGGCCGGCGATGAGTTCATCCACCGCGCGGCCATCGCCCACGCTCTGGTTGCACAGCAGCACGAGGTCGCAGCCGGCCTGGAGCGCCGCCACGGCCGCATCGGTGTAGCCGACCACCTGGCCGTCCAGGCGGCGGGCGCCTTCCATGCTGAGGTCGTCGCTGAAGATCGCGCCATCAAAGCGCATCTGGCGGCGCAGGATGTCCTGGAGCCAGCGCTGCGAGAAACCCGCGGGGCGGCTGTCGACCTTGGGGTAGATCACATGGGCCGGCATCACGCTGGTGAGCGTGCTGCTGAGCCAGGGGTACGGGGCGGCGTCGTCGGCCAGGATGGCCTTGAGGCTGCGCTTGTCCACGGGTACCTCGGTGTGCGAGTCGGCCTTGACGAAGCCGTGCCCGGGGAAGTGCTTGCCGCAGTTGGTCATGCCGGCCTGCAGCAGACCATGCATGAGGCTCTTGGCGAGCAGCGCCACCACGCGCGGGTCGCGGTGAAAGGCGCGGTCGCCGATCACACCGCTTTCACCCCAATCGAGGTCGAGCACGGGCGTGAAGCTGAAGTCCACACCGCAGGCGCGCAGCTCGGCGCCCAGCACATAGCCCGCCGCCGTGGCCGCATTGGTCGCACGCAGCGCGCCGCTGCCGGGCACGGCCTTGGCGCCTTTGCCGTCGTCCATCCACATATCACCCAGCGCGCGCATGGGCGGCAGGTGCGTGAAGCCATCGGTGCGAAAGCGCTGCACGCGGCCGCCTTCGTGGTCCACGCAGATCAGCAGGTCGTCGCGCACGGCCTTGATGCTGCTCGTGAGCTGCAGCAGCTGCGCGCGGTTCTCCCAGTTGCGGGCAAACAGGATGATGCCGCCGGTCAGCGGGTGCGCGAGGCGGAGGCGGTCAGCGCTGGTCAGCTCTTTGCCAGCCACGTCGAGGATGAGGGGTGCGTGTTCGGTCATGGGTTTCAAGAATGATTTTGCTATGCAAATAATAGCTATCAGCGCTTGCCAATCAAGCGCTGGAGGCCGATTTTTCTTCAACCCTCTCGACCACGCAGAAACTGGCGGCGTAGTCGGTCTCGTCGGTCACGCTCAGGTGCGCCTGCAGCCCCCGGGCCTCGAACCATTCCTTGAGCGCGCCGTGCAGCACGATGACTGGCTGGCCGGATGGCAGCTTGGCGACCTCGCAGTGGCGCCAGGTCATGGGCATGCGCATGCCCAGGCCGATGGCCTTGCTGAAGGCTTCCTTGGCGGAAAAGCGCGTGGCCAGGTAGCGCAGGCCCCGGTCGGGCCAGCGGCCGCTCCTCTCGCGCCAGGTGGCCAGTTCGCCGTCGGCCAGCACCTTCTGGGTAAAACGCTCGCCGTGGCGCTCCAGGCTGGCCGCGATGCGGCGCACGTCGCAGATGTCGGTGCCGATGCCGTAGATCATGTTTTGTTGAATCAAATTGGCTGCTAGCGCTTATCTATCAAGCGCAAGCAGCTATCAAATCAGGAGTTATCTGCCTGTGCCGCGAAACCCGACCGGATGCAGCCCAGGTAGGCCAACACCGTGGCGGCGTAGCCCAGCTCCAGCGCGTCGGCGATCAGTGCATGCCCAATCGAGACCTCCAGCACGCCGGGCACGCCGCGCACGAAGGCGGCGAGGTTGTCGCGGTTCAGGTCGTGGCCCGCATTCACGCCCAGGCCCGCATCCAGCGCGGCCTGTGCGGCCGCAGCGTAGCGTTTTAGCTCAACCTCCTGCTGCGGGGTGCCCCAGGCGGCGGCATAGGGCTCGGTGTACAGCTCCACCCGGTCAGCGCCCACCGCCCTGGCGGCGGCCATCTGCTCCGGCACCGGGTCCATGAACAGGCTCACGCGCACACCCAGTGCCTTGCACTCGGCGATCAGAGGCGCCAGGCGCCCGGCATCCTGCGGAAAGCTCCAGCCGTGGTCGCTGGTGAACTGGTCTTCGCTGTCGGGCACGAAGGTCGCCTGGTGGGGGCGCACCTGGCGGATGAAGTCCATCAGGTTCTGCGACGGGTTGCCTTCGATGTTGTATTCGCGATCGGGCCAGGCCTTCATCAAGGCGGCCAGCTCGAACACGTCCTGGCCGCGGATGTGCCGCTCGTCGGGCCGGGGATGCACGGTGATGCCCTGCGCGCCCGCCCGCAGGCACAGCTCGGCCGCGCGCGTGACGCTCGGAATGCCCAGGTGGCGCGTGTTGCGCACCAGGGCGACCTTGTTGACGTTGACCGACAGGGCGGTGGTCGGGTGCGAGGGGCGGTGTGGCTGGTTCATAGGGCCTGCAGGTCGATCATGAGCTGGCGGGTGCGCAGCGTCGGGCTGCCGCAATGGTATTGCAGCAGGGCACGCAGCTGGGGCTTGAGTTCGGCCGAGACGGCAACGCAGGCCCGCAGTGTGGCGGTATAGCTGGCGGCATCGTCCAGCGCCCGCTGCAATGCCTGCCACTGGCTGCCCGGCAGCCCGCCCCGCTCGACCGCCGAGGCAGCGCGCAGGCCTCCTTCGGGGACCAGCGTGTAGCGCGTGCCGGCCTGCAGGGGGGCCAGGGTCATGGTCTGGACGTCGAGGCTCGGCAACAGGCCGATCTCGCGCAGCAGCAGCAGTTCGAAACTGCGCAGCACGGGCTCCAGGGCGTCGCCATGCTCGCTGGCCAGCACCCGCACCACGCCCGCGTAGGCGTCGAACAGCGCGGCGTGCGGGTCCGCGCGGGCCAGCAGGCGCAGCAGCAGTTCGTTGAGGTACAGGCCCGACAGCAGGGCGTCGCCCGTGGGCATCACGTGGCCACCCACCCACTCGGCGCCCTTGAGCGCGTGGATGTCCGCGTCGCCATTGCCGGCCAGGGTGTAGGTCAGCAGCAGGGGCTGCAGCGGCAGCAGCACCGGGCGGAAGTTGGAGCTGGGCTTCTTCGCGCCCTTGGCCACCAGGGCGACGCGGCCGTAGTGGCGGCTGAAGACCTCCAGGATCAGGCTGGACTCGCTCCAGTCGTAGCTGTGCAGCACGAAGGCAGGTTCATCGGAGATGCGCTTGGCGGCAGCCACGTGGGGGGTCGCAGGGATAGGCGTGAGGATGGAGTGTGGCGGCGGCTCAACCAACGCCGGCCACCCGGCGGGCAGCGGGCGCTGATGGCATGCACTTACTCGTAGCCGAAGGAACGCACCCGGGCTTCATCGTCAGCCCAGCCGGAGCGGACCTTGACCCACAGCTCCAGGAACACCTTGGCATCCATGAGCTTTTCCAGCTCCTGCCGCGCCTCGGTGCCGATGCGCTTGAGCCGCTCACCCTTGTCGCCGATGACCATCATCTTGTGGTTGTCCCGCTCCACCACGATGGTGGCGGCGATCTTGACCAGTCGCTTGTGCTGCTTGCTCGCCTCTTCCTCGAACTTGTCGATGACGACGGTGGAGGTGTAGGGCAGTTCATCCCCGGTGAAGCGGAACAGCTTTTCGCGCACGGTTTCGGAGGCCAGGAATTTCTCGCTGCGGTCGGTCAGTTCGTCCTCGCCGTACCACCAGCCCTGCTCGGGCAGGTATTTTTCGCAGATGCCGAAAAGGCGCTCGATGTCGCCCTTGTTCTTGGCCGACATGGGCACGAATTCGGTGAACGGATGGCGCTCCTGCATGCTCTTGAGCCAGGGCGCGATCTCCGCGCGGCGGTGCACCATGTCGAGCTTGTTCGCCACCAGGAGCGTGGGAATGCCGGGCTTGAACAGCGAGAGTACCTTGGCATCGGCCAGCGTGAAGTTGCCGGCCTCCACCACGAACAGGATCAGGTCCACGTCGCCGATCGCCCCCATCACGGTCTTGTTCAGGGACTTGTTGAGCGCGGTGGCGTGGCGCGTCTGGAAGCCCGGCGTGTCCACGAAAATGAACTGCGTCTGCTCGCGGGTGCGGATGCCGGTGATGCGGTGGCGCGTGGTCTGCGCCTTGCGCGAGGTGATGCTGATCTTCTGCCCCACCAGCGCATTGAGCAGCGTAGACTTGCCCACGTTGGGCTTGCCCACAATGGCGATCACGCCGCAGCGCTGGCCGGGGACGGCCGCGGGGGCGCCCGCCGCCGCGAGCATGGCCTCCAGGTCATTTTGCGCCCCTGCGCTTGCTGCACCTTCGTCACCAGCTACATCTTTGGTAGCATCATTCATAGATTCTTTGCTTTCAATGTGGCCAGCATGGCCACTGCTGCGGCCTGCTCGCCGGCCCGGCGGGAGCCGCCGATGCCACGCTCGGTCAGGCCCAACTCGGGAATGTCGCATTCGACATCGAAGGTCTGGCGGTGCGCCGCCCCGACCGTCGCCACCACGCGGTACTGCGGCAGCTTCATTTTGCGGCCCTGGAGCCACTCCTGCAACGCGGTTTTGGCATCCTTGGACGCCGCCTGCATCTGCGGGTTGATCTCGACACCCTGGAACAGGCGGTGCACCAGCGCCTCCGCGCTGCCATACCCCGCGTCAAGGTACACCGCGCCGATGAGCGCCTCCAGCGCATCGGCCAGGATGGACGGCCGCTGCTGGCCGCCGGATTTGAACTCGCCTTCACCCAGGCGCAGCACCTCGGACACCTTCAGGCCCAGCGCCAGCTGGTGCAGGGTGTCCTGCTTGACGAGGTTGGCACGGACACGGGACAGATCCCCCTCCGGCAGGGCCGACAGCCGCTGGTACAGCAGGCTCGCGACCGCGAGATTCAGCACGGAGTCCCCCAGGAACTCCAGCCGCTCATTGTGATCGGCCGAAAAACTGCGGTGCGTGGTGGCGCGCTGGAGAAGGGATGGATCGGAAAAAACATGCTGCAGGCGGGACTGCAGCGCTTGAAGGCCGGCGTGCACTAGTTGGTCTGTCCTTCAAAGCGGTAGACAAGATAGGCCGGGCCCGCCAGCGCGATTTCGCGGGAGTACTTATAGGACACCACGACCTTGTCGCCACGCTTGCCCACCTCCAGGTCCTTGCCCTGGAGGGAGGTAATGTCATCAATCGCCGCTGCGCGGTCAAAAGCAGCCCGCACGCCAGCCACAGAGCCTTCAGCCTTGGCCTTCTCAGCCGCTTTCTTGATCGCGGCGTATTCAATAAAAATGGGAACCGACTGGCCGCCAATGGCGAAAACGGCCACAGCCAGGACACCAATGAAGACCAGACCAAAAAAAGACAATCC
The DNA here is from genome assembly GCF_058809075.1 of Acidovorax sp. GW821-FHT11A03. NCBI lineage: Bacteria > Pseudomonadati > Pseudomonadota > Betaproteobacteria > Burkholderiales > Comamonadaceae > Acidovorax > Acidovorax sp. GW821-FHT11A03. Next base: position 329,151 of record NZ_JBXASG010000006.1, read on the forward strand.
GCGCTGGCGCGACCGGCTGGCCACGCGATGGACTTTCACCATGATGTATTCCCTCTCCTTGTTTGCCTTGACGGCCGTGGCTTAGTGGAATGAACCGATGCGCTTGAGGTTACCGAAATTCATCCAGACAAAAAAGGCCTTCCCGACGATATTGCCTTCTGGAACGAATCCCCAGTAGCGCGAATCGAGCGAGTTGTCCCGGTTGTCCCCCATCATGAAATAGTGGCCTTCCGGCACCTTGCAGACGACGCCTTCGACACTGTAGCGGCAGTTTTGCCGGTAGGCAAAATTGCTCGCGCCCTGCACGAAGGCAGGAACATCGGGGTTGTTCAGCAAGCGATGCGGCTGCGGGCCCAGTTGCTCTTCAAACTGCTTGAAGTAGCGCATCGAATCCTCTTCGAAGAAATCCGGCGCTGTCTTGGTATCCACGGCTTGGCCATTGATCGTGAGGCGCTTGTTGAGGTAGGCGACCTCGTCCCCCGGCACGCCGACCACCCGCTTGATATAGTCCAGGCTGGGCTGCGGCGGGTAGCGAAACACCAGCACATCCCCCCGCGCAGGCTTGGTGCCTTCGGTGATCTTGGTGTGGATGACCGGCAGGCGGATACCGTAGGTGAACTTGTTCACCAGGATCAGGTCGCCCACCAGCAGCGTGGGAATCATGGAACCCGACGGAATCTTGAAAGGCTCGAACAGAAATGACCTCAGCAGGAACACCGCGACGATCACCGGGAAGAGTCCTGCGGTCCAGTCCAGCCACCAGGGCTGCATGAGCAGCCTCCCCTTGGCTTCCTGGACATCCACATCAACCTTCTGGATGCCCATGCGGTCCAGTTCGACGCGGCGCTGCACGGCGGCATCTTCCACGGCTTGGGCCGCCCGGCGGCGCTGCGGCAAAAAGTACAGCCGCTCGGCCAGCCAGTAGGCACCCGTGATCACCGTGGCCAGGAACAACAGCAGGGCAAAGTTGCCTTCCACGGCCCCAAAGTACCAAGCGCCGATATACCCGCCAAATGCGGCCAGCACCAGAGAGGTGAGAATCTGCATGGCCTGCATCAGTCTTCCACCTGCAAAATGGCCAGGAAGGCCTCCTGGGGCACCTCGACCGATCCAATCTGTTTCATGCGTTTCTTACCTGCTTTCTGCTTCTCGAGGAGCTTGCGCTTGCGGGTGATATCACCGCCGTAACATTTTGCCAGCACGTTCTTGCGCAATGCCTTGATGGTTTCGCGCGCAATGATGTTGGCACCGATGGCGGCCTGGATGGCCACGTCGTACATCTGGCGGCTGATGATCTCGCGCATCTTGGCGACCACGGCACGTCCGCGGTACTGCGATTGCGAGCGGTGCACGATGATGGACAGCGCGTCGACCTTTTCACCGTTGAGCAGGATGTCGACCTTCACCACATCGGAGGCGCGGTATTCCTTGAACTCGTAGTCCATGGAGGCATAGCCGCGCGACACCGACTTGAGCTTGTCGAAGAAGTCGAGCACGATCTCGCCCAGCGGCATTTCGTAGGTGAGCATCACCTGGCGGCCGTGGTATGCCATGTTCATCTGCACGCCGCGCTTCTGGTTGGCCAGTGTCATCACCGGGCCCACATAGTCCTGGGGCATGTACAGATGGACCGTGACGATGGGCTCGCGGATCTCCTCCAGCCGCCCTTGGTCCGGCATCTTGGAGGGATTCTCGACCATGATCACTTCGCCATCGGCCTTGACCACCTGGTAGACCACGCTGGGCGCCGTGGTGATGAGGTCCTGGTCGAACTCCCGCTCCAGGCGCTCCTGCACGATTTCCATGTGCAGGAGCCCGAGGAATCCGCAACGAAAACCAAAGCCCAGCGCCTGGCTCACTTCGGGTTCGTAGTGCAGCGAGGCGTCGTTGAGCTTGAGCTTTTCCAGCGCATCGCGCAGCGAGTCGTACTCACTCGCTTCGGTGGGGTACAGCCCCGCGAAAACCTGCGGCTGGATTTCCTTGAAGCCGGGCAAGGCCTCGGCGGCGGGGCCTGCGTTGTTGGGCAGCTTCTTTTCCAGCGTGATCGTGTCGCCGACCTTGGCGGCCTGCAGCTCCTTGATGCCCGCGATGATGTAGCCCACCTGCCCCGCATCCAGCGAATTGCGCGGCTCGTTGGCGGGCGTGAACACCCCCAGGTTGTCGGCGTTGTACACGGCGCCACTGGCCATCATCTTGATGCGCTCGCCCTTGAGCAGCCGCCCGTCCACCACGCGCACCAGCATCACGACGCCGACATAGCTGTCAAACCAGCTGTCGATGATCATGGCCCGCAGCGGACCCTGCGCATTGCCGCGCGGCGCGGGCACCTTGGCGACGATGGCTTCCAGGATCTCCTCGATGCCCATGCCCGTCTTGGCGGAACATGGAATGGCATCCGTGGCGTCGATGCCGATCACGTCCTCGATCTCGGCCTTGGCGTTGTCCGGATCCGCATTGGGCAGATCCATCTTGTTCAGCACCGGCACGACCTCGACACCCAGGTCCAGCGCCGTGTAGCAGTTCGCGACCGTCTGGGCTTCGACGCCCTGGGATGCATCGACCACCAGCAACGCGCCCTCGCAGGCAGACAGCGAGCGGCTCACTTCATACGAGAAGTCCACATGACCCGGCGTGTCGATCAGATTGAGGTTGTAGACCTGGCCATCCTGTGCCTTGTATTGCAGTGCCGCCGTCTGCGCCTTGATGGTTATCCCACGCTCCTTTTCGATGTCCATCGAGTCCAGAACCTGGGCCTCCATCTCACGGTCCGCAAGGCCGCCACAGCGCTGGATCAAGCGATCAGCGAGCGTCGACTTGCCATGGTCGATGTGCGCAATGATGGAAAAATTTCTGATGTGGTTCATCAACGGAAAGCGTCAAGTGATTGAATTAAAACGGAGCACACAAGAAAAAAGGGCGCGTCGAATGGCGACGCGCCCTGAACCAACAATCATTGGCAACTGCGATAGTTGGAGCTTCATTGTAGGCAAAAAGCCCGCAGGAAAAAGCCCATACGACTGCATCCAGGGGGAGTTGCCAGGGTGCAACAGGGCTTTTATTCACAACTTATTCACAGTCTGCACAACAACAACGCTGGACAACTTGTGGGTGAGCTGTGGATCAGCTGTGCATTGCACCAGCGCATCCCGCATCGTGAATCCGCGCCTGGCCAATATACAGATTAGCGTTGAACAGGAGCCTCTATTCTATCGAATCCAGTTGATAGACCTTGAAAAAGTTAGCAAAAGCTAACATTCATGCCTTCGGAGAGGTTCCAGCAAAAACGCCAAAAAACCTTTCGCCGCGGTCAAATAGCCCATTGCAAAAGTGGGGAATCGCCGCCCAGGCGCCCCCACCCGCACATCCGACGCCTCAGCGTCCGGGCCGGATCAAGGCATATTGCGCCCACTCTCCGCGTCGGTACAGCACATTGATGGCCTTGCTCTTGTCCGCCTTTGCCAGCACGGCTTCGAACTCCTTGACCCCCGATACCTCGGTGTTTGCGATCGCAAGAATCACGTCACCTTCGCGCAGGCCGGCACGCGCGGCAGCCTCCGTGGCGGTCGCCACCAGTACCCCGCCCTTGACCCTAAGTTCCTTCTTCTGCGCATCGGAAAGTTCAATCACCGCCAGCCCGATTTGCTGCGCAGCGGCCGATGCCTTGGGCTTCTCTTCCCGTTCTGCCGCTTTGGCGGCCGCGGGCTTGTCAGGCTCGATCTCGGCAATGGTGATGCCCAGATCCCGCGAAGCGCCCCGGCGGAATACGGTCATGGTGCTCTTGGTGCCGGGCTTGGTGTTGCCCACCAGCCGGGGCAAATCAGCCACCTTCTCGATGGTCTTGCCATCGAAACGGGTGATGATGTCCCCCGCTTCCACCCCGGCCTTGTCTGCCGGCGATCCAGCCTCCACGCCGGTCACCAGGGCCCCCTGCGCCTTGCCCAGGCCAATCGATTCCGCCACGTCCTTGGTGACCTGTCCGATCTGCACGCCGATGCGACCCCGCGTGACCCGCCCGGACGCGCGCAATTGTTCGCTCACCCGGATGGCTTCATCCATCGGGATGGCAAACGAAATACCCATGAATCCACCCGAGCGCGAATAGATCTGGCTGTTGATCCCCACCACCTCGCCGCGCATGTTGATCAGGGGCCCCCCCGAGTTCCCAGGGTTGATGGCCACGTCGGTCTGGATGAAGGGCAGGTAGTCGCCGGTATCGCGCTGCTTGGCACTGACGATCCCCGCGGTCACCGTGTTCTCCAGCCCGAAAGGCGAGCCAATCGCCATGACCCACTCTCCGACACGCAGGCGCCCCAGATCACCCACCTTCACTGCGGGCAGCCCGGTGGCCTCGATCTTGACCACGGCCACGTCCGTGCGCTTGTCCGCGCCGATGATCTTGGCCTTGAACTCACGCTTGTCGGTCAGCGTGACGATCACTTCATCGGCCCCCTCCACGACATGAGCGTTCGTCATGACAAACCCGTCCGTGGTCAGGATGAAGCCCGAGCCCACGCCACGGGGCTGCTCGTCGTCCTGGGGCCGCTGCGGGCGCTGCTGCCTCGGCACGTTGGGAATCGGCACTCCGAAACGGCGGAAGAACTCCAGCATTTCCTCGTCCATGCCATTCGCGCTCGCGCGGCTGGAGGCCTTTTCCACGGTCCGTATGTTGACCACGGACGGTCCCACCTGGTCCACCAGGTCGGTAAAGTCTGGCAGGCCACGCACAGCCGCGGCGGGCTGCGCGAAGCCGGCCTGGGGCAAAAACGCTCCACCGGCAACCCCGGCGAACATGCACGCAAATGCTACGGAGCGCAGCGCATTTCCATCGAACTTCGGCATCATCGACCTTTCGTGAATTGTGACGAACGCAGTCTCAAACTGTATGTAACTGTGAAGAGTGTGCGGCCATTTGGTTCCCGCGCTGACGTGCTGTCTGCATGCCCCTCTGAAGGGCAGGCCGCAACCCGCAGCGGCCCGCCACCCCACGGAGTGGCAGCCGTGCAATCAGCGGGTGCGCTCCAATTGCCCGGCAAACAGGCGAAGGGTCTGCAGAGGTACCTCTCCGACCGCGGTGAGCCACACATCGGGCAAGACCCGCATCGCCAGCAATTGGGTGGCGCCCATGCTCGACACCTGGGGCTGCGCAGGGTGCCGCTGGGGATCAAACGGCTCCACGAACAGCGAGACCGACGCGAGGCCATCGGAGTACAGGCATTGCAGAACGCCCTGGGCATCGTCCGCGGCAGACACCGCGCGCCGATGGCAACTCACCGGAACAAATCCCGCGACCGGCTGGCGCAAGGCCCACCCCTCTGCCGACGCGGTGGTCTTGACCACGGCCGGTGCCACGACCTTGTAGCCCTCCGTGGCATCCATCAGGCGCGAGAGCTGCTCCACTCGCACGGGCGCATTCAGATCCAGCTCTGAAAAGGCGGCCTGCTCCAGAACGCGGCCATCCGCAGCCAGTGTCTGCAGCTTCACGACAAGGCCTGTGTCCCGCTCGCTCCACAGCCTGTAGCCGAAGCGCAGGGAGTCCACCGGCTTGAACCACACCACGTCCGCGACAAAACCCGCCACCCGCTCCTGCCCCACCGAACGCGAGACATAGAACTGGGAGATCGACGTGCCGTTGACCACAGGAACGCGCGGAAACTGCCCCGAGGCTTCGCGGCGGTCCGAGCGGACCACCCGGGACTGGGGCCAGAAAGTGCGCACCTCGTCATCGCGCCGGAAAATAGTCCGCGGCGTGCCGCTCAGCGCCTCCACGCGCTCCATCTGCTGCTGCCCTTCACAGGCGTGCCAGATGCGCGAACTGGCCATCGCGCCCGACGCTGCAAGCACCACGAAGGTTCCCGCATAGGGCCGGATGCAGGGCGCGCTGTGCATGCGCTCAATCCATTGCACGATGGTGCGCGCCGCGGGCACCGGGGCCGCGTCTCCCAACGGACGAGGCGACTTTTCCGGTTGCGCCTCCCCCATCGCGGCGGAAAGCCCCGCCACGCACAGAAGCACCGCCACCCACCCGGACCTGAACCACCGACATGGCGCAATCACGCTATTGCCCGCAACCCCTGTATTGGTCATCGCACGGTCTCAGCACAAAGAGCCATCCTTGACTCAGCGGCCGGGTGTCTCAAATGTCGCATTGCGCAGGAAGCCCGCGGGCATCTGCAGGGCGGAAGTGCTGCCAAACTGCTTGTGCGCCGCCAGCAACTCGTCCAGGCGGGGATCGCGAATCATCACCTGTGCCCCACCTTCGGCATCCGCCACGGCCACCACGGGCGTGCCAGCGGTGCTGGGCGCGGATTCCGGCGCAAGAGCGAGCTGGGCACCGCCCGACGGACCCGCCGCACCAGTGCCTTGCAGGCTGGCCAAGGAGGTCCATCCAATCGCGGCCACCGCCGCCAGCGACGCAAAACCAGCGACCATCTTCCAGCGGAAGACGGACGCATTGGCGGCACTCTCCATCACGGGAGCCACCACTGCCACCTGCACCGGGGGCTGAACGCCCGGGGCAGGCCCTTCCTTGGCGAGCTCATCGCGCAGCCGTGCCATGAAATCCGGGCTGGAGGGCCGCGCCAGATCGGACGAACGCAATACGTCACCCACCAGGTGGTAGAGCTGCCACGCCGCATGCCCCTCGGCTTGCTCCGCGTAGGCCAGGGCATCGGCCAACTCATCCCCATCCAACTGGCCATCGGCCAGCGCAGACAACTGTTCGCGCCTGTGCATCTCATTCACCACGGCGCCCTCTGCCAATCCATCGCTACGTACAGCCTTGTTCATTTCATTACCTCACCACCGTTTGCCCGACTGGTTTTCAAGCAAGGGGCGCACTTTTGCCGAAATGGCCTCACGCGCCCGGAAAATCCGGGACCGCACCGTGCCAATGGGGCAATCCATGGCCGTTGCGATCTCTTCGTAACTCAGTCCCTCGATCTCGCGCAAGGTCACCGCCTGGCGCAGATCTTCGGGTAACGCCTCCATGGCCGCATTGACGGCTTGCGCGATTTCTCGGGCCGCGAGCACGGTTTCGGGGGTTTCTTCGCTGGTTAGTTCGTGTCCGAGGCGGGAAGTTTCATCTTCATCCTCATTCCCTCGCAGCGCATTCTCCGAAATGACGGGATTGCGTTTCATGTCCATCAGCGCCTTCTTGGCGGTATTGACGGCAATCCGGTAGAGCCAGGTGTAGAACTGCGCATCGCCGCGGAACTGATGCAGCGCGCGGTAGGCACGGATGAACGTCTCCTGTGCGATGTCCTGCACGAGGTCGGTGTCGCGCACCATGCGCCCAATGAGGCGCTCGATGCGGCGCTGGTACTTGATGACCAGTAGCTCATAGGCGCGCTGATCGCCCGCCACCGTACGCTCCACCAGTTGGAGATCGCTGTCTTCGGAAGGGGAAGGCGGAATTACAGTCATGGATACTCAGGATTCACGCCCCACGGCTGCTGCCGGGGCGGTTTCGTCAGCGTTGCCAGCGCCCGGTCTGGGGCGCGAATATACCGCACGGCGCAGATCCATCCAACGTCCAGGCTGGCTGGAACGCTCCAGCCACAGCCAGATGCGGCCGCGCCCCGCGGGCCGCGCATGCAGCCACAGATGCGATTGCACGTCGAGAAGGACTTCCGGGGGACTGGAAAGTGCCGCCAATGTGTCGCCGGGCTGCCCACTCTCCAGAGCCCAGGACTGTCCGTCCCAGCGAATGGCACCAGAAAACTGGTGAACCCAGAAGTGCAGTGCGCTGGCGGCGGCCACGAGCCAGAGCCCGCCGCCGGCCAGAACAAGCCAGAGGGAGCCCGCACCCGAGCCTCGAAAGAACCACGCCCCGAGCCCGCCCGCGCCTGCCAGCAGCACGCCAGCCAGCACACAGCCCAGGGCACGGCTGCGCCGCAGGGGGTACAGCACCGCCGGCGGCCGCCGCGAGGAGATCACGTCCATGGCGCGCCACCGGTCACCAAAAGCCCACGGCCCAAGCCGGGGCACAGCTTCGCGGCGGGCCCGCCCTCGGGCTCAAGGCAACAACAAGGCAGAAAGGCCTTGTCATCCAGCGCGGCAGGATGTGGTGCCAGAGGATCAGACGCGTTTGAAGACCAGGGTTCCGTTGGTGCCGCCAAAACCGAAGTTGTTCTTGACGGCCACGTCGATCTTCATGTCACGCGCCGTGTTGGCGCAGTAATCCAGATCGCACTCCGGATCCTGATTCAGCAAATTGATGGTCGGCGGCACCTTTTGCTCATGCAGCGCCAACACCGTGAAGATGCTCTCGATACCACCCGCGCCGCCCAGCAAGTGGCCGGTCATGGATTTGGTAGAACTCACCACAGTCTTGTAGGCATGGTCGCCCAAGGCCGCCTTGATGGCATCTGTTTCGTTGATGTCACCCAGGGGCGTGGAAGTACCGTGGGCGTTCAGGTAGTCGACCTGGTCGGCATTCATGCCCGCATTGCGCAAGGCGTTGAGCATGGCGCGGCGCGGGCCATCCATGTTGGGGGCCGTCATGTGCCCGGCATCGGCACTCATGCCAAAGCCGCTCAATTCTGCGTAAATCTTGGCACCCCGGGCTTTGGCATGCTCGTATTCTTCCAGCACCATCACGCCGGCGCCCTCGCCCAGCACAAAACCATCGCGGTCCTTGTCCCAGGGGCGGGATGCTGTCTTGGGGTCGTCGTTGCGGGTGGACAGGGCACGCATGGCCGCGAACCCCCCGATGCCCAGCGGCGACACGGTGGATTCCGTGCCACCGGCGACCACCACGTCGGCATCGCCGTACTCGATCATCCGGCCCGCCTCGCCGATGCAGTGCAGGCCCGTGGTGCAGGCAGTGACCACCGCCAGGTTGGGGCCCTTGAAGCCAAAGCGCATGGACACATGGCCCGCCACCATGTTGATGATGGACGCCGGCACGAAGAACGGCGTGATGCGACGGGGGCCGCGGCTGACCAGTTCCGCGTGGGTATTCTCGATCAGTGGCAGGCCACCAATCCCCGATCCGATCACACAGGCAATGCGCGTGGCGAACTCTTCGCTGAGCGCCTCACCCGTGGGCAGGCCGGCATCCTGCACCGCCTGCGCAGCTGCCGCGATGCCGAAATGAATGAAGCTGTCCATCGCGCGCGCATCCTTGGCGCTGATGTACGACTCCAGGTCAAGACCTTTGACCTCCCCCGCGATCTTGCAGGCGAAGTTCGACGCGTCGAACTTGGTGATGAGATCAATGCCGGATTTTCCGGCAAGGAGGTTGGCCCAGGATTCGGCCACCGTGTTGCCCACGGGGCTGACGCATCCCAGGCCGGTCACGACAACGCGACGACGGCTCATGCGTAAAAAACCTTCTGCTGATCGCTTGAGTCAGGCGCAGAGCGCCGCTCAGGCCTTCTGGTGGGTATTGGCGTAGTCGATGGCGTTTTGCACCGTGGTGATCTTCTCGGCGTCTTCATCCGGAATCTCGATGCCGAATTCGTCTTCCAGCGCCATCACCAGCTCCACCGTGTCAAGCGAGTCGGCACCGAGGTCTGCCACGAAGGCCTTTTCATTGGTGACTTGGGACTCTTCCACGCCGAGTTGTTCGGCAATGATTTTTTTGACGCGTGCTTCGATATCGCTCATGGTTTCCCTCTGGGGGTTGTGAATGAATCCGCGATTCTAGCTGCTTCAGGAGAAGCCCCTCAGCAGCCCGCCGTCCGGATGAACCGGCGTTATCTTCCATCAATTACATATACATGCCGCCATTGACATGCAACTCCTGCCCGGTGACATAGCCAGCCTCGCGCGAAGCCAGGTAGGCCACCGCATGGGCGATGTCTGCGGGCTTGCCCATGTGGCCCAGGGGAATCTGCGCATTGAGCGCTTTTTGCTGGTCTTCGGGCAACACAGAGGTCATGTCGGTCTCGATAAAACCAGGCGCCACACAGTTGACCGTGATGCCGCGGCTGCCCAGTTCGCGGGCCAGTGCGCGCGCCATGCCGGCCACACCCGCCTTGGCGGCCGCGTAGTTGGCCTGGCCTGGATTGCCCGAGGCGCCCACCACACTGGTGATGCTGATGATGCGCCCAAAACGCTGCTTCATCATCGGACGGATCGCCGCACGGCTCACGCGAAAGACGGCCTTGAGATTGGTGTCGAGCACCGCGTCCCAGTCGTCGTCCTTCATGCGCATGGCCAGCGTATCGCGGGTGATGCCCGCATTGTTCACCAGCACATGCAATCCGCCCTGCTGCTTGACGATGGCATCCAGCAGCGCATCAACGGCGGCCGCATCGTTCACGTTCAGGTTGGCGCCGCGGCAGCCCGGATAGGCCGACAGGGCCTGGCTGATGCGCTCAGCCCCCTCGTCGGTCGTGGCCGTGCCCACCACTTGATAGCCACGAACAGCCAGTTCCAGCGCAATGGCCGCGCCAATGCCGCGCGACGCGCCTGTCACCAACGCCACCTGCGCGGCCGATGAGGTTTCCGTCATGCCAGCAACTCCCGGGTTTCGGCCAGCGTGGCCGGATCAAACATTGCACCACCCACCAACTCGGGGTCGATGCGCTTGGTCAGGCCGGCCAGCACCTTGCCAGGGCCACTTTCAACAATATGGGTCACGCCGCGCGCCTTGAGGGCCTGCACGCATTCCACCCAGCGCACGGGGCCAAAGGCCTGCCGGTACAGCGCATCCCGGATCGCATCCGCGTCCTGGCGAACCGCGACATCCACGTTGTTCAGCACAGGGATCTGGGGAACGGCAAACGCCACATCCGCCAGCGCCAGCCGCAGCTTCTCGGCGGCGGGCTTCATCAGGCTGGAATGAAAGGGTGCGGAGACAGGCAACAGCAATGCACGCTTGGCACCCGCCGCCTTGAGAACTTCGCAGGCCTTGTCGACACCCGCCTTGGTCCCTGCAATGACGGTCTGGATGGGGTCGTTGAAATTGACCGCCTCGACCACCTCGGACGTGCCCGCACCCAGCGAAGCCAGCGCCTCGGCGCAGCCCGCGATGACCTTGGAGGCTTCCATGCCCAGAATCGCCGCCATCGCTCCGGTGCCGACGGGCACGGCCTCCTGCATGGCGGCCGCCCGCAGGCGCACCAGTGGCGCGGCCTGGGCCAGCGTCAGCACCCCCGCCGCCACCAGCGCCGAATATTCGCCCAGCGAATGGCCAGCCACAGCCACGGGAGCCGCGCCGCCCTCCGCGCGCCACACGCGCCATGCAGCGACCCCCGCCACCAGCATCACGGGCTGCGTATTGGTGGTCAGCGCAAGCGCCTCCTTGGGGCCGTCCTTGATCAACAGGCTGACGTTCTCGCCCAGGGCATCCGATGCCTCCTGCAGGGTCTGGACGACCACCGGGTGATCGCCCCATCCGTCGAGCATGCCCACCGATTGCGAGCCTTGCCCCGGAAAGACAAATGCAAAAGATTTCATGAAAAATCCAGAAATATGATTGAAATCGAGTCCCAGCGCTTATTCAATAAGCGCTGAAAGCTATAACTTCAGGAGCACCGCGCCCCAGGTAAAGCCACCGCCCACACCTTCGAGCAGCAGGGTCTCGCCCTTTTTGACCTGGCCAGAGCGCACCGCGTGGTCCAGCGCGAGCGGAATGGAAGCGGCCGATGTATTGCCATGCTGGTCCACCGTGACCACCACCTTGTCCATGGACAGCTTGAGCTTGCGGGCGGTGCCCTGCATGATGCGGATGTTGGCCTGGTGCGGGATCAGCCAGTCGATGTCGGCCTCCGTCATGCCCGCCTTCGCGAGCACCGCATGCGCGGCCTTTTCGAGCACCCCGACAGCGAGCTTGAAAACAGCCTGCCCGTCCATCTTGAGGACCGGGTCCCCCAGCACCTGGCCACCGGCCACGTTGCCGGGCACGCACAGGATTCCCACATGCCTGCCGTCGGCGTGCAGGTCGCTGGACAGGATGCCGGGCGTCTCAGACGCTTCCAGCACCACAGCACCCGCCCCATCGCCAAACAGCACGCAGGTGGTACGGTCGTTGAAGTCCAGGATACGGCTGAAAACCTCAGCGCCAATGACCAGCGCGCGATTGGCGGCCCCCGTCTGGATCATGGCATCCGCCACGGACAGGGCATAGACAAAACCGCTGCACACTGCCTGCACATCGAACGCCGGGCAACCATTGGCGCCCAGCTTGTTCTGCAATATGCAGGCAGCCGAAGGAAACACCATGTCCGGCGTGGACGTGGCCACGATGATCAGATCGATGTCCGTGGGCTGCAGCCCCGCGGCCTCCAGGGCGTTGCGCGCGGCTTCCAGCCCCAGATCGCTGCTGGCGACATCAGGCGCCGCGAAATGGCGGGCGCGGATGCCCGTGCGCTCCACGATCCATTCGTCCGAGGTTTCTATGCCGCGCTGGGCCAGTTCGGCCACCAGATCAGCGTTGGTCAGCCGGCGCGGGGGCAGGTAGCTGCCGGTGCCGGTAATGCGGGAGTAGCGTCTCATCAATGTGTGATCGTCGCCGCAACGCCAGGCTGGGGCTGTGCATCTGCAGGCACCAGAAGAGGCGCTGCATGCGCAATCCGGGTCCGGACACGGTCGAGCAAGTTGTTGCGGGCTGCATCATACGCCCGGTTCAACGCCTGCTCGAAGGCCATTGTGTCAGCCGACCCATGGCTCTTGAACACCAGTCCACGCAGCCCCAGAAGGGCCGCACCGTTGTACCGGCGGTAGTCCATACGCTTCATCAGCGCTTTTAAGACCGGATAGGCAGTGATGGCAGCAATTTTGGTGAAGATGTTGCGAGAGAACTCGGTCTTGAGTGCACCAATGATCATCGACGCGACGCCTTCGCTGGCCTTGAGGGCCACATTGCCGACAAAGCCGTCACACACGACGATATCCACCGTTCCCTTGAAGATGTCATTGCCTTCGACATTTCCATAGAAATTCAGATCGCCAGAATTGGCAGCAGATCGCAGGAGTTCACCTGCTTTTTTAATCACTTCGCTGCCCTTGATGACTTCCTCACCGATATTGAGGAGGCCCACCGTCGGCTCGCCGCCATCCCTGAGGGCGGACACCAGCGCGGAGCCCATGACGGCGAACTGAAGCAGGTGCTCCGCAGAGCAATCCACGTTGGCGCCCAGGTCCAGTACCGTGGTGGCGCCGCCGGCGGCATTGGGCATCTGCGTGGCGATGGCCGGGCGGTCGATGCCGTCGAGCGTCTTGAGCAGATAGCGGGCAATGGCCATCAGGGCGCCGGTATTGCCTGCGGAGACAGCCGCCGAGGCGGCGCCATCCTTGACCTGCTGGATCGCCACGCGCATCGAAGAGTCCTTCTTCCTGCGCAGGGCCACCTCCACGGGGTCATCCATGGCCACCACTTCGGAAGCGGGCACGATGGTGGCGCGGTCGTGCGAGAACGACTGCAGGCTGTCCGCTAGGCCAACGAGCAGCAGGCGGGCATCAGGGTGGTTATCTAGGAACTGGCGGCACGCCGCGAGCGTGACGCGGGGGCCATGGTCGCCCCCCATGCAGTCAACAGCCAGTGTGATCATGGGCGACTTGTCCGACCGGCCAGACAGGCCGGAAGATGAAATGCAACGGTCAAAACAAAGGCCCGCGCTACGATTTCAGTAGCAACGGGCCTTTGGATGGGGCGAAAGTCAGGCTTCAGACTTGTTCTTCAGCACCTGGCGGCCGCGGTAGAAGCCGTTGGGGCTGATGTGGTGGCGCAGGTGCGTTTCACCGGTAGTGGGTTCCACGGCAATGCCCGGCACATTCAGGGCATTGTGCGAGCGGTGCATGCCGCGCTTGGAAGGGGACTTTTTGTTTTGCTGAACGGCCATGATGGCTCCTGGTCTTGAATAGGTTGGTAAAAACGCGATCAGCCCATTAAAGACACGAGGGGATTCGCGCGAAGCCCTCGATTATAGCCTAAATGGCTCGCGGCCTCTTTATGACCCTTTGCCGGGTTTTCGCAGGCCCGCCAGCGCGGCAAATGGGTTGGACTTCTCGGCGTTGGCCTCTTCGAAATCCTCATCCGAGGAAGCCAGGGGCACCGAGGTCGGGCATTCGTCGTGCTTGGGCACCACGGGCAGCGCCATCAGCAATTCGTCTTCGATCAGCTCGCGCAGATCAAATTCGCGGCTCATGGCCAGCAGGTCTTCCTCGCTCTCGTCGTCCAGCGCCTCGGCCGTGGCTTCGTCGGCCACGAAGCGGAACTCGCGGTCCACCTCCAAGGGGACATCCACCGGGGTCATGCAGCGCTGGCACTCCATGGGGAAACTGGCCTGCACCTTGAGATGCAGCCACACCTGGCCCATGCCACCCAGCGCCGTGCGCACTTCGCCGACCGCCTCCCAGTCCACCATCAGGTCCGGGTGCAGGCCCTTGGCCTCCTGAGCCAGGCGTTCGTACTTCAAGAGCGAATCGTGGCCCGACAGCCGACCGCCCGCCTGTGCAAAGGCTTTTACGTCCAGGCGCTGTGCGGAGAATTCCTTGGTCATGGCGGCAGTGTAAGAGAATCGGCGCATGCATCAATCCCCTCCCCTGCAACGCCCTCTGGTATTGGGCTCCACCTCGCGGTACCGACGCGAATTGCTCCAGCGGTTGAACCTGCGTTTCGACGTTGCCGCCCCCGATGTGGACGAGACGCCCCGCCCGGGCGAGGTCCCGCGCGCGCTGGCCTTGCGCCTGGCGGTGGCCAAGGCCCAGGCGGTGGCCCGCCAGCACCCCGATGCCGTGGTGATCGGCTCCGACCAGGTCGCCGACCTTGCGGGCGAACCCCTGGGCAAGCCGGGCCACCACGAGCGCGCGGTGCAGCAGTTGCGCCAGATGCGGGGCCAGACCGTGGTGTTCCAGACCGCCGTGGCCGTGGTGTGCGCCGCCACGGGCTTCGAGCAGGTGGACCTGGCTGCGGTGGAGGTGAAATTCCGAGACCTGTCCGACGCAGAGATCGAGCGCTACCTGCGCGCCGAGCAGCCCTACGACTGCGCGGGCAGCGCCAAGAGCGAAGGCCTGGGCATCGCGCTGCTCGATGCCATCGTGAGCGACGACCCCACCGCGCTCATTGGGCTGCCCCTGATCCGCACCTGCCGCATGCTGCGGGCGGCAGGGCTGGTACTGCCGTGATGAAACATCCCCCGAGCCGCGTCGCGCAGCCACCCTCTCCTTGCGCAGAAGGGCACGCCCCGGCCTGGGCTGCGCCAGTTGCCTGGACGGCCGGTACCACGCAGCCCCATGGAGCCCAGCGATGAACGCAAGAACCGGAACGCTGTACCTGGTGCCCGCGCCGCTCGATTTTGGCTGCGACAGCCAGGTTCCGCTGCAGGATGCGCTGCCCGCCAGCACCTTGCAGACTGCGGCGCGGCTCACCCACTGGGTGTGCGAGAACGCCAAGAGCACCCGCGCCTACCTCAAGCGCGTCGATGCCATCCACCCCCTGGCCGCTTCCCTGCAGCAGCAGCAGATCACCGAACTGCCGCGCGAGGTGCACAAGAAGGGAGACCATGGCGACAAGGGGTCGGCCCCCTTCGATGCCCGCCCCCTGCTGGCCGCCGCGCTGGCGGGGCATGACATGGGATTGGTCAGCGAGGCGGGCATGCCCGCCGTGGCCGACCCGGGCTCGTCCGTGGTGCGCGCCGCGCACGATCTGCAGATCCCCGTGGCCCCCCTGGTGGGCCCGGTGTCGCTGCTCCTCGCACTGGCGGCCAGCGGCCTGAACGGGCAGAACTTCGCGTTCGTCGGCTATCTGCCACAGGACAGCCAGGAGCGCACCCAGCGCATCAAGGAACTCGAAGGCCTGGCCCTCAAGACAGGGCAGACCCAGCTCTTCATCGAAACCCCGTACCGCAATGCGGCCCTGTGGCAGGCGCTGGTCCAGGCGCTGCAACCCCACACCCGGCTGGCGCTGGCCAGCGGGCTGACGCTGCCGGACGCACGCATCCGCAGCCAGCTGGTGCGGCAATGGCGCCAGCAGCCCGAGCCCCCCGACAACCGCACCCCCGTGGTGTTCGCATTGGGCCGCTGACATGCAGCCGCATTCGATTGCTATATTTTTAATAGCTTGTAGCGCTTATATCACAAGCGCAGAGGCCATTATTCGTTGTGAATTGAACGGCAAGGCCATCAACATCTCCAACGGTGCCGAAACGGCCGGACAGTCCGGGCTCGTGCGCTGCCGCGAAGAGGACACGGGCCATGTCCAGCGAGAGCAGGAGCTGCGCGATGGCAAGTACATCGGCCAGGAGCGCATGTTCGACCGCGAAGGCCGCCTGCAGCGCGAGCGCACGGTGAACGAACGCGGCAACAGCCACGGCCGGGTGGCCGAGTTCTGGCCCAACGGCCAGGTGCGGCGCGAGGAAACCGCCGACAACGGCCGCACCCAGGGCGCGGTGCGCCGCTTCGATGCCACCGGCCGCGTGGAGCGGGTGTCGTTCCATGGCGACGGGCAGGAGCTCTTTCATGTGGAGACCAACGGCAGGGGCCAGCTCACGCGCCTGCTCTGCCCCCGTGCCAGCGTGCTGCCCGAAGACCGCAAGCTCTGCGGCTTCGATGGCGCCACCGACACCCTGCTGCACGCGGAAAACGGGACCCCAACCGCACAGCTTCGGTACGACCAGGGCCGCCTGCTGAGCGCCACCGAATGGAACGGCGACGGCCTCGTCTCCGCCCAGCAGCTCGTGGTGGAAGGCCGGCGCGTTCACCGCAGCTTCCACACCGAAGGCGGCAGGAGCGTGCTGCGCGAGGAACGCATTTTCGCCCCCGACGAGCGCGCGCTGCGCGACACCCGGGGCCCTCTGTGGAGCACCCGGCGCTACGGCGCATCGGGCCAGCTCATCGAGCAGCGCGGTTTTGACGGCGGGCGCGAGGTGCAGGTGGAGCGCTGGTACCTCAACGGGTCCGTGCGCGAACTCAGCACCTGGAGCGGCACCGGCGAGCAGGCCCGCCTGCTGCGCGAGATGTACCGCGACGACGGCAGCCTCCTGCGGCGCGACCAGCTCACCAAGGACCAGTGGCCCGTGGGAACGCAGCAGGCGTTCCACGACAACGGCCGGCCGGCGATGGAAGAGCAGTATTCCGCCCCCGATGCCCGCGGCCGCACGCGCCTCACGGCGCGCAAGCAGTGGGACGAAGCGGGCAAGCTCGTGGCGGACGACACCATTCTTGAAGATGGCTCGCGCCAGCGCAGGGCCGGCGGGCTGGACAGCTGAAGCAGGCATCAGACCACTGCCCCTCCACCCTCCTGCCGCCCCTGAGGCTTGCACCGTCCGGTCAGCGGCGCCATTCGCACAAGCCACATACGCAAAAATGCCCCGGATGGAATCTCCACCCAGGGCATTGGCTGCGAGTGGCCCGCAGGCCAGATCAGGTGGCGTCAGCGCAGCTGCGGCCCCGCCACTGACAGCGACTTGACCGCGCCCACGCCGATGGCGGCGCCAAAACGCTTGACCAGGCGCTCGGCCACGTTGTCGCGGCGGGTGTAGTCGATGATGTCCTCGGCCTTCACCACCTCGCGCGCCACGTAGTCCAGGTTGCCCAGCTTGTCTGCCAGGCCCATTTCCACGGCCTGCTGGCCGGTCCAGAACAGGCCGCTGAACGTGTCGGGCGTGGTCTTGAGGCGGTCGCCGCGCCCGGCCTTCACCACGGCGATGAACTGCTGGTGGATCTGGTCGAGCATGGTCTGCGCGTAGGCGCGCTGCTTTTCGGTCTGCGGGCTGAACGGGTCGAGAAAGCCCTTGTTCTCGCCAGCGGTCAGCAGGCGGCGCTCCACGCCCAGCTTTTCCATGGTGCCGGTGAAGCCGAAGCCATCCATCAGCACGCCGATGCTGCCCACGATGCTGGCCTTGTCCACATAGATGTCGTCCGCCGCGGCGGCGATGTAGTACGCGGCCGAGGCGCAGGTTTCCTCCACCACGGCATAGATCGGCTTGTTGTGCTTGGCCTTCAGGCGCACGATCTCGTCGTTGATGATGCCGGCCTGCACCGGGCTGCCGCCGGGCGAATTGATGAGCAGCACCAGCGCCTGCGAGCCTTCGTCCTCCAGCGCGCTGCGCATCGCGGCCACGACGAACTCGGCGCTGGCCTCGGCGCCCGCGGCGATCTCGCCCTTGATGTCGACCACCGCCGTGTGCGGCGCGCTCTTGCTGGCGCTGGGCGACGCCTGGCGCAGGGCGGCGAAGGCAACGGCGGCGATCAGCAGCAGCCATGCCAGCCGGAAGAATATCTTCCAGCGGCGGGCGCTGCGTTGCTCTTGCAGGGCAGAGAAGGCCAGCTTTTCCAGCGTGGCGCGTTCCCAGCCGGGTTCACGCGATGAGTCGCTCACAGATGCTCCTGAATTCGTAGCTGATTGCGCCCACAGGTCGGGCGCTGGGTTGCTTTTGGGGTCAAAACCCGGGGAACCGGGCGTTTGGGGGTCGGTCATGTCATGCGTCCTGGCGCTGCGCCTGCCTTGCCGGGGCGGCTTGTCCAGGGCACGGGCAAGGCACCGGACGACAGCACATAAGGGTAATTCATCTAGATTTTCTAGAACTCTACGGGTTGCAGGTTGTATGCAGTATGCCAGTGCACCACGCCATCGCTTTCCGACAAGGCAATTTTCACCAGGCCGCCCCGGCAGGGCCCCCCCGCGCACTGCCCTGTGCTGGGCAGGTAGGCCGCACCATGGGTGGCGCACAGCAGCCACTGGCCGGTGTCGTCGAAAAACCGGTCGGGCTGGTAGTCCATTTCCATCGCCACGTGCGTGCAGCGGTTGAGGTAGGCATGGGGCGTGCCGCGGTAGCGGATGGCAAAGGCCCGGCAGGTCTGCCCCGCATAGACCACGTCAAACGCAACGGCCAGGCCGCTGTCGGCCAGGTCGGCGCTGTTGCACAACGCAATGGCCCGGTCAGGAAGGTCCGTCATGGGAATGCTCGCTTGCGCATCGTGCACCCCCGTCAGGCGTATTGCAGCAGCCAGTCGTGCAGATCGCGCACCGAATGGGCCACGTGCAGCGGGTTGAGTGCATGGAACACCTCGGGCTCATGCGCGCCGTAGCTCACCCCCACGCTGGCGCAGCCGGCATTCACCGCCATCTGCAGGTCGTGCGTGGTGTCGCCCACCATCAGCAGCCGCTCGGGCAGCACGTCGAACTCGGCCATCAGCTCCTGCAGCATCAGCGGATGCGGCTTGCCCGCGGTCTGGTCGGCCGTGCGCGAGCCATCGAACACGCCGCGCAGGTCCACCGAATGCAGCGCATCGTCCAGGCCGCGGCGGCTCTTGCCCGTGGCCACCGCCAGCAGGTGCCCGCGATCGCGCAGGTCGGCCAGCAGCGGCAGCACGCCGTCGAACAGGCTCAGGTCCTCCTGGTGCTGGATGTAGTGGAACCGGTAGCGGTTGCCCAGGTCGGTGTACTTCTCGGGCGGCACGTCGGGGGCGGCATGGGCCAGGGCCTGCATGAGCCCCATGCCGATCACGTAGGCGGCCTCCTTGTCGGTGGGCACCGTGCCACCGACATCGCGAACCGCCGCCTGGATGCAGCGCACGATGATGGCGGTGGAATCAAACAGGGTGCCGTCCCAGTCAAAGGCGATGAGATCGAAACGGCGCGGGCGGGAGGTGGTGGAGGGCATGGGGGGTTGTTCGCGCCATTTCAGGCAGGAGAAGGCACAAAGCCGGCCAGTTCGGACGGCAGCTCGGCATGGAGCGCCACGCGCTCGCCCGAGGCGGGATGGTTGAACTGTAACCGCCAGGCATGCAGGAACATGCGCTTCATGCCCAGCTTCTGCAGCCGCTTGTTGAGGTCGAAATCCCCGTACTTGTCGTCCCCCACGATGGCATGCCCCTGGCTGGCCAGGTGCACGCGGATCTGGTGGGTGCGGCCGGTCTTGATGGTCACCTCCAGCAGCGACATGGCGGGCAGCCCCTGCGCGGGGCGCGGGGGCACGGAACTGCGCACCTTGACGAGCGTGACGGAGCGCATGCCGTCCGGGTCGTCGGCCGTGGTCACGCGCACACGGCGCTCCCCGTCGGCCTGCAGGTACTTGTGCAGCGGCAGGTCGATGACTTTCTTGTTGGCGGGCCAGGCACCCGTGACGAGTGCCAGGTAGGTCTTGCCGGTCTCGCGCTCGCGGAACTGGTCCTGCAGGTGCGTGAGCGCCGAGCGCTTCTTGGCCACCAGCAGGATGCCCGAGGTCTCGCGGTCCAGCCGGTGCACCAGCTCCAGGAACTTCGCGGCCGGGCGCGCCTGGCGCAACTGCTCGATCACGCCGAAGCTCACGCCGCTGCCGCCGTGCACCGCTACACCGGCAGGTTTGTCGATGGCGATCAGATGCTCGTCTTCGAGCAGGATGGGAAATTCGCGCGCGGGCGCCGGACGCTCGGCCTTCTCGGCCACCTTGTCTGAAATTCGAACAGGAGGCAGGCGCACCACGTCCCCTGCTTCCACGCGGGTGTCGGCACTCACGCGGCCTTTGTTGATGCGCACCTCGCCGCTGCGGATGATGCGGTAGACGTGCGTTTTTGGCACACCTTTCAAGTGGCGTATCAAAAAGTTATCGAGCCGCTGGCCCGCGGAATCGGAATCGACCTCGATCAGGCGTGCCGCCGGAGGGCTTGCCGCCGTGGTGCGGTCGGATGGCGGTTTGGCCCCTATAATGTGTTTCACCTGCGCGTTGCTGTAAGTGGTTGATTTGTCTGGAGTTTAGTCCACGCAACCCTTTCCCTCGTGCAGGAAGGTCGATGCCAGCGGGCGTCGTGCACGCAGATTGCAGGCCAGATGCCTGCGGTGGCCTGCGCTTCGTTCGGCGGGCTGACAGATTGAAACACTGATACGGAATCCCCAAGCTGGCAGACGCACCCTACCCGGGAGCAGCCTGCCAGCGGATCGAAGCGAGCATGTGGTTGTTGATGGCATGGATGGTGACCTTGTGGCGGTGGCTGTTGCCCCCGGCCGCACACGCACATTCCGCCCCAGCGCCCGTCCTGCAAGCGCAACACGCTACTATTTTGGTAGCAAAACTGCGCCACTCTCACTCGCCCCCATCCACGCGCCCCTGCCTTTTCCTGCCGCGCTAGCGCTCGGCAGACCCTTGGCATTCCCGGCAATTCCCTTCGTTTCGATGCGTCAGTCCAGGCATTCACAGCTCCTGTAGAGCTTGTTGTATTGGTTTGGAAACTGTGGGCGGCAGCCCGCGCAGCCCTCTCCGTGGGTCACGGTTGGCTGCTCCGCTGCTGTCCGCGAAACACTGAAGGAATCGCATCATGAAGCGGATGCTCATCAACGCCACGCAGCCTGAAGAACGGCGCCTGGCCATCGTCGACGGACAGAAGCTCCTCGACTACGAAATCGAAATCGAGGGGCGCGAACAGCGCAAGGGCAACATCTACAAGGCCGTCGTCACGCGCGTCGAGCCTTCGCTGGAAGCCTGTTTCGTCGACTACGGCGAAGACCGCCACGGCTTCCTGCCGTTCAAGGAAATCTCGCGCAGCTACTTCACCCCCGGTGTCTCGCCCAGCCAGGCGCGCATCAATGAAGTGATCCGCGAGGGCCAGGAGCTGCTGGTCCAGGTTGAAAAGGAAGAGCGCGGCAACAAGGGCGCGGCCCTGACCACCTTCGTCTCGCTGGCCGGCCGCTACGTGGTGCTGATGCCCAACAACCCCCGTGGCGGTGGCGTCTCGCGCCGCATCGAGGGCGAGGACCGCGCCGAGCTCAAGGAGGCGATGGACCAGCTGGAATACCCCAACGGCATGTCCATCATCGCGCGCACCGCCGGCATCGGCCGCACCGCGCCCGAGCTGCAGTGGGACCTGAACTACCTGCTCAAGCTGTGGAACGCCATCGACGGCGCCGCCAAGGGCGGCAAGGGCGCCTTCCTGATCTATCAGGAATCGAGCCTCGTCATCCGCGCGATCCGCGACTACTTCAACAACGACATCGGTGACATCCTCATCGATACCGACGACATCTACGAACAGGCGCAGCAGTTCATGGCGCACGTCATGCCCGAGCATGCCGCCCGCGTGAAGCGCTACCGCGACGACGCCGCCCTGTTCAGCCGCTTCCAGATCGAGCACCAGATCGAATCGGCCTACGCACGCACCGTGCAACTGCCCTCGGGCGGCGCCATCGTGATCGACCACACCGAAGCGCTGGTCAGCGTGGACGTGAACTCGGCCCGCGCCATCAAGGGCGGCGACATCGAGGAAACCGCCACCCGCACCAACCTGGAAGCCGCCGACGAAGTGGCGCGCCAGATGCGCCTGCGCGACCTGGGCGGCCTGATCGTGATCGACTTCATCGACATGGAGGAGAGCAAGAACCGCCGCGAAGTGGAAAACCGCCTGCGCGACGCGCTGCGCCAGGACCGCGCCCGCGTGCAGTTCGGCACCATCAGCAAGTTCGGCCTCATGGAGATGAGCCGCCAGCGCCTGAAGCCCGCCTTGAGCGAAGGCTCGTCCATCCCCTGCCCCCGCTGCGGCGGCTCGGGCCACATCCGCGACACGGAAAGCTCGGCCCTGCAGATCCTGCGGATCATCCAGGAAGAGTCCATGAAGGACAACACGGCCGCCGTGCACTGCCAGGTGCCGGTGGAAGTGGCCTCGTTCCTGCTCAACGAAAAGCGCACCGAGATCGCCAAGATCGAACTCAAGCAGCGCGTGGCCGTGCTGATGGTGCCCAACAAGACGCTGGAAACCCCCAACTACCGCCTGGAACGCCTCAAGCACGACGATCCGCGCCTGGACCACATCGAAGCCAGCTACAAGCTCGCCGAGGAAGTGGAAGACCCCACGGCCGTGACGCGCCGCTCGCAGGAACCCACCAACAAGCAGACCCCCGTCATCAAGGGCGTGCTGCCCGATGCTCCCGCCCCCGTGGCCGAGCCCCGCCCCGAAGGCGCGGCCCGCCCACCCCGCGCCGGCCAGCGCCCCGCTGCCGCGCCCGCGGCACCCGCCCAGGCCCCCGTGGCTGCGCCAGCGCCCGCTGCCGCCGCCGCGCCGCAGGAGCAAGGCTTCTTTTCCTGGCTCAAGAGCCTGTTCGGCTTTGGCGATGCACCGGCAGCCCCCGCACCGGTGGCAGCAGCCCCTGCCCCCGCCGCCACACCTGAAACCACGGGCCGCGGCGAGCCCCGCCGCGATGGCCGCAACGGCGAAGGCCGTGGCCGCCGTGGTGGCCGCGATGGCAACCGGGAAGGCCAACGCGAAGGCGGCCGTGATGGCGGCAACCGCGAAGGCGCCAGCGAAGGCCGCGGCCGCCGTGGCGAGCGCTCGGCCGAAGGCCGCGCTCCGCGCGACGCCGAGGGCCGCCCACCCCGCGACACCGACCGCCGCCCCGAAGGCGAAGCCCGCGAGGGACGCGAAGGCCGCAACGGCCGTGACGGTGGCCGTGGCCGCCGCGACGCCGAGCCCCGCAACCAGGCCGCCGGCCTGAACGGCGACAACACCGCTGCCGCGCAGGCGCAGGTGGAAGGTCCGAACGGCAACAGCGCGGAAGCGGGCCAGCAGCCGCGCGGCGAGCGCGGTCCGCGCCGTGACCGTGGCGAAGGCTCCGGCCGCCGCGAACGTGGAGACCGTGCAGAGCGCGGCGAACGCACGCCCCGTGCTGTCGAAGCGCAGGAGAGCACCGCGCCGGCCGCGGGCGACTTCGTCGACACCGCCCCGCTGGCATCGCTGCCCGACCTGGACCTGTCCGGCAACGACGTGGCCGCGGGCAATGGAGCCCCGGCCAGCGAAGAGCAGCAGCGCCGCGAGCGCCGCTCGCGCGACCGCTACGGCCGTGACCGCCGCGAACGCGGCGAGCGAGGTCCTCGCGACAGCGCCGAGACCACGGCAGCGGCACCGGCGATGCTGGACTTCGATCCCACCGCCGTCGCCGCACCCCAGGCCGAACCGGCGCCGGAGCAGGATGAGGCTCCACGCCGCAGCTACTTCAGCGCCCCCGCCGCACCGGTGGAGGCCGCCGTGGCCGAGGCTCCGGCTGCCGCCCCGGTGGCGGCTGCAGCGCCAGCGCCCGTGGCTGCTCCGGTGGCCGCCACGGCCCCTGCTGCCGCGGCACCCGTGGCGCCCCCGGCCGCACCCGTTGCCGCGCCCGCGCCAGCCCCGGTGGCGGTTGCTGCTGCGGCGGCTGCCGCCAACGGCATGCCCCGTGTCCAGTCCTTCACGCTGCCGGTCGACGAGCTCCAGCAGGTTGCCGCCTCGTCGGGGCTGCAATGGGTGAACTCGGACGCGGGCAAGATCGCCGCCGTGCAGGCGGCGATCGCGGCCGAACCGCAACCCATCCGCGTTCCACGCGAACGGCCGCCCGCGGTCGTGCTGGACGAAGGCCCGCTGGTGCTGGTGGAAACCCGCCGCGACCTGTCGGCGATGACCCTGCCTTTCGAGCAGCCGCCGGCGGCCTGATCCACCGGCTGCGGCCCTGAAAACAAGAAGGCGGCCCAGGGCCGCCTTCTTGCTTTGGGGGCCCTGAACAACGCCTTGGCGCTGCGGCGGCCCTGCAGCAGGTACCATTTTGGCCGCTGCCGGCATTCCGGCCTCGCTCCGCCCAGCCTTCTCCCCTTCCGAGCCCCACGGACCACCCGGACTCCCACATGCTGTTCCTGCTGTCCCCTGCCAAATCCCTTGACTACGACACCCCCCTGCCCGAGGGGTTGCCCCATTCCACGCCCCAGTTCGTGCCACAGTCCACGGCCCTGATCGAGGTGCTGCGCACCCAGTCCCCCCAGGACATCGCCTCGCTCATGGACCTGAGCGACAAGCTGGCCGCGCTCAACGTGGCGCGCTACCAGGCCTGGCGCCCCCGCTTCACCGCCGCCAACTCGCGCCAGGCGCTGCTGGCCTTCAACGGCGACGTGTACGAAGGCCTGCAGGCGCGCGCGCTCACCGCCGACGACCTGGACTGGGCCCAGCGCCACGTGGCGATCCTGAGCGGCCTGTACGGCGTGCTGCGCCCGCTCGACCGCATGCAGCCCTACCGGCTGGAGATGGGCACGCGCCTGGCCACGGCCGCGGGCAGCAACCTGTACCAGTTCTGGGGCAGCCAGATCGCCGAGCACCTCAACACCCGGCTGCGCGCCGACACCACGCCCGTCGTGGTCAACCTGGCGTCGCAGGAGTACTTCAAGGCCGTGGACCGCAAGGCGCTCAAGGCACGCGTGGTCGAATGCGTGTTCGAGGACTGGAAAGGCGGCGGCTACAAGATCATCAGCTTCCACGCCAAGCGCGCGCGCGGCCTCATGGCCCGCTATGCCGTCACGCACCGCCTTGCCACACCCCGCCAGCTGGAAGGGTTTGATCTGGACGGCTATGCCTTTGCCCCGGCATCATCCGGGCCCGAGCGCCTGGTATTCCGGCGCAAGGCAGCACCCGCCCCGTAACCCCGAAAGAAACCTGCTTACGTTGAAGGACCGCCATGACATCGCGTTCTGAACAGCACCCGGACAGCACCACGGCAACCCAACAGGACCGCGGTGCCGCGCGGCAGGCCATCACGCCCGAGCTGCGCCGCTGGATCATCGAGCAGGCCCAGGCAGGCTATGCCGCGCCCGTGGTGCTGCAGTCCATGCGCGATGCGGGCTGGGATGAGGACGTGGCCGCCGATGCGCTGGAGATCACGCTGCAGGACCACCTCAACGAACTGGCCGTGCAGCAGGGCCAGCCACCCGCCGTGGCGGTGCCCGAGCCGCGGCTGGACGAATCCCCCGCGCAGCTTGAGGCCGGCGACCGCAGCGTGAACGTGCTGCTGGCGATCGCCCAGCCGCGCATCGTGGTGTTCGGCAACCTGCTGTCGCCCGAAGAATGCGATGCGCTGATCGCCGCCGCCGCACCGCGCATGGCGCGCTCGCTCACCGTGGCCACCAAGACGGGGGGCGAGGAAGTCAACGACGACCGCACGAGCGACGGCATGTTCTTCCAGCGCGGCGAAAGCCCGCTGCTGCAGCGCATCGAGGAGCGCATCGCCCGCCTGCTGAACTGGCCCATCGAGAACGGCGAGGGCCTGCAGGTGCTGCACTACCGCCCCGGTGCCGAATACAAGCCGCACTACGACTACTTCGACCCCGCCGAGCCGGGCACGCCCACCATCGTCAAGCGCGGCGGCCAGCGTGTGGGCACGCTCGTGATGTACCTGAACACGCCCGAGAAAGGCGGCGGCACCACCTTCCCCGATGTGCATGTGGAAGTGGCGCCGCAGCGCGGCAATGCCGTGTTCTTCAGCTACGAGCGCCCGCACCCGTCCACGCGCACCCTGCATGGCGGCGCCCCGGTGATCGCCGGCGAAAAATGGATCGCCACCAAGTGGCTGCGCGAGCGGGAATTCAAATAAAAACAGGCCTTGGCGCTTATCCACATTGCGCCAATAGCTATCAATTTAATAGTATCCATGAACACCCCGGAACAATCCCAACTCGGCAAGGCATCGGCCTACATCGACCAGTACGACGCCTCTTTGCTGTTCCCCATCCCCCGCGCGGGCAAGCGGGCCGAGATCGGTGTCACCGGCGCCGCGCCGTTCTTCGGCGCCGACCTGTGGACGGCGTTCGAGCTGTCGTGGCTCAACCAGCGCGGCAAGCCGCAGGTGGCGCTGGCGCACATCACCGTGCCGTGCGAGACCCCTAACATCGTGGAGAGCAAGTCGTTCAAGCTCTACCTCAACAGCTTCAACAACACCCGATTCACGGATGCGGCCGAGGTGCAGGCCCGCATCCGTGCCGACATCAGCGAGGCCGTATGGCGCGGCGCGGAGCACCCGGCCACCGTGGGCGTGCGGCTCCTCAGCCCCGAACTGTTCGACCAGGAGCCCGTGCACGAACTCGACGGCCTGAGCCTCGATCGGCTGGACGTGGAATGCACGCAGTACCAGCCCGCGCCCGAGCTGCTGACGGCCGTGTTTGGCGAGGCCCCCGTGTCCGAAGTGCTCACCAGCAACCTGCTCAAGAGCAACTGCCTGGTGACGGGCCAGCCCGACTGGGGCAGCGTGCAGATCAGCTACAGCGGCCCGCAGATCAACCAGGAAGGCCTTCTGCAGTACCTGGTGAGCTTTCGCAACCACAACGAATTCCACGAGCAGTGCGTGGAGCGCATCTTCATGGACGTGTGGACCCGCTGCAAACCCATCAAGCTCACCGTGTATGCGCGCTACACGCGCCGGGGCGGCCTGGACATCAACCCGCTGCGCACCAGCCACCCGCAGGGCTTGCCGCGCAACGTGCGCACCGCCCGCCAGTAAGGCCCTCCAAAGATCCGCTAACCGCGCGCGTCAATCCAGTCACACCGCAGGGTGTGGCGCGCATGCGCGCGGGTGCGCCAGGTCACATACAGGCTGGGCAGAAAGATGGCGACCAGGCACACCGGCGCGGTCCAGGGCTCGCCAAAGGCGCAGATGGGAAACCAGCCCACCCACCCCAGCATCCAGATCGTCAGCACCAGGTCCCAGAGGTGGTACTCCAGCGGGTGCTCGGCCTTGTGCGCGACATGCCACTGCTTGATGCGTTGCAGTTCGTTCAGGGTCATGGGAACCTCCCGGAAAACGGGAAATTCACTGTAAGTTAGCAGTAAGAATTCGTCAAGAAATACCGCGCGCCCCGCCACGGCGCAGGGCCGCTAGCCCAGGCGAAACACATCCACGGACCGGCCCAGCGACAGGGCGCTTTCCTTGAGGCCCTGGGCCGATGCCGCCGACTGCTCCACCAGCGCCGCGTTCTGCTGCGTCACGGTGTCGAGCTGCGTGACAGCCTCGTTGACCTGGGCGATGCCCTGGGACTGCTCCTTGGTCGCGCTGCTGATCTGCTGCACCAGCGTGCTCACCCGCCCCACGGCGTTGACCACGCCCTGGATGGTGGTGCCGGCATGGTCCATCTGCTGCGCGCCGTTGGCGATCTGGTTCACCGTCGCGCCGATCAGGCCGCTGATCTCCTTGGCCGAGCTGGCGCTGCGCTGCGCCAGGGCCCGGACCTCCCCCGCCACCACGGCAAAGCCCCGGCCCTGCTCGCCCGCGCGGGCCGCCTCCACGGCGGCATTGAGCGCCAGCAGGTTGGTCTGGAAGGCGATGCCCTCGATCACGCCCACGATCTCGCTGATGCGCGTGGACGACTGCTTCATCTCCTGCATGGCAGCGCCCACCTCCTGCACGGCCTGGCCGCCGCGCGTGGCGATGTCGCTGCTTTGCGCGCTCTCGTGCGACACCTTGGCGGCGGTGTCGGCCGTCTGCTGCACGGTGCTGGCCAGCTGCTCCATCGACGCGGCGGTTTCCTCCAGGCTGCTCGCCTGCGATTCGGTGCGTGCCGACAGGTCCAGGCTGCCGCGCGAAATCTCGGCGGCCGACTGGGTGAAGCTGCGCACTTCGGTGCGCACATCGCCCACCACCGCGCGCAGGTTGACCTGCGTCTGCCGCAGCCGCTGCATGAGCGCGCCCAATGGCGGTGGATAGTCCGTGTGGACCGAGGTGGCCAGATTGCATGCCGAGATGTCGGAGGCGAACCGGGTCGCATCGTGCACGCCCCGCAGCACGGTGGCCTGGTAGCGCCACAGCGCCCACCCGCTCCCCACCAGCAGCAGCACCAGGCGCGTCACCCAGGCCACGGGGCCCTGCAGCCCCAGCATGTCGGGCACCAGCGCCAGCAGCAGCAACACCCCAAGCACCAGCGCCATGCGGGGCAGCAACGCCATTTGCGCTATGCGCTGCCGCCAGCCACGCACACCGCGGTAGCGCAGGTTGCCGGCGTCCAGGTAGAAACTGCGCGCGCCCGAGGCCGCATCGCGGCGCATTTGCGCATACAGGGCCTCGGCGGCATCGGACTCCGCCGCGCTGGGCTTGGTGCGCACCGACATGTAGGCGCGGGGCTTGCCCCCCTCCATGATGGGCGTGACATTGGCCCGCACCCAGTAGTGGTCGCCATTCTTGCGGCGGTTTTTCACCAGTCCCGTCCAGGGCTCCCCCCGGCCGACGGTGCGCCACAAGTCCTTGTAGGCCTCGGCGGGCATGTCGGGGTGGCGGATGATGTTGTGGGGCTGGCCGACAAGCTCGTCGTGGCTGTACCCGCTCACGCGCACGAAGGCGGGGTTGCAGTGCGTGATCTCGCCCTTGGTGTTGGTGCTGGACACCAGCAGCTCATCGCCGGGGTAGTCGAAATTCTGCTGGGTCACCGGCAGGTTGATGCGCATGGAAAGCTCCTGATGGGCCCGCATCGTCGGCAGGCGGCGCGGTCCGCTACCGCTTGATACCGATCAAGTCTACCTGCCGATCACACCGTCTGGCACCAAAAGAATTGCGGCGGTGCCGCGAGAACGGGCGGCCCCGGGCGCAGCCTCGGGCCTAGAAAAGCTGACCGGTTTCCATGGTGGCCTGCGCGTCGGGCCGCCGCCCCCGGCCGCCGGCCGGCACCGGTGTGCGTGGCTCCAGCACCGGCTCTTCCCCGCGCCGCGCCAGCGTGCTGGCCCGCACCCCCAGCAGGCGCAGGCGCTTGTCCAGCGGCACGCGCTTGAGGCACTGCCCCGCCAGCTGGCGGATGGTGGCGCCGTCCGCCGTGTAGATGCCCGCGGTGTGGTCGCGCGTGGCGATCTTGAAGTCGTCGTAGCGCAGCTTGATGCCGATGGTGCGCGCCACATAGCCCTTGCGCTGCAGGTCTTCGGCCAGGCGCAGGCACAGGTCGGTGAAGATCGCGCCCAGCTCCGCCTTGTCGCGCACGGCGTGCAGGTCGCGGTCGAAGGTGGTCTCGCGGCTCATGCTCACGGGTTCGCTTTCGGTCACCACGGGGCTGTCGTCCCGCCCCCAGGACACCCGGTGCATCCACGCCCCCGTCGATTTGCCGAAGTGCCCCATCAGCCACTGTTCATCCTGCGCCGCCAGCTGGCCGATGGTCTCGATGCCCAGGCGCGCCAGCTTCTCACCCGCCTTGGGGCCGATGCCGTTGATCTTGCGCACGTTGAGCGGCCAGATCTTCGCCTGCAGATCCGACTCATAGACGATGGAGATGCCATTGGGCTTGTTGAACTCGCTGGCCATCTTGGCCAGCAGCCGGTTGGGGGCCACGCCGATGGAGCAGGTCAGCCCCGTCACGTCGAAGATCCTCTTCTGGATGAGCCGTGCCAGCACCCTGCCTCCTTCGCGCTGGCCCCCGGGCACGTCGGTGAAGTCGATGTAGACCTCGTCCACGCCCCGGTCCTGCATCACCGGAGCGATGTCGGTGATGGTGCTCTTGAACAGGCGCGAAAAGCGGCGCACTTCGTCGAAATCCACGGGCAGCACGATGGCATGGGGGCACAGCCTGGCGGCCTTCATCATGCCCATGGCCGAGCCCACGCCGAACTGCCGCGCCGCGTAGGTGGCGGTGGTGATGACGCCCCGGCCCACATAGTCCTTGAGCAGGGGAAAGTCGGCCACCGGGATGAAATGCGGCTCGCGCAGGCCCTGGCCATCGGGGCTCTGGTGCAGCAGCTCGTCCACCTTGCGCCGCCCGCCGCCGATGACCACGGCCAGGCCCTTGAGCTGGGGGTAGCGCAGCAGCTCGACGGATGCGAAGAAGGCATCCATGTCGAGGTGCGCGATGCGACGCAGGCGCGGTGCGGAGGGCTCGTCGGGCGGTGCGGAGGTCACGGCCTCCATTGTGCGCAAAAGCGCAGACACCCTGCTGTCAGCCGCCCGGCCGACCACAGGGTTTGGGCTGCGGTATTGATTGTGTCTATTGCTTCTTGGCGAGCGCCGCGTTGCGCAGGCCCTGCAGCGTTCCCGTGGGCGTGATCGCCTCGGGGTCCATCAGGCAGTGCAGCACGCTGGGCAGGCCGCTGGCGCGCGCGCGGGCCAGCGCGGGGGCGAAGTCTTCGGTGCGCTCCACGCGCTCGCCGTGGCCGCCGAAGGCCTGGGCGTAGGCCTTGAAGTCGGGGTTCTTGAGCTGCGTGGCGCTCACGCGGCCCGGGTACTCGCGCTCCTGGTGCATGCGGATGGTGCCGTACATGGCGTTGTCCAGCAGCACCACAATGATCGGAAGGCCGTACTGCACGGCGGTCGCGAACTCCTGGCCGTGCATCAGGAAGTCGCCGTCACCCGCGAAGATCACCACCTCGCGCTGCGGCCACAGGCGCTTGCCGCCCACGCCGGCCGGCAGCCCGTAGCCCATCGACCCGCTGGTGGGCGCGAGCTGGCTCGCATAGGTGGTGAAGGGCCAGAAGCGGTGCACCCACGTCGCGAAGTTGCCCGCGCCGTTGCAGAAGATGGTGTCGGCGGGCAGCACGTCCTTGAGGTGCTGCATCACCTGGCCCATCTGCAGATCACCGGGGATGCGGATGGGCGCGGTATCGCTCCAGGCCAGGTAGTCGGCATGGGCGGCTTCGGTGTGGGCCTTCCACGGCACCGGCGCCGTGGGGCGCACCGCGTTCAAGGCCGCGGCGAAGGCCTGCGGCGTGGCGTGGATGGCCTGCGTGGGGCGGTAGAGCTTGCCCAGTTCATCGGCATCGGCATGCACATGCACCAGGGGCTGTGTGGGCGTGGGGATGCCGAACAGCTCGTAGCCCTGCGACGGCACTTCGGACAGGCGCCCGCCCACCACCAGCACCAGGTCGGACGCGCGGATGCGCGCCAGCAGCTTGGGGTTCACGCCGAGGCCCAGGTCGCCGCCGTAGCAGGCGTGGGTGGCGGCAAACAGCATCTGCCGGCGGAACGAGCAGTACACCGGAATGGACCACGCCTCGGCAAACGCCGTGAACTCGCGCACCGCCTGTTCGGACCAGCGGCTGCCGCCCAGGATGGCCACGGGGCTCTGGGCGGCCTGCAGGCGCTGGGCCAGCTCTGCCATCTGCGCGGCGCCGGGGTGGGTCTCGGTGACCTGGTAGGGCTGCGCGTCGGCCACGGTGGCGGCCTCCGTCAGCATGTCTTCGGGCAGCGCCACCACCACCGGGCCGGGGCGGCCCGAGGTGGCAACGTGGAAGGCGCGCGAGATGAGTTCGGGCACGCGCGCCGGGTCGTCGATCTGCACCACCCACTTGGCCATGGTGCCGAAGACCGCGCTGTAGTCGAGCTCCTGGAACGCCTCGCGCCCCATGGCGCCGCGCGCCACTTGCCCCACGAACAGGATCATCGGGGTCGAGTCCTGGTGCGCGATGTGCACCCCGGCCGACGCATTGGTGGCGCCCGGCCCGCGCGTCACGAAGCAGATGCCTGGCTGCCCCGTGAGCTTGCCCTGCGCCTCGGCCATCATGGCCGCGCCGCCTTCCTGGCGGCACACCGTCACGCCGATGTCTGCATCGTGCAGGGCATCGAGCACAGCCAGGTAGCTCTCGCCCGGCACGCAGAACAGCTGCTTGACGCCATGGGTGATGAGCTGCTGCACCAGGATCTGGCCGCCGGTGCGGCTTGGGGCGGGGCTGGAGGTGGAAGGCGTGGTCATGTCAAAAGGTCCGGAACGGGAAAATATCAAACGAGGAAAACAGGTGGGTCAGCGCAGTGCCTCGCACGCACGGCGGATACGTGTGCAGGCCTCCTGCAGGTCGGCCATGCTGGCAGCGTACGAGATACGGAAATACGGCGCCAGCCCCAGCACGCTGCCCGGCACCACGGCCACGTGGAACTCGCGCAACAGGTAGTCGCAAAAATCGGCATCCGTGCGCAGCAGCGCGCCGCCCGGCGTGGTGCGGCCCAGCACGCCTTCGCAGCTGGCAAAGGTGTAGAACGCACCCTCGGGCACGCGGCAGCGCAGGCCCGGCGATGCATTGAGCGAAGCCACCACGAGGTCGCGCCGCGCCTGGAACTCGCGGCAGCGCTCGGCCACCACGTCCTGCGGACCGGTGAGCGCCGCCACCGCCGCCGCCTGGCTGATGGACGACGCGCACGACGTCGCCTGGCTCTGCACCACCGCCATGGCCGCGATCAGCGCACGCGGGCCCGCGCCGTAGCCGATGCGCCAGCCCGTCATGGCGTACGACTTGGACACGCCGTTCACCGTGAGCGTGCGCTCGCGCAGCGCGGGCAGCACGACCACCGGCGTGGCGAACGCATGGCCGTCGTACAGGATGTGTTCGTAGATGTCGTCCGCCAGCACCCACACCCGCGGGTGGCGCAGCACCACCTCCAGAAGGGGCCGCAGTTGCTCGGCGCTGTAGGCCGTGCCGCTGGGGTTGGACGGCGAGTTGATGAACACCCAGCGCGTGCGCGGCGTGATGGCGGCATCCAGCTCTTGCTCCGTAATGCGAAAGCCGTTGTCTTCGCTGCACGGCACCACCACGGGCACACCGCCCGCGATCAGCACCATGTCGGCGTACGAGGTCCAGTACGGCGCGGGCAGGATCACCTCGTCGCCCGGGTTCAGGCTGGCCATCAGCGCGTTGTAGATGACCTGCTTGGCACCGGCGCCCACAGTGATCTCGTGGGTGGCGAACGCGAGGCCGTTGTCGCGGCGGAACTTGAGCTGGATGGCGGCCTTGAGTTCCGGCGTGCCGTCCAGCACCGTGTAGTGCGTGTCGCCCCGCGCCATGGCGCGCTGCGCGGCCTCCTGGATGTGCACGGGCGTGTCGAAGTCCGGCTCGCCCAGGCCCAGCACGATCACGGGCTGACCCTGGCGCTTCAATTCATTGGCGGCCTGGGTGATGCGCACGATGTCCGACACACCGATGGCGCTGATGCGGTCGGCCGCGCGAAAGGCTGTGGCGGGGATGGCGGCGTTCATTGCTGGTAGGACTCCAGGGGCTTGTCGTTGGGTGCGGAGAACAGCTGGCGCAGCGTGGTGCCCAGCGGCAAATTCAGGCTCATGTTCTTGGGCGGAATGGGGTTCACGAACCACTTGGTGTAGATCTTTTCCATCTCGCCGCTCTGCATCAGCCGGGTGAGCACGCCGTCCACCGCGGCCTTGAAGGTGGGGTCGTCCTTGCGGAACAGCAGCGCGATCGGCTCGGCGCCCAGCGGCTCGCCCACGATGCGGTAGGCCGACGGGTCCTTGGAGTTGGAGATCAGGCCCGCCAGCAGGTTGTCGTCCAGCACGAACGCATCAGCGCGGCCGGATTCGAGCAGCATGAAGCTCTCGTGGTGGTCCTTGCCCAGCACCGTCTTGACGGGTGCGCCCAGCGTGCGCTCCTGCTTGCGCAGCAGCTGCACGGCCGTGGTGCCGGTGGAGGCCGCGATCGTGCGGTTGCCCAGCTGGCTGATGGACTTCAGGTCCGAATCCTTGCGCACCGCCATGCGCACCTCGCTCACATAGGTGGTCACGGCAAAAGCCACCTGCTGCTGGCGCGCCAGGTTGTTGGTGGTGGGGCCGCAGCCGATGTCCAGCGTGCCGTTCTGCACCAGCGGCATCGTGTTCTGCGCCGTCACGGCCATGTACTCGAGCTTCGCGTCGGGCACGATTTCCTTGAGCACGCGCTCGCACAGCTCCACGTGGTAGCCCACGTATTTTTCATTCGCGCCCAGCGCGTAGGCCATGGGCGGCGAGGTCTCGCGCACGCCCAGCACCGCCTTGCCCGATGCCTTGATCTTCTCCAGCGTGGGCATGGCGGTTTGCGCCTGCGCGGGCACGAAGGCCGTGCAGGCCAGTGCGAGCCCTGCAGCGAGCGCGGTGAATGTCTTGCGGGAAATTGCCATGGTCGTTGTCTCCGGTTGTGTTGTGGTTGGCAGGTGGGAAAGCGTCGAAAAAAAGGGAGGGCCGGATGGGCGGGGCCCCGGTGCGGGGCTCCTGGGTTCAGATGACGTTCTTCTCCAGCAGCGGCTGGTTGCGCGCGATGCGTTCGATGGACAGCGGCGCCAGGTCCAGGCTCCGGTAGCGGCCCGTCAGCATCAGCTCGGCCAGGCCGCGCCCCACGGCAGGGCACTGCTGCAGGCCATGGCCCGAGAAGCCGTTGGCGAACACCAGGTTGTCGCACGCGGGGTGCAGGCCCACGATGGCGTTATGGTCGAAGGTGTTCATCTCGTAGTAGCCCGCCCAGGCGCCCTGCATGCGCAGCGCCTCGAATCCCGGAATGCGCTCCGCCAAGGCAGGCCAGACATGGTTGTCGAAGGCGTCGTACTCGGGCTCCAGCGGGGCAAAGTCGGCGTCGTTGTCGGCCGCAGGCGCAAAACCGCAGATGAAGCCTTGGCCCTCGGGCCGCAGCCAGATGCCGCTGGTGTCGATGAGCAGCGGGCAGCCGGGCAGCGCCGCGGGGCTGGCCAGGTGGAACACCGTGCGGCGCTTGCCCACCACGGGCAGGCCGATGCCCGCCCAGCCCGCGATGGCCGCGGCCCAGGGGCCACCCGCGTTCACCGCAAAGCGGCACGGCAGCTCGCCACCGCTTTTCAGGCGGACGGCACGCACATGCCGCACGCCATCGCTAGCCACCACGTCCAGGCCCACGGCCTCATCGGCCACGTAGCGCACGCCCTGGCTCTGCGCCTTCTTGCGCAGCGCGCTCAGCAGCAGGTAGCCGTCGAACCAGCCCTCGCCCGACAGCCCGAGCGACCCCAGCACCACGTCCTGCAGCGCCAGCCACGGAAAGCGCCCGGCCAGCTGCTGCGGGCCGAGCAGCACCACATCGGCGCCGTGCCGCTTTTGCAGCGCATGGTTCTCACGCAGCGTGGCCTCGCCGGCCGCGGTGGCCAGGTACAGATAGCCGCCCTCGTGCAGGCCCACATCCGGCGCGTCGCCGCTGCAGGCCAGCAGCGTGTTCACATTGCGCAGAAAGTCGATGCCATAGGCCGAGATCTGGACATTGATGTCGGTGGAGAACTGCTGGCGGATGGAGCTGGCCGACAGCGCGGACGATGCGCGCGCATAGGTCGGGTCCCGCTCGACCACCACCACCGCGCAGCCCGGCTGCTGCAGCGTCAGGAAGTACGCGATGGCGCTGCCGATGACGCCGCCACCGATGACGACGATGGGTGGCGTTTCAGCCGGCATGAAAGCGCTTGCCACTGCGCTGCTCACACGTCGAAGGTCACGCCCTGCGCCAGCGGCAGTGCCGTGGAATAGTTGATGGTGTTCGTCGCCCTGCGCATGTAGGCTTTCCAGCTGTCGGAGCCCGCCTCGCGCCCGCCGCCGGTTTCCTTCTCGCCGCCAAACGCGCCGCCGATTTCCGCGCCGCTCGGGCCGATGTTCACGTTGGCAATGCCGCAGTCCGAGCCGGCTGCCGACATGAACAGCTCGGCCTCGCGCACATTGAGCGTGAAGATCGACGACGACAGGCCCGCGCCCACGGCGTTGTTCATCGCGATGGCCTCGTCCAGCGTGCTGTAGCGCACCACGTACAGGATGGGCGCGAAGGTTTCGTGCAGCGCGGGGCCGTCATGCCTTTGCAGCTCCACCAGGGCAGGGCGCACGTAGTACGCGTCCGCACCACCCAAACCTTCCATGCGGCCGCCGCCGTGCACCGTGGCACCCAGCGCACGGCTTTGTTCCAGCGCCTTTTGCATTCCGTCAAAGGCCATGCGGTCGATCAGCGGGCCCACCAGCGTGCCGGCGGTGCGCGGGTCGCCCACCTGCACGTTGGCGTACACCTTGGCCAGCTGGGGGACCAGCTGGTCGTAAATGCTGTCGTGCACGAACAGGCGGCGCAGCGTGGTGCAGCGCTGGCCCGCCGTGCCCATGGCGGCGAACGCGATGCCGCGCAGCGCCAGGTCCAGGTCGGCCGTGGGGGCCACGATGGCGGCATTGTTGCCGCCCAGCTCCAGGATGCCGCGCGCAAAACGTGCCGCCAGGCGCGGGCCCACCGCGCGGCCCATGGCGGTGGAGCCCGTGGCTGACAGCACGGGCACGCGGGCGTCATCCACCAGCACCTCGCCAATGTCGCGCTGGCCCACGATCAACTCCAGCAGGCCTTCGGGCGCGTCGGCACCAAACCGCGCGATGGCACGCTGCGCGATGGCGTGCGTGGCCAGGGCCGTGAGCGGGGTCTTTTCGGACGGCTTCCACACCACCGAATCACCACACACCAGCGCCAGCGCCGCGTTCCACGACCACACGGCCACCGGGAAGTTGAAGGCCGAGATCACGCCGCACACGCCCAGCGGGTGCCAGGTTTCCATCATGCGGTGGCCGGGGCGCTCGGTGGCAATCGTCAGGCCGTACAGCTGGCGCGACAGGCCCACCGCGAAGTCGCAGATGTCGATCATCTCCTGCACCTCGCCCAGGCCTTCGGACGGAATCTTGCCCGCCTCGATGGTGACGAGCAGTCCCAGGTCCGCCTTGGCGGCGCGCAGCTCTTCGCCCAGCAGGCGCACCAGCTCGCCCCGGCGCGGCGCAGGCACGTTGCGCCAGGCCTGGAAGGCCGCATGCGCACGGCCGATGGCGGCGGTCGCCTCGGCGGGGCCGTGCTGCGGCACCCGGGCCAGAACCTCGCCCGTGATGGGCGAGCGGGCGGCCAGCGTGCCACCGGTGTAGCCCGCGCGGGGCACGCCCAGGCGTTGCAGCAATTGATCGACTTCGGTCACGAGGGGGGTGGCGGCAGGGGTGGCGGACATGGCGGCTCGCAAGGATCAGAAGGGCAGGAAAAGGGGGCAGCGCAGGAGAAAACACGCAATGAAGGCGCCAATATCCGCCAATCCTGCCGCGCTGGATAGCAAAAAAATGGAACTACTTGATCACAAATTGGAATGAAGTACCTGAAAATAGCAGGGACCCGCACCGCACACCGCATCAGTGCCACGGACTTGAAAGGCCTTGCCTGGGCCACCACCGATCATTCCCCCCACGCATGACCATGCTGCGCCGCTCCTTCCTGCCTTCCACCGCCGACCTGCTGGCCTTTGAAACGGCTGCCCGCCACCAGAGCGTGTCGCGCGCGGCCGAGGAGCTGCACCTCACGCAAAGCGCCGTGTCGCGCCAGATCCGCCAGCTGGAGGAGCAATTGGGCACCGCCCTCTTCCACCGCGTGCGCCAGCGCGTGGTGCTCACCGACGCGGGCCGCGTCTACGCCGCCGACGTGCTGGCCGTGCTGCAGCAGCTGTCGGCCAGCACGCAAAAGGCCATGGCGTTCGCGAGCACCGACGGCCTGCTCAACCTGGCCGTGCTGCCCACGCTGGGCACCCGCTGGCTCATCCCACGCCTGGGCGGCTTCATGGCCCAGCACCCCGAGGCCATGGTCAATTTTTCGGCCCGCACCGAGCCCTTTGATTTCGCGGGAACACCGTTCGACGCGGCCATCCACTTCGGTGCGCCGCACTGGGCGGGTGCCGTGTGCGAATACCTGATGCACGAAGAGACGGTGCCCGTGTGCAGCCCCGCCTACCGCGACCGCCACCACATCCGCACGCCACAGGATCTGACCCGCGTGGTGCTGCTGCAGCAAAGCACGCGCCCCACCCAGTGGGCCGAGTGGTTCGAGCTGGTGGGCGCCCCCACGGCCCTGGCCCTGCGCGGCCCCCAGTCCGAACACTTCGCCATGATCGCCCAGGCCGCTGTCTCACACCTGGGCGCGGCGCTGCTGCCGCGTTTCCTGATCGAGCAGGAGCTGGCGGCGGGCAGCCTGGTGGAGCTGTCGGGCACGGTACTGACCAGCACCGATGCGTACTACCTCGTGTACCCGGAGGCGCGCGCGCAGACGCCGCTGGTGAAGGCGTTCAGGGACTGGGTGGTGGGGGAATGCGCAGGCCAGCGGCAAGCCCAAGGCTGAGGACCGGCGCGACGCCCCTGCACCACCGGGTACATGGAAATTCTGAATAAAAATGCCTCCAGCCCTTGTGGCTAAAGCGCTGGCAGCTATGAAAAGTGAAGTAGCAGCACCGGGTATCCGGCGCCCGGGCCGCGCACCGGCAGGCCGTCATTCAGCGCCCGTCCACCAGCGGAAGTCCGCCAAGGCCCGGCGCGGGCGGCTCGATCGGCCCTGCACAAAACCCCTAGCGGAAACCAGGCAGCGGCTTCAGGCGGGCCGCACTGCCCGGCTACTGGCGGTTCCCGGCGGCTTGCGCGCGGTGCGGCCGGCCCGGCGATCCGCCCCCGCCAGTTCCTTGTCGTTCAATACGTACTGCGGGTTGTTGGTGAGGCGTTCCACGGCCAGGTCGATGAACGCCCGGGCGCGCACAGGCTGCGACGTCCTGCTGCCGAAGTACACAAAGTAGCTGGCGAAATCGGGCATGTGGTCGCGCAGGACGGGGACCAGCTGCCCCGAACGGATATAGGGCGCCGCGGTCACGCCCGCCAGCTGCCCCAGGACCTTGCCCGCCAGCACGGCCTGCAGCTCGAAGACTTCGTCATTGCTGCAGATGGCGGGCACGACCGGCTGGTCCACGGTCTGCTCCCCCAGCTTCACATGCCAGGGGGCGACCTTGCCCGTGCCGGGGTGGCGGAAAGCGCTGCAGCGGTGGGCGGCCAGGGCCGCCAGAGAGTCCGGCACGCCAAAGCGCTGCAAATACGCCGGTGCTCCGCAAATGACCATCTGCAACGGGAACAGCTTGCGGGCGATGACCCCTTCATGCGGCGAGGCGCCCAGGCGAAAGCCAACGTCCACCCGGTCCTCGACCCAGTTGCCCACCCGGTCGTCCAGGAGCACGTCGGGCTGGATGCCGGGGTGCCGTTCACAGAACTCCTCCACCAGGCGCCAGAGGATGGGCTGAAAAGCCGTGCGAGGGCCGGCTATGCGCAAGGGCCCGGCGAATTCGTCCCTGGCCGTCCGCGCGTTTTGCAGGGCGCGCTGCACGCCCAGCAACGCGGGCTGCACGTCCTCCAGCAGGCGCTGCCCTGCATCGGTCAGCGACATCACCCGCGTCGTGCGATGGAACAGCCTCGCGTCCAGGTGTTCCTCCAGTTGCGCCAGCGCCTTGCTCGCCGCCTGCGGGCTGATGTCGAGCGCGTGTGCCGCCTTGCGCAGGCTGCCCAGCTCCGCGGCCTTGATGAAGGTGGATACGGAGCGGAGTTCGTTGATGGCCATGGCTGCTTCCTCCTGCCGGCATTGTCTCCATTTGGATGCGAATCCAGCAACCTATTTACCACTATCCGGATGTGAGTCCAGTTCCTAGACTTCGCCCCATAGTCCCCTGAGGAAACCCACCTTGCAACACCTCACCTTGAACAATGGCGTCCAGATGCCCGTCCTGGGCTTCGGTGTCTTCCAGATTCCCGATGCGCAGGAATGCGAACGCTGCGTGATCGACGCCATCCAGGCCGGCTACCGCTTGATCGACACCGCGGCGTCCTACCTGAACGAGGAAGCGGTCGGCAAGGGCCTGAAGGCCAGCGGCGTGGCGCGGGCCCAGCTTTTCGTGACGACCAAGCTCTGGGTTCAGGACGCCGGCTACGAGCGCACACAGCGGGCCATCGACACATCGCTGCGCCGCCTGCAGGTGGACTATCTGGACCTCTACCTCATCCACCAGCCATTCGGCGACGTGCATGGCGCCTGGCGCGCAATGGAGGAAGCCTGCCGCGCGGGCAAGCTGCGTGCCATCGGCGTCAGCAATTTCCACCCCGACCGACTGATGGACATCCAGGCGTTCAACCAGATCGCACCGGCCGTCAACCAGGTGGAGGTGAACCCGTTCCTGCAGCAGATCGAGAGCGCCGCCTTCATGCGGGAAATCGGCGTGCAGGCCCAGGCCTGGGCACCGTTTGCGGAAGGGCGCAACAACCTGTTCGAGAACGAGGTGCTCACCGACATCGGCAGGCGCCACGGCAAATCCGTGGGCCAGGTCGTGCTGCGCTGGCTGGCCCAGCGCGGCATCGCCACCCTGGCCAAGTCGGTGCACAGGGAACGCATGGCGGAGAACATCGCCATCCTCGACTTCGAGCTCGATGCCGCGGACATGGCGCGCATTGCCACGCTCGACACCCGCACCAGCAGTTTCTTCTCCCACCGCGATCCCGCCATCGTCCAGTGGATGGCCGGGCGCAAGCTCGACCTCTGAGCCATGCGCATGAAGACACTGCTTTGCCTCGCCCTGTGCGGCGCAGCCACCGTGGCGAGCGCGCAGCGGCCCGGACCGGAAAGCGCCGCGCCCGCCGTTGCCGTCCGCACGGCCGCGCCGTCGCCCGCCGCGACCGGGGCGCCGGAGACCTTCACGGGCACCGTCGAGATCAGCACGCCGTTTCAGGCGCTGCCGCCGGGAAAGGCCGGCGGCGCAACGGTGCGTTTCGAGGCCCGGGCCCGCACGGCCTGGCACACCCATCCTCTGGGACAGACGCTCGTGGTCACGGCCGGCCTGGGTCTGGTGCAGCAGGCGGGGCAACCGGCCCAGTGGATCCGCCCCGGCGACGTGGTCGGCATCCCCGCCAACGTGCGCCACTGGCACGGCGCGGGCCCCGGCGGCCCCATGGCCCATGTCGCCATCGCCGAAAAGGAAGACGGCATCTCGGTGGCCTGGAAAGACAAGGTCAGCGATCAGGACTACGAGGCCGCCCTGGCCAGCGCGGGCCTGGCCGCGGCGGCTCCCGCCGCGATGCCGGCTGGACACGCCGGCCAGCACATCGTGCCCCCGCGGGCAGCGGCGCATGCACAGCCCGCCAGCGAAGTCCTGTCGGCCAGGCAGCAGGCCATCCCCCTGATGGCGTCCTTTGCGGCGGCCAGCAACATGCCCCGGCTCAACACGGCCTTGAACCAGGGGCTGGATGCGGGCATGACGGTCAGCGAGGCCAAGGAAGTTCTGGTGCA
Organism: Acidovorax sp. GW821-FHT11A03; assembly: GCF_058809075.1. NCBI lineage: Bacteria > Pseudomonadati > Pseudomonadota > Betaproteobacteria > Burkholderiales > Comamonadaceae > Acidovorax > Acidovorax sp. GW821-FHT11A03. The sequence goes on from NZ_JBXASG010000006.1 coordinate 370,596, forward strand.
GCTTTACGCCTATGCGGGGTTCCCCAAGAGCCTCAACGCGCTTGGCGAACTGATGAAGGTCGTGCAGGAACGCAGGCAGCGCGGCATCCAGGACGCACCGGGCCGCGAACCCGGCCGCCGCATCGCCACCGGCGATGAACTGGTGGCGGCCGGCAAGGCGAACCAGACCGCGATCTCCGGCGGGCCGGTGCAGCGCCCGCTGTTCGACTTCGCGCCCGTCATCAACCAGTTCCTGCAGGCCCACTTGTTCGGCGACATCTTCGAGCGCGACAACCTCGACTGGCAAAGCCGCGAACTGGCCACGGTCGGCGCGCTCGCCGCCATGCCGGGCGTGGAGGCCCAGTTGCGCTCGCACCTGCGGGCCAGCCTGCGCGTGGGCCTGAGTGCCACGCAGCTGCGGCAACTGGTGCAGGTGCTGGCAGAACAGGGCGATCCAGATGCCGCCCATCGCGCCCAAGACGCGCTCACGCAGGCGGTTGCCGCCGCATCGAAAGGTTGAACATGGACACCCACCGAATCCTGTGGGCCGCCGCCCTTGCCCTGCCGGCGCTCATCACCGGCTGCGCAACCGCTCCTCCCCAGGGCACCGGCAACGCCCCTGGTCCGCTGGTGATCCAGGCCCAGGGGAGCTTCGCCGTCGGCGGGACCGTGCAGAAAACCCCCGGAAACTACGACAACAACAAGCCGGGCGCTTCGGGCCAGAGTTTCCACGGCGACCACCTCTATGCCTTCTACCAGGTGCCGCAGAACCCGAAGGCATTGCCCATCGTGATGCTGCATGGCGCCTTCCAGTCCGCGCGCAGCTGGGAAACCACGGCGGACGGGCGCGAGGGCTTTCAGACCTTGTTCCTGCGCCGTGGCTTTCCGGTCTACGTGGTGGACCAGCCGCGCCGTGGCCGGGCCGGCAGCAGCACGGTCGCGGCAACGATCGAGCCGGCACCCAACGACCAGCTGATCTTCGACCAGTTCCGGATGGGCAAGTGGCCGAACTACTTCGGCAATGTCCAGTTCGACCGCAAGCCGGAGACGCTGGAGCAGTTCTTCCGCTCGGTCACCCCCAACACCGGCCCCTACGACGCCGGCGTGGTAGCAGACGCCCTGTCGGCGCTGTTCACCAAAATCGGCCCGGCGATCCTGTTCACGCATTCGCAAGCCGGCGGCCCGGGCTGGCTGGCGGCAATCAAGAACCCGAACGTCAAGGCGATCGTCGCTTTCGAGCCGGGCAGCGGCTTCATCTTTCCGCGGGGCGAGTTGCCCCAGGCCATGCCCAGTGCGGCCGGGACGCTGTCGCCCGAGGCGGTGCCGATGCCGGACTTCCTGAAGCTCACCCGGCTCCCGATCACCATCTACTACGGCGACAACTTCCCGGTCGAGCCCACCCCGGAGCGCGGCCAGGACAACTGGCGTGTGCGGCTGGCCATGGCCCGGCTGTGGGTCGACGCCGTCAACAGGCACGGCGGCGACGCCCGGCTGGTGCACCTTCCGGAGATTGGAGTGCGCGGCAACACGCACTTCCTGATGTCCGACTTGAACAACCTGCAGATCGCGCAGCTGGTGTCGCAGTTTCTGGCCCACAAGAAGCTGGACTGACGTACCCGGCCGCGCCATGCCGCGCAGGCAGATCACAAAAATGATTGGAGCTTGAATGAAACACGAAGCCGTCAATGAAAAGCGCCGCGAGTTCCTTGGGACCTCGGCCCTTGCCATCTCAGCCGCCGCCATCGGTGTTCCCGCCATGGCCACACCCACCTCCGCTGTCGCCGCTGGTGGCGGCAGCAAGAATCCCTTCACGCTGGTCTATGCCGGCGCGATCACGAAGAACGAGCCGGGCAAGGTCCACATCCGCCCGGTGAAGTACAAGCTCAACGGCCTGGACATCGTCGCCAACGTCTACACCCCGGCGAACCACGATCCCAAGAAGAAATACCCCGCGATCGTCGTGGCGCACCCGAACGGCGGCGTGAAGGAGCAGGTCGCCGGCCTGTATGCCCAGCACCTGGCGGAGCAGGGCTACATCACGATCGCGATGGACGCGGCGTATCAGGGAGGCAGCGGCGGCCAGCCACGCAGCACGGACAAGCCGCAATTTCGCACGGAGGACATTCACGGTGCGGCCGACTTCATCACCCGCTATCCAGGTGTCGATGCGGCGCGCCTGGGACTGCTCGGCATTTGTGGTGGCGGCGGCTATGCGCTGTCGGCAGCGAAGTCAGACAAGCGCTTCAAGACGCTGGCGACGCTCAGCATGTTCAACTCCGGACGGGTCCGCCGCAACGGGTTTTCCGACTCCCAGCTGGATACGATCCAGAAGCGCTTGAAGGACGCGTCGGATGCGCGCGCCCAGGAGAAGGCGGGAGGCAAGGTTCTCTATTCGGGCGATGCCGACATGACGGATGCGCAGATTGCGGCGTTGCCATTCGAGATGTACCGGCAGGGCTACGAATACTACTGGCGCACCCATGCGCATCCGGGCTCCACGTTCAAATACACCACGAGCAGCTTGATGGACCTGATGCGCTGGGATGCCACCGAGGAGATCGAACTGATCCAGCAACCGCTGCTGATGATCGCGGGCAGCAAGGCTGACAGCTTGTACATGACCGAAGATGCGTTCGCCAAGGCCACGGGCGCGAAGGACAAGGAACTGTTCAAGATCGAAGGCGCCACGCACATCGAGACCTACTGGGTGCCCCAGTATGTGGAAGCCGCGATGGGCCAGCTGATTCCGTTCTACGCCAGGACCTTGTGATCCGGAAAGAACCCCGTCTTCACGGCGCTTCCACCCGATTGCGCCCTGACGCCTTGGCCCGGTACAGCCCGCCATCCGCCGCCTCGATCAGTTGCCGCTCGCACCCCTGCGCGTAAGGCCCTGCCATCGTGGCGGCTCCCACGCTCACCGTGACGCAGCCCCACGAGCTGCCGCTGTGCGCGATGGCCAGCGCCTCGATCCGCTCCCGCACGACCTCCGCCACAATGCGCGCCCCCTGAAGATCCGTGCCGGGAAGAATGATCGCCAGTTCTTCCCCGCCGTAGCGCGCCACGAGGTCACCGGGGCGTTTGGCGTACTGCACCAGGCATTTCGACACCGCCTGCAGGCAGGCATCGCCCGCCACATGGCCGTAGGTGTCGTTGAAACCCTTGAAGTAGTCGATATCGATGAGCAGCAGGGACAGCGGCGTCCCCTGCCGGCTCGCGCGGCGGCACTCCATGTTCAGGGTTTCGTCGAAGCAGCGGCGATTGGCCAGGCCCGTGAGCTGGTCTTGCGCGGCCAGCGCCTCCAGCTTCTGGTTCACCCGCATCAGATCCTCGCGCGCAGCCACGAGGGAGGCCTCGGCGCGGGTCCGGCGGCGGATGTCGAGCAGCAGCCGCCAGCCGATGACCGCGATGCCCAGGAGCAAGGCACCGACGACGGCCGCAGTGAGCAGCACCTGATGCCGCCAGCCGGACAGGGCTTCTTCCTTGCCCACCGCCACGGTGGTGACCACGGGATACCGGTCGCTCTTGCGAAAGGCGTACAGCCGCTGCGTTCCGTCGATGCCGGACTTGAACGAGGCCGTGCCGGACACGGCGCCGGAGTAGACGCGCTGGAAATTGGCCGATTTGGAGAAGTCGCGGCCCAGGTCCTGCTCGCGGTAGGGATAGCGAACGAGCATCTGCCCGCCCGTGGTCGACAGCCCGATGGCGCCTTGGTCGCCCACGTCGATCTTGCCGAACAGCTCCAGAAAGCTCTTGATGCCCAGGCTCACCACCACCACGCCGCCAAAGCGCCTGTCCTTGTCCTCGAAGCGCTGGCTGATGGTGATGACCCAGTCGCCGGTGGAGCGGCTCCGGATGGCCGGCCCGATGAAGGGCTCGCGCGACGCGCTGTCGCGGTGGTGGGCAAAGAAGGCCCTGTCCGTGCTGTTGGCCTGGGCCGGCAAGCGCCCGGCCGAAGACATGAGCCAGTCGCCGGTGGCGCCATAGATGACGATGCCATTGAGCTGGGTCAGCAAATGCTCCTGCTGGTCGATCAGCCGCTGCAGGCGCTGCATGTGCTGGGGGCCGGTGCCCTCTTCCTCCAGCCGCTCCACGATGCCCAGCAGCAGCATGGCGCTTTGCGTGATGACGCCTTCGGTGTAGGTGTTGAGGGTCTGCGCCAGGTTGAGGTTCTGGGTGTCGATTTCGGCCAGCGAGCGCTCCCGCGCCGACCACATCTGCCAGGCGGTGGCGGCAGCCACCGAGAGGTACACAACGGTCAGCAGCAGCACTGCCAGGCGAACATCACGCTTCATCGATTCATTTCCACCCACCAGCACACCCAGCAAACGTCAGGACAGATCGGCGGCCTGGCTGGCCTCTACCCCTCTGCGGACCATACTAAGTGATTGGTGGTGGCTTTGCTACTGGGATGAAACCCCACCTTTCAAAGACCCGCCGCGCGGGCGGTGGCGTGCGTGCGTGCGTGCCTGGGCTTGCGCGCCTTCAGGGGCGCCGCGCGGCCTCGCGCACCATCAGCCAGTACGTGCGGCCAGAGACCGGTTCCACGCACTCCACCGTGCGCGTGAACCCCAGGCGCCGGTAGAACGGCAGGCTGAGCGGGTTGAAGGTTTCCAGAAAGCAGATGGCGCGCGCCAGGTCTGCGCGGGCCAGCGTCAGCCGCAGCAGTCCCTGCGCCAGCCCCTGGCCCTGCGCAGCAGGGCGCACGCCCAGGATGGACAGGTACCACGCACCCCGCAGGTCGCCGGGCACCTGCTCCTCCATGGCGGCGGCGATGCGCACATAGTTGGCGAAACCTGCGGGCCCGAGCAGCCGGGAAAGCCCCTGGGTGCGGCGCTCGCCGTGCAGGGCCTGCGCGCTGGCCGTGGCCTCCTGGGTCAGCCAGAGGGCGGCGCCGTCGGCGCCCGACACATGCACCTCGCCCACGGCGCGGGCCTCTTCCAGGGCCAGCGCGAAGTAGTGGGCCAGCACACGGTGCCGCAGGGCGGGGTCGGCCGCGTGGTCGATGGTGACGGCCTGATAGAACGCATCGTCCCGCAGCGCTTCGGCCAGGGCGCCGCACACGGGAGCAAAGGGTTCCAGTGCGCCGCTCGCGGGTGGCTGCGCCGGCGTGGCATGGGGTTGCATGGGCCTCCAGGGAGCGCTATTGCAGGTTCTGCAGCGCGTAGACGAACGCGGCGTCGCCCAGGAACTCCACCATGCGCGGGTGGTAGGCATTGTGAAACGCCTTCATGTCGGCATTGTCGGCATAGAACAGCACGGTGCCCACATAAGCGTCGCGCGACGGCACGTAAAAACGCGCGACGATGGAAAAGTGCTTTCCCATCAGGGCCTGGATGGCCTCGGATTCAGGGGCGTGCGCATCGATCAGCGGTCCCAGCTCCTGGTAGAACGCAGCGAAGTCGGCATGCACTTGGGGCTTGTCCACATGCGCCCAGTCGTTGGTGGCCGCCAGGGATTGCTCCTGCTCAGCCCGCTGCGCGGCGCGGCATTGGTCGAGGTATTCGGGGGTGGTCTGCTGCAGGCCCATGGTGTTCGTTTTTTTCTTGTCTTGAAGAGGCGGGTCGGTCAACACGGCGTGCATCGCCGGCCCGCAAACCGCCAGGGGGAGCGCGGACTATAGCGGGGCGGACTGCCACCACGCTGTCCAGCGCATTTTTCTGCGGGCTACGCGGATGGCGGCCGGGACTTGCCGAGCGCGGGCCGCGCGCCGCCAGGCCAGCACCTCAGCCCAGGGGGTCGGATGCGCTCGCCCGGTCCGCGCCGGGCACCACCCGCTGCGCTGGCGGCGAACCCGCCAGGCTTTGTGCAGGCCGGCGCAGGGTGGCGTCAAAGGGGTTGATCCGGGGCCCGATGGCAGCCGCCTCGCGCTTGAGCAGCTCCACCACGGTGGGCATGCGGTCGGCGTTCAGGCGGTCGGCGATGGTGCCCACGCTCAGCGCCGCCACGGCGCGGCCTTCGCGGTCGCAGATGGGCACGGCCACACCGGCCATGCCTTCGAGCAGGCCGGTGTTGCGGCCCGCGTAGCCCTGCTGGCGCACGCGCTCGATCTCGGTGCGCAAATACACCTCGTCGTACACGCCGTACTCGCGCACGCGCGACAGGTTGAAGCGGATGACCTCTTCGCGCTCGGCCTCGGGCAGAAACGCGAGGATGGCCAGCGCGCCCTGCCCCACCCCCAGCGCCACGCGGCCACCGATGTCGCCGGTGAACGAACGGATCGGGAAGGGCCCCTCGCTGCGGTCCAGGCAGATGGCGTCGAAGCCGCTGCGCGCCAGCAAAAAGATGCTGTCACCCAGGCTGCCGCACAGACGCAGCAGCGCCGGGCGGCACAGGCTGCGCAGGTCGCCCGGGTTGCCGGCGCGGGCCGCCAGCGCGAAGAAGTCCATGCTGAGGCGGTAGAGCTTGCTGCGCTCATCCTGCTCGACCATGCCTTCTGCCACCAGCGATTGCAGCAAACGGTGCGTGGTGCCCTGCGTGAGACCGATGGCACGCGCCAATTGGGTGACCCGGCCGCCCTCGGCCTGCACGGCCACCAGGGCGCGGATGAGGGCAAAGACCCGGGGTACGCCGCCCGTGCCTGCGGTTGCTGCTTCCATGCATCGCTCCTGCGGAATAGATGGGCTTCATTCTACCTATCACATTCCAACTATCGGAATAATTTAAAGAAAAATTCTGATTAATGGAATACCCGGTGCAATCTGGTTCGGTTGTTGCAATAGAGTGAACTGAAAACGCCAAGGCTCTCCATCCTGAACGGCCCCATGCACCACAGCGGTGCAGCAGTGGCAAGCCACCTTGTTCAGCAGAGGCAGCCCGGCACAAAGACATCCATGCGCGCGCCGCTCGGAGCACGCGCATGGCAGGAAACCGGAATCCGAAGAAAGGCCCCCATGTCCTTCCTGAAGCTCAGTGATGTGACCAAGTTCTACGGCAGCACCTGCGCGGTGCAGTCCATGAACCTCACGGTGGAAAAAGGCGAATTCGTCTCCCTGCTCGGCCCCTCGGGCTGCGGCAAGACCACTACCTTGCAGATGGTGGCGGGCTTCGAGGCGGTGAGCAGCGGCCGCATCCAGCTGGACGGGCGCGACATCACCCACGCCAAAGCCAACACGCGCGGGCTGGGCATCGTGTTCCAGAGCTATGCGCTTTTTCCGCACATGACGGTGGCCGACAACGTGAGCTTTGGCCTGGAGATGCGCAAGGTGCCCAAGGCCGAGCGCAAGGACCGCGTGGCCCAGGCCCTGGGCCTCGTGCACCTGGAGGCGCACGCCACGCGCTACCCCCGCGAACTGTCGGGCGGCCAGCGCCAGCGCGTGGCCCTGGCGCGCGCACTGGTCATCGAGCCCCCCGTGCTGCTGCTGGACGAGCCCCTGTCCAACCTGGACGCCAAGCTGCGCGAGGAGATGCAGTTCGAGCTGCGCCAGATCCAGCGCAAGGTGGGCACCACCACGGTGATGGTCACGCACGACCAGAGCGAGGCCATGTCCATCAGCGACCGCGTGGTGGTGATGGAGGCCGGCCGCGCCACGCAGATCGACCACCCGCACCGCGTGTACGAGCACCCGCGCACCCGCTTCATCTCCACCTTCGTGGGCAAGGCCAACCTGGTGCCCGGCAAGGTGACCTCGGCCAACAACACGCACACCCACGTGGGCGCGGGGCCCATCGAGGTGCGGGTGGACGGCGCGCAGTTTCGCCCCGGCGCGGCCGTGCTGCTGAGCGTGCGGCCCGAAAAACTGCAGCTGGTGCCTGCGGTGCAGGGCCGCATCGGCGGCGAGGTGCGCGAACGCTTCTTTCTGGGCAGCCAGTGGCTGTACCGCGTGGACACCCCCATGGGCGACCTGATGGTGCTGGCGCCCAACGACGGCCGCAACGCGCTGGACGAAGGCGACCGCACCGGCCTGGACTGGCCCGACCACTGCATGCGCCTGCTGCCCGCCGATGAAGCCGCAACGGCAGGCGCCGAGGCCGAGGCCACGCCATGACAGCCATCCCATCGACCCTGTCCTCAGCACCCCACCCGCTGCTGGGCAGGAAGGCCATGCCCTGGTGGCTGTCCGGCCCGGCGCTGCTGCTGTTCACCGTGCTGCTGCTGGTGCCGTTGGCGCTGACGGCGGTGCTGTCTTTCAACGCGTTCGACCCGGCCACGGGGGTGAAGGCGGGCGAGTTCACGCTGGAGCACTACCGCCATGTGTTTGCCGATTCGTACTACCACGCGATCTTCTGGCGCACGTTCTGGATCGCCGGGCTGGTCACGCTGATCTGCGTGGCCATCGGCGCGCCAGAGGCCTATGTGCTCAGCCGCATGCGCAACCCGTGGCGCTCCATCCTGCTGCTGGTGGTGCTGGCGCCCTTGCTGGTGTCGGTGGTGGTGCGGGCCTTTGGCTGGAGCATGCTGCTCGGCCCCGAGGGGCTGGTGAACGCTGCCTTCGGCCTGGTGGGCATCGGCCCGGTGAAGATGCTCTACACCGAGATCGCCGTGGTGGTGGCGCTGGTGCACGTGATGCTGCCCTTCATGGTGATCCCCGTGTGGACATCGCTGCAGAAGCTGGACCCGGGCGTGGAAAACGCCGCGCTGTCGCTGCGGGCCTCGCCCTTCACCACCTTGCGGCGCATCGTGCTGCCGCAGGTGCTGCCGGGCATCTTGTCAGGCAGCCTGATCGTGTTCGGCCTGGCCGCCAGCTCGTTCGCCATTCCCGGCCTGCTGGGCGGGCGGCGGCTGAAGATGGTGGCCACGGTGGTGTACGACGAGTACCTGCACGAGCTGAACTGGCCGCTGGGCGCCGCCATTGCGCTGACCTTGCTGGTGGCCAACCTGGTGGTGATGCTGAGCTACAACCGCCTGGTTGAAGGCCGCTATAAGAAATCTCTCGGGTAAGTATGACCACCCCCACGCTCCATCACTTCGTGTATTCGCTGCCCCCCAAGGGGGCGCAGGCCTCCCTTGGGGCGGCCCGGCGGGAGTCCTGATCCATGCACAAGAACGGCCCCATCGCCCTCGCGTTCAACGCGCTCGTCATCGCCTTCATGCTGGCCCCGCTTCTGGTGGTGTGCATCGTCGCCTTCACGCCGCACAACACGCTGACGCTGCCCACCACCGAGTTCTCGCTGCGCTGGTTCAAGGCGGTGTTCGACCACCCGGACTTCATGCAGTCGTTCTGGAACAGCCTGTGGCTGGCCCTGGCGTCGGCCACGCTGGCGACAGTGCTGGCAGTGCCCGCGGGCATTGCGATCACGCGCTACGACTTTCCCGGGCGCGGCTTTCTCAACGGCCTGTTTTTGTCGCCATTGATCATTCCGCACCTGGTGCTGGGCGTGGCCCTGCTGCGCCTGTTCGCGCTGATCGGCGGCACGGGCAGCTTTGGCTGGCTGGTGGTGGCGCATGCGCTCATCGTCACGCCGTACACGCTGCGCCTGGTGGTGGCGGCGCTGGTGGGGTTCGACCGCAGCGCGGAGCATGCAGCCCTGTCGCTGGGCGCCAGCCAGGCCACGGTGTTCACGCGCATCACGCTGCCGATGATTTTGCCGGGCGTGACGGGCGGGTGGATGCTGGCCTTCATCAACAGCTTTGACGAAGTGACCATGTCGATCTTCGTCACCTCGCCCAGCACGGTGACGCTGCCGGTGCGCATGTACATGTACGCCACCGAATCCATCGACCCGCTGATGGCGGCCGTGTCGGCGCTGATGGTGGCCGTGACGGCGTGCGCCATGGTGCTGCTGGACCGTGTGTATGGACTGGACCGCGTCCTCGTGGGCCGGAAGTAGATGAGCACCGAAAACATGAGTTCCAGCCCTGCCTTGCTGCACCGCGTGGCCGAGAAGAGCCGTGCGCCCGTGCACTTCACCATCAACGGCCAATCCGCCACCGCTCTTCAGGGCGATACGGTGCTGACGGCCATCCTCACGCAGCATGCGCAACTGCGCCGCAACGAATTCAGCCACGAGCCGCGCGCGGGCTTCTGTTTGATGGGTGCCTGCCAGGACTGCTGGGTGCTGACCGACAGCGGCGAGCGCCTGCGCGCCTGCAGCACCTTCATCACCCCCGGCATGGCGTTGCGCACCGAAGCCGCCGACGCGGCCACCTTTGCCAGAGGGGGCCAGCCATGACGATGGCGCCTGCTTTGCAACCCGTGATCGTGGGCGCGGGCCCGGCCGGCATCCGCGCCGCGCAGACGCTGGCGGCCCACGGCGTGCGGCCGGTGCTGATCGACGAAGCCGCGCGCGGCGGCGGGCAGATCTACCGCCGCCCGCCCGCCCACTTCAAGCGCACCCCCGCCACGCTGTACGGCACCGAGGCCGCGCGTGCCACCGCACTGCACGGCACGCTGGACGGCCTGCACGCACAGATCGACTACCAGCCCGACAGCCTGGTGTGGAATGCGCAAGGCGGCCTGCTGGATGTGCTGCACGGCCCCACGCAGACCACGCGCACCGTGCCCTACGGCCAGCTCATCGTGGCCAGCGGCGCCACCGACCGCGTGCTGCCCGTGCCGGGCTGGACGCTGCCGGGCGTCTACACGCTGGGCGGCGCGCAGGTGGCGCTCAAATTCCAGGGCTGCGCCATCGGCAGCCGGGTGGTGCTGATGGGCACGGGCCCGCTGCTGTACCTGGTGGCCTACCAGTACGCCAAGGCCGGCGCCATGGTCGCTGCGGTGCTCGACACCGCGCGCTTGGCCGACCAGCTGGCCGCCGTGCCCGCCATGCTCACGCAGCCGGCGGTGTTCGCCAAGGGCGTCTACTACGTGGGCTGGCTGCGCGCGCACGGCGTGCCCATCCACAGCGGCATCCGCCCCGTGCGCGTGCTGGGCGACGGCCGCGTGGCCGGCGTGGTGTGGGCCGATGGCGCCGGGCGCGAGCACACGCTCAGCTGCGACGCCGTGGGCTTTGGCTACGCGCTGCGCTCCGAAACACAACTGGCCGACCTGCTGGGCTGCCGCTTTGCCTGGGCACCGATGCACCGCGCCCACCTGCCCGAGCGCGATGCCGCGGGCCGCAGCAGCGTGCAGGGCGTGTACCTGGCGGGCGACGGCGCGGGCATCCTGGGTGCCGACGCGGCCGAGTGGGCCGGCGAGCTGGCCGCGCTGGCGCTGCTGCAGGACCACGGGACGGCCGTGGACGCGGCGCGCATGCAGGCGCTGCAGGGCCAGCTTCACCGCCTGATGCGGTTTCGCCAGGGGCTGGAACGCGCCTTTCCCTTCCCCACCGACTGGGCCGCGCAAGCGCCCGATGCGCTGGTGGTGTGCCGCTGCGAGAACATCACGGCGGGCGAGCTGCGCGCCTGCGTGCGCGAGACCGGTGCCGACGAGATGAACCGACTGAAGGCGCTCACCCGCGTGGGCATGGGCCGCTGCCAGGGCCGCAGCTGCGGCGTGGCCGCGGCCGAGATCCTGGCGCAGGCCACCGGCCAGCCCGTGGAGCGGGTGGGCCGGCTGCGCGGACAGGCGCCGATCAAGCCGATACCGATCCACCTGCAGGCACGGCAGGCCACCGACGCGGGAGCCAGCGCATGAGCAGCAGCACGCCTCGGACCGTCAAGACCGATGTCGCCATCGTGGGCGGCGGCATCGTGGGCGCATCGGCCGCGCTGGCCCTGCGCCGCCAGGGCGTCGATGTCGTGCTGCTCGAGCGCGATCTCTGCGGCTCGCGCTCGAGCGGCGTGAACTACGGCGGCGTGCGCCGCCAGGGGCGGCCGTTGAGCCAGTTGCCGCTGGCGCAGCGCGCCCACGATATCTGGGCACGCCTGCCCGAACTGATCGGCACCGATGGCGAATACGCGCGCACCGGGCATTTCAAGATCGCGCGCAGCGAGGCGGACATGGCCGCGCTGGAGCACTACGCCGACCTGAGCCGGGACTTCGATCTGGGCATCGAGTTGATCAGCGGCGAACGCCTGCGGGCACAGTGCCCGTGGCTGGGCGGCAAGGCCGTGGGCGGGTCGCTGTGCGTGGACGATGGGCAGGCCAACCCGCGCCTGGTGTCGCCCGCGTTCGCGCTGGCTGCCCAACGCGCCGGCGCGCAGATCTTCGAGCGATCGCCGCTCACGCGCATCGAACACGACGGCCGACAGTTGTTCACGCTGCACTCGGGCACGGCACTGGAGGTCAGTGCCCCGGTGGTGCTCAACTGCGCGGGCGCCTGGGCCGGTGCGATGGCGGAGCAGTTCGGCGAGCCGGTGCCGCTGCGCTCCGGCCACCCCGCGATGATGGTCACCGAGCCCCTGCCCTATTTCATGCAATGGAGCCTGGGCGTGGAAGGCGGCGGCATCTACTGCCGCCAGGTGGCGCGCGGCAACCTGGTGCTGGGCGGCGGGTCGGGCTTCTGGCTCGACGGCGACCGCGCGCGCTCGGAGCGCGGCGCCATCGCGTCGCTCACCGTGCAGGCGGTCGAGCTGCTGCCCGCGCTGAAGCACGCGCACTTCATCCGCACCTGGAGCGGCACCGAGGGCTACCTGCCCGACCGCCAGCCCGTGCTGTGCAAGAGCCGCACCACGCCCGGCCTGATCCATGGCTTCGGCTTTGCGGGCGCGGGCTTTCAGATCGGCCCCGCCGTGGGCGAAGTGCTGGCCGAACTGGCGCGCGACGGGCACACCAGCACGCCGATCGACGCGTTTTCCCTGGCTCGCTTTGACACGCCGCCAGCGCCCGCCGCGGGCGCCACGCCCACAACAACCACAGCGCAGGCCCACTGAGCCCGCCGACCTCTCCCCACCCCCTCCCACCCGAAAGGCAATCACCATGAACTTCGCTTTCCGCCCGAACGTTTCCCTGCGCCGCGGCCTGCTGGCTGCGGCCGCTGCCACGGCCCTGGCCGCCAGCGGCGCAGCCGTGGCACAGACCCCCAAGACGCTGTACATCGGCATGAACGGCGGCACCATGGAGAAGGCGTACACCCAGTACGTGTTCCCGGCGTTCGAGAAGCTGCACGGCGTGAAGGTCGTGGTGGTGCCGGGCACGTCCTCGGACATATTGGCCAAGGCCCAGGCCAACAAGGACAAGCCGCAGATGCACGTGATGTTCCTCGATGACGGCATCATGGTGCGCGCCATGGGCATGGGGCTGTGCGAGAAGCAGCGCCCCAACCCGCACCTGAACGACATCTACCCCGCCGCGCGCTTCAAGGACGACCTGGCCAGCGGCGTGAGCCTGGGCATGACCGGCATCGCCTACAACACCAAGATGTTCACCGAAAAGGGCTGGGCCGCGCCCACCTCGTGGATGGACTTTGCAGACCCCAAGTACAAGGGCAAGGTGGTGTTCCAGTCCATGCCGTCGTCGTCGTTCGGGCTGCACGGCTTCCTGATGTTCAACCGCATCCAGGGCGGCAACGACAAGAACGTGGAACCGGGCTTCAACAACTGGGCCAAGACCATCGGCCCCAATGTGCTCGAATACATCCCGAGCTCGGCCAAGATTTCCGAGATGGTTCAGACCGGCGAGGCCGCGCTGTTCCCGCTCACGCCCACGGCCGTGGCCGCGCTCAAGTCCAAGGGCATTCCCGTGGAATACGCACAGCCCAAGGAGGGCTCGGTGGTGCTGATGACCGGCCAGTGCGTGATCGCCAGGAACAGCGAGCCCGAGCTGGCGCAGAAGCTGGCCGAGTTCCTGCTGAGCCCGCTGGCGCAGGCCAACGTGCTGCAGTTCGGCGCGCAGATCCCCACCAACCCCAAGGCCCCGGCCGTCGGCGAAGGCGCGGCGCAAGTGGCGCAGATCAGCCAGTGGATGAAGAACGCCGTGACGCTGGACTGGGACAGCGTGAACGCCAACCGCCCCGCCTGGAACACGCGCTGGAACAAGACCATCGAGCGCTGAACCTTCGCGGCCCCCCACACCGGCGGGCCGTTTGTGACAAATGTCACCGGCCCCGCCACGCCTTGCGGCGGCGGGTGGCACAAACCGCTTCTTCGAATTCAGAATCCGGCGCCTGGACACGCCAATCATTCATTCGAAGAAGAGGGACCCCCCATGAAACGCTGGATCAAATGGACCGCCGGCGGCGCGCTGCTGCTGAGCGCCATCGTTGCCGCCACGGCGGCCAGCGGCCTGTATCTGGCCGAGCAAAAGCGCAACCGGTACATCGACATCAAGCCCCGGCCCGTGGCCTACACCACCGATGCGCAGACCATCGAGCGCGGGCGCTACCTGTATGCATCGCGCGGCTGCACCGACTGCCACGGCGCGCAGGGCACGGGCCGCGAATTCGTCAACGACGGCAAGGGCACGCGCATCATCGGGCCCAACATCACGCCCGCCGGCGTGGTGGCGCGCTACCAGCCCGAGGACTGGAACAGCGTGATCCGCCATGGCGTGAAGCCCAACGGCCGCCCCGTGCTGGTGATGCCCAGCGAGGACTACAACCGCTTCACCAACGACGACCTGAATGCCCTGGTGTCGTATGTGCGCCAGCTCAAGCCCCAGGAGGGCACGCAGGCGGTGGTGGAGCTGCCCCGCCCCGCCTGGGTGCTGTACGGCCTGGGCGCCATCCCCGACGCGGCGGCGCGCATCGACCACCAGCTCGCTCCGTCACGCCCCGTGCCAGCCGGCGTGACACTGGCCAACGGCCAGTACGTGGCCAACATGTGCATCGGCTGCCACGGCGCCACGCTGGAGGGCGGCAAGATTCCGGGCGGGCCACCCGACTGGCCCGCTGCCGCCGACATCCGCCCCGGCGCCGACAGCGCCCTGGCGCGCTACCCCACGGCGGCGAGCTTCGTCGCCATGCTGCGCACCGGCAAGCGGCCGGACGGCACGCCCATCCAGGTCATGCCGTTCGAGTCGCTGGGCCAGCTCAGCGATGTGGATGCACAGGCGCTCTACCTGTACCTCAATGCCCCCGCCGGGAGCGTGAAGGTGGACAACGTGGGCGCGCCGGCCGCGGGCAACAAGAGCAGCGTCAACACCATTCCCTCGGGACCGGGCGGCCTGAAGCTGCCGGGCTGAGGAAGCGAAGGGCCGGCACGGCCCACGGGGCGCCGGCCTGCCCGCTGGCCCGCCATCCGGTGGACCACCCGCCGTGGTGGCGGGTCAGCTGCCGGGGTGCAGGTGGGCGCCGCCCGCGGGCGCCTGGCTGTACGAACCCATGGGGCCTCCCGGGGGCGCGGCGGGCGGGGCGCGGCGCACGCGCGGCACCACGCTGAGCTGCACGGTGTCGAGCACCGGGCCGGGCGCCACGTTCAGGGCCTTGCGTGGCAGGTCCACCAGCTGCTCCGCATGCCATACGCGGACCTGGGCGGCACCTTCGGGCACGGCGGGGAAGCGGGCAATGCCGTCGCTGTCGGTCTTGAGGGCCCAGGCCGAATCGGTCACGAACACATGGCCGCGCATGGAGCCGTGCAGATGGCAGCCCAGCAGCACCACGCCGGGCGTGTCGAGCTTCACGTCGGCGAAGTTGGAGGGCTTGCCATCGGTCTTGCCCGCCAGGCGCAGCTCGAAGCCGGGGTTGGTGCCGCCCGGCGCCGCGGCGGCCGCGACCGTGGCGGGGTTGCCGCGCACATGGTGGTCCCACCGGTCCTGGTTGGTGAAGCGCACGGTGGTGCCGGGGGCCACCACGGTCAAGGCGGGCACGAAGCGCATCTTCTCCTGTTCGATGGTGGGACTGGCCTGCAGCAGGCTCGGGGGCGTGCCGGCCATGGCGCCGGGGTACACCACCACCACCGCATCGGGCACGGGCCGGCCCTCGCGGTCCAGCACCTGGATTTGAACATTCCCGGCGCTAGCGCTTACCCATAAAGCGCTGATAGCTATCAAAATAATAGTATTTTTCATCATGGCGTCAGTGGATGGTGATCACGTCCCGGTGCATGGGTGCGAGCAGGGCCAGCAACCGGTTTTGCTGGGCGAAGGGTATGCCCTGGGCATCCATGGCGCTTTGCAGCACCTCCACGAGGGCATGGAAGTGGCCCTTGTGGATGTCCATGTCGGCATGGGCCGATTTCATGTCAGCGCCTTCATATTTGCAAGGCCCCCCGCTGAGCTGGCAGACCTGGTCGGTCAGGCTTTCCTTGAGGGCCTGGGGCTTTGCCTCCTTGAAGTGGCCGCCGATGCGCGGGTCTCTCACGACACGGTCCACGAAGTCGTCCATGAGGCGGGTGATGCCGGGCTTTTCGCCCAGCGCCTGGTACAGGCCCGCGGGCGCCGCCGGGGAGGTGGCCGGGGCAGGCTGCGACAGGGCAGCTGGAGCCCACAGGCAGGCGGCGGCCAGGGCCAGGGCAGTGAGGGTGTTGCGCTTGATCGTCATGGGGGTCTCCGAAGCGGGCTCAGAAAGCGACCTGGGCCGACAGGTAGTAGCCCGTCTGGCGGCGGTTGTTGGTGATGCCCGGCACGATGCGCCCCAGGTCCACATACGCCAGCGTGAGCGACACGTTCTTGGTGGGTGCCCAGGCGATGAAGATGTCCTTCCAGTCGTCCTCGCGCAGCGCGGCGCCCAGGCCGGCCGCCGCCCCCAGCGCCTGCAGGTTGTTGGGCTTGAAGCGATACTCGGCGCCGACCGCCAGGTTCTTGCTCAGCAGGTAGGCCATCGAGAACTCGGGCTGCAGGCTGCGGCTGTTCCTGCCCGGCGCGGCCGAGCCAAAGCCCAGCAGGCCGTTCTGGTTCGCGTTGGTGTAGCGCAGGGTGCCGTTGACGAGCAGGCTCTGCGCCAGCAGCAGCTTGGTGGCGCTCACATACACATCGGTGCCGCTGGTTCTTGTACCCAGGAAGTCGAGCACCGACCCGATGGAGCCCGCGTGCGTGCGCTTGTGCTCCAGGCCCACGGCGATCTGCGGCATGAGGCTGTCGGCATCCAGCACGGCATCGCCCGCCACCTTCACCTTGATGCCCACCACATCCATCCGGATGTGCTGGCCGGGCGCCACGCCAAAGGGCGCGATGCCGTTGAGCGCCAGCGCAGGCGAGGCATCAAGATCCTGCCGGGCCAGCGACAGCTCCACCCGGTCGTGCAGGCCCAGCGCCACGCCATAGCCCGTGAGGCCGTAGTCCTGCGTGGCCGCCCGCGTGGCGTAGCCGCTGAAGCCGGTCTCGCCCGCCGTGGCGTTCGTGCCGATCACGGCCCAGGGCGTGAGCCCGCCGCCGGCCGACCCGCCGATGCTGCTGACGCCGCCGGTGAGCAGCAGCTTGCCCGTCCCGGCCTGGGCCAGCCCGGCGGCGCCCATCGCCAGTGCCGCGAGCAGCGTGCAGTGAAGCCTGTATTCCATCGTGATCTCTCCCAAAGGGCGGTGTCGCGGTTGTAAGTGGATGTTGCTCCCAACTTACGAACCCCGGCACCCGGTGGATTCAAAAACGACAGATAAATTTTTTTGACGGGCGCCTGCGCCAGCCCTCCACCCCGGCGCCCCTTACAGCATGCGCTCGATCAGCGCGCCCTTGAACAGCACCGGCCCGGTAGGTCCGGTCGCGCTGGGCACGCCACCCTTGGGCTCCAGGCTGATCGCCAGGGCTGGCACCTGCTTCACATCGGCCTCGCCCGCCACCAGGGTGAGCAGCCTGTCCTGCCCCAGCACCCCCAGCGAACGCGGCCCGCCCGAGGGCGGCAGCGCCCACAGCTGCAGCGACTTGTCGGCCCCTTCCTGGAAGCCGCCCACGCGCTGCAGCACCAGCTGGTTGTTCCTGGGGTCGAAGGTGACCAGCATCGACGCGGCCTCCTTGTCGTCGGACAGCACGGCCACGTACTGGATCTGCGGCGCGGCCTGCAGTTGCTGCTGCAGCGTGGCAATCTGCCGGCCCGACGTGGCCTTGAGCGCGCCGTGCACCTGCACGCCGATCGCCACCGCCGCCACGGTGGCCAGCGCGCCGGCGGCGGCCGCGCCGCGCCACACCAAGAGGCTGTGCCACCAGCCGCCGCCCGGCACCCGGTCTGCGGGCCGATGGGCGGCTTGCAGGGCCCGCGCGGCCTTGTCCGCCTCGACCAGGTTGTGGATGCGGGTCCAGACATGCGAGGACGGCTCGGCCAGTTCCTGCAGTTCGGTCAGGCCGGACCAGCGGCCTTGCCACACCAGCGCGGCAGCCCGCACGGGGGCCTGCTCGCGGGCCAGGGTTTCGAAGCGGCGGCGCGCGCCGCCCCGCAGCGTGCCCAGCGCATAGCTGGCCGCCAGGCGGTCCAGCAGTTCGGGGTGTCGGGAAAGGTTCATGGGGAGGTTCCTGGCTCAGGCATAGCGTGCCATGCAGGCGCGCAGCTGTTCCAGCCCGCGCCGGATCCAGGTCTTGACGGTGCCCAGCGGCAGCTTGAGCTGCTCGGCCAGCTCGCCGTGGCTCAGGTCGCGCAGGTAGGCCAGGCTCACCACCTCGCGCTGCCGCGTCTCCAGCCTGCCCAGGCATTGGTGCAACGCGAAGGCCTGCTCGCTCGCCTCGGTGGCGTCCATGGGGTTGGCGCCCTCGCCCGGCAGCGTTTCCGCCAGGGCATCGTCCAGTTCGTTCATGAGGTCCGCGCGGTCGCTGGTGCGCTTGCGCAGCGCATCGAGCGCGCGGCTGCGCACGATGAGCCCCAGCCACGCCATGGGCGGGCTGAGCGATGCACGGTAGCTGGCGGCCGACCGCCAGATGGTCAGGAACGACTCCTGCAGCACGTCCTCGGCCGCATCACGGTTGCGCACCACGCGCAGCGCCAGGCCAAAAAGCCGCGACGAGGTGCTCTCGTACAGGCTTTTCAGCGCGGTGTCGTCCTGCGCGGCGATGCGGTCGAGGAGGTCCATCAGTTCACGGTCTGTGTGGAGGGTGCTCATGCGCCCATTCTCTGGGATTGGTCTCTGTTCACGGTGCAATGGGATCTTCTGTGGGTGAATACGCCACAGCGGGCGCTTTGGATTCATCGCCCGGCCCGAAGAGTGCAGCGCGCGGCGGCCGCGTTCAAGCCGCCCCGGGCGGCGCTGCTGCGGCTGCGACCGCTACCACTGCGCGCAGACCCCCACGAGCCCCGCCACCACCAGCGCCAGCCCCACGCCCTCGGTGCGCGTCAGGCTCTCGCGGAACACGCGGCGCGAGACGAGGTAGCTGAAAAGCACCTCCACCAGGCCCAGCGTGCGCACGTCGGACGCGGGCCGCATGGCGTAGGCCGTGAACCACGCGATGGACGCGACCGCGCCCATCGATCCCGCCACCACCGACATGCGCCAGGCCCGCGCGATGGCGCCCGCCACGCCGGGCTGGCGTGCCAGCAGCCAGCCGCCCAGCACCACCGACTGCAGCAGCTGCGCCCAGAACACGCCCCAGGCACCGGCCACCCAGGGCGCCACGCCCGCATTGGCCTCGGCCAGCGCCAGCGACGCACCGCGAAATCCCACGCTGGCCAGCGCGAAGCAGGCGCCCGATGACAGCCCGTAGACCACGAGCCGGCCGCTGCCCTGGCCGTCCACGGCCCCTGGCCCCGCGCGCAGCGCGCGCCAGCCGCCCGGCGGCAGCGACAGCAGCACCACGCCCACCGTGGCCGCCGCCATGGCGCCCAGCGCCAGCAGGCCCGGCAGTTCGTGCAGCAGCACGGCCGAGAACAGGGCCACCTGCAGCACCTCGGTCTTGGAATACGCCACGGCGAGCACGAAGTTGCGCTCCTTCATCGCCAGCAGCAGGAAGGCCGTGGCCCCCACCTGCGTGAGCGCGCCCATGGCAAGCCACGCGGCATACAGCAGGTTGAACTGCGGAATGCCGCCCGCCCCCACCCAGGTCAGCCCCGCCACCCAGGCCGTGGCCAGCGGCAGGCCGTACAGAAAGCGCACCAGCGTGGCCGCCAGCGTGCCCAGCCCGGCGGTGAGCGAGCGCTGCGCCGCGTTGCGCGCGGTCTGTGCCAATGCGGCCCACAGCGTCAGCGGTATCCACGCCCAGGCGATCCAGGAAAGAGTCATGCAGGGGTTATAGCGGCCCCACGGCCCGCCGCCCGACGCCAATGGGCAATGCGGCCATGCAGGGGCGCGAGGGCGCGGTGCGCCCCCACGTCAGCGGCCCGGTCAGTCAGACGGCCAGACGGTCAGTCCGCCGTGATGTGGCTGGTCTCGGCCACCTTCTTCCACTTCACGATGTCGTCGGCAATGATCTTGGCGAAGGCCGCGGGCGTGTCCTCGACCGTGATGGCACCGGCGGCGGCGAACTTCTCCTGCACCATCGGCGTGCGCAGCGCACGCACGATGGCGCCGTGCAGCTTCTCCAGCACATCGGCGGGCAGGCCGGCGGGCGCCAGCACGCCGTTCCAGAAGCCTTCGTTGGCGCTCTTGAGGCCCAGCTCCGCGAAGGTGGGCACCTCGGGCAATTCCTTCAGGCGCCGGGGCGTGGCCAGGGCCATGGGCACCAGGTTGCCGGCCTTGATATGCGGCATCGACGAGGCCAGCGTGTCGTAGATCATCTCGACCTGGCCGCCGATCACGTCGTTGAGCGCCGGGCCCGTGCCGCGGTACGGCACATGCACCACGCGCAGGCCGCTGAGCGACTTGTAGTACTCCATCGCCATGTGGGTGGCGCCGCCGTTGCCCGAGGAGGCATACGAATACTTGCCGGGCGACTGGCCCACGAGCTTGGCGAACTCCGCATAGTTCTTGGTGGGGAAGCTCTTGTTGATGGCCAGCACCCCGGGCACCGAGAGGATGCGCGTGATGGGCGTGAAGCTCTTGAGCGCATCGAAGCTCAGGTTCTTGTACACCGCCGAATTCGTGCCGTTGGTGCTGGTGGTGCCCAGCAGCAGCGTGTAGCCGTCGGCCTTGGATTCGGCCACGAAGCGCGCGCCCACCGAGCCGCCCGCGCCCGCCTTGTTCTCCACGATCACCGGCTGGCCCAGTTCCTTGGACAAGGCGTCGGCCAGCACGCGGCCACTGATGTCCGACGTGCCGCCCGGCGGAAACGGCACCACCAGCTTGACGGGTTTGTCAGGGAAGGCGCCCTGCGCGGCGGCGGGCAGCGCCGCCGCGGCCCCCAGCAGTGCCAGTGCGACGCCAGCGGCCGTGCGGCGGTTCATTCGGTGCTTGTTCATGGGTGTTGTCTCCTGCGAATGTGGGAATGAAAGAATCAATGGAACTTTGAAACGCTGGAACGTGAAGGGCCTACTTGCCCGTGCAGCCCTTGCCGCCATCCACCGGAATGCACACGCCCGTCACGTAGCGCGCCTCGTCGCTCGCCAGGAACAGCGCCGTGTAGGCCACGTCCCAGGCCTGGCCCATGCGGCCCATGGGGCTGGCGGCGTTGCGGGTGCGCAGCATCTCCTCGGTGCTGGCGAACTGGCCGGCGATCTGCTGGTGGATGAGCGGTGTGTCGATGACGCCCGGCAGCACCGCGTTGGCGCGGATGCCCTGGGCCGCGTACTGCACGGCCAGCGCCCGCGTGAAGTGGTTGAGCCCGGCCTTGGCCGCGTAGTACGGCATGTACCGGTAGCTGTTGATCTGCTGCGAGGCCAGCGACGAGATGTTGACGATGGCGCCGCGCCCCTGCGCCAGCATCACCGGCACCACGTGCTTGCAGGTGAGGAACACGCCGGTCAGGTTGGTGTCGATCACCTGCTGCCAGGTGGCTTCGTCCATGTCGATCACGCTGCCCATGCGCGTGATGCCCACGTTGTTGTGCAGGATGTCGATGGCGCCAAAGCGCGCGTGCACGCGCCGCGCCACCTCGGCCACGGCGGCGGAGTCCGTGACGTCGGCGGCATAGGCCTCGGCGTCGAAGCCCTCGGCGTACAGCTGGGCACGGGTTTCCTCGGCCGCCTCGCGGCGGATGTCCACCACCGCCACGCGCGCGCCTTCGCGGGCATAGACCATGGCGGCGGCCTTGCCGTTGCCCCAGCCGGGGCCAGCCGAACCGCCACCGAACACCAGCGCCACCTTGCCCGCCACACGGCCCCGGCCGGGCAGCGCATCGAGCGGCGGGAAGTACGCGGCCGACGTTGCCGGGTTGCTTGCATGTGCTGTGGTCGCCATGAATGTCTCTTTCTTTGTGGGTTGTGCCGGGCCTTCAGCCTCAGTGCACGGCCGCCATGAGTTCGGCCCAGTCGCGTGCGCCCTGCCCTTCGCGCGCCCCCAGGGCATAGGCCGCCTGGTTCACGCGGCTGATCACGCCGGTCTCCCATGCGGAGCGGGCGTCGCCAATGCGCGCGCTGCTGGCAGCCACCGTGGCAGCCGGGATGCCCCGCGCATCGAGTGCCGGCAGGCGCGAGACGCCCGCGCCGTCGCAGCCGATGCCCGCATCGTTGTAGAGCGCGGCGAACACGGGCAGCTTGATGGCGGTCTCGAACCGGCCACCCAGCAAGCCGCCGTGCGAGGCGGTGATCACCACGCAGTCGCGGTCCTCCTCGGCCACCAGCGAGGCCGAGTCGATGAGCACGACGGTGCGGTGCCCATGCAGTCCCGGCAGCACCTTGCGCGCCTCGCCGGGCGAGGGTCCCGGGTCCACGGCCTGCAGGTCCGCAGCGGCCATGCACTGCGCGGCCTGCAGGGCGGGCATGCCCACGCGCACGCCCAGCTGCACGGCACGCGCGTTGGCGTACGAGACCAGGCCGCGCCGCGCGCAGTCGGCCCCGTCGCCGATGCGCGCCGAGCGGTGGTGGAGGGCGGCGCACGGCACGCCCAGGCTGTTGGCATGGTCCAGGCCCGCGATGCCCGCGCGCTCCAGCCCCACGCCCGCATCACACACCACCAGGCCGGCCACGCCCTCCTGCAGCGCCAGGTGCACCGCGAACACGCCGCCATGCGAGGCAGCGACGGCCACGCGGCCCCGCACGTCCTGCCCCATGCGGGTGACCGAATCGCAGACCAGGATGTCGCGCGAAGGGGTGGTGCCGGTCATTCGCCGCTCCGGTCCTTGTTGTGGCCCTCGCCCGTGCCACGGTAGGGCACCTCGTGGTCCACCAGGTCCCACACGAAACGGGCGGACGGAATGCGCTGCTCTTCCGCGATGTGCGCCACCAGCCCCGCCGCGCGCGAGATGACGGCAAAGCCGCGCATCATCGCCGGGGGCACGCCCAGCTCGCCCAGCAGCGTGCCCACCGCGCCCGTGGCGTTGATGGTGATGTGCTTGCCGAAGGCGCCATCCACCTCGCGCGAGAGGACCTCGATGGCCTGCAGGTAGCGCCCCTCGAAGCGCGGATGCTCGCGGCCGATGGCCAGCAGCCTGGCGGCGCGTGGGTCGTCCGGCTTGTGCATGTGCTGGCCGAAGCCGGGGATGGGCTTGCGCTCGGCGCGGTGGCGCTGCACCGTGGCGCGCGCCGCGGCCTCCACGCCTTCGGGCGCATCGATGATCTGGCGCAGCAGGATGGCCGAATTCTCCACCGTGCCCACGAACTGGCTGCCCACGGCCAGCAGGCCCGCTGCCACGCCGCTCTGGATGTTCTCGGGCGAGCTCATGTAGACCATGCGCGTGGCGATGGCGCTCGGCGTGAGGCCGTGCTCCATGATGGCGATGAGCGCGGCGTCGAGCACGCGCAGGTCGTCGGCGTCAGGCCGGCGGTTGAGGATCTGCGAGAACAGCACGTCGGTGAAGCCGCGCTGGCCCAGCACGTCCTCGGCCAGGTTGTCGCCCCGGTAGTGGATCGACGTTGGCGAGTGCGTGCACAGCTCGGTGTAGGGGCGTTCCACGGGCTTGTTCATGCGGGCTGCTCCTGGCGCACCAGGTGCGTGATGTCGGCCTTGAGCGTGACCTTGTGCACCTTGCCCGCCACGCTGCGCGGCAGGTCGGCGTAGAAGTGCACGGCCTTGGGGGTCTTCACGGAGCCTAGGTGCTCCTTGGCGAAGGCGATGAGCTCCTGCGCGCTCACCTGCGCGCCGGGCTTGAGCTGCACGGCCGCGTGCACGGCCTCGCCCCACTTGTCGTCCTCGATGCCGAACACGGCGGACTCGTGCACGGCGGGGTGCTGGTCGAGCACGCTCTCCACATCGATGGGGTAGACGTTGAAGCCGCCGGTGATGACCACCTCGCGCAGCCGGTCCTTGAGGAACAGGTAGCCGCGCTCGTCCACGTAGCCCCGGTCGCCCGTGTGCAGCCAGCCGTCCACGATGGTCTCGGCGGTCTTCTCCGGCATCTTCCAGTAGCCGTTCATGATGAGGTCGCCGCGCACCACGATCTCGCCCGCCTCGCCCGTGGGCAGCAGGGCGCCTTCCGGGCTCATGATGGCCATGTCGGTCACCAGGCCCTGGCGGCCCACGGAGCGCCAGTTGGCCTCGTCGGCGAAGTCTTCGGCGCGCATCACGCTGACCACCTGCGGCGCCTCGGTCTGGCCGTAGGTGGTCTCCAGCACGGGGCCGAAGCATTCGCGCACCACGCGGATCTTCTCGGGCGGCATGGGCGCGCCGCCGTAGATCAGGTGCCTGAGGCGGGGCAGCCGAAGGCGCTCGCCATGCGCCTCCGCCACCAGCATGTACAGCAGCGTGGGCGGCATGAAGGTGGTGGTGATGCCATCCTCGCGGAAGCTGCGCAGCAGCTCGGCCGGCTTGTTGCTGGCGGGCAGCACGTGGCAGCCGCCCTGCGCCAGGATGGGCAGCAGGTAGGTGGAGGTGCCGTGCGTGACGGGCGCCGAGATGAGGTAGCGGTCGTCCGCGCCGAAGCCGAACGCCTGGATCTGGTTGACCAGCGTGGCCACCCACGCGCGGTAGGGCTGCATCACGCCCTTGGGCACGCCGGTGGAGCCGCCCGTGAACTTGATGGCCTGGGCCTCGTCGCGCGAGCGGCCGTGCGGCCGGGGCCGCTGGCCCGCGTGCGCAGCCTCGGCGGCCTGCAGCGTGGCGCGGGCTTCACCGCCCTCGCCCAGCGCCAGCACGGCCTTCACGCCGGCCAGGTCGAGCGTGCCCAGGTGCGCGGGCTCGGCCACCACGATGGTGGGTTCGGTGAACGCGATGATGCGGTTGAGCTCCGCCGCCGGGTTGCGCCAGTTCAGCGGCACCCACACCTTGCCCGCCGCCAGCACGGCCAGCAGCGCCACGACATGGTCCACGGTGTTGCCGGCGCAGATGCCGACGCGCGAGCCGGGTTCGGCGTCCAGCTGCTGCAGCGCGCAGGCGGCGGCGTCCACGCGCGCGGCCAGCGCGGCATAGGTCAGCACCTGGCCGCCGCCGGCCAGGGCTTCCCGCTGCGGATACATCCGGACAGCGCGGTAGAAGAAATCGATGGGGTACATGCAAATATTCCGCAATACGGACTTTTATTGTTGAATCGTCGTCAGTGAAATAAATTTCTCATTGAATTATTCCTTTGCACGTCCGGACGCCAAAGCAAATAAGTCCACAATATGGATTTACAGTGAATTTGATGACATGACCACCGTTCAAAGCCTGGACCGGGCCATCGGGCTGCTGCGGCTGATTTCCTCCGAGCACAAGTCCGGCGCGCGCCTGTCCACGCTGGTGGCGGCCAGCGGCCTGGCGCAGCCCACGGTGCACCGGCTGCTCAAGCAACTGGTCGAAGGGGGGCTGGTGATGCAGGACGCCCGGCGCCGCTACCGGCTGGGCCACTTCGCCTACGAACTCGGGCTGGTGGCGTCCACCCACTTCAATTTGCGCGACCAGTGCGCGCCCTTCCTCGCACGCATCAGCGCCGAGACGGGGGACACCGCCTTCCTGGTGGTGCGCAGCGGGGCGGATTCGTTCTGCCTGGACCGCCAGTCCGGCAGCTTTCCGATCCAGGTGCTGACCGTGGAAGTGGGCAAGCGCCGGCCCCTGGGCATTGGCGGCGGGGGGTTGGCGCTGCTGAGCTTCATGCCGCAGGACGAACTGCCCGAGGTGCTCGGCCGCATCGAGCCGCACCTGGCCACCTACGGGGGCCTCACGCGGCAGATCCTGCTGGACCTGATGGAAGCCGCCCGTGCGCGGGGCTACGCCAGCATCACCAACTACGCCGTGGCGGGTGTGACCAGCATTGGCGTGCCCATCCGGGACCGGGGCGGCATGGTGGTCGGCGCCATCAGCGTGAGCGCCATGACGGCGCGCATGCAGCCGCGCGATGACTTCGTGGTGCAGACCCTGCAGCGGGAGATCGCGGCGCTGCAGAAGACGCTGTAGGTCCTGCGCGCCGGCCGGCCGCGGTTGCACGGGCCACGGTTAGACGGGGTAGGTGCCCGGCAGCAGGATGGACTGGTCCACCGTGTTGATGTTGGTGTGGCCGCAGAAGGCCATGGTGATGTCCAGCTCCTTCTGGATGATCTGCAGCGCGCGGGTCACCCCCGCCTCGCCGAAGGCACCCAGGCCGTAGAGGAAACTGCGCCCGATCAGCGTGCCCTGGGCGCCCAGCGCGCGCGCCTTGAGCACGTCCTGCCCGCTGCGGATGCCGCCGTCCATCCACACCTCGATGTCCTTGCCGGCAGCGGCCGCGATGCCGGGCAGCGCGGCGATGGACGATGGCGCGCCGTCCAGCTGGCGGCCGCCGTGGTTGCTGACGATGAGCGCATCGGCGCCGCTGTCTACCGCCAGGCGGGCGTCCTCCGCGTCCATGATGCCCTTGAGGATCAGCTTGCCGCCCCAGCGCTTCTTGATCCACTCGACATCGCCCCAGTTGAGCTGCGGGTCGAACTGCTCGGCCGTCCAGGACGAGAGCGAGGACAGGTCGCCCACGCCCTTGGCATGGCCCACGATGTTGCCGAACGAGCGGCGCGGGGTGCCCAGCATGCCCAGGCACCAGCGCGGCTTGGTCGCCAGGTTGATGAGGTTGGCGAGCGTGGGCTTGGGCGGCGCCGACAGTCCGTTCTTGATGTCCTTGTGGCGCTGGCCCAGGATCTGCAGGTCCAGCGTGAGCTGCAGCGCCGAGCAGTTGGCGGCCTTGGCGCGGTCGATCAGGCGCTCGATGAAGTCGCGGTCGCGCATCACGTACACCTGGAACCAGAACGGGTGGCGCCCCGTGTGCTCGGCGATGTCCTCGAGGGAGCAGATGCTCATGGTCGAGAGCGTGAACGGGATGCCGAACGCCTTGGCCGCCTTCGCGCCCAGGATCTCGCCGTCGGCATGCTGCATGCCCGTGAGGCCCGTGGGCGCGATGGCCACGGGCATGGCCACGTCCTGCCCCACCATGGTGGTGCGCGTGCTGCGGCCTTCCATGTTCACGGCCACGCGCTGGCGCAGCTTGATGCGCTGGAAGTCGCTTTCGTTGGCGCGGTAGGTGCCCTCGGTGTACGAGCCTGAATCGGCGTAGTCATAGAACATGCGCGGCACGCGCCGCTGGGCGATGACACGCAGGTCTTCGATGCAGGTGATTTTGGACAAGTCAGGCACGCGGACGCTCCAGAAGGGGTTGCACAGGGGACGGTAAGAACTGCGCGGATGGTAGGCACTTGCGCGCTGGCGGGCCATCAAAATTATTTGCGCGGGGCTGCAACAAATTTCCAAGGCGGGCCGGGGCGGGCCCGCGCAAGCTCCAGGACTTTCACTAAAAACACCGCCTGGCGCTTATTCCACAAGCGCAAGAAGCTATTATTTTCATAGCAAAACATGATCCCACCTGTGGGTTCTGGCATGCGGCACCCCTCCCCGCACCGCGTCGCACCGCCGCATGCTCAGCGCACGCGGCCTCCCGCGTTGTCGGCCAGCACGACCTCGGGCGCCTCGTCCGGGCCCCGGTAGAGCATGAAGCGCATGCGCCCGCCGCGCTTGGCGGCGTACATGGCGCTGTCGGCATGGCGCGAAAGCGCGTCGAAGGTGTCGCCATGCTGGGGGTACAGCGCGATGCCGCCGCTCAGCCCGATCTGCAGCACCCGCCCCGCCAGCTCGAAAGGCAGGTCGCAGGACGCGAGGATCTTGCACGCCACGCTGCACGCGGGCTCGGCGCCGTCCAGCCCCGGCAGCAGCACCACGAATTCGTCGCCGCCCTGGCGGCACACGGTGTCCGAGGCGCGCACGGCGGCCTTCAGGCGCTGGGCGAACTGCACCAGCAGCAGGTCGCCCACATCGTGGCCGAGGGTGTCATTCACGTCCTTGAAGCCGTCCAGGTCCAGGTACATCACGGCCAGGCACTTGCCGTCGCGGCGCGCCTGCGAGATGGCCAGCTGGGCGCGGTCCTGCAGCAGCACGCGGTTGGGCAGGTCGGTCAGCGCGTCGTACTGGGCGAGGTGCGCCATGCGCTCGGCCATGACCACCGATTCGGTCACATCGCGCAGCACGGCCACGGCGCCCGTCACGGCCCCATGGCGGTCGGTGATGGGGCTGGAGGTTTCCTCCACCTGAAAGCGCTGCCCGCTGGTGCGGTGCAGGACCACGCCGCGCACCGCTTCCACCGCCAGGCCCTGCTCCATGGCCTGGCGCAAGGGGCTGGCCAGCACCGCGTCGTTGTCGGGGCTGCGCAGGTTCACTACCTCGTCCACGTTGTGGCCCGCCGCGTCGAAGGCCTGCCAGCCGGTCAGGCGCTCGGCCACCGGGTTCAGGTACGTGACCGCTCCATGGGCGTCCGCGCAGACCACCGCGTCTCCGATGGACTGCAGCGTGAGGCGCACGCGCTCCTTCTCGTCAAACAGTTCGTCCTCCATGCGCTTGCGTTCCGAGATGTCCGTCACCTGCACGAAGATGCCACGCACCTTGCCGCCCTCGGTGTCGGGCAGGTAGGAGGCCATGGTGTGGCGCGCAACGCCATGCACATCCGCGAAGGTGCGCTCGAACAGTTGCGGCTCGCCCAGCAGCGCCCTGTCCAGGAACGGCTTGTTCTGCGCGAACAGCTCCGGCCCGAGCAGGTCGCTCAGGTGCATGCCGGGCATGCGCTCGGGCCGCACGCCGAACCACTCGAAATAGACCTGGTTGGCGAACCGGTTGCGCAGCCCGGCATCCCAGTAGCCGATCATCGAGGGCATGTTGTCGAGAATGGTGCGCGTGTTGCGTTCGGCCTCGCGCAGCCGCGCGGAGACCTGCTGGCGCAGCGTGAGTTCGCGCACGAACAGCGTGGCCAGCCCCACGCAGCTGACCATCAGCAGCAGCGCGAACCCACCCAGCACCCAGGCGCTGCGGTACCACTTGGCCAGGACGGTGTCGGTGGACTGCGCCACGTTGAGGATCAGCGGATAGCGCCCCACGGGACGGAACGAATACAGGCGCTCCATGCCGTCGATGGTGGACGTGCCGATGAAGGTGCCCGTGCCCTCCTTCTGGAAGCGGATCAGGTTGGGGGTGCCCGCCAGGCTGCGGCCCACGTCGGCGTCGCCATAGGGAAACCGGGTGATCACGACGCCGTCGCTGCGAAACAGGTTCACGCCGCTGTGGGGGCCCATGTCGAGCGAACCGAACAGCTCATTGAAATAGCTCAGGCTGATGGCGCCCACCACCACCCCGGCGAAGCTGCCGTCCGGGCGGTAGTAGGCGCGCGAGACCGGCAGGATGTTGAGCCCGGTCACGCGCGAGGGCACGGGCTTGCCCACGAACAGGCCCTGGTGCCCGCCCGACTGGAACGCCGTGAAATAGTCGCGGTCCGCGAAGTTGACCCGGCGCGGCGGCAGCGGGCCCGAATCGAGCACCACGTTGCCCAGGGTGTCGAGCACCAGCACATCGCCCGCGCCACGCGCGCGCAGGGAGTTGTCGAACACCACCCGGGCGCGCAGGTCGGGCGGCAGGGCCCACACCTCGGGCCTGCCCACCTCGCGCGCCACGCCTTCCAGCGATTTGTCGAACGTGTCGAGCGCCCAGCTCAGCCCCTGCTCCAGCGTGCGCGCGAGATTGGCGTTGGTCTGGGCGGCGTAGTTCCACTCGTCAGCGCGAATGGTCCAGATCGTGCGTGCGAAGAGTGCGCCAATGCCCAGCGAGACCAACAGGGCCAGCCAGATCAGGCGGTGGGAAAAGAACTGGCGCAGAAAGGGCATAGAAATATCTTGTAACCATTCTAGGCGTCTACCTGTGGCGTGCCGGGCGGCAAGTCACACCGTATCCCTCGGATTTCGTGGCGTCAATGCGCAGTGGCCCTGGGTGCGGGCGCCACGGCACCCGCGCCGCGCACCTCGATGCGGACCTCGTCCAGCACCTGGCCCTGGGCATCGGTGAGCTGCACCACGTGCCGCCCCGGCCAGGGCATCCAGGCCACGCGCGCGCCGCGCCCGAGCGGCCTGCCGTCCATGCGCCACAGCCACCCGCTTCCCGTGGCGGTGAACTGCAGGCGCTGGCGCGCGGGAGGGATGTCCGGGTCCAGCGCGATGATGGTGCCGGGGGCCGGCGCCGTGATGCGCGCGCCAAGACCCGGCGCGGCCGCCCCGGCCTCCCGCCCCGGGGGATGGGGGGTTCTTTTGGCGCTGGCGCTGGTTTCGTCTTGCCCGTTAGCTCCTGAATCAATAGCAAACAGGGACTGCTGGGTGCCCTCCAGGAACCACTCCTGCCGCGCCGCCTCCAGGGGCTGGCGGGCGTCGCCCGCGCCACCGGGCTGTGGCGCGGCGGGCCCGAATTGCACGGCGGCCCGGGCAAGGCCTGGGGGCGCCTTGGGGGCGCGGCTGGGTTCGCGCGCGTGCAGGAAGCCCATGACCGCGGCCCAGATGGGCGCGGCGCCGCTGGTGCCGCTCACGTCGTGCATGGCCGCGCCGCTGGCATTGCCCACCCATACGCCCACGGTGTAGCGCGCGGACCAGCCCACGGCCCAGTTGTCGCGCATGTCCTTGCTGGTGCCGGTCTTCACGGCGGTCCAGAAGCGCGTGGCCAGCACGCTGTCGGTGCCGAAGGTGCGCGCCCGCGCATTGCCGTCGGACAGGATGTCGCCCACGATGAAGGCGGCGCGCGGATCGAGCGCGGGGGCGAAGGCCGGGACCTTGCCGGGGGGCGCCTGGGCCCATGCCACCGGGCTCAGGCGCCCGCCGTTGGCGAGGGTGCGAAACGCGTTGGACAGGTGCAGCAGCGGCACCTCGGGGCTGCCCAGCGCGAGGCTGTAGCCAAAGTAGTCCCCGTTTTCGCGCAGCGGCATGCCCGCCGCGGAGAGCTGGCGATGGAACGCGTCCGGCGTGACCATGACCAGCGTGCGCACCGCCGGCACGTTCAGCGACGCCGCCAGCGCGGTGCGCACCGACACCCAGCCCTTGAACTGGCGGTCGTAGTTCTGCGGGATGTACAGGCCGCCCGCGGTGGCGATGTGCGCGGGCGAATCATCCACCAGCGAGGCCGCCGTGAGACGCCGCTCGGCGATGGCCTGCGCATACAGGAACGGCTTGAGCGTGGAGCCCGGCTGGCGCGGCGCCAGCACGCCGTCCACCTCGCCGGCCTGGCTCAGCGGCCCCGACGAGCCCACCCAGGCCAGCACCGCGCCCGTGGCGTTGTCCAGCACCAGCACCGCGCCGTCTTCCACGTTGCGCCCGCGCAGCTCCCGCAGGTGCTGCTGCAGAGTCTGCAAGGCAAAGCGCTGCAGCGGCGCGCGCAGCGTGCTCTGCACGCGCTCGGGCACCACGCCCCCCTCCTTGATGAAGCGCTGGCGCAGCAAGTGCCGCGCGAAGTGGGGGGCCACGCCCTCGCTCGCATCGAACGCGCGGCGCTGCAGCGCCGCCGTGGCGAACAGGTCCAGGGCATCGCAGTCCACGGGGGGCAGGTGCTGTGCCGGACGGCCGGAGGCCAGGGATGGCGGCCGCGCCGGTGGCTGCTGCGCCCGCATGTCGCGCAGCACCCCGCAGGCCCGCTGCGCCACCAGGCCGGGGCGCGCGTTGGGCGCGCGCACCAGCGCGGCCGCCACGGCCGCCTCGCGCTCGTCCAGGCCATGGGCGGCCTTGCCGAACAGCGTGCGGCTCAGGGCGTCGATGCCCACCAGTTCGCTGCGAAAGGGTACGAGGTTGAGGTAGGCCTCCAGGATCTGGTCCTTGCGCCAGCGCCGGTCCAGCACCTGCGCGGCCACCGTCTGGCCGAGCTTTTGCGCCACCGAGCGCCCGCCCGGCCCCTGGCGCCAGTCCCCATCGAGCAGGCCCGCCAGCTGCATGGTGATGGTGCTGGCCCCGCGCGTGCGCTGGTTCCACAGGTTGCCCCAGGCGGCGGCCGAGGCGGCTTGCCAGTCCACCCCGCTGTGCTCGAAGAAACGCTTGTCCTCGCTGAGCACCAGGGCCGTGCGCAGCGCGGGTGAAATGTCGGCCAGCGCCACCCACTGGCCACGGCGCACGGTGGTGTCGGTGCGCAGGCGCTGCAGCACCTCGCCCTCGCGCGAGAGGAGCACGGTGTCGGACGGTCTGAAGTCCGCGCGCACCTCCTCGAAAGTCGCGATGGCCGCCGCGGGCGCCGCCAGGAAGGCGGACAGGGCCGCCACGGCCCACCCCTTGTACGGCCTGCGCGCCCGCCCGGGCACCACGGGCCGGCCACGGTCAGTCATCCCGATGCTCCCGGTCGAACCGCGTTTCGGCCTCGGTCAGGTGGCGCAGCAGCACGTGCGAGATCAGGTTGACCCCGATGCCGCCGAACACCACCGGCAGGATGTACAGGGCAATCGACAGTTCGGAGATGAACACCGCGTCGTCCGCCAGCGACGGCGTGCCTTTGGCCAGGGCCGCGAGCGATTGCAGCAGGTACACGTCCACGCCCGCGATCAGCACCAGCGCCACGCCAAAACCCAGCACCGCCATGCGCGAGATCGAGCGCGTGGCCAGCAGCAGCCCATAGATGCCCGCGGGCAGCACCAGGGAAAACGCCACCAGCAGCCAGAACCGCAGTTCCACGAAGACACTGAGGCTCATGGCGCGCGGCTCCGGGGACGGCTCATGACGGGGCGTGGCACGGCGCCGCGGCTACCTGGCCGCCTCCACCTTGACCCGCGCGTTGGGCAGCTCGCCGAACATCTCGGGCGCGTACATGGCCTCCACGCGGCTCGGGGGCAGCGCGAAATCGCCCACGTTGTTCAGGCGCACGGTGTACTCCATCTTGACCGTGCCCTTGGGCAGGTACTCGTAGTAGCTGCGGAAGGCCTCGAAGCTGCGCTCCTCGAACGCGGGCCAGCCCGCGCCGCTCTTCGCCTTCTCGCCCTGCGTGGCGATGGCCGAGTCGCGGCCCAGGCCGCTGCCCAGGATGGTGGCGCCGCCCGGGACCGGGTCGGTGATGGCCACCCAGGTCATGTCGGCGCTGGCGTTCACCTCCAGCGTCACGCGCAGCACGTCGCCGCGCGTGTACTGGCCGGGCGGCAGCGCCTTGTTGGCCTGCTCCACGGGCGTCACCGTCTTGGTGATGGAGTACCCGGCGGCAAAAGGCGCCTTCAGCTGGATGGCGGCCACCGACTGCAGCGTGAGCCAGGGCTTGCCGGGGCCCTGGTGCGTGACGGCCAGTGGCTCCTTGCCACCCGCTGTGCCCCAGGGCAGGAACATGCCGTTGTTCTTCAGGTTGCCCGGCGACGCAGGCGCGCCGAACCAGGTGGCCTGGTGCGCAGCGCCTGTCAGGTCGGTGGTCTTCACGCGCTCGACCTTGCTCCAGTCCACCGCCGCGTTGTGGGTGCCCATGGCGGCCTTGGTGGTGCCCGACACCGGCACGGCCTCGAACCTGGCGCTGAACTTCTCCAGCGCCAGCCCGCCCCACAGGTTGGCCGTGGTGGTGTGCCAGGCGCCGGCCTGCTGGCGGCTGATGAAGCCGTTGGCCAGGCGGCCCATGTCGTCCTTCCAGGCCGGGTCGTCCATCACCGCGAGCATCAGGCGCGCGGTGTTCACGTCGCCGTTCTGCATCAGCCACCACCAGTAGTCGTCCTGCTCGGTGCTGAAGATCAGCTTGGTGCCCTGGAACGACAGGCGGCTGCGCAGGATCTGCAGGGCTTCGGCCAGACGCTTGTCGCGCTCGGGCACGTCGGCCACGCGTTTGAGCACGTTCACCCAGTCGATCACCGTGTGCGTGGGCCACTGGTTGGGCGCGATGGTGATGCTGCCGACCATCCGGCCCTGGGCCTTGCCGTAGCGCGAGAGCGCCTCCAGCGCGGCCACCTTGCGCATGTCCAGGTCCTTGCGCGGGCTCCAGAAGCTGCGCTGGATGCGGCCTTCCACGAACGCGATCAAGCCGCGCTCCATGGGCGCGCGGGCCTCGTCGGGCAGGGCAAACGCGGGGTTGAGGCTGGCCGCCTCGTGCGTGGCCGCCAGCACGTAGGCCGTGAGCGTGTCGCTGCCCCGGTTGGCGTCGCCGTCGCGCGGCGGGAAGTAGTTGGCCAGGCCGTCGCTGTCCAGGTAGGTGGGCAACTGCGCCACCACGGTCTGCCACAGCGCGCCGTCACGCAGGCCCACGGCCTTGCTGGTCTTTTGCTCCAGGCAGGCGAACGGGTAGCGGGCCCACCAGTCGCGCACGCCGGGCAGGCCCTCGGCCAGCTTGGGCTGCAGCGACATCTTGAGGCCGCCCCGGCCCGGCAGCGCATCGGCGGGCGGGTTCACGTCCAGGCTGAAGCTGCCGTCCACCTGCACGAGCGTGGCCTGCTGCACCGTGAGCGGCACGGCGGGGATGATGCGCTGGCGTGCCTTGAGGGCATCGCGCGCGCCGCTGACGGTGTCCTTGGCCTCGATCTCCCACAGGATGGACTCTGAGCGCGTCTGCGCCAGCTGGGCGGGCGCGGTGACGTGCCAGGCCACCTCGCGCGACTCGCCGGCGGGGATGTCGACGGTCTGGGGCTTGAGCTCCAGCAGCGTGGCGCGCGGCGCCACCTCGACCTTCATCGCCGCCTTGGTGGTGTTGCGCAGCGTGATCTGCGCGCGGAACTGGTCGTCCTCGCGCACCAGGGGCGGCAGGCCGCTGATGATCTGCAAGTCCTGCGTGGCGCGGATGCTGGTGCTGCCGGTGCCGAACAGGCCAGTGGACGCATCGGCCACCGCCACGATCTTGAAGGTGGTCAGCGCGTCATTGAGCGGCACCGTCACCTTGGCCTGGCCGTTGACGTCCAGCTGCAGGGCCGGCTCCCACAGCAGCAGCGTGTCGAGCAGCTCGCGCGTCTGCGCCCTGCCCCCTCCGCCGCCGGCAGGCACGGCCTTCTTGCCATAGTGGCGCCGGCCGATGATCTCCATCTGCGCGGTGGAGGTCTCCACGCCCCAGCTGCGGCGCTGGAGCATGGCTTCGAGCAGGTTCCAGCTGTTGTTGGGCATCAGCTCCAGCAGCGCCTGGTCCACGGCGGCCACGGCCACCTCGGCATTGGCGGCGGGCTTGCCGCCCGGCAGCGTGGCGGTGATGGTGACCTGCGCCTTGCCGCGCACGGCATAGCTTTCCTTGTCGGCCGCCACCTTCACGCTGATCTGGTGGGCCTGCGTGCCCACGCGGATCTCGGCCAGGCCCAGCCGGAAGGCGGGCTTGGACAGGTCCACCAGCGCCGTGGGCGCCTGGTACTCCTTGCCCTCGTACCAGAACGAGGTCCACCACTCGCGCGGCGCCTTGAAGCCCCATGTGAAGAAGCTGTACCACGGCACTTCGCGCAGGCGCCCGCGCAGGGCCAGCACGCTCACGTACACGTTCGGGCCCCAATCCGGCTGCACCTTCAGGCTCACCGTCGGGTCCTGGCCGTTGAGCTGCACCACCTGGGTGTCGATGACGCCCTCGCGCTCCACCGCCACCAGTGCCGTGGCAAAGCGGAACGGCATGCGCACCTGGAACTTGGCGGTCTCGCCCGGCTGGTAGCTTTTCTTCTCGGGCAGCAGGTCGATGCGGTCGTGGTCCTCGCCGCCAAACCACAGCTCGCCCTGGCGCGTGACCCACACCGACGAGGCGGCCACGCTGGTGTTGCCGTCGCGGTCGGTGGCCGTGACCACCAGTTCCACCTCGCCGGGCTCGTCCAGCCTGGACTCGCACAGCAGCAGGCCGCGCGCGTCGCTCTTGCCGCTGCACAGCGTGCCCAGGTCTTTCGTTTCGGTCTGGTTGTCATAGCTGTAGAAGCCGCCCACCATGCGCTTGCGCGTGGTGGTCGTGATGCGCGCGATGGCCTGCACCTGCAGCGAGGTGTCGGCGGCGGGCTTGCCGTCGTGCTGCAGCGCCAGGGCCTGGTAGCGGATCTTCTGGCGGGCCGAGACCCAGCCCTCGGTCTTCACGCCCGCCACCACGCCGGCGGGCCACAGCGTGTGCGTGCCGCGCAGGGTCTGCACCTCGCCGTTGGGGTCGGCATACGTGGCCTCCATCAGCAATTCCTGTGGTTCGCGCGCCTGGGGCACGTTGTCGATG
Source organism: Acidovorax sp. GW821-FHT11A03 (assembly GCF_058809075.1). Lineage (NCBI taxonomy): Bacteria > Pseudomonadati > Pseudomonadota > Betaproteobacteria > Burkholderiales > Comamonadaceae > Acidovorax > Acidovorax sp. GW821-FHT11A03. The sequence continues at coordinate 406,540 of NZ_JBXASG010000006.1, forward strand.
GTCAGCTTGCCCGCCCCGTCCTTGTTCAGCGTGAGCGGCAGCTTGTCGGCGATCACGCGCGCGTCCTGGCTGGCGGCGGGCTCCTCGTCGTCGCCACCCGCGCTGGAGGCCTGCGCGCGCTTGCGCGGAGGGTTGAAGCTGAAGGCCTCGTAGTCGGCGTACTGCAGGCTCTTGCCGCGCACCAGGGCGGACACCCGCACCGGCAGATGGGCCGCGCCGCCGCCCGCCACGTAATTGACCTGCACGTCGGTGGGCACCGAGCGCACGCGCACCAGCGCCTTCTTGTCGGCCGGCGCAATGCGCCCTTCGAGCACCGGCAGGCGGAATTCCTCCACGCGGAACTCGCCCGAGCTGAAGCTGCGCTCATTGTCGGAATCGCTGCGCAGCTCCACCTGGTACACGCCGAGCTTGGCGGCGGGCGGCACGGCGAAGCTGCTCTGCGCGCTCAGCCCCCCGGTGGCGGTCGCGCGCCATGCGAGGCTCTGGGTGAATTGCTGGCCGCTGCCCACATGGGTGATGACCAGGGTCTCGGGCCGCTGCGCGGGCAGCGCGAACCCCTGGCGGGTTTCAGAGCGCAGCACGTGCTTCATCGACACGGTTTCGCCCGCCCGGAACAGGGTGCGGTCGAAGATGGTGTGGGCCCGCTCGCTGGGGCGCGGGGCGCTGTTCGTGGGCACGTTGAAGCGCCAGGGCTCGATGCCGCGCTGCCAGTCGCTCCAGGTGAATGCCATGTCCTCCACGCCGTCGTCGCCCTTGTGGCGCGCACTCACGAAATAGGCCTGGCCGCCATCGCCGCCGTGGTAGGCATCGCCGCAGCGCGGCGGTTCGGACGACAGGCCCTCGATGTTCGCGACCCCCTGGTCGTTGGTGATGGCCTGCGCCAGCTCGTTGCCCTTGCAGTCGGACACACGCACCGTGGCGCCCTGCACCGGCTGGCCCTTGTCCAGCGTGGTCACCCAGGCCAGTGCGTTCTCGCGGCCCAGCTTGAAATGCACGCCCAGGTTGGTGACCAGGGCCGAGGTGCGCACATACATCGTGCGGGCATCGCCATGGCGTTCGTCGAGCAGCGAGGCGCCCAGCTTCTGCGAGGCGATCTCCACCACGTGGAACCCGGGCGTGAGGGGAATGCCCACCACCTCGAACGGGCGCGGGTCGTTGCCGGAAGGCCTGGGCAGGTCCAGCGTCTTCACCCCGCCCTTGCCCGCCAGCAGCGACAGCATGCGCGACTGCACGTACTCCTTGTCCTCGTCCAGCGCCTTGGGCAGCGGGCCGCTCACGTCCTGCCGCGCCTGCTTGCGGTTCACCACGTAGTTGTCATAGCGCTGCACCTTGCGGAACCACGCGATGATGTCCGCATCGGTGCGGGGCTTGAGCGTGCTCACCTTGCCTGCCGGCGCCTCGGCGCCCGGCTGCAGCCCCTGCACGCGCAGCGCCGCCTCGACATTGCGCAGCGTCACCGGCAGCAGGGCGGGGGGCTTGTCGGAGCGCGGCCCCTCGGCAAAACGCTCCACGATGCCGAACGGCGCCGCCGCGAACTTGGCCAGCGGCGGCATGCCGCCCGTGGCCACCTTCAGCGGAAAGCTGTCGGCATTGCGCAGCGGACGGCCCGAGGCGTCCTTGAGGTCCTTGGGCAGCTCCAGCGTGAACGCCGTGTTCTCGGCCAGGGGCGCGGCGAACTGCACGCTGTTCACCAGCGCATCGCCCGCCTGGCCGTCGCCCGCGCCTTCCATCCGGGGCTGGAGCGTCTCCTTGGCCGATTTGAGGCGGATGGCCGCTGCAAGCTTGCGCGGCACGGGGGCATTGAAGGACAGCTGCAGCGGACGGATGGGCAGGCAGGCCGCCTGCGCGTTCTCCCGCTCACAGCTGAATTCGGCCGAGAAGGGCTCGCGCACCTTGAAGTCAAAGCGTTTTTCCACCGCGTTGGCCACCCCGCTGGGCGTGGCGACGCCCTTGCCGAACACGACCTGCATGCGCGAACCGGACGTGAACCGCCGGTTGCAGGCCAGCGCGGCGTACTGCAGGGGCTCCTGCGCGGCGCTTTTCTCCAGGCCCAGCGCCTTCAGGATCTCGGCCCGCTGCGCGCCCTCGATCAACCGGACCGGGATACGCTCGCCCACGCCTTCGGCCGTGCACCACACATTGCCCTGCACGCTGGCGGTGGTGGCGGGGCCATTGAGCTGCAGCACGAAGAACTGCTCTTCGTCGATCTCCTGGTAGGGGTTCGGGCGGATGGCCTGCACGAACGGACCTCCGCTATTGAATTGATAGCTTTTCGCGCCCGTCAATTCAGCGCCAGCGGCCGATTTGAACCCTGCCCTGACGGTGGCGGTGCAGCGCACCCCCGGCGGCAGGTCGCGCTCGAAGTCGAACACCCACTCGCGCTCTCCCGTCCAGCGGCCCGTGCCCTTGGTGGCCCCGGCATCGCTGCAGCTCAGGGCCAGCGGCGCGGGCGACTTGGGGTCGCCAAAGTTGACGGCAGCGGCATCGAACTTGGCCACCACCTGCCGCACCCGGGCCACTTCGCCCTGCGGCGAAAAGCTGGTGATCTGCAGGGCCTGCGCCCCCCAGGCCGCCAGCGACAGGCTGGTGGCCAGCATCCATTTCTTTGCGTTCACGCTGTCCCCTCCGAAGGAACCGGCAAGCGTAACAAAACGGCACTGCACCCGGCGCGGCGTTGCAAGCGCTTACGTATCCGGCCAGCCGGCCGGATCACCGCCCGCCGACGACGGCCCGATACGGTGGCGTCCTACCCCGCGGCCGCGTGTGGCCCTCAAAGATGGGGGTTTGTTTCCCTTCCTTCCCACCGTTCAGGAGCGCCCATGGCACGAACCCCCACCACCCGCGGCGCGGCAAAGAAGACGCTGCCCGCTGCTCCCTCCTCCACCCAGGCCGACACCTACCGCGGCAACGCGGGCGAGTTGCAGCAGCAAGCTGGCGGCAAGCACCCCGTGCTCACCACGCAGCTGGGCATTCCCGTGGCGGACAACCAGAACTCCCTGCGTTCGTCGCCACGCGGCCCCACGCTGCTCGAGGATTTCATCCTGCGCGAGAAGATCACCCACTTCGACCACGAGCGCATTCCCGAGCGCATCGTGCACGCGCGCGGCTCGGCGGCCCACGGTTTCTTCGAGCTCACCCATTCCCTCAAGCAGTACACCACCGCCCGCGTGCTCACGGAGGTGGGCGTTCAGACACCCGTGTTCACGCGCTTTTCCACCGTGGCGGGCGGCGCCGGTTCGGTGGACACGCCGCGCGACGTGCGCGGCTTCGCCGTCAAGTTCTATACCCCCGAGGGCAACTGGGACCTGGTGGGCAACAACATCCCCGTGTTCTTCATCCAGGACGCGATGAAGTTTCCCGACCTCGTGCACGCCGTCAAGATGGAGCCCGACCGTGCGTTTCCCCAGGCGGCCAGCGCGCACGACACCTTCTGGGATTTCATCTCGCTGATGCCCGAGTCGCTGCACATGATCATGTGGGCGATGAGCGACCGCACCATCCCGCGCAGCCTGCGCATGATGGAAGGCTTCGGCGTGCACAGCTTCCGCCTGATCAACGCCGCGGGCGACAGCACCTTCGTGAAATTCCACTGGCGCCCCAAGCTGGGCATCCAGTCCACGGTGTGGGACGAGGCCGTGAAGCTGCAGGCGGCGGACAACGACTTCCACCGGCGCGACCTGTTCGAGGCCATCGAGGCGGGCGATTTCCCGGAATGGGAGCTGTCCGTGCAGCTCTTCACCGAAGAGGATGCGGAGCGCTTTCCGTTCGACCACCTGGACCCCACCAAGCTCGTTCCCGAGGAACTGGTGCCGCTGCAGCCCGTGGGCCGCATGGTGCTCAACCGCTGGCCCGACAACTTCTTCGCGGAGACCGAGCAGGTGGCCTATTGCCCCGCCAATGTGCCGCCAGGCATCGACTTCAGCAACGACCCGCTGCTGCAGGGCCGCCTGTTCTCGTACCTGGACACGCAGCTGTCGCGCCTGGGCGGGCCCAACTTCGCGCAGATTCCCATCAATGCGCCCAAGTGCCCCTTTCACAACATGCAGCGCGACGGCCACATGCAGATGCAGGTGCCCAAGGGCCGCGTGAACTACGAGCCCAGCAGCCTGCAGTCCGATACGCCGCGCGCCTCGCAGGCGCTGGGAATGCGGCATTTCGCGCAAGGGGACGACGGCGCCAAGGGGCGCATCCGCGCCGAGAGCTTCGCCGACCACTACAGCCAGGCGCGCATGTTCTTTCGCAGCCAGAGCCCGCTGGAGCAGGCGCACATGGCGTCCGCGCTGGTGTTCGAATTGTCCAAGGTGGGCACGCCGCATGTGCGCGAGGCCGTGGTGGGCCACCTGCAGCATGTGGACCCCGAGCTGGCCCGGCGCGTGGCCGACGGGCTGGGCCTGCAGGCCCTGCCCCCCGCCCCGCCGGTGGCCGATCCGGTGCAGGACCTGCCGCCCTCTCCCGCGCTGCGCATCATCGACCGCATGAAGCCCACGCTGCAGGGCCGCTGCATCGGCATCCTGGTGGCCGACGGCTCCAACGGCAACACGGTGGCCAACCTGCGCAAGGCGGCGGAGAAGGCCGGCGCCACCGTCAAGATCGTGGCGCCCAAGGTGGGCGGTGCCCGGCTCAGGGACGGCACCCAGCTGCCCGCCGACGGGCAGCTGCAAGGCACGCCATCGGTGGTGTTCGACGCCGTGGCCTCGGTGCTGTCGCCCGAGATGGGCGCGCAGCTGGCCCAGGAGGCCGCCGCCGTGGACTGGTTCCGCGACGCGTTCGGGCACCTCAAGGCCATCGCGGCCTGCAAGGGCACCCAGGCCATCCTGCAGGCCGGGGGCATCGAGCCCGATGCGGGCGTGGTGGACCCGGCCGACGTGCAGGGCTTTCTGGCTGCCGCGCAGACCCGCCAATGGGAGCGCGAACCCAGGGTCCGCACCCTCGCATGAACGAACACCCCCTGCGCACACCCCATTGCCAACCCAACCACCGAAGGAGAAACCATGCCCAAAGCCCACTATGACAGCCACCAGCTTGATGATCTCGTGCTCCAGATGATGGAGACCGAACTCGGCGGCGAGCAGGTGTACCGCACCGCGCTCACCTGCGCCGTGAACCCGGATCTCAAGAAGGAATGGCAGACCTATCTGGAAGAAACCCTGACCCACCAGGAGGTGGTGCGCAGCCTGTGCGACGCCCTGGGCCTGGACCCGGCCGCGCAGTCACCCAGCCGGGCGGTGGTCAAGCACATCGGCGAATCCCTGGTCAAGGCCATGCTGCTGGCGAAACAGGGGGGCGACCCCGCCGCCGCCCAGCTGGTGGCCTGCGAATGCGTGGTGCACGCCGAGACCAAGGACCACGCCAACTGGGAACTGCTGGGCAAGGTGGCCGAGGTGGCCACGGGGGACGTGGGCCAGACGCTGAAAGCGGCCCACAAGGCCGTGGAAAAGGACGAGGACCACCACCTCTACCACACCAAGGGCTGGTGCCGCGAACTGGCCATTGAGGCGCTGGGCATGCCCGCCGTGCTGCCGCCGCCCGAAGAGGTCAAGAAGGTGGAAACCGCCATCGGCGCGTCGCGCGCCGAGCAGCAGCGCGAGGCCATGCTGTAGCCGGACAAGCCGCGGGGGGGGCGCCGCCAGGCGCTCCATGCCAAAGCTACAAAAACAATAGCCGCCAGCGCTTGATTGACAAGCGCTGGCGGCTATTTCATTGCCCGGCCGCGCTGGCGCCACGGCCCTTCGGAACCCCCACTACTGGGCCACGAACCCGCTCGTCTTGATGATGCGGGTCCAGGCGTCGGTGTAGGAAGCCTGGCGGGCGGCCAGCTGCTGGGGCGACATGTGGCCCACGGTGAGCCCCATGGCGGTGAGGTGGTCACGCACGTCGGGCATGGCCACGACCTTGGCCAGCGCGGCCGAGAAGTCGGTGATGAACTTCTGCGGCGTGCCGGTGGGTGCGTAGATGCCGTAGTACGGCAGGTCCTCGAAGCCCTTGAGGCCCATCTCGTCGAACGTGGGCACGTCGGGCATGGCCGCCTGGCGCCTGGTGCCCAGCACGCCCACCACGCGCACCTTGCCGGCCTTGTGGTTCTCCATGAAGTCCTGCACCGAGGCCACGCCCGCGCTGATCTGGTTGCCCAGCATGTCGGCCATCATGGGCGCACTGCCCCGGTAGGGGGCCGAGACCAGGTCCAGCTGGTACTTCTGGCCCAGCAGCTTGACCAGGAACTCGGGCGTGGAGGCGGGTGCCGGAATGCCGACCGCGCCCTTGCCGTGGCCACTGGCCTTCACCCAGGCCACGTACTCGGGGAACGACTTCGCCGGCGTGCCGCCCGAGACGGCGAACGCGTTCACGAAGGTGGCGAAGCCACCCACAGGCACGAAGTCGCGCACCGGATCAAAGCCCGGGTTCTTCACCACCTGCGGCAGGATGGAGATGGTGTGGTCGTGCGTGAGGAACAGCGTGGTGCCGTCCGGCGCCGAGGCCTTGAGCGCCTGCGCGGCGATCTGGCCGCCCGCACCGGGGCGGTTTTCCACCACCACGGGCTGGCCCAATTCGTCCTTGAGCTTCTCGGCGAGCGTGCGCGCGATCGCATCGGTGCCGCCGCCGGGCGGGAAACCCACCAGCAGGCGGATGGGCTTGGGTGCCTGGGCAAAGGCCAGCCCCACGGTCAGCGCGGCGCCCGTCAGGGCGGTGGTGCGCAAAAGGCGGGACAGCAGGCTGCGGCGGGAAGTGGTCGTCATGGCAGAACTCCGGTTTGTTCGAATGTGGTCGCTGGGGTGCGCATCCGCACACCTAGCACGGTTCAGGCCAGCGGCCCCGGCGCACCAGGGGCCGCCCCGCCGTGGCTGCGGCGCTGCGCTGGCGTGCGCTGGCGGCGTGCCCCTTCCCGAACTGCGCGGCGATTCGAGAGACGGGCAAAGGCGCGCAGCGCCCCAGGGGTTGTCTCATTTTCCCAGGCGCGCGCGGTGGCGCTCCAGCTGGCTGCGCACCTGCGCGGGCGCGGTGCCGCCCAAGGTGTTGCGCGCATTGAGCGAGCCGCGCAGGCTCAGGCACTCGTACACGTCCTTGTCGATCTGCGGGTGAAAGCCCTGCAGCACGGCCAGGGGCAGCTCCGACAGGTCGCAGGCATGCGTGGTGGCCGCCTTCACGGCGTGGGCCACGGTCTCGTGCGCGTCGCGGAAGGGCAAGCCCTTCTTGACCAGGTAGTCGGCCAGGTCGGTGGCGGTGGCGTAGCCCTTGAGCGCGGCCTGCTCCATCGCGGGCGCGTTGACGGTGATGCCGCCCTCCTTCTGGCCCGTGGCGGGGTTCAACTGGCCGCCGACCATCTCTGCAAAGATGCGCAGCGTGTCCTTGAGCGTATCCACGGTGTCGAACAGCGGCTCCTTGTCCTCCTGGTTGTCCTTGTTGTAGGCCAGGGGCTGGCCCTTCATCAGCGTGATCAGGCCCATCAGGTGGCCGACCACGCGGCCGGTCTTGCCGCGCGCGAGTTCGGGCACGTCGGGGTTCTTCTTCTGCGGCATGATCGATGAGCCGGTGGTGAAGCGGTCGGCGATCTTGATGAAGCCGAAGTTCTGGCTCATCCAGATGATGAGCTCTTCGGACAGCCGGCTCACGTGGACCATGCACAGGCTGGCGGCGGCGGTGAATTCGATGGCGAAGTCGCGGTCGCTCACGGCGTCCAGGCTGTTCTGGCACACCGCGGGGGACCCGCTCATGTCCACCATGCCCAGCGTCTTGGCCACGCGCTCGCGGTCCAGCGGGTAGGTGGTGCCGGCCAGGGCCGCACTGCCCAGCGGCAGCACGTTGGTGCGGCGGCGCACATCGGCCATGCGGTCGGCGTCGCGCGCGAACATTTCCACATAGGCCAGCATGTGGTGGCCGAAGCTCACCGGCTGGGCCACCTGCAGGTGGGTGAAGCCGGGCAGGATCACCTCGACGTTCTGCTCGGCCACATCGACCAGCGACACCTGCAGCTCCTTGAGCAGGTCGGCGATCAGGTCGATCTCGCCGCGCAGCCACAGGCGCACGTCGGTGGCCACCTGGTCGTTGCGGCTGCGGCCGGTGTGCAGGCGCTTGCCCGCATCGCCCACCAGCTGCGTCAGGCGCGCCTCGATGTTCAGGTGCACGTCCTCCAGGTCCAGCTTCCATTCGAAGCCGCCGGACTCGATCTCGGAGGTGATCTGCGCCATGCCGCGCTGGATGGAGGCATGGTCCTCCTGGCTGATCACGCCCTGGGCCGCCAGCATCTCGGCATGCGCCAGGCTGCCCGCGATGTCGGCCTGCCACAGGCGCTTGTCGAAGAACACGCTGGAGGTGTAGCGCTTGACCAGGTCGCTCATGGGCTCTGAAAACAGCGCCGACCAGGCCTGGGCCTTGGTATCGAGCTGGTTGTGGGACGGCGCAGAGTCAGCGCTGGTGGCTTGGGCTTTGGACATAGGAGGGCAATAATCCGGAGGTTCAGACACCCGGACAACCCGGGCGCCGCAATGCAAAACACGCAAATTTTATCGACCCAGCCTCCGCCGCCCGATTCGGCCCTGCCGCGAGGCTCCGCGCGGGGTGGCCTGGCGCCCGCGCGCCGGGTGCTGGTGTTCGATGCCTGCCAGGTGGGCGTGGTGCTGCGGGCCGTGCTGTTCGTGGAGCTGGTGGTGGGCGTGGGCGCGATGTTCGGAGCGGGCAACCCCGTGGAATGGCTGGCCACGATGGCGCTGCTGACGGGCGGGGCATTGCCGGCCACGCTGCTGTGGCTCATCACGGCCTGCAGCCTCAAGACTGTTCTGCAGCGCCTCTCCACCGCGCAGCAGTATGCGGCCGGCGTGCTGCTGGGCGCGCTGGCGGGCGCCTACGCCTGCGGCATGCTGGCGCTGGTGGCGCAACCTGCGTCACCGCCCTGGCTGGCCAGCGCCGCGACAGGGGCGCTGCTGGCGGCCATGCTGGTGGCGGCGCTGGTGCTGCGCGCACGGGGCCGCACGCCCGCCGCCACCACGGCGCGGCTGACCGAGCTGCAGTCGCGCATCCGGCCGCACTTCCTGTTCAACACCCTCAACAGCGCCATCGCGCTGGTGCGCGCGGAACCGGCCAAGGCCGAATCGCTGCTCGAAGACCTGAGCGACCTGTTTCGCCACGCGCTGGTGGAACAGGGGGAATCGGTCACGCTGGCCGAAGAGATCACCCTGGCGCGCCGCTACCTGGCCATCGAAGAGGTGCGCTTTGGCAAGCGCCTGCAGGTGCAGTGGAACCTGGACCCCCGCACCGACAGCGCCCGCCTGCCGCCGCTGCTGCTGCAGCCGCTGGTGGAGAACGCCGTCAAGCACGGCGTGGAGCCCAGCGCGCGCGGCGGGCGGCTGCGCGTGCTGACCGAGCTGCGCGGCAGCCGCGTGGTCGTGCGCATCACCAACACCCTGCCCCCCAAGGAAGGCAGGAACGGCAACGGCAACGGCAATGGCGACGACACGGCGCCCCGGGGCCACGGCATTGCCCTGGCCAACGTCCGCGCGCGGCTGGCGCTGCTGCATGATGTGCAGGGCGAATTCACCGCCGGCGTGCAGGACGGCCTGTACCAGGTGCGCATCACCCTGCCCGCCACCGACCCCAAGGCGCGCGCCCGGGGCGCGCGCGGCGCGGCGCCAGCCCGAAGGGGCCCCCATGGCGGCCGCGCGCAAACATCCCAGCGCCGCATGGTGGACGGCGAAGACGACCTCAACCACAGCAGCCCCGCTACCGACCATGAACATCCTGATCGTTGACGACGAAGCCCTGGCCCGCAGCCGCTTGCGCACCCTCCTGTCCGACTGCGCCCAGGCCCAGCCTGCCCAGCGCATGACCGTGGCCGAGGCCGCCAACGCCGGCGAAACCATGGCGCTGCTGGGGCCCACGGGCGGACGCGCCTTCGACCTGGTGCTGCTTGACATCCACATGCCCGGCCAGGATGGGCTGGCACTGGCCCACACCCTGCAGACCCTGCCCCAGCCCCCGGCCGTGGTGTTCGTGACGGCCCACGCGGACCATGCCGTGAGCGCGTTCGAACTGGATGCCACCGACTACCTGACCAAGCCCGTGCGCCGCGAACGCCTGCAGCAGGCACTGGCCAAGGTACAGCGTGCCACGCGCCCCCCCGCGTCCGCGCCCACCACCGGCGTGCCCGAAGGCGAAACCCTGCTCATCCAGGACCGGGGCCGCACCGAACGCCTGCCCCTGGCCGAGGTGCTGTACTTCAAGGCCGAGCAGAAGTACGTCACCGTGCGCACCGCCACGCGCAGCTACATCATGGACGGCGCCCTGAGCGAGCTGGAGGCCAAGTTCGCGCCGCGCTTCCTGCGCATCCACCGCAACGCGCTGGTGGCCCGCCGCGCCGTGCGCGCGCTGGAAAAGCACTACGACCCCGAGGAGGGCGAAGGCTGGGCCGTGCGGCTGCAGGGCTCCACGGAACTGCTGGCGGTGTCGCGCCGGCAGGTGGCCGCCGTGCGGGAAGAGCTGGCGCGTTGATTTCTGGTCTTTTTTGACCTCTGGCGCTTATCTCCAAAGCGCCAATAGCTATAATTTTTATAGCGTACAACTGATCATTGCTGGGGCGCTTCGACCAGCCGCCCCAGAGCCTCCACCCCCACCGGCGGCGTGGCCAGCCAAGGCAGCACATAGGTGCGTTGCGCCAGTCCGTTGGCAATGCGCTCGGCCTGTTGCTGCTCGCCCACCAGGCGGGCCTGCAGCAACGGGTCGCCGGTGCCGGTGGCCGCCACACTTTTGTTGATGACCCAGGCCCAGGGCTCGATGTGGGCACGGCGCAGGTCGTCCTGCAGCGCAGCGGCCTGGCCCACGGGTGTCACCTCGGGCAGCGTGACGATGACCACATGGGTCATGTCGGCGTCCTGCAGGCGCATCAGGGGCGTGATGATGTGTTTGGAGTTGGCACTGCCTTCGTACTGCTGCGTCATCTGCCGGTGGTAGGCGCCGGTGGCGTCCATCAGCAGCAAGCTGTGGCCGGTGGGCGCGGTGTCCAGCACCACAAAGGCGCTGCGCGCCTCGTTCACCACCCGGCTGAAGGCGTGGAACACGGCGACCTCTTCGGTGCAGGGCGACTGCAGGTCTTCCCGCAGCAGCGCGCGGCCTGCGTCATCCAACGCCTTGCCGCGCGTGGCCATGATCTTGTCGATGTAGGCTTTGGTTTCGGCCTGCGGGTCGATGCGCCCCACCTTCAGGCCCGGCACGCTGCCGCCCAGCTGGCTTTGCACGTGGGCCGCCGGGTCGGTGGTGGTGAGGTGCACGCTGTGTCCGCGCTGCACCAAACCCACAGCCAGCGCGGCGGCAATGGTGGTCTTGCCCACACCGCCCTTGCCCATCACCATGATGAGACCGTGGCCCTTGGCGGCCAGCGCGTCGGCCAGGGACGAGAGGGGTTCAGCCTGCAACGGCACATCCGCAACGGCGGCGGGCGCGCTCGGCAGCACATCGCCACCGCCCAGCAACGCCCGCAGCGCAGGCAAACCCACGGTATCGAAGGCACGCAGCGGCACCTCGTCGCGCGGCAGCTGGGCCAGCGCATCGGGCATCTGGTCCAGGGCCTGGCGGCCCAGGGCCTCGATGGCATCGGCCACCGCGTCCTGCCCCGGCTGGCTGGCGTGGAACACGCCGTTGATGGCTAGGCGCTGGTTGGCCAGGCCCAGGGCGCGCAGCTCCAGCGCGGTGCGCGCGGCCTCTTGCATGGGTCGGGGGTCGGGGCGGGTGACCAGCACCACGGTGGTCAGGCCCGGGTCGCTCAGTGCGGCCAGCGCGGCGTTGAACCGGGCCTCCTGCATCTTCAGGCCTGAGTGCGGGCCCAGGCAGGATGCCCCCCGGTCGTTGCCCGCCAGAAACCCGGTCCAGGCCTTGGGCAGGCTCAGCAGGCGCAGCGTGTGGCCGGTGGGGGCCGTATCGAACACCAGGTGGTCGAACACATGGCCAGTGTCACTGCCCTCGCTGGCCAGCAGCGCGGCAAATTCGTCGAACGCAGCGATCTCGGTGGTGCAGGCGCCCGAGAGTTGCTCGCGCACCGCGGCGCGTTCATGGCTGCTGGCGGTGGCCTCCAGCTGCGCCAGCACGCGCTGGCGGTAGGCCTCGGCGGCGGTATCGGGGTCGATGTTGAGCATGTGCAGCCCCGGCACCCCGGGCACGGCCACGGGCTGGTTGGACAGCGGCACGCCCAGCATTTCATCCAGGTTGGAGGCCGCATCGGTGCTGACCAGCAGCACCTGGCGGCCCGCATCTGCCAGGGCAATGGCCGTCGCTGTGGACAACGAGGTCTTGCCCACCCCGCCCTTGCCGGTAAAGAACAGGAACCGCGTAGGCTGGGCGAGCAGGCCCAGACGAACCACAGCGGAGTGGTGCGAGGCAGATGCGGCAGCGTTCATGCCATCAGCATGGCACAGCCCCCACCTTTTTGTCTGGCGCAAGTCCCCCCACGGACCCTACACCCCGCAGCCCATTGACCCGCATCAAGAACGGAGGGTGGATGCCGCGCTGCACAACACAACAGGCACCACCCCGCCGGCGGGTCATTCCTTGATGTTCGCCGCCTTCACGATCGCGGCATACCGGGCGCTTTCGGTCTGCACAAACCGCGCAAACTCGGCGGCGCTTCCCTTGCCCGCCACGGCGCCACCATCGGCCAGCTTGGCGCGCACATCGTCCATGCGCAGCACTTCGCCCAGCTCGCGGTTCAGGCGCTCCAGCACGGCGGGGGGCGTCTGCGCGGGGGCAAACAGGCCCGTCCACGAGACCATGTCAAACCCTTTGAAGCCCGCGGTCTCGGCCACCGTCGGCACGTCGGGCAGAGAGGGCAGGCGCTGGTCGTCCGTCAGGGCGATGGCCTTGAGCTTCTTGCTGTGGATGTGCGGCGCCGCCGTCACGCTGATGAGCACGGCGAGGTCCACCTGATTGCCGATCACATCGGTCACGATCTGTGCGCCACCCCGGTATGGCACATGCACCATGAAGGTCTTGCTCTGTTCCTTGACGCGCTCCATGGCCAGGTGCAGCACCGTGCCCACGCCCGAGGTGGCGTAGCTCAGCTGTCCGGGCTTTTCACGCGCCAGACGCAGCACATCGGCCAGGTTGTTCGCCGGCAGCCCGGGGCGCGCCACGATCAGCATGGGGGCGGTGGTCACCAAACCCACCGGAGCCAGGTCCTTGAGGGTGTCGTAGCGCACGGCCGCAGGGTTCACCAGTCGTGCAATGGCCGCCGGGCTGTCAGCACCCAGGACGAGCGTGTAGCCATCTGGCGCCGCCCTGGCGGCCTTTTCCATGCCGATGACGCCGCCAGCGCCTGCCACGTTGTCCACCACCACGCTCTGTTTCAGGCGTTCTCCGAGCCTTTGCGCGATGAGCCGCCCCGTCACATCCACATTGCCCCCGGCACTGAAGGGAACGATGAGCGTGATGGGCTTGGCGGCGGGCCAGGCGGCCTGCGCGTGCGCAGCCATGCTGGCGCCTGCGCCGAGCAGCGCAGCCACCAGGGGCCACGCCAGGCGCCGTGGCAAGAAGGACGGTACAGGGAAGAACCGGGAGGGAAGCATGCAAGGACTCCTTCAGGGGGGGACGGCAGAGAACAGGTTTGTCTGCGCCAGTTGCTTGTCAAACGCTGCCAGCCACTGCGTGGACCATGCACGCCGCGTGCCATCGTCAATCCAGGCGGCATCCAGTCCATTGGCCAGGAAACCGCGCAAGTCCCCGGCGCCAAAGCCGAAGTCGCGCACCATCATGGCCCAGGCCTGGGTGGGGTTCACGTGGTGCAGCGTGGGGTCATCAGTGTTGGGGTGAATGCGCAGGCCCGCCGCCGGCATGTGGCGGATGGGGTGGTCCAGCGCCCAGCGTTCGGGGGCCAGGGTGCGCAGGTAATACGAATTGGTGGGGACCACGGTGAAGACGATGCCCCGGTCGGCGCATTCGCGCACCAGGGCCGGGTTGTCGAGCACCGTGTAGCCGTGGTCGATGCGGTCCACCTGCAGCACGTCGAGGGCCGTGCGCACGTTGTTCCAGGGCATGCCGAACTCGCCCGCATGGGCCGTGGTCCTGAGCCCGCCCCGGCGCGCCAGCGCGTAGGCCGGGGTGAACCATTCAGGCGGGTGATCCACCTCGCGGTAGTCGATGCCGATGCCAATCACCTCGTCGCGCCGGTGGGCCAGCACCCATTCGACCATTTCGGTGGCGGCCTCGGGCGGGGCCTCGCGGTCGATGGCGGCAACCAGGCGGCCCGTGATGCCGAAGTCGGCCTCGGCATCTGCAATGGCGCGCACGATGCCTTCCAGCGCCTGCGGATAGGCCAGCCCCGATTGCCGTGCGGTACCCGTGGGGTTCCAGAAGAACTCGGCATAGCGCACGTGGTGCGCGGCGGCATCCTGCAGGTATTCGTAGGTCAGGCGGTGCAGGTCATCCGGGCTGCGGATCAGTTCGGCATCCAGCGCGCGCAGCACCCGCAGCACGCCCACGGGTTTTTCGCCCCGGGTGTAGAAGGCCTCGATCTCGGCATCGCCGATGGGGGCGCCCGCCCGGCGAACGAGGCTGGTGAACGTATCGCGCCGAACGGTGCCGAGCAGGTGACAGTGCAGCTCCACCTTGGGCAGGGCGTGGAGAAAGGCGTACAGCGGGTCTGCGGGTGCGGCAAAGGTGGGCATGGCCGCATGCTATGCAGCGCGGTGTGATAGCGGAAGTGATTTAATTTGATGTTGCAATAAAAGCAATTTATGAGCAAACACCCCGCCACACGGCCCGCGGCCGAGCGCCCACCCGCGCACCGCACGCCCACGCTGCGCCAGTTGCGCAGCTTTCAGGCCGTGGCCCGGGCCCTGAGTTTTCGGCAGGCGGCTGAGGCCCTGTCGCTCACGCAGCCCGCGCTGTCCGCCTCCATCCGCGAGCTGGAGGCCGTGCTGGGAGCGCCCGTGCTGGAGCGCAGCACGCACCACGTGCGCCTCACGCCCCAGGGCGCCCTGCTGCTGCCGCAGGTGGAACGGCTCATCAATGGCTACGAGCAGGGAGTGGATGGGCTGTACCGCACGCTGGACGATGGCAAGCGCACCCTGCGCGTGGCCGCGCTGCCCTCGGCCATGCACCTGCTGGCCGAGCCGCTGCGGCAGTGGCTGGCGCAGCACCCGGACGTGGACCTGCGCCTGCAGGACCCCCTCAACGACGATCTGGTGGCCGCGCTGCAGCGCGGCGAGGTGGACCTGGCCTTGGGCGTCGCGCTCGATCTTCCGCCCCATATCGAGACCTTCCCCGTGGCCCACGACGACCTGGTGGCGGTGCTGCCCATCCGCCACCGGCTGGCCCGGCGCAAGCGGCTGGCATGGCAAGACCTGGCCGGCGAACGCCTGGCCCTGTTCGCGAGGGGCAGCACCTACGACCTCGCGGTGGCCACCTTGCGCCAGCACGGGGTGGACCTGGCAGCGGCAGACCAGTTGCTCTACAGCGAATCTCTCTACAGCCTGGTGCGCTGCGGGCTGGCGGTGGGGGTGATTTCCCGGCTGTACACCCACAACCTGGACGCGGCCGCCGTACGGGTGAGCCCGCTGCACGCACCGGTGATCTCGCGCCGGGTGGCGCTCATGGCGCACGCCCCCATGGGGGCGCGGCCCCCGCTGGTGCAGGATTGCCTGGAGTTCCTCACTCAGGCGCTGCGCACGGGATAAGCCGCCTGGGCGGAGACAGCCCTGGCAACCTGTCGCACCGGGCTCAGTGCCCGTGCGCCGCCCCGCTCACCAGCGTGACGATGACCATGCCGGCGACGAGCCAGGCGATCTGCAGCACCGTCTCGCGTGCCGTGAGACGCTTTTGCAGTTGCGGGATCAGGTCGGCCAGCGCCACATACACAAAGCTGCTGGACGCCACGGCCAAGAAGTAGGGCAGCAGGTCCTGCAGCTGCCCCACCAGGAAGTAGCCCACCACGCCGCCCAGCGCCGTCACGGCGCCCGCCAGGGACACTTTGACCAGCGCCATGCGGCGGTTGGGGCTGGTCTGGCGCAGCACCACCAGGTCGCCCATGTGGTGGGGCACCTCGTGCGCCAGCACCGACACGGCAGCGATCACGCCCAGCCGGATGTCGGCCAGGAAGGCGGAGGCGATCAGGATGCCGTCGCCAAAACAATGCACGCTGTCGCCCGTCAGCACGGCCCAGCCGCCGGATCGCGGGGCATGGTGGTGGTGATGGTGGTCGTGGTGCGCATGGTCGTGCCTGCCGCCGTGGTCAGGGCCGTGGCCGTGTTCAGCGCCGAGCGGATGTGCCGGCGCCTGCGCCACATGGCTGTGCTCGTGCCCGTGGTGCCAGAGTTCCGCCTTGTCCAGCAGGAAGAAGAACACCACGCCCACGAGCAGCGTGGCGAACAGGTCGTGCGCGCCCGCCTGGCTCTCGAATGCCTCGGGCAGCAGGTGCATGAAGGCCGTGGCCAGCAAGGCGCCCGCCGCCAGGCTGAGCAGGTGCTGGGGGCCGACGCTGTCCGGGCGCCCGCCCAGGCCCAGCCGCATCAGCAGCGCGGCCAGCCACACGCTGCCAATGCCCGCGGCCAGTGTGGCCAGGATGATTGCTACCAAAGTCATAGCTTCTTGCGCTTTATAGATATGCCCTGGAGCCTATTTTCGTTCAAATACCGCATCCCGGATGCGAGATTAAAAAAGCCGCCCCGGGTGAGGGCGGCTGCGGTGGCCAGGGACTTCCCCTGCCGGGCCCGCGTGGGCCCACGCTGCCTCAGGCCACGCCGTGTGTCTTGAACCAGGCGAGGGCCCGCTTCCAGCCGTCCTCGGCCGCTTCCTTGCGGTAGCTCGGGCGGTAGTCGGCATGAAAGGCATGGGGCGCGTCCGGGTACACCACGAATTCCGACGCCTTGGCCTGCGGCGAACCGCTGGCCAGCGCGGCTTTCATCTTATCAATCGTGTCAAGGGCGATGCCCGTGTCCTTCTCGCCGTACAGGCCCAGCACCGGCGCCTTGAGGATGGGCGCGATGTCCACCGGGTGCTTGGGCGTGAGTTCGCCCGGCTGCCCCACGAGGCGGCCATACCAGGCCACGCCCGCCTTCACGGGGCCATGCGCGGCGTACAGCCAGGTGATGCGGCCGCCCCAGCAAAAACCCGTGATGCCCACGCGCGCGGCGTCGCCGCCATTGGCGGTGGCCCATTGCACCGCGCCGTCCAGGTCGGCCATCACCTGCGCATCGGGCACCTTGGACACCACTTCGGCCATGAGCTTGGCCACTTCGGTGTACTGGGACGGGTCGCCCTGGCGCGCATACAGTTGCGGCGCGATGGCCAGGTACCCGGCCTTGGCGAAGCGGCGGCAGGTGTCGGCGATGTATTCGTGCACGCCAAAGATTTCCTGGATCACCAGCACCACGGGCAGGCCGGTCTTGCCGGCGGGCGCGGCGCGGTAGGCGGGCACCTTGAAGCCGTTCACGGTAAAGCTCACCTCGCCCGCCGTGAGCCCGTCCGCCGGCGTGGCGATGGCCGTCTGCGCCATGATGGGCGCGGCCGCGGCCGCATAACCCAGCCCCAGGGCAGCCTGCAGCGCGGTGCGCCGCGTGGCGCCGGCGTCGGTGCTGCGGCCGGGCAGCAGGGCCCGGGCGTCGGAATGGAGGTCGTCATTGAACATCGGGTTTCTCCAGGAAAAGAAGGATGGGCAAGGGATGGGAACCGCAGTCTAGGGGGTTTGCCGCATCCCCGCTTCCCTGGGTACCGAAAAACAGGGACCGCTGCTAGACTTTCCGCAGACCGGCACCGCACCCAGCCGCTGGCCCCCTGGTTGTGCGCCACCACGGCGCGCCCTGGGGCGGTCGATCCCTTCACCAGAGAGACCCGTGACCGCCACCTTGGGAAACCCTGCACGATGAGCCCGCCCCCACCCCGCGAAGACCCGCTGGCGCTGCCGGTGGCGGGGCTCTGCGGCGTGGGCGGGCTGGCGCTGCTGGGCTGGGCCCTGGCGGGCCAGGATGCCGGCAACGGCACCGCGCGCGCCATGCTGGCCGCCGCGGGCGTGGCGCTGGCGGCGCTGGCCCTGCTGCACGGTCGGCTGGCGCTGCGGGCCCGGCGCCTGCGCCGCGACGCCGCCGCATTGCGCCAGGCGGCCGGGCGCGCCAGCATGCAGCTGTCCGCCACCCTCGACATCCTGCCCGACGGGCTCGCGATCTACGACGCCGAAGACCGGCTCGTGCTGTGCAACGCGCAGTACCGCCAGGTGGCCGCGGACTCCGTGATGCCGCTGGAGTACGGCACCCGCTTCGAGGACGTGCTGCGCCGTGCCGCGCAATCGGGCAGGATCACCGCCGCCCTGCCCGACACCGAGGCCTGGCTGCGCGAGCGCATGGCGCGCCACCGCTCTCCGGCGGGCCCCGAGGTGCAGGAGATGCAGGGCGACCGCTGGCTGCGGATCACGGAACGTGGCCTGGACGGCGGGGGCGTGGTGGTGCTGCGCACCGACATCACCGAGGCCGTGCACAGCGAGCGCGCGCTCAAGCGGGCCCTGCACGACGCCGAGCGCGCCGAGCGCAGCCTGCGCGAGGCGGTCGACGCCATGCCGGCGGGACTCGAAATCTACGACGAGACCGACCGCCTGGTGCTGTGCAACAGCCACATGGAGCGCCTGCGGCCCCACCTGCGCTCGGAGACCTCCCTGGGCAAGACGTATGAGGAACTGCTGCGCGAGGGCCTTCGCCAGGGCATCCCCGAAGCGGCGCAGGGCCAGGAAGAGCTGTGGCTGGCGCACGAGATGGCGCTGCGGGGCCACCGCCCAGGCCCCGAGGTGCGCCATGAAGGGGGCGGCGCGTGGATCCACATGCACGAAAGCCGCACGCCGTCGGGCATGACGGTGTGCGTGCGCCTGGACATCACCGACCTCATCGAACAGCGGCAGGCGGCCGAGGCGGCCCGCCAGGAAAGCCAGCACACCCGCCAGCTGCTCGAGCGCGCCGTCGAGGCGCTGCCCGTGAGCATCGAGATCTTCGACGAGCAGGACCGGCTGGTGCTCTACAACCAGCAGCTGTCGCGCATGTACCCGCACATGAACTACGCGGAGCACCTGGGCAGGAGCTTTGCCGACATCCTGCGGCATTCGGTGGACCGGGGACTGATTCCGTCCGCCCACGGCCGCGAGGAGGCCTGGATCGCCGAGCGCCTGTCCGAGCATGGCAGCCGCACCTCCACCCTGGTGCAGCGGCTGGCCGACGGGCGCTGGATCAACATCTACGAGACCCGCACGCCCGAGAACTACGTGGTGGCGGTGCGCCTGGACATCACCGACCTGATCGAGCAGCGCCAGGCGCTGGAGGCCGCGCAGGAGGCCGCGCACAAGGCCCGCGAGCTGCTGCAGGACGCCGTGGAATCGCTGCCCGAGGGCTTTGCCCTCTTCGATGCCGACGACAGGCTCGTGGTGTGCAACGCCCAGTACCGCAAGCTGTACCCCATTTCCGCGCCCATGATCGTGCCCGGCAGCACCTTCGAGCAGATCGCGCGCTACGGTGTCGAGCGTGGCCAATACCTCGACGCGGTGGGCAACGAGGAAGACTGGATCGCGCAGCGCGTGGCCGACCACCGCTCCGCCAGCCAGGCCGTTCTGCAGCGCCTGCCCCACGGCCGGTGGCTGCAGGCCGACGAGCGGCGCACCCCGCAGGGCGGCATCGCCGGCGTGCGCACCGACGTGACGCTGCTCGTGCGCAAGGAGCAGGAACTGGCGGCCGCCAACGAGAAGCTGGCCCTGCTCTCCACCACCGATGGCGTGACGGGCATCGGCAACCGGCGCCGCTTCGACGAGCGGCTGGCCACCGAATGGCTGCGCTGCGGCCGCCACCAGGCGCCGCTGGCGGTGGTGCTGATCGACATCGACCACTTCAAGCTCTACAACGACCACTACGGCCACATCGCCGGCGACGCCTGCCTGCGCCACGTGGCGCAACTGCTGCAGGCCACCATCCGCCGCGCGGACGAGGTGGCCGCCCGCTACGGCGGTGAAGAGTTCGTGCTGCTGCTGCCCGACACCCTGCTGCCCGATGCCGTGACCGTGGCCCAGCGCTGCATGGACGGACTGCGCGAGGCCGCCCTGCCCCACCCGCGTTCGCCCACGGCCCCCATGCTCACCCTGAGCATCGGCGTGGCCAGCCTGGTGCCCCGCCCCGATACCGGATCGGACACCCTGGTGCAGGCGGCCGATGCCGCGCTGTACCGCGCCAAGCATGGCGGACGCAACCGGTTCGAGGTGTTCTCCCCGCCGCCCTCCACGCTCACCGCGGCATGAAGTCCGGCGGGTACGTGAGCGAATCCACCAGCAGCAGGTGAGGCATCCGCATGCCCGGTTTCACCAACCCTGGGTGCAATGGGCGCGGTGAAGCATTTGTCGTACACGCGGTGTGCGTGCTGAACCAGGCCATCCCCGGGATTCAGGCCGGGTGGGCCGCAGGCCGGGCGGGTGGCAGGGTCGCGTCGCGGTACGCATGCCGAGCCAATGCGCTGGCCAGCACCAGCGAGGGGTTCACCAACGCCACCCCGTCCAGGCGCGGGCTTTCGCTCAGCGCCAGCGGGATCTCGGTGCAGCCCATGATGAGCGTGGACACGCCGTGGCGCCGCTGCAGCGCCCGCGAGACGGACTCGAACCGGTCCCGCGCCAGGGCATAGTCGCCGGCCTTCACGCCGCCGTAGATGCCCTGCATCAGCGCGTCCTGCTCCGCGAGCGTGGGCACGAAGCACTCGATGCGGCTGTACGCCAGCTCGCGCTGGTACAGGCCCGCGTCGTAGGCGCCCCGGGTGGCCAGCAGGCCCACGCCCTGCACCCCGGCGGCGGCCAGGCCGCCCACCACCTCCTGCATGCCGTGCAGCACCACCATCTGCGGGAACCGCTGCTGCAGCAGGCCATGCCAGGCATGGGCCGTGTTGCAGGCAATGGCCACCACGCGGGCCCCCAGCGCCGCGAGCCGCCCCGTGGCCTGCAGCATGGGCTCGGCCGGCTGGTGCGCGCCCGCACGGGTGTCGCTCAGCGCCGCCGTGCGGTCCGGGATCGGCACCTGCGCCAGCCAGTGCTCGGGATAGGCCTGGTCGTGCACGGGAATGCCCAGCGCGCCCATGCGCTCGGTACAGGCCTGCACGAACAAGCGCACGAAATCAGCCCCCGCGGCGGGGCCCATGCCCCCGAGGATTCCCACCACCTGCGGCAGCGGGCCGTGGCTTGCGGACACTGGCATGTGCTCTCTGCGGCTCGCGCCTCAAAGGGCCGGCTTGTCGCTCTGCGCCACCAGGTTCTCGCGCAGCTCGGTGCTCATGGGCAGGTTGAGGTTCTGGTTGCGTGGCGGCACGGGCGAGCTGAACCACTTGGTGTAGAGCTTCTCGAATTCGCCGGACTTCATCATGGTGCCGATCACGCCGTTGACGAGCGCCTGGAACTGCGGGTCGTCCTTGCGCAGCATGCAGGCGTAGGGCTCGACCTGCAGCGAGTCGCCCACCACCGCCCAATCGGCCGGATTGCGCACATTGCCCATCAGGCCGAAGAGCAGGATGTCGTCCATGGCGAACGCCTCGGCGCGGCCGCTGTCCACCAGCAGCACGGCATCGTCGTGGTCCTTGCCCAGCACGATGTCCAGATCGAGGTTGTTGTCCCGGCTGTACTTGCGCAGCACCTGCGCATTGGTGGTGCCGGAGGTGCTCGCCACCTTCTTCTTGGCCAGGTCGGCGTAGTTCTTCACGCCCGACGACTTCTTGGTCAGCAGGCGCGTGCCGGTGTAGAAGTAGTTGATGGCGAACTGCACGTCCTTGCCGCGCGTGCTGTTGTTGGTGGTGGAGCCGCATTCCAGGTCGATGGTGCCGTTCTGCAGCAGCGGGATGCGGTTCTGCGAGGTGACCGCCTGCAGCTCCACCTTGAGCGCAGGGTTGTTCACGCGCTTCTTCACCGCGTCGACCACCGCGTTGGTGATGTCCACCGCGAAGCCCACCGGCGCGCCCGGGCCGGCCAGGTAGCTGAAGGGCACCGACGACTCGCGGTAGGCCACGGTGATCTTGCCCGACTCGGCAACCTTCTTGAGGGTGTCGGCACTGGCCGCGGTGCTGGCCAGCAGTCCGGTGGCCACGATGGCGGCGGTGGTGAGGGCAGAGAGCTTCATGGAAATCCCTTTGTGCAAAAGCAGATGGATGGAGGGGGAGCAAGCGAACGAAGGTGAATCATGGAATGAATGCGGAAAATCCGGACGCAGGGGCACTTTAGGAATTTGCGCCGCCCTTGAACAATTCATTTGCACGGGTAGGCCATGACGAAAAGTTATGCCGCCAGACTGGTGCACGCCATCGCACCATCCGCGTGCCTCTTTCCACGAGGCCCTCGCAACTTCCGCACCCGCGCGCCCCCTTCCCGTGCGCGCATCCACATAACTTCCCGGCATGGCTGCCCCGCGCATTGGCATTGTTCAGGCGCCGGCCCGCGCCCTACATTGCGCTTCCATCCACCCAAAAGCCCACAAGATGCAGGTATGTGTCCTCGGCGCAGGCATCGTCGGCCTGGCCACCGCGTATGAACTCCACCAGCGCGGCATGCAGGTGACCGTGGTCGACCAGGCCCAGCCCGGCGCCGGCGCCAGCGGCGGCAACGGTGCGCAGCTGAGCTACAGCTACGTGCAGCCGCTCGCGGACGCGGGCATCTGGGCCCAGCTGCCCCGGCTGCTGCTGTCGCCCCAGTCCCCGCTCAAGCTGCGCCCGCAGTGGGACCCCCACCAGTGGCGCTGGGGCGTGGCGTTCCTGCGCGCCTGCAACCGGCGCACGTCGGAGCAGAGCACCCGGCAACTGCTCGATCTGGCCGCGCTGAGCCGCCACCGGTTCGAGGCCATGCTGCGGGCCGAGCAGCTCGACTGCGACTTTTCGACCACCGGCAAGTTGGTGCTGTACGACACGCCCGCGGGCCTCGCGGGCGCGCGCCGGCAGATGGAACTGCAGCGCCCCTGGGGCCGCCCGCAGGAGGCCGTGTCCGCCGCGCGGTGCGTGGAGCTGGAACCCGCCCTCGCCCATTACGAGCGCCACATCGCGGGCGCCATCCACACGCCCAGCGAATGCGCGGCCGATTGCCTCAAGGTCTGCCAGGGCCTGCAGGACCTGCTTGCTGCGCGCGGCGTGCGCTTCGTGCTCGGCGCCCGGGTGGAGGACTTCGTGCGCGAGGGGCAGCACATCCAGGCCGTCCACACCAGCCAGGGGGCCATCGAGGCGCGGCAGTTCGTGCTGGCCTTGGGCAGTGCCAGCCATGCCGTGGCGCGGACACTGGGCGTTCGCCTCCCGGTCTACCCGCTCAAGGGCTACAGCATCACGCTCGATGCCACGGGCGACGCGGGCGCCGCGCCACGCGTCAACGTGACCGATGCGGCGCGCAAGGTGGTGTTCGCGCGCATCGGCCAGCGCCTGCGCGTGGCGGGCATGGCGGAACTGGTGGGGCACGATGCGCAGATTCCTCCCGCGCGCATCCGCAGCCTGTGCCAGGCCACGAGCGCGGTCTTTCCACGCTGCAGCGACTTTGGCGAGCTGCGCCCCTGGACGGGCATGCGCCCGGCCACGCCCACCGGCGTGCCCGTGGTGGGCCGCCATGTCCGTGCGCCCGCCAACCTGCTGCTGAACACGGGGCACGGCGCCCTGGGTTTCACCCTCGCGTTCGGCACCGCGGCCCAGGTGGCGCAGCTGCTCGCGCCGGCCTGAGCGTACGGCGCTGCCCGTGCCCGCCGCGGCGGGCTGCGGGAGCGCGCCGCCAGCTCAATCGGCCACGGGCAGGCCCACGGATTCCATGGTCTCGGCCACCGCCTGGCGCATGCAACGCGTCATGGCGCTGGCCAGCAGCGAGCTGGGCCGGTTCACGGTGCGCAGCGACTTGATGGGCACGGCGATATGGGGCGCGAGCGCCAGCACGTCGACCTTGCCGCGGTCCGCCGATGCGGCGGTGCACGCATCCACCACCGCCACCGCATGCCCGTGGTGCGCCAGCGCCAACGCCGCGTGGTAGGTCTGCACGGTGATCGCCGTCTTCAGGCCCACGCCCGCTTCGCGGCACGCATGGTTGACCACGGTGCCGATGGGGTCGCGCACGTCCAGGCGCACCACGGGCGTCTCCGCCAGATCGGCCAGGTGCACGGTGCCCGAGCGCACCAGCGCCGCATCGAGCATGCCCTTGGGCGCCACGCAGAGCATGCGCCCATCGGCCAGATGCTCCTGCGTGAGCGAGGGGTGCGCCACGGCGCTGAACACGAAGCCCACGTCGGCTTCCTGCAGCACCAGGGCCGAGACGATCTGGGGCGAATGCAGCGCATCGATGGTGATCACCACGTCCGGGTGCGCCTGGCGAAAGAACCGCAGCGCGCGCGGCAGCACTTCGTAGCTCAGCGCCAGCACGCTCAGGATGTGCAGCTCGCCTTCGCGCCGGTCGCTCTTCAAGCTGTTGGCCAGGCGCTGCACGTCGTCGAGCTGGGTGAACAGGCGCTCGATGTGGGGGTAGAGGGTCTGCGCCTCGGTGGTGGGCACCAGCCGGCCCTTGAGGCGGTGGAACAGCGGAAAACCGAGCTGCAGCTCCGCGTGGGCGAGGATGCGGCTCACGGCGGGCTGGGTGACGTTGATGAGGCGGGCCGCCGCGCTCACACTGCCGGTGAGCATGACGGCGTTGAAAACTTCTATGTGGCGAAGGCGCATGGTGCAACGATGCAAGGAACGCGCCGGGCACGCAATCCTTGAATCTCCCCATTGCGGAAACGGGCTGCGGCAGCCCGGTCGGGCGGCTAGCTGGCGGCCGTAACGGTTCTCTCAGCTACAGCTACAACGACATCGACGGCCGCGCCGCCATGGCCGCGCGCCAGCGCAGCAGGTGCGGGTGCTGCTCGCCCGGCTTGTGCTTGACCACGCGCGCAAAGTCCACCGCCACCACGGCCGTGATGTCGGCCACGCTGAAGCGGTCGGTGGCCATGAAGTCGCGCCCCGCCAGGCGCTCGTTGAGCAGCTGAAAGAACTGCCCCACCCGCACCAGCCCACGCTCGGCCAGGGCCGGGATCTGCGGATAGTCCACCGCGCCCGGCAGCGCCCGGTTGGCCATGGCGGGCGCGCTGTTGCGCAGCGCCTCGGCAATGGCCTGCAGGCCCTCGAACTCCATGCGCCAGTTCCAGCTAGCGATCTCGGCCTTCTCTGCAGGCGTCTCGCCCAGCAGTGCAGGCTGCGGGTAGCGCGCTTCGAGATACGCGGTGATCGCCGCGTTGTCGGTCAGCAGCAAACCCTCTTCGGTGCGCAACGCGGGCACCGTGCACTGCGGGTTGATGCGCCGGTAGGCCTCGCCCAGTTGCTCGCCATTGCGCAGGTCCACCTGCACGGTGTCGTGGGCAACGCCCTTTTCTGCCAGCAGGATGCGCGCACGGCGCGGGCTGGGCGCGGTGGCGCAGTCGTACAAAGTGATCATGGTGACGCCTTGCAAAAAAACTCAGCGTGCGGGTGAAGAAGCTGCTGCCGCCGCCTCGATCTTGTCCTGCGTCTTGGTGTCAAAGTCGCTGGCGTCATGCCGCTCGCGCAACTGGCTGGCCGGGTCGCCATTGACGCGGTTGACCTTGCGCCCGCGCTGCACCGCCGGGCGCTTGGCGACTTGCTCGGCCCAGCGCACCACATGCGTGTACTCGTGCACCTGCAAGAACTCGCCTGCGTTGTAGGCCTGCCCTTTCACCAGCAAGCCATACCAGGGCCAGATCGCGATGTCCGCCACCGTGTACTCATCCCCCGCCACATACTCGGTCACTGCCAGGCGCTGGTTCAGCACATCCAGCTGGCGCTTGGCCTCCATCGCATAGCGGTCAATCGCATATTCGATCTTGACCGGCGCATAGGCATAGAAATGCCCAAACCCACCGCCCACAAACGGCGCACTGCCCATCTGCCAGAACAGCCACGACAGGCACTCGGCCCGCGCCGCGCCATCCTTTGGCAAGAAGGCGCTGCCGAACTTCTCGGCCAGGTACATCAGGATGGCGCCGGACTCAAACACGCGCACTGGGTGGGCCGGATCCGTGCGGTCCAGCAGTGCAGGGATCTTGGAGTTGGGGTTCACAGAAACAAACCCGCTACCGAACTGCTCCCCCTCGTTGATGCGAATCAGCCACGCGTCGTACTCCGCGCCGCTGTGGCCCAGCGCGAGCAGCTCTTCCAGCATCACCGTCACCTTCACGCCATTGGGCGTGCCCAGCGAATACAGCTGCAGCGGGTGCCGCCCCACGGGCAATTCCTTGTCGTGCGTGGCACCAGCAATGGGCCGGTTGATGCTGGCGAAACGGCCGCCGTTTTCCTTGTTCCATTGCCAGATGGCGGGTGGGGTGTAGGGGGTGGGATCGGGCATGCAGGGGCTCCAGGCAAATGTGGGAGAGGCGGCCATGCGGCCACGGGTTGCCTCACGAGTTTAGCGGCGACCCTGCGCGCCTGCATGGCTACCCCCCATGCCCTTTCCGGCGTCCGCTTCCAGACTCTTTCATGCAGCAGGGCAATGCCGGGGGCACCGCAGAGCGGGGTCGACCAGGCAGCCTCGGTGGCCAGCACCGGAGGACCGCGGCGCGGCTCAGAACGTATGCGCGATGCCGCTGCTGATCCCAGTGGCTCGGCTCTTGGCGGCCGCGCCCTGGTAGCCCGCGCGCCAGCGGGTACGGTCCAGCTCGGCGTAGAGCTTGGTGCGGCGTGAGAATTTATATTCTGCAAACAGCATGGTCCGGCTGTACCCGTCCTCCCTGGCCCCGGTGCGCTCGCGCTCCACGCGATACCACGCCGCTGTGAGGTCGATCGTGTTCGTCGCCGACCAGGTAGCGCCGGCCGAATGGGTGCGCTGCCCGGTGCGGGCCGCTGCTGACGTCTGCGCATGGCTGCGCGCGGTGTTGACCGCCAGGCGCACGCTGCCGAACTGGTAGGCAGCGCCCAGCGTGGCGGCACGCAGCGGCAGGTCTGCCGCCGTGGTGAACCGCTGGAACGCCCCCGAGATGACCCAGCCCCCGGCCGTGTACGCCAGGCCGGCACCGGCCGAGTGCTGGGCGGCGGTGGACCCGGCGTTTTCACCCACGCTGTACATCGCCCGGGCCGTGACCGGACCGAAGAAACCGGTGTATTTGAAGGAGTTGTCCAGCCGGTACGACCCGCTCGAAGACCCGGTGGCACCGTACTCCATCCCGAGGCCATGGTTGCTCAAGGCCGCAGTGACGATGCTGGGATTGAAGGCCGCAAAGCGCATACCCACGGCATCCACCGGGCTGACGGCATCGGCCAGCAGATTGGTCTGGCGCCCAAGGGTGACCTGCCCCCACGAACCACCGACGCCAACGATGGCGGCTCGATCAAAGAACTTGGTGACGTTGGCCGTGCTGCCCGTGTCCACGTTCAGGCCCGTCTCCAGGTTGAAGAGCGCGTACATGCCATCGCCCAGGTCCTCGCGGCTGCGGAACCCGATGCGGCTGGTGTTGTCGACCCCGCTGGCCAGGCCGGTGGCCGACGCGGCGGCCGGTGCGTTGGCGGAGGTCATGCCCGAGGTGTGCCGCACGCTGGCGTCGACAATGCCATACACGGTGGGGCCACCCTGCTGGGCAAATGCGAAGGCCGGCGCACTCAGTGCGGCGACGAGGACAGGAATCAAGCGGGTCATAGGACTCTTTTGTCGTTGTAGTGATGTGCGCGCAGCCGCCAGCCGCACCGTGCAAAGCCGGTGCCTGTCGTGTCTGAGGTGCGCGCAGGAAGGGGCATGCGCCCCGGGCGCAGGGGGCGTGCCTGGGCGGTGCCGGGAGTCGCCGCGTCAGCGAGCGCTGGCGGGCTCCATGCCGGTACTGCGAATGATGGGTGCTGCAGCCGACGCCGAAAGGAAGCGGATCAGATGGCGGGCCGCTTCCGGATTGGCCGACCCAGCCGCCACCCCGGCCGAGAAAAACACGCGCTGCTGCACTTCGTCCGGCAACGGGCCGACAAACTCCAGCTCCTTGAACGGCAACAGCTCACTCACCTGCTGAAAGCCGATCTCGGCATCGCCGCGCAGCACCACCGCGCCCACGCGTTCGCTGAATATCTTGGTGGCCTTGTCCTTGATCTGCTCCGCGACACCCAGACGCGGGAACAATTCGGTCGACAGATAGACGCCGCTCGCGCTGGCCGAGTAGGCGATGGATTTGGCATCGAGCAGCGTCTTCTTGAGCGCATCGACCGTGCTGATGTCGGGCTTGGGCGTGCCCTTGCGCACGCTCATGCCGATCATCGAACGCGCGAGATCCACGCGGCTGCCCTGCTGCACCTTGCCCTGGGCAATGAGTGCCTCCAGGCCCGAATAGGCCAGGATGACGATATCGAACTGCTCGTTGCGGGCAAAACGGCTCGGGATCGAATCGGGCGCGTTGCCCATGGATGCACCCCGCTCCGTGACCACCTTGTGGCCGGTGGCCTGCTCGTACAGCGGGATCAACTGGTCGTACGCAGCCGAGAAGCCGCCCGATGTGACCACGCGGATCTCTGCGGCCTGGACGCTGGCCGGCACGGCGCCCGCCATGCCCAGGCCCACCGCCAGCGCGGTGCCCAGCATGGCGTTCAGGAATCGTCGGCGCGGCGCCCGCGGAGGCCGGGTAGTCGTCGAATGGACGGATTGCATGTCTTGTCTCCTGATGTCTTGTTGGAATGCGGGGCGCTGCGCCTCAGTCCGCAGTGATCTTTCGCTCGCGCACGATGCGGCCCCACTTGCCGTGCTCTGCCGCGATGAACTTGCCCAGTTCTTCCCGCGTGCCGGGCGCAGCCGTCTGGCCGTGCTTGAGGAGGTTTTCGCGTACCTCGGGGGTGTTGAGCACCTTCACCAGCTCGACATTCCAGCGGTCGAGCAACGGCTTGGGCGTTTTGGCCGAAGCCACGAACGCATACCAGTTGGTGGCATTGAAGCCCGGGAACGTCTCGGCCACCGTGGGCACATTGGGCAGGTAGGCGGGGCGGGTCAGCCCGGTGGTGGCCAGCGGCACCAGCTTGCCCGATTCGATGTGGGGCAGCGCCGTTGGAGGGGCCGCATAAAACGACGTGACCCGCTCGCCCAGCACATCCTGCAGCGCCGGGGCGCCGCCCTTGTAGGGCACATGCACGGTATCGATCCTGGCCACATCGTTAAGCAGCTCGCCCGCTAGGTGGGAGGCAGACCCAGGGCCGGTCGAGGCAAAGTCGAGCTTGCCAGGCTCACGCTTGGCCTTGGCCACAAATTCGCCCAGGGTCTTGATGCCGGTGCTGGCCGGCACCACCAGCACATTGGGGAAGCTCACGCCCATGGTGATGGGCGACAGATCCTTGAGCGGGTCGTAGCGCACGGCCATGAAATGGGGCGCGATGGTGAGCGGCCCGATCGACCCAAACAGCAGCACCGAACCATCCGATGGACCGGTGGCGACCTGCGTGTGCGCCAGATTGCCGCCCGCGCCCGGCTTGTTGTCCACCACCACGCTCTGGCCAATGTTTTCGCCCAGCTTCTTGGCAATCAGCCGCGCAGCGATATCCGCCGAACCGCCGGCGGCAAAGCCCACGACCAGGGTGACCGGCTTTTTGGGAGGGAAGTCTTGAGCCTGGGCTGTGGTGTAAGCCAGCGCAAGGCTGACCGCCAGGGTGGCCGCCGCGATCATTGAACGTCGTTGCATTTGGGTGGTTTCCAGAAGCGGCCGAAGCACGGTCGGCCTTGCTAGGAGCGCAAGTCTAGGCAGGGCACAATGGTCTGTGAATTGCAATTTAAGGAGCGACTGTTGCATGGCACGCATCAAATTCGATATGGGTGAACTGCAGGCATTCGTGGCCACTGCAGAGAAGGCGAGCTTCCGGCTTGCCGCCGAAGCGCTATGCCTGTCGGCACCCGCCTTGAGCCGGCGCGTGGAGCGGCTGGAGCTGGCCCTGGGCGTGCGACTGCTGGAGCGCACCACCCGCAGCGTGGAACTGACCGCCATCGGCCAGGAGTTTCTGCACGAGGCTCGCACCGCGCTGGCCGGGCTGGATGCGGCCGTGCAGCGCGTGAGCGACCAGGTACACCTGCGCCGGGGGCGGGTCACGATTGCTTGCATCCCGTCGGTGGCCAGCCATCTCCTGCCCCGTGTGCTGCGCGGCTTTGCAGTCGCGCAACCTGAAGTGCAGGTGCATGTCATGGACGAAAGCGCAAGCCAGGTCCTGGACGTCGTGCTCAGCGGCGCGGCCGATTTCGGGCTCAGCTTCACGGGAAGTCAGGAGTCTGCCGTTCGCTTTGAAGCCCTGACCAAAGAGCGCTACATGCTGGCCATGCCGCGCAGCCACCGCTGGGCCAAGCGCAAGGAAGTGCCCTGGGCCGAACTGGCCGGGATGCGGCTGGTGTCGGTATCGCGCGACAGCGCCAACCGCCTGCTGCTGGACCAGGCCACGGCCGACCTGCCCGAGAAACCGGTAGCTTGGTACGAATGCAATCACGTGGCGGGCGCGCTGGCCCTGGTGGAGGGTGGCCTGGGGCTGGCCGTTCTGCCCCAGCTGGCACTGCCGCCTGCTCACGCCGAGGTCTGCGGCGTGCCCCTCAGCGCACCCGACTTGTGGCGCACCCTGGGTCTGCTGCAGCGGCGCGACCGTGTGCTGTCACCTGCGGCTGACGCGTTGAGGGCACGGGTGAAGCAGTTGCACGGCGCGGGTTGAGGAAGAACCGGCAGCCGCAATGCGTACTCTGGTGTGGCTTACCCACGGGCAATTCACCGTCACACGGCGCACCAGCGATGCGGGCTTGATGCTGGCTGCACCTTCCGAACCTGGAGAGGCTTGTCTTTGGAGTACCACCTCACTTCGAAGGTCGGCTGTTCGTGTTCTCACCCAGGGCGTAAACGGGTCTTGCGAGCAGCTAACTAGCCGCTTGTCTCTCCAGCGAGACGGCGACGCAGGCAACGACATAAAATTTGATAGCTGCCAGCGATTGCTGGATAAGCGCCGGCGGGCAAAAATACCGAAATTTCTGCCTCCCCGCGTCGGTCCTCTCCTGGGCCTCAGTGGGCCTTGTCCCAATTCGCCCCCACCCCCACCTCGGCCAGCAGCGGCACCTTCAGCGCAGCCACCTCCGCCATCAGGCGCGGGATGTGACTCTTGAGCCAGTCCACCTCGCCCTCGGGCAGCTCGAACACCAGTTCGTCGTGCACCTGCATGATCATTTGGATGCCCGGCTTGTGCGCGTCCAGCTCCTTCTGAACCGCCACCATCGCCAGCTTGATCAGATCGGCCGCCGTACCTTGCATAGGGGCGTTGATGGCAGCGCGCTCGGCCCCTGCGCGGCGGGGGCCGTTGGGGGAGTTGATCTCGGGCAGGTACAGGCGACGGCCAAACACGGTTTCGACATAGCCCATGGACTTGGCGGCGGCCTTGGTGTCGTCCATGTACTGCTTCACGCCGGGGTAGCGCTGGAAGTATTTGTCGATATATGCCGCTGCGGCCTTGGTTTCTATCCCTAAGTTCTTGGCCAGGCCGAAGCCGCTCATGCCGTAGATCAGGCCGAAGTTGATGACCTTGGCGTAGCGGCGCTGTTCGCTGCTGACCTGCTCCACCTCGACGCCAAACACCTCGGCCGCCGTGGCGCGGTGCACGTCCAGGCCCGCGTGGAAGGCGTGCAGCAGCGAGTGGTCGCCGCTGAGGTGCGCCATGATGCGCAGCTCGATCTGCGAGTAGTCGGCGCTGGCGATCACGCGGCCTGCGGGAGCGACGAAGGCCTCGCGCACGCGGCGGCCTTCGGGGGTGCGGATGGGGATGTTCTGCAGGTTGGGGTCGTTGCTCGACAGGCGCCCCGTCACCGCCACGGCCTGCGCGTAGTGGGTGTGCACGCGGCCCGTTCGCGGCAGCGCCAGCTGGGCCAGCTTGTCGGTGTAGGTGCCTTTGAGCTTGCTCAAGGATCGGTGCTCCAGCAGCTTGGCGGGCAGGGGGTAGTCCTCGGCCAGTTTTTCCAGCACCTCTTCGTCGGTGCTGCGCGCGCCGGTGGCGGTCTTTTTGACCACGGGCATGCCCAGCTTGTCGAAGAAGATTTCGCCCAGTTGCTTGGGGCTGCTCAGGTTGAAGGGCTGGCCTGCGATCTCGTACGCCTCGGTTTCGAGCTGCAGGATGCGCTGGCCCAGCTCGTGGCTCTGCGTGGCCAGGGTGGGCGCATCGATCAGCACGCCGTTGCGCTCGATGCGGTACAGCGCCTCGCTGCTCTGCATCTCCAGCTCGTAGATGAAGCGCAGCTTGTCGTCCGCCTGCAGCAGCGGCCACAGCGCGTTGTGCACGTCCAGGGTCTGGTCCGAGTCTTCACACGAGTAGGCGGCGGCCTTGTCCACGGGCACCTGGGCAAACGGGATCTGGTGCGCGCCCTTGCCGCACAGGTCTTCATACGTGATGCCTTTGCGGCCGGTGTGGCGCTCGGCCAGGCTGGTCAGGTTGTGGGGCTTGTGCACTTCGAGCACGTAGCTTTGCAGCATGGTGTCGTGCGCGTAGCCCTGCACCTCGATGCCGTGGTTGGCGAACACATGGCGGTCGTACTTGATGTGCTGGCCCAGCTTGTGGTGCTTGGCGTTCTCCAGCCAGGGCTTGAGGCGGGCGAGCACTTCATCCAGCGGCAACTGCGCGGGGGCGTCGGGGCCTTCGTGCCGCAGGGGGATGTAGGCAGCTTCGCCGGGCTGCACGCTGAAAGAGATGCCGACGATTTGCGCGCGCATTTCGTCGAGGGAGTCTGTTTCGGTGTCGATGGCCGTGAGCGGGGCTTTGTGCAGTCGCTCCAGCCACTGGTCAAAGTCGGCCCAGTTGAGGATGGTGTCGTACACCACGGTGCGGTGCTGGGCTTCTTCGGCCACGGTGCTGGCGGAGTGGTCGGCAAACAGGTCGCCGCTTTGGCCGGGCATGGCGACGGTGGGGGCTGTAGCCGCTGGGGCGGCTGCACCTTTGATGGCGGCAGCCAGGCCCTTGAAGCCGTATTGTTCGTAAAACGGCAGCAGGCCGGTGTTGTCTGGCGCGTCCAGCGTGATGTCGTCAAACGCGGGCAGGCCGGGGATGTAGTCGGCCAGCGCGCAATCGGTCTTCATGGTGACAAGCTGACGGCTCAATGCCAGCTGACCGCTGGCAATCGCCTCGCGCAGATTGTTGCCCGCCACGCCCTTGATGGCGTCGGCGTTGGCAATCAAGCTGTCGAGCGAGCCATATTCTTCAAGCCACTTGGCGGCGGTCTTGGGCCCTACCTTGGCAACGCCGGGCACGTTGTCCACGGTGTCGCCCACCAGCGCCTGGTAGTCCACCATCAGCGCAGGCGGCACGCCAAACTCTGCCGTCACGCCCGCCACATCGCGGCGCTTGCCGCTCATGGTGTCGATGATGGTGATGTGCTCGTTGACCAGTTGGCTCAAATCTTTGTCGCCGCTCGACACGATGACTTCAATGCCCTGCGCGGCCGCCACATTGGCCAAGGTGGCGATCACGTCGTCGGCCTCCACGCCAGGCACGGCCACCACCTTCCAGCCCAGCAGGTCCACCACCTCGTGGATGGGCTCGATCTGGCTGCGCAGGTCGTCTGGCATGGGCGAGCGCGTGGCCTTGTATTCGGTGTAAAGGGCATCGCGAAAGGTGGGGCCCGAGGCGTCGAACACGCACACGGCATAGTCGGCCGTCACCTCCTTGCGCAGCGCCTGCATCATGTTGATCATGCCCCGGATGGCGCCCGTGGCGGCACTGGTCGGGTCGCCCGGCACGGCCCGCAGGTCGGGCATGGCGTGGAAGGCGCGGTAGAGGTAGCTGGAACCGTCCACCAGCACCAGGGTCTTTTTGTTGCTCATGCGGCAATTGTGCACGGCCAAGCCCCGCCCAGCCCGCGCCCTACAATCGCCCCATGCGCGCTCTTCACCTCCTTTTGCTGCTGGGCATTGCCTCCGGCACCGCCCTGGCCCAGAGTTCAAGCCCAAATGCCCCCCAGGGCACGGCAGACACGCGCGAGGCGCTCTCAAACCAGGAGCAACCTGCAGGCCGTTCCAACCAGCGCACCGAGCGCATCCATGTCGAAGACGCGGGCAACCGCGTGGATGAGCTGCGCGTGGGCGGCCAGACCCAGATCATTTCCGTGCAGCCCAAGACCGGCAACCTGCCCGGCTATGAAGTGCAGTCGCCCGACGGCGCCCGCAGCCGCGCGGGCAGCAACAGCGGCGCGGAGACCACCACCGCCCCGCGCGTCTGGAACGTGCTGAAGTTCTGAGGCCCCTGCGGCGCCGGGCAGCGCCACCGCGCTGCCCCCATGAAGCCGCTGCACGCCCTGCCCTTTTGCTGTCAGTTTTTCATTTCTTTGTAACCCCCCTGAGCGATGGCCGTCTTTACCGAAGTCTCCAACACCGAGGCGCGCGAGCTGCTGCGCCGTTTGCAACTGGGTGAGCTGGTGGAGCTGCGCGGCATCGAGGGTGGCATCGAGAACACCAACTACTTTCTCACCAGCGACCAGGGCGAGTTCGTGCTGACGCTGTTCGAGCGCCTCACCGCCGCGCAGCTGCCGTTCTACCTGTACCTGATGAAGCACCTGGCGCACGGTGGCGTGCCCGTGCCCGATCCGCGCGCCGACCAGGACGGCGACATCCTGCACACCGTGTGTGGCAAGCCCGCCGCCGTGGTGAACAAGCTGCGCGGCAAGAGCCAGCTGGCGCCGCAGGCCGCGCATTGCGCCGCCGTGGGCACGATGCTGGCCCGCATGCACCTGGCGGGCCGCGACTTCGACCGCCATCAGCCCAACCTGCGCGGCCTGCCCTGGTGGAACGAAACGGTGCCGGTGGTGTTGCCGCACGTCGGCGCAACCCAGGCCGCCCTGCTGCGCTCCGAACTGGCCTACCAGAACCATGTGGCCGCCGGCGCCGCCTACGCGGCCCTGCCGCGCGGCCCCGTGCACGCCGACCTGTTCCGCGACAACGTGATGTTCGAGGGCGAAGAGCTCACCGGCTTCTTCGACTTCTACTTCGCGGGCGTGGACACCTGGCTGTTCGACCTGGCCGTGTGCCTGAACGACTGGTGCATCGACCTCGCCACGGGCCAGCACGATGCCGGGCGCGCCACCCGCATGCTCGACGCCTACCAGGCCGTGCGCCCGCTCACGGCGGCCGAGCGCGAACTGCTGCCCGCCATGCTGCGCGCGGGCGCCCTGCGGTTCTGGATCTCGCGCCTGTGGGACTTCCACCTGCCTCGCGAAGCCTCGATGCTGACGCCCCACGACCCCACGCACTTCGAGCGGGTTCTGCGCGCCCGCATTGCGCAGCCCGTGCACGCCTGAGATGAAGCCCCTGGAGCCGCCCGTGGCGCCCGCCCCCACCACGGGGATGTCGCGCTCGCGGCGGCGCGGCCCGTGCGGCATGTTCCGCGCCGGGGCCGACCCCGTTGCAGGGGCCAGGGCGGGCGCGGAGCGCCCTGGATCACCGGAGCACGAAGACGCGAAGCGCCTTTCTTGACCGGCCCGGCGGAAAATCCGCGTTCGGGCCTTCGCGGCAGGGGGGGATCCCTTGCACCGCGGCCGGAATGGGCCGCTGGGGTAAATTCCAAGCTATGCATTGCACTGCCAGCGGAAGCCTCTCGGCTGCCAGCAGTGCCCGGGCGCAGGCCCCACCCTCTTTTCTCCTCCTAAGCATCCATGAAACTCCACATCGTCCCCGCCCGCACCGGCATGGCCTGGGTCAAGCTCGGCATCCGGACGTTCTGGCGGCAACCCATGGCGCTGGCGGCGCTGTTCTTCATGACCATGGCGTCCATGTCGCTGGCCACGCTGATTCCGCTGGTGGGCCCGGCCATCGCGCTGGTGCTGCTGCCCTCGGCCACGCTGGCCATGATGGTGGCCTCGGCGGAAGCCACGCAGGGGCGGTTTCCCACCCCCGCCGTGCTGCTGGTGGCGTTTCGCACCGGCCAGCAGCGGCTGCGCGACATGCTGGTGCTCGGCGCCCTCTATGCGGCGGGCTTCTTGGCGGTGATGGGCCTGTCGGCGCTGCTGGACGGCGGCCAGTTCGCGCGGGTGTACCTGGGCGGCGCCGCCCTGACCAAGGAAGTGGCGGAAGACCCCGCCTTCCAGGGCGCCATGTGGCTGTCCATGATGCTGTACCTGCCGCTGTCGCTGCTGTTCTGGCATGCCCCGGGGCTCGTGCACTGGCACGGCGTGCCGCCGGTCAAGGCGCTGTTCTTCAGCATCGTGGCCTGCGTGCGCAACTTTGGCGCGTTCCTGGTCTACGGGCTGGGCTGGCTGGGCGTGTTCCTGCTGGGGGGCGTGGTGGTCACGCTGGCGTCCGCGCTGCTGGCCGCGGCGGGGCTGGCCGGATCGACCGCGGGCGGCATCATGGTGGGGGCCGCGATGGTGATGGCGGCCATGTTCTTCACGTCGGTGGTTTTCACCTTCCGCGACTGCTTCGAGCCCCCGTCCCATCCAGCCTCCGAGGCGCCACCCCATGACGACGCACCGCCCCCACCCGCACCAGCTCCTGGGCCGCACTGAGGACGAGCTGGCCTGGTACCAGCGGCGCGGCCTGCTGCAGGCCGCAGCGCTGTGGATGGCCACGGGCGGCTGGGTGGCCGCGCACGCCCAGTCGCGCAGCAACATCGTGGAGCTGCGCGGCCAGGTGCTGCGCAACGGCGAGGCGCTGACCCCGCAGCACAGCATCGCCGCGGGAGACCGCCTTGAAACCGGGCCCGGCGCCACCGTGGTCTTTGCGGTGGGCGACGGCGCCTTCCTGGTGCGCCAGAACTCGCGCGTGGCGCTGGAGGGCGAGACGCCCACCGCCGTCAGGGTACTGCGCCTGGTCAGCGGCGCCGTGGCCAGCGTGTGGGGCCGGGGCGCGGAGCGCCAGGTGATCCTGCCCACCGCCACCGCCGGCATCCGGGGCACGGGGGTGTACGCCGAGGTCTTCGCCGATCAGGACAACCGGGGCTACTTCTGCAATTGCTACGGCACGGTGGACCTGGCGGCGGGCACCGAAAGCCTGGTCAGCGAGGCGTCATACCACCAGTCGTTCTGGGTCGAGAGCGCGCCGCGCAATGGCCGCCTGCTCACCCCGGCCGGCGCCATCAACCACACCGACGAGGAACTGGAGTTCCTGGCCAGCCTCATCCACCAGCGCACGGCCTGGCAGATCGCCGGGCGCAAGGGCACCAAGGACGGCAGCGGGCAGATGGGTTACACCGCGACGCCCGGCGCGGGCGGCACACCCGCCGCCACGCCGGCACGCCCCTCGCCCCCCGCCCCGCCGCCGCCCCCGGGTTCGGACTACTGAGCCCCTGCCCCCAAAACAAAAAGGCCGGCCCCCCTGGGCCGGCCTGCAAGCAACCAATCCATCAAGGAAGGTGAGAGGCCCATTCCCTCTCACCCCGCCCCGTCAGGTGCCCACGTTGCCGCCGTCGTTCTTCGTGATCACGATGGTGGCCGAGCGAGGGCGCTTGCCCGCGCCGTAGCCGGCGTTGGCGGGCCACTGGCTCTGGAACTTGGCGGGGTCGCCCAGGTTGGCCATGCCGGTGGACTCGCCCGGGTGCTGGATGTTCACGAAGATCGTCTTGCCGTCCGGCGTTTCGGCCAGGCCCGTGATCTCGCAGCCCTTGGGGCCGACCAGGAAGCGCTTGAGCGTGTCGGCCGTGGCGGCCTTGCCCACGGGCGAGACGATGTCGAACTTGCTGCCATCCGCCTTGGTGTAGGTCAGCGTCTTCTTGCCGCCGTCGCCCACCTGGCCGGGCACCGCCGCCAGCATCATGCAGTTGCTCGCATCGGTGTAGGCGCCGTCATCGGTCTGGATCCAGCAGATGCCCGTGGCCTTGCTGAAGGCCAGGCCATCGGGGCTGGAGAAGTCCTGGTCGTCCGTCAGGGCCGAGATGTTGATCAGCGTCTTGTCGGCACTGGCTTCCGCGCCGAACAGGTACACGTCCCAGGTGAAGGCCGACACGGACGCACCTTCCTTCAGGCGCACCATGTGGCCGTTGGGGTTGCCTTCCTGCTTGGTCGGGCCCTTCATGTCGGTGTAGGCGCGGGGGTTGGCCGCGTCGGGCAGGTACTGGCCGCTGCCAGGGTTGGCGCTGCGGGCGCTGTTGTTGGTCAGCGTGAAGTACACCTCGCCGTTGGCGGGGTTCACGGCGTTCCACTCGGGGCGGTCCATCTTCGTGGCACCCACGGCGTCGGCGGCCAGGCGGGTGTTGATGACGATGTCGGCCGCGTCGGCGAACTTGTACGTGGCATAGCCGCTGATGGCGGTGTTGGTGAGCGACAGCTCCACCCAGCCGCCGGTGCCGTCGGCGTTGAACTTGGCGGCGTACAGCTTGCCGCTGTCCAGGTACTTGTCGCCGATGGCCAGGCGGTCGCTGGCGTTGGCGTCGGCCGGGTTCCACGTGGCGGTGGACACGAACTTGTAGATGTACTCGCCGCGCGAGTCGTCGCCCATGTAGATGGACAGCGGCTGGCCGGCCACCACCTTGCCGAAGGCCGCGCTCTCGTGCGCGAAGCGGCCCAGGCCGGTGCGCTTCTTGGCCATGCGGGTCTTGTCGTAGGCGTCGATCTCGACGATGTAGCCCATGCCGTTCATCTCGTTGCGGTAGTCGTCCGTGCCGTCCACCGACGTGCCGGTCTTGCTGTTGTTCCAGCGCTGGTACTTGTCGTCGGTGCCGCCGCTTTCCCAGCCGTGGCGCGATGCGGCGCCCTGGTTGCGGCCATAGCGCTTGAGGGCCGTCACGCTCTTGTCGTTGCCGCGCGCGGCATCGTCGGCGGCGCCACGCGTGAAGTAGCCGAACCAGTTTTCCTCACCGGTCAGGAAGGTGCCCCAGGGCGTCTTGCCCGTGCCGCAATTGTTCAGCGTGCCGCGCGTGGTGGTGCCGGTGGGCGAGAACTTGGTGAACAGCTGCGCGCTGCCGCGGGCCGGGCCCGAGATCTCGATGGGGCTGAGCGACGTGAGGCGGAAGTTCAGCGCGGAGTTCTGCGCGTAGGCCCACTTGCCACCGGACTTGGCCACTTCGATCACGGCGATGCCGTGGATGGCCGTTTCCTTGTCGATTTCCGCCGGGGGGCGGGGCAAGGTGGTGGTGCCGCCATTGGCGTGCAGGAAGTACGAGGACAGCTTCTCGTCGGTGGTGGCTTCGTGGTTGATGGCCAGCAGGCCGCGCTCGGTGGCGTTGTCGCTGCGCTTGCCGTCGGCGCCCAGGCCGAACCATTCCATGCCGTCATGGTGGTCGCCAGCACGCTTGTCGAAGTCGCCATCGGTGCCGTCGTTCTTGTACGCGGACACGCCCGCGGCAATGGGGTCGCCCAGCGCGAAGATCACGCTGGCGGTGTAGCCCGCGGGCACGGCCACCACGTCGGCCAGGCTCTTGGGAACGGCGCCGAAGCCCAGCAGCTTGGGGCCGGCGGGGGGAGGCGTCACCACGGGGTCGTCGCTGCCGCCACAGGCACTCACGCCGAACCCGGCCAGCACGGTGGTGCCGACGGAGCCCACGCCGCCGCGCAGCAGGCCACGGCGCGACAGGCGGGCGCCCAGCACCGCGTCGAACGTGGGGTTGGCGGAGGTGTTGGCGTTTTCGTTGTTGAAGTCGATGGCCTGCTCGGGCGTATCCACGCGGTGGGTCATGGGGGTTCCTCGGGTTGTTGGTTACAAAACCCCTGGAGCGTAGAAACCGCGGGTGACATCCCCGTGAAGGTTTTGCGTCGGTTTGATGACAGGCGTTCCCGGCCAGGACCCAGGGAATTCGGCAAATACGAATCACTACCATTTGTATAATCCCTTCTCACTCCCGCCCACCCAGCCAGTCGTCTGTGCCCACGCTCGCGCGCAGGCCCCTTCCAGCCAGTGCGGCCCCGCCATCCACACCCATCCTTCGCGGTGCCACCACCGGCCCATGGCCCCGTGCGGCAGCCCGCGTGATTCCCTGGAGACCACTGCATGACATTCCCCTCCCTGAAGACGTCCCTGCTGGGGGCTGCGTTTTTCGCGGGTAGCTTCGCCTGCGCCTACAGCACCGGCGCTGCCGCCCAGACGGCACCGGCGGCGGCCCCGCAGGCCCAGGCGAAACAGGCAGTGACGGCCCAGGCCGTGGCGGCGCACTACGCGCAGCTGGTGCATGCCAACTACAGCGACACCCTGGCCAGCGCGCAGGCATTGCGCGAGGCCGTGCAGGCCTTCACCGCCAAGCCCTCGGCCGAGACCCTGGCAGACGCCCGCAAGAAGTGGCTGGCCGCGCGCGAGTTCTACGGCCAGACCGAGGCCT
Source organism: Acidovorax sp. GW821-FHT11A03 (assembly GCF_058809075.1). Lineage (NCBI taxonomy): Bacteria > Pseudomonadati > Pseudomonadota > Betaproteobacteria > Burkholderiales > Comamonadaceae > Acidovorax > Acidovorax sp. GW821-FHT11A03. The sequence goes on from NZ_JBXASG010000006.1 coordinate 446,701, forward strand.
TCCGCTTCTACGGCGGGCCCATCGACAACGACAACGGACCTGAGGGCCGCATCAACGCCTGGCCCATGGACGAATCGTTCGTCGACAGCGTCCAGGGCAAGCCCAACGCGGGCCTCGTGAACAACCGCAAGTTCGCCATCAGCAAGAAGAACCTGTCCGCGCAGAACGAGCGCGGCGGCGAGGAGAACATCGCCACCGGCTGGCATGCCATCGAATTCTTCCTGTGGGGCCAGGACCTGTCCGAGACAGGCCCGGGCGACCGCAGCTTCGAGGACTTCGTGGACGGCAAGGCCCCCAACGCCGACCGCCGCCGCCAGTACCTGACCGTGGTGACCGACCTGCTCATCGACGACCTCACCTCGCTGGTAAAGGCCTGGGCGCCCGACGCCAGGAACAACTACCGCGCCCGCTTCGCGCGCGGCGGCCAGGAGTCCGTGCGCAAGATGCTCGTGGGCCTGGGCTCGCTCTCGCGCGGCGAGCTGGCCGGCGAACGCCTGGAAGTGGCCCTGAACAGCCAGGACCAGGAAGACGAGCACTCGTGCTTTTCGGACAACACCCACCGCGACGCGGTGACCAATGCCAAGGGCATCCAGAACGTGTGGCTGGGCGAGTACCAGCGCGCCGACGGCAGCGTGGTCAAGGGCGCATCGCTGCGCGACCTGGTGGCCGACAAGGACGCGGCGCTGGCCGACAAGACCACCAAGCAGATCGCGGCCTCGGTGGCTGCCGCCGAAGGCATCCAGGCACCGTTCGACCGCGAGATCATCGGCGGCAAGGACGCGCCGGGCCGCCAGCGCATCCAGAAGACCATCGACAGCCTCACGCAGCAGAGTAAAGACCTGGTGGCCGCAGCCAACGCGATCGGCATCACCAAACTGACCCTGGTCCAGCCTTGAGCATGAAGCCTGCGCAAGCCATTGCCCGCCGGCGCACAGTGAGCCTGGCAGCAGCCAGCATCGGCATCGTCGCAATCGCCGGTTTCGGCGTCTTGGGCCTGCAGTCGTTGACGGCAGCGCCCCAGCCTGACCCGCTGGGCGAAAAAACCGGCGGCGACACCACGGTGTTTGCCACCGGGCGCAATGCCTTCTCGTTCCCGGCCGCCAACCTGACCGACGAGGAGCGCACGCGCTTCGTCATCGGCAACTCGTTCTTCCGGCGCAACTGGGTGGAGGCGCCCGCGTCCACCAAAGCCCGCGACGGCCTCGGCCCGCACTTCATCGCGCGCTCGTGCGGCGGCTGCCACGTGCAGGACGGCCGGGGCGAACCACCGGCGATCTTCAACCGCCTGGGCGAAACGAAGGACCCCACGGTGGCCCTGCTGATCCGCCTGTCCATCCCCGGCACCGACGTGCACGGCGGGCCGGTGCACGACCCGGTGTACGGCGACCAGTTCAACAACGCGGCCATCCAGGGCGTCAAGCCCGAAGGCCGCGTGACCCTGCGCTACGACACCATCAAGGGCAAGTTTGCCGACGGCACGCCCTACACGCTGCAAAAGCCCACCTACGGTTTTGCCGACCTGGGCTACGGCCCCCTGCACAAGGACGTGATGACCAGCCCGCGCATCGCGCCCCAGATCATCGGCGCGGGCCTGCTCGAAGCCATCGCCGAGGCCGACATCCTGGCCAACGCCGCCGATCAGGCCGCCGCCCCCGGCCCCATCAAGGGCGTGCCCAACAAGGTGTGGGACGGCCCCGCCGGCCGCATGATGGTCGGGCGCTTCGGCTGGAAGGCCAACGTGGCCACCATCGCGCACCAGACGGGCGGCGCCTTCCTCGGCGACATGGGCATCACCTCGCGCCACTTCGCGCAAGAGGCCTGCACGCCCACGCAGAAGGACTGCCTGGCCGCCCCCAGCGGCAAGAGCGGTGGCGACCAAGGCCAGCCCGGCGTCGAGATCGACGACAAGACCCTCGCCGACGTGATCTTCTACCAAGCCACGCTGGCCCCGCCCGCGCGCCGCAACATCAACGATGCACAGGTGCTGCGCGGCCAGGCATTGTTCAGCCAGGCCCAGTGCGCTACCTGTCACCGCCCGAGCTACGTCACCAAAGAGGGGCCGTTCCCGCAGCTGACGAGCAAGGCGCTGAGCGGACAACGCATCTTTCCGTACACAGACCTGCTGCTGCACGACATGGGCGAGCGCCTGGCCGACGGCCGGCCCGACTTCGGTGCCAACGGCCGGCAGTGGAAGACGCCTGCGCTGTGGGGCACGGGCCTGATCAAGGACGTGAACGGCCACACCCGCCTGCTGCACGACGGCCGCGCGCGCGGCGTGCTCGAAGCCGTGCTGTGGCATGGCGGCGAGGCCGAAGAGGCCAAGAACCAGGTGCTCAGGATGAAGAAGGCCGACCGGGATGCGCTCGTGAAATTCGTGGAGTCACTATGAGAATTTACCCCCACGCCCCCCACTCCGTGTGGTCGCTGCCCCCGAGGGGGCCGCGTTTTCATCTTGGGGCGGCCCGGCAATGAAAACATCCCTCCTTGCAGCCGCCCTGCTGCTAGCCACCCTGCCCCCTCTCACAGCGCAGGCACAGTCTGCGGCGCCCACTGCCCCCCCCATCCCAGCCTGGCAGCGCAACGCCGTGCCGTTCTACGACACGGTGCACGCCCTGCAAGGCATCTACGGCCACTGGGCCCTGCCACGCGCACAGGACTTCGACCGCGATGCCCGCGCCCTGGTGCCCGCCGTGGCGGCGCTGTGCCAGGCGCCGGCGGCAGACGGCAAGGCCGCGCTCGACTCCGCACGCGGCGCCTGGCAGGCCACGGCCCGCGCGTGGGAGCAACTCGCCGCCGTGTCCGTGGGCCCCGTCATCGCACGCCGCAGCCAGCGCGCCATCGACTTCACGCCCACGCGCCCCGCGCTGATCGACAAAGCCATCGCTGCCCAGCCCCAGGGCGTCAAGGCCTTCGAGCGCATCGGCACCCCCGCCAAGGGCCTGCCCGCGCTGGAATGGCTGCTGTGGACGCGCCCGGCCCAGCCCGGCAGCCCCGCCTGCGGCTACGCGCACGAAGTGGCCCAGGATGTGGCGCGGGAATCCGCCGCGCTCGCCAAGGCCTATGCCGATGCGGCGGCCACCGACTGGGGCGCCGAGGACGAGCAGGAGCAGTCCACCCAGGCCATCAGCGAATTCGTGAACCAGTGGGTGGGCGGCATCGAGCGCCTGCGCTGGGCGCAGATGGACAAGCCGCTGCGCGCCGCTGGATCGGGATCCGGCGCCCGCACGCCCGACTACCCCCGCACCGCCAGCGGCACCACGCTGGCGGCCTGGGCGGCCACCTGGGGCGGCCTGCGCAGCGTGACCACCCTGCCCGCCAGCGCCGAGATACCGGCGGCTGGCGAGGCCCTGGTGCCTCTGGAGATGTACCTGCGCGGCAAGGGCCTGAACCCGCTGGCCGACAAGCTGCGCCAGGCCACCGACAAGGTCGACGCGTCGATGGCCCAGGTGCAGAAGTCCGGCCTGCAGAACAAGGCGGCCATCCAGCAGACCGCCAGGGACCTGGCGGCGCTGAAGTTCCTGGCCGAGTCCGAAGTGGCGCCCGCGCTGCAGGTGAGCATTGGATTCTCGGATGCAGACGGTGACTGATCTTCTGCACCGCCGGCACGTGCTGGCCCTGCTGGGGGGCCTCGGTGCCTGCGTGCTTGCGCCAGGTGCCGTCTTCGCCAAACCCGGTGACCGCGTGCACCTGGCTGCCGCGTGGGAGCGCCAGGGCAGCTTCCACATCGGCGTGCTGTCCACGCAGGAGGGTGCCGGGCAGGCGCTGCAGGTCCACGCGTCGCTGGAAGTGCCCACGCGCGCCCACGGCCTGTGCGTGCTGCCTGACGGCTCCGTGCTGGCCACCGCCCGCCGGCCCGGCGACTGGCTGGTGCGCTGGCAGCCGGACAAAGACAGCGAGCCCCAGTGGCTGTGGCAAGACGGAGAGCGCTCCTTCAACGGCCACGTGCTCGCCAGCGCCGATGGCCAGCGGCTGTACACCACCGAGACCGACGCCGAGACCGGCGCGAGCTTGATCGTGGCGCGCGACGCCCACACGCTCGTGAAAACCGCCGAATGGCCTACCCACGGCATCGACGCGCATGAATTGCTCTGGGACACGCAGGGCGGCAAGAGCAAGGGCCAAGGCAGCGCCGCCCCCACGCTGATCGTCGCCAACGGCGGCGTGCCCACCGCGCCAGAAACAGGCCGCGTCAAGCGCGACCTGGGCACCATGGACTCATCGCTCGTGCGGCTCGACGCCCGCACGGGCCGGCTGCTGGGCCAATGGCGCCTGCAGGACCCCCGCCTGAGCCTGCGCCACCTGGCATGGAGCCCCGATGGAACCACGCTGGGCATCGCGCTGCAGGCCGAGCACGACGACGCAGCCGCCAAGGACGCCGCCCCGGTACTGGCCCTGTTCGACGGCACGGCGCTGCGCGTGGTGGCTGCACCCCAGGCCATCGCCCAGGGCATCCACGGCTACGGCGGCAGCATGGCCGCCACGCCCGCCGGCTGGGCCGTGAGCTGCCCCCGCGCCCACGGCATTGCCACGTTTTCATTGCAGGGCGAGTGGCAGGGCCTGGTGCCCCTGCCCGAGGCCTGCCCCCTGGCGGTGCAAGGCGGCGCGCTGTGGGCAGGCGGCCTGGGCGCCAGCCTGCAGGGCGCGCAGGCCGCCGCGCCCCTGCGCCACCCGCATGGCCGGGGCTTGCAGGATGTGCGGCTGGACAACCACTGGGTGCTGGCGCAGAAAATTGGAATGAAAAGTGCCCCCAGCGCTTGATGGACAAGCGCAACCAGCTATACAAAACATAGCAACCAACCCGCAGGCCTGCTACTGCTGCTGGCGCGCGTAGCGGCCGGGCGCCAGCCCGACATGGCGGCTGAACGCCGTGCTGAACGTGCTGGCCGAGCTGTAGCCCACGCGTTCCGCGACCTCATGAAGCCCCACGCCGCCACCGCTGCGCAGCAGGTTCTTGGCCAGCGCCATGCGCCAGGCGAGCAGGTATTCCATGGGCGGCACCCCCACGGCGCGCAGGAAGCGCTCGAAAAAAGTGGACCGTGACAACGCCGCCTCCCGGGCCAGCGCGTCCACCGTCCATGACCGCTCCGGGGCGCTGTGCATCAGGCGCAGGCCCACCGCCACGCGGGCGTCCGCCAGCCCACGCAGCAGCCCGGGGGGCGCACCATCGCGGTTGCTCGATCGCAGGGCCTCGATCAGCAGCACCTCCACCAGGCGGTCCAGCACCAGTTCACGGCCCGGCAGCGCGGCCAGGCACTCTTGCCGCACCAATTGCACCAGGGTCGGCAGCCGCTCCACGCCGCGCACGTGCAGCATGTCCGGCAGCAGCGACACCAGCAACGCGGCGTCGGGGGAGTCGAACTCGAAGTAGCCGCCCAGCATGCGCATGTCCGGCGGGCCGTCGGGCGTGCCATGGCGCAGCCCATGCTCGCCGTCTGGCGCGGGCATGCGGTGGGGGTCCATGAACACCGGCGCCGCCGGTTGCTCCACGCCCGACAAGGTGAACCCCGGTGTCGCGGGCAGAAGCACGAAGTCGCCCGCTTCCAGCGCCACGGGCTCTTGCCCCGCGAGGGCGAGCACGCACTGTCCCTCCAGCATGGTGCAAAAGCTCGGGCTGCCGAACTCGCCATAGCGCACGGCCCAGGGCCCCGCGCCGCTGATCAGCTTGGAGAACACGGCGCGCGGCCGCAGCAGAGCGATGACCTGCGCGAGGGGATCGACCACGGTCGGACTCCTGCAAAAGAAAATCAGACTTTTGATTGTAGTTAATCCGGCTCCGGCTCGATATCGTTGCACCACTTTCTATCGCAACCCATCCACGGAGTTTCACCATGAAGACCATCCTGATCACCGGCTGCTCGTCCGGCTACGGCCTTGCCACCGCCCGCCACTTCCACGCCCAGGGCTGGAACGTGATCGCCAGCATGCGCACCCCGCGCACTGACCTGCTGCCGCTATCGGACCGCCTGCGCATCCTGCCGCTGGACGTGACCCGGTCCGACAGCATCGCCCAGGCGCTGCAGGCCGCAGGCCCCATCGACGTGCTGGTGAACAACGCGGGCCTGGGCCTGTTCGGCGCCTTCGAGGCCACGCCCATGGCCACGGTGCGCGACATCTTCGACACCAACACCTTCGGCACCATGGCGGTGACCCAGGCCGTGCTGCCGCAGATGCGCGACCGGCGCGCGGGCCTGGTGGTCAACGTCACGTCCAGCGCCACCCTGGCACCCATGCCGCTCGTGGCCGCCTACACCGCCAGCAAGACCGCCATCGAGGGGTTCACCGCCTCGCTGGCCTTCGAGCTGGAGGCCTTTGGCGTCCGCGTGAAACTCGTGGAGCCCGGCTATGCGCCCACCACGCAGTTCACCGCCAATGGCGCCGAGCGCATGCAGGGGCTGATCCCGCCCGCCTATGCGCCCTGCGCCCAGTCCGTCTTCGCCGCCCTGGGCCAGCCCGCGGCCGTGACGACCGAGCAGGATGTGGCCGAGGCCGTGTGGGCGGCGGTGAACGATGCGTCAGCGCGGCTGCGCTATGCGGCGGGCGCGGATGCGGTGGCGCTGGCAGGCGCCCACGGCGCAGGCACCTTGGCGCATTGATGCGCTCCGTGGACTCGCAAGCGCGAACCCTCCGGGACGCGCAAGGTCACCGCCCGGTGAACATGAAATACGCCAGCACGCACACCGCCAGCGCCACGATGAGCCTGGCAATCCAGGGGGTGACCAGCCACGCGCCCAGGGCCAAGGCCACACGGCCCCACACATGCGGGGACTGCAGCGCGTTTTGGGGTTCCGCGGGCGAAGCGCCCTGGGCCCGCAGGGGGTAGCCGCAGGACGGGCAGGCGGGCGCCTTCGACGAGACTTCACGCCCGCATTCCGGGCACCGCACAAGGGCCATGGTCTACCTGCCTTCCCGGGACGGCACGCCGATGAGGATCTGGACGCGCCGGTTGAGCTGCCGGCCCTGCGGGTCGTCCCGGCCGTCCGGCGTGGTGTTGGGCGCCACGGGCTGGCGCTTGCCCTGGCCCTGCACAGCGGCCTGCCGGCCCGTCTGGCGGTGCAGTGCACGCGCCACGGCCTCGGCGCGGCGCAGCGACAGGCTGTCGTTGTAGGCGTCGGTGCCTTTGCCATCGGTGTGGCCCACCACCGTGAGCGGCGCCGCCGCATAGCTCTTGATGAGTTCCGCCGCCTTGTCCAGCGAGGACGCCGCGTCCGCGCGCAGGTCGGATTTGTCAAAATCGAACAGCACGTCCGCCGGCAGGTCGATGGAGATGGCCTGCTCGGGCGTGGGCCGGGCCTTGAGCTCCGCCAGCAGGGCGCGCGTCTGCTCCAGCCGCTCCCTGGGCACCTCGGCCTCGCGCAGGATCGTTTGCGGCCCTGCGCTGCGCTGCAGCGTGGTGTCCTGCCGCCGTCCCACCAGCCCGCCCGCGGGCTCCTGCGCGCGCAGCGTGGTCGATGGCGCGCCCGATGCGGGCACCAGCCGCGTGGGCACGGCGCCCAGCGCCCGGCCGCTGCGCACGACCTCCAGCGCATGTGCCGGCCCGCAAGCCGCCAGCGCTACCAGCACGGCGCAGGCCGGCGCGACGGCGTGCGCCCCGGCGGCCGCCAAGCCCGGATGCCGCATCAGCCGCCCTGCAGCGGCAGGTCGACGACCAGTCCCGGCGCCACGATGTTGTCGCCCTGGTTGCCATCGTTGAACACGAGCTTGAGCTTGCGCGCCGAGGGCGCCACGGCGCCCATGAACACGAGCTGGCCGTCCAGCGTCTCGCCCTCGCGGATGGTGATGTCACGGTTGTTGTCGGGCCGCTTGATGTGCAGGCGGGCACCGCTCTCATCCTGCAGGTAGGTGTCGGCCAGGGCCAGCATGGTGGTGTCGGTGATGCGGTTGGCGAACGAGATGCTCACGTCGAGCACCGTCGCGTCCGCTCCGATCTCGACCGCCTTGACGCGCACCGTGACGCCCGCGGCGGCCACGCCCTGGATGGACATGGGGACCTTCTTGGGCGTGGCGGCGGCTGGCACGGCCGCCGGTGCCGGTGCTGGCGCTGCCTGGGTTGCAGGTGCAGTGGGTGCGGGGCCCGCGGCGGGCACGGGCGCGGTCGCTGCAGCCACCTGCGGCTCCGGCGCGCGCTCCTTGCACGCTGCCAGCACAACGGCGGCAGCGGCCACGGCCAGGGCCGCCCCCCTGCGCGATGGCGTCCACACGGGAGTCGTTGAATTCATGGTGTCTGGTGCTCCTGGTTCATCAATCACTGTCCATGGTGGTTGCCGTGGCGCGGTTTGCGAGGGGGCCTGCGGAACGGCGGGTCGGGCGCCACGCATCAGCGAATGCGGATGCTGTTGGTCTGGCCCGCCGTCCCCCCCGCCTTCGGGGGCTGCGGGCAATCGCCGGTGCGCACGTCATTCGCATTGCGGCCCTGCACGATGACCGTGCGGCCCTCCAGGCGCGCGCCCGATACGTCCACGCTGTTGACAGAGGCCGAGCCATCCGCGGCGCAACGTGTGCCGGACGCGGTATTGCCCGAGACCTCGATGCGGTTGCCCGCGCCCGCGCCGCTGGCAGCGCTGGTGGCAGGCTGCACTGGCGCGGCAGGCCGTGGCACGGGGTTCGCGCGGCCCTGGCGAGGCGGGTCCAGCGGCCCGGCGCGCTCGGGCCCGATGGGCCCCACGGGGCCGACCGGACCCACGGGCCCCACCGGGCCTGCGGCCCGGACCGTGGCACACGCCAGCAGCAACAGCAGCGCGAACAATGATGTGCCGTTCATGGTGGGAAAACCTCGCATCAGGGCGGTGCCTTTCCGGGCGTTCCAGGCAAGCTGCCCCCAGGCACCGCAGCCGGCGCCGGCGCACCCGAGGCCGGGCGGGGCACGGCCGACATGCCCGGCAGGACCGAACCCGGCCGAACGGCCCCCGCCGCCGCGGGCCGCGGGTCACCGCCTTTGTCGGAGCCCTCCCCCGCGGCCTGGCGCTGGATGCGCGCCTCCAGTTCCGACGCGAAGCGCTCGGCCAGGGCCACTTCTTCCACGGCCATTTCCGCGCCCAGTTCGTTGATCACCGACACCACATTGCGGTGGGTGCCGGTGTCGGGCTGGCTCATGCGCTCCAGCAGGCGTGCATAGCCCAGGGCCCGCACGTTGTCCTTGGGAACGCCCTGGCCCTTGCGGTTCATCTCCGTCAGGCGCTGCATCGCGCGCGGATCGCCGCGCACGGCGGCCAGCAGGTACCAGCGGTAGGCCTGGCCCATGTCGCCCAGGCCGGACCGGGGGTTCTGGTACGCATCGCCCACGAACGAAAGCAGCTGCGGGTTCTGCGTGTTCAGGGCTTCGCGCTTCAGGCGCTCGAGCTCGTTGCGGTAGATCGGCCCCTGGCAGCCCAGCTCGGCCACGCCGCGCTCCAGCGCCTCGTTGCACGCTTCGAGGAAACGCGCACCCGCCGTGGCCCCGGGGGCCGCCGCCTGCTGTGCCGGCGTGGGCGCGGGTGCAGGCGCCGGCGGAGCGGCCGGCGGCAGCTGCGCGAAGGCGGGCGCATGCAGGGCAGCCCCCACCACCCAGGGCGCGCAGCGGTAGAACATGCGGGCGCCACGCATCATGTGCCAGCCTTCGTGCCCGCCGGGGTGCCGCCGGGGGCCGGCGCCGCACCGGCCAACGCGGGTGCCTGCGCCGTGTCCCAGGCCATGGGCACACCAAAGAAAAGGGGCTCAAAACCCTGCCAGGTCATCACGTCCACGGCGCCCAGGGAGGGGTACCGCTGCGCATACACCTTCTCCAGCGCCTGCCGGGTCTCGTCGTCGTATTTCTGCGTCACCTGCAGCGGCTCGCCGTACTTGCGCAGCGTCACCTGGATCAGCCCCAGCTTGAGCTCGGGCGTCAGCCCGTTGTAGGCCGCGCGCATGTTCTCCACCACCACGGGGTCCGGCGTGCCGTTGGGAATGCAGCGCCAGTACGGCGTGTTGGTGGCCTTGCCGATCAGCTCCAGCACACTCAGGTCCACCAGCGTGCGGATGGCCGAATGGCGCCCCTGCAGGTACTTGCCTTCCAGCTTGAAGCCGAAGGCATCGCCGTAAAAGCCCAGGCTGGCGTTGTCCTCGGAGCTGAAGTTGAGCACCTTGACCACGTTGGAGGCCTGCACCTGGGGCACCATCTGCTGCGTGGAGAAACTCACGAGGTTCAGGTCCAGCGCCAGTGCCGAATAAATGGCCGTGCGCTTGATGTCGCCTCCCAGCGTGGTCTTGCCGTTGCCCTTGCCGAACTCGATGCCCGCCGAATTCACGCGCCCCGCGCCCGCGATAGCGCGGTCGAACTCCGTGAGCGCCCCCGTGATCAGGAAGTCCGGCATGGTCACGCCAAACTTGGCGCCCAGCTGGGCCTGCGACACCAGGTAGTCCGGGTGATAGGGCACATAGACCACGCGCGCACCGATGCGGTTGACGGCCGTGCGCACCATCTCGGTGATGTCGCCGGGAATCTCCGCCCCCACGAGCGGGCTGGAGAGGTTGGTGGCATCCAGGATGCTGCGCGTCTGCATGTAGATGACGGGATCGCCTTCCTTGTAGACATCGAGCATGCGCCCGAAGCGGCCGAGCGCCAGCGCGTAGGGGCTCAGGTTGGTGACCGGCAGCAGCTTGTCGGCCTCGCGCTCTTGCAGCAGCGTATTGGCGTCCTTGAGAGCGTTTTCCGTGGATGCACAGCCAGCGAGCGTGGCCACTGCCAGCGCCAGCGCTCCCCATCGCAATGTTCTTTTCGTCATGGTTCTTTGTTGTGGTGGTGGTATCAAAAGCCCCGCTCTCCCGGGGCTGCAAGGCAGAAGGCCCGCGGCCGTCAGCGGCCGGAGTTGAGGACGGTGATGTTTTCCACGCCCTTGCCTTCCACGTACAGCGTCACGTTGCCGTTCACGTTGCCCTGGATCACGGGGCTGGCGATGCGCAGCGTGCCGTCGGGCGCGCGCTGCACATCGGAATACGTGGAACGGATCACGATGTTCTTTTGCCCGTCGGGCAGCTTCAGCGTGCCGTCCGGCTGCACCAGCGCGCTCTGGTCCACCAGCGTGTTCTGCGAGATGGCGCGGTTCACGCGGGCCTTGGCACTCACCGACGGATAGACCCCGTCGTTGAGCCGCACACCGCTTTGCGCCATGTCCTTGTAGGCGCCCAGCTGTTCGCCGTAGTTCACCAGCTGGGCCTGCGCGCCGGCGCCCATCAGCGCCAGTGCCCCTGCCCCGCACCAAAGGCCCAGGGCGCGCAGCGTGCGCCGATGGGAGTTTTCGTCCAGATTTTTCATTGCGACTCCTTCATCCACTGAAAACCAAAAACGCGCCGCTGCGCACCCGCCAGGCAGCGCCGCCCTACATGCTGAGCAGGTTCACGGCCGGCAGCACCGTGACGGACTGGTTCACCACGCCCGTGGAAGGGATGGCGTACGTGTAGCCGGGATTGGCGGTAAACGGGGTGTTGCCCGCCACGCCGACCACGCCGGTGATGGCCCCGCCCACATTGCGCACGCTGCCCGAGGTCATGCCCGCCGCGGCGGCCGACATGTTTCCGACGATGGTCACCGCGCCCGTGATCACCCCCTGGTTGACCACCGAGTTGGACACGCCGCCCACGGCCGCATGGCCCTGATTGCCGGCGATCACGACCGTGCCCGCCATCACGCCGTGGTTCACCAGCGAGTTGACCGTGCCGCCCAGCGTGGCGCTGCCCCGGTTGCCCGCGATCAGCACCCGGCCCGAGAGCTGGCCCCGGTTGTCCACGCTGTTGACGGTGCCGCCGCCCGTGGCATTGCCCTGATTGCCGGTCACCACGATCTGCGCGCCCGCCATGCTGCCGCTGTTGTTCACACCGTTGACAAGGCCGCCGCCGCTGGCCCGGCCCGTGTTGCCCGCGATCAGGATCTGGCTGCCCTTGATGGAGCCCGATCCCGTGACGCTGTTGACCTTGCTGCTGGCACCCTGCGCACTGGCCTGGTTGCCCAGGATGGTGATGCTCGACGCCGTGATGCTCCCCCCGCCGCGCACGCTGTTGGCCAGCCCGCCGCTGGCCGACCCCGCGTTGCCGATGATGGTGATCTGGCTGCCCGAGATGCGGCCATCGCCCACCACGCTGTTGATCGCCCCGCCATCCCGCGCCGAGCCCTGGTTGCCCAGGATGGTGATGCTGCCGCCCTGCAGCGTGCCCGCGATGTCCACGCTGTTGGCCACCCCCTGCTCGCCCGAGCCCTGGTTGGCGGTCACGGTGACCGACGAGCCGGCCACGCGCCCACGGCCCTGCGTGCGCACGCTGTTGGCCAGCCCGTCCCGGCCGGCGGCGCGGGCGCTGCCCTGGTTGGCCACCACCTGCACCGCGCTGCCCTGCAGCGTCCCGTCGGCCTGCACGCTGTTGGCCAGCGCCGTGCTGCCCTGCTCGGCCTGGGTGGACACCGCCGTGTTGGCGGCCACCAGCGCCTGGACCCCGTCCACGCGGCCACCGGAGCCCTGCGAAAAACTGTTGGCCGCCGCCAGGCCCTCGGTGGCGAACACACGCCCCGCCGTGTTGCCCATCAGCTGCAGGCTGGCCGCGCGCATGTCCCCCAGCACCTGGATGGCGTTGGCATTGGCCTGCCCCACGCCCCTGCCAAACGCGGCAAAGCCGCCCACCGTGCCCTCGCGCCCTTCGCTGCGCACGTCGGCCGCCGTGTTGCCCGCGAGCGTCAGCGTGCTGGCCTCCACGCGGCCCTGGGCGTTGACCGACAGCGCATTGGCGTTGATGCGGCCACCGTCCGCGTTCAGCTGCCGGGCCGTATTGCCCACCACCTGCAGGGTGCTGCGGGCCAGCGCCGTGGCGCCCGAGCCATCCATGTACAGCCCGTTGGCCGCCAGCACGCCATTGGACTTGGTGCCCACGCCCAGTGCCTGCGCGCCACTGCCGGCGGCGCGGATGTCCTCGCCCGTGTTGCCCGCGATGACCACCGGGCTGCCCTGCACCCGCGCGCCACGGTAGGCCGCCAGCACATTGACCAGGGCGGTGCCTCCGGGCGCGTGCACGCCGCGCGCGGTGTTCCCGGCGATCAGCCAGGGCGAGGATGCATCCACCAGCGCATCGTCGTGCAGCACCAGGGCATTGGCGGCGGCCCGCGCACGGCTCTCGCGCCCGGCCAGCCCCCCCGCGCCGGAGACCGAATCCGCCGCGGTGCTCATGTCGCTGGCCGTGTTGCCGCTCAGCACACCCGCCGCCGACAGGCGCGAGGGCGCGCCCGCGCCGTTTTCCAATGCAATGCTGTTGGCCAGCAGCGCGCCTCCGCGTGCCGTCAGCCGCGATGCGGTGTTGCCCGCCAGCGTCAGCGTCTGCGCATCAAGCTGCGACCCCGTGACCGCCAGCGTGTTCGCCAGCGCGGCCGACTGCTGGCTGGCCGAAAACAGAACCCCCCCGCCCGCCTGCGCCGCATAGCCGGTGGACCGCACCCCGTCGGCGCTGTTGCCCGCCAGGGTCAGGGCGGTGTCCTGCACGCGGCCCTCGCTCACCATCAGCGTGTTGGCCGCGGCCAACCCGCCCGAGCCCGTGATGGACTGGCCGTGGTTCCCGCTGACGGTGACGGCGGCGCGCTCCAGCGTGGACTGGTGGTCCGCCACCACGGTGTTGGCCAGTGCGCGGCCATTGCGCTCCAGGGCGCCGACGAGGCCACCGCCAATGGTGCCCGAGCCTGCGGCCGTGCGCACCTGGTCGGCCACGTTGCCCGCCAGCAGCACGGTGCCAGCCCGCACGGTCGCGTTGTCCAGCCACAGGCTGTTGGCCGCCGCCCCGCCCCCGGTCGCGACCACATCGCGCGCCTGGTTGCCGCTGAGGCGGTGCACGGGCCCCTCGGCCAGTTCGCCCCGGGTCACGGAGATGGTGTTGGCCAGGGCCGAGGCGGACACTCGCACGTCGGCCAGCGCCCCGCCGAGAATGGATCCTTCACCGCCCCAGGCCTGCACGTTGCGTGCGGTATTGCCCGAAACGCCCGCCTGGTAGCCCGCCGAACCGGCGAGCTTGTGGTCGGAAAAGCTGATGCTGTTGGCCAGGGCGCTGCCGCCCGTCGCGATGACCTGGGCCGCTTCATTGCCCGCCAGGACCAGTTGCGCGCCCTTGAGCTCACTCGACGCCAGGGTGACCGCGTTGGCCGCAGCCACCCCCGTCAGATCCACCTGGGCAATGGTGCCGCGCCCCACGCCGGCGCTGCCGCCGCCTGCGCGCACGTCCTGCGCGCGGTTGCCGGTGTGCAGGATGCGGGTGTCCTCCAGGGTGGACCGGGCCGCGGTGAGCGCATTGGCGAGCGCTGATCCGCCGATGGAGGTGACGCCACGGGCCTCATTGCCGACCAGCGCCACCTCGGAATTGCGCACGTCGGTCGCATCCAGCAGCACGCTGTTGGCCGTGGCGCGGCCGGGCATCTGCAGCGAACCGGTGCCCAGCAGCACCTCGGACTTGGCGCCGAAGGCCGCGACGTCGGCCGCGCGGTTGCCCTGCACGATCAGGCGGCTCGCCGTGAGCTGCTTCGTACCCGTGGCGCTGGCCGCCAGCACCATGTTGGCGGTGGCGGCACCGCCCAGGGCGTGCACGAAGCCCGTCACCTGGTTGCCCAGCACCTGCACCTGGGACTGGCGCACATCCATCGCTGCCAGGCCGATGCCGTTGGCCTGCGCGGTGCCCGCCAGGTCCACGCGCATGCCGACATTGGCCAGGGCGGAGCCCTTGCCGCCGGTGGAGATCACCGGTCCCGTGGAGCGGTTGCCGAGCACCTGGATCTGGCTGCCCGCGTCCACCTGCGTGCCGGCACTGTTTTTGTGCCAGCCCACCCCGGCGAGCATGGACTCCTGCGCCTGACCGCGCAGCGGCGCCAGGGCCACGGAAAGACCGAGCAGCCAGAGCGCCGCGGCTTCATGGCGTTGCGTCTTGCGCGTTGTGTGCACTCACAGCCCCTTTTCTGGATGGACAGGATGGTCGGACGGCTTGCGGTCCGGCCGGCGGCTGCCGGACGGACCCGCGGCACGCCGGTCAGTTGATGTTGACGCTGTTCACGTTGGCCGTGCCGCCGATGGCCTTGATGTCGGTGGCTTCGTTGCCGCTCACGGTGATGTCCGAGTTGCGGATCTTGGAGCCGGTGATGTTGACGCTGTTGACGTTGGCCACGCCTTCCATCGAGATCTCGGCCACCTTGATGCCGGCCTTGCCGCCGCCAGCGATGACGTTGGTGGCCTTGTTGTTGGTGACGGTGATGCGGCTGTTGGTCACTTCGGAGCCAGCGGAGCCCTTGCCCGAGATCAGGCCGGGAATCGCGACGTTGCCGCTCTGGGCGAAAGCTGCGCTGCAGGTAAATGCGAGTGCTGCGACGGTGGTAATGGCAAGTTTGCGCATATCAATAATCCTTCGAAGGGTTGAAATTAATTGACGAAGCAGCCGCTTGCGGCCTGCGAACGAATTCTTGAGGCGCGCACCCGTCCACACCGTAAAGAAATGTAGGCCCGGCCCGGGCTGGCATTTTCCGAGTTATCCACAGGTCGTACCTCCCAGGATCCGCGCTCTGAGCCGCACGGGGTTTTGGCATGTAGGACAAGCACTTACTCCGCCAGCGGGTGCATTCCCACATTTGAACGATGCCGCCGTACTTCCATAATCCACCGTAAAAACCAACAAGTCTTTACACTTCAAATCATCATGAAACCCGCAATAACATTCAGAAATCCATACTTTCAAGAAAATGAATGGAATCTCCTGCTTTATTGTCACAAATATGAAATCAATTATCTTTCGTGGCTTTTTGTATATGGGGGCCGTGGGCGCCCTGGCGGCCTGCTCGCCCGCGGCCATCACCTATCCCAGCGATGCGCAGATTTCGGCGGCCCTGGAGACGCAGTTCGCCAGCGACCGCCACAGCGCCGCTGCGCGCGACCTGATCCGCACGCTCGGGGGCGAGAAGGGCAAGCTGCGCTATCAGATCCACCAGGTGATCTACCGCCAGGGCTCGTATGAGGCCCGCTACGACGCAGTGCTGGTGATGGGGCAGCCGGGGACCCAAAGCCTCCTGGGGCTGTACGGCAGCATGATCCCCGAGGCCGAGCGCGCCAAGCTGCCGCAGGCCAGCCTGGAGGCCTATGAAGGCTGGCTCAGGCAGCAGGCCGAAACCCTCCGGAAAACCTCGGCACAGCAGGCGGGTGCGCTGGAGGCGACACTGGAACTGCTGGGCAAGTGCTACCGGGACCGGCAGGCCGGGGCCGAGGTCACGGTGATGCAGGGCCTGGGGGCGCTGATCTCGCCCGAGCGCAGCGGGCTATACGCTGAAAAGCTGGCGCTTCCGGACACCACGGCGCGCTGCCTCCCCGCCTAGCCGGCCGTGCGTTCGCGCAGTGCGGCCAGGATGTGCCTAGCTGTTGATTCTCAGGAGGTTGTTCATGGCCGGAATGCGGCTCATGGGCGGCTGATGGTTGAGAGCGGAGTG
>NZ_JBXASG010000007.1:0-105473 GCF_058809075.1 Acidovorax sp. GW821-FHT11A03
CACGTGTGGCGATCAACACCATGCCGCTCGCTGTTTGACGGAAGTGAGGCTCCGTTCGTTTAATGATCTTCAAAAATGTCTCCTGCTCGCGCAGCGCTTGCTACGGTGACAGGAAGTATGGGTATTCGTGACCAAACGGTCATTGCAGTTCTACTGCAGAAGCTTTAGTCAAACTAAAGCTAAATACCGAAGACAAACTAAAGAATCAACATACAAACTGAAATGACGATTTTCGGGTGGGCATGCATACTGAGGAAATGAAAGAACAAATCCGCATACCCGTCACCATGATGCGTGGTGGTACCAGCAAGGCTGTGTTTCTCGCTCAACGGGACGTTCCCACTGACCCGCAGGCACTTCAGACATTCCTTCTCGCTCTGTTCGGGAGCCCTGATGTTCGTCAGATCGACGGACTCGGCGGGGCCGACATTCTGACGAGCAAGTGCGCAATCATTGGAACACCCTCAAGACCAGACGCTGACATCGACTATACGTTTGTACAGATCGGTATCGACAAACCCACAGTGAGCTTCGAGATCGTGTGTGGCAACATTTCATCAGCCACTGGTGTCTATGCTCTACAAGAGCGCTTGATTCCGGTGCAGGAACCTGTGACTACAGTACGCGTGCACAACACCAACACTGGAAAGATCCTTCGGATGACGGTGCAATGCGCGGACGGCGAGCCGCGTGTGGAGGGCGACTGTGAAGTGGATGGGGTGCCGGGAACAGGCGCTGAGGTTGCATTGGACTACTCGGATACCAGCGGCGCAACTACCGGAAAACTGTTGCCTACCGGCCAGGCACAAGACTGGGTACACGTATCTAAACTCGGTCGCAAAATTCCTGTTTCTGTCGTCGATGTGGGCACAGCCTGCGTGTTCATACGCGCTGCCGATCTGGGTGTCACTGGCAAGGAGTTACCAGGTCAGCTCAGCCCCGACATCTACGAGATGGCTGAGGAAGTGAGGCGGTGGGCCGTTGATCGTTGCGGTCTGCCTCCAGAAGGCATTCTCACGCCCTACCAAGTTCTTATCGGCGAAGCGCAGGACTACCGCACTATCGCCAACCACCCCGTCGCATCGTCTGAGATTGATTTCGTCGCTCGCATGGTTCTTCATGGTGGCGCGATGCACAAGGCGTTCCCGGGCGGTGGCTCAGTGTGCCTTTCCGTTGCGGCACAGATCGAGGGGACGATTCCGGCCGAAGCGCGAGGGAGCCATGCTGGGCCCGCACGAATTCGCATCGGCCATCCGAGTGGGGTGATTCAGATCTTCGCGCATGTTGAACATACCGCCACCGACAATTGGACGGTGCGTGAAGTGCACTTCACGCGCACGGCACGACGCCTTTTCGACGGCACCGCCTACGTACGCCGGGCCCTTCTCGAAAAACCTTGATTCGATCAGCGGGACTGGCCCGTAGAACCATATTGCCGCAGATGAACGCTTTGACGAAATCCATTCCATGAACACCGACGATCTCTTTTCCCTGCAAGGCCGAACAGCACTGATTACTGGCGGTTCACGAGGTATCGGTCGCATGATTGCTGAAGGTTTTTTGTCCCGAGGCGCACGAGTCTACATTAGCGCTCGCAAGGCCGAGGCCTGTGATCTGGCGGCGCAGCAGCTGGCCAATAATGGCCCTTGCACTTCTCTGCCATACGACGTGTCCACGATCGCGGGCTGCCAAGCTTTGGCCGCGGCCTACTCTCAGCACGAACCCACGTTGGATATTCTGGTCAATAACGCAGGTGCGGCCTGGGGCGAGGACTTTGACGCTTTCCCCGAGAACGGCTGGGACAAGGTGGTGGATTTGAATTTGAAAACGCCCTTCTTTCTTACCCAAGCGCTGGCCAAGCCGTTACGCGCTGCAGCGCAAGACCGTGTTGGAAAGGTCATAAATATTGCGTCGACCGATGGCATCGGACTCAATCCCCAGGAGAACTATTCCTACGTCGCCAGCAAAGCGGGCCTGATACACCTCACACGGCGCATGGCGCTGCGTCTGGCCCAGGACAACATTGCGGTCAGTGGCATAGCGCCCGGGGCGTTTCCCTCGGAAATGAACCGCAACGCACGCGACCATGGAGACAAGTTGTCCGAGCACATTCCTGCAAGGCGCATTGGCACGGCGGAAGATATCGCGGGCGCTGCCATCTTTCTGGCCTCGCGCGCTGGGGACTATGTGATGGGCTCCACCGTAGTGGTGGACGGCGGTGTGACACACGCTCGTGCCTACAGGTAATCGACCCAGGCAGAACGGGTGTGCTTCACCCACCTGCCTGAAGCCGGTCGCTGATGTACGTCGCAGGGGGCTTCCCAAAAGCCTTCTTGAACATCGTGATAAAGGCGGGCGGCGACTCGTAGCCTAGATCGTAGGCCACTTGCTGAACAGTAGCCCCGCCAGACAACTCGCGCAGCGCTACGATCATTTGCAACTGACGGCGCCAGCGTCCAAAACTCAGGCCTGTTAGCGACGTGCACAGGCGATTCAGCGTTCGCTCGCTCATGCCGATTTCAAAGGCCCAGTCCTTTTGAGCTCTACGATCAGAGGGGTCAAGCATCATTGCGCGCGCGATCTTTCGAAGCCTCGGATCCTCAGGCATTGGCAGGAAAATTTCTTCTACCGGCATTGCGCAGAGTTGGTCCAACAACACATGAACAAGTCGATCTGTTGGCCCGCCGACCTCATAGGACGCCGGTAACCCTGCAAGATACTGAATCATCTCGCTCAACATTGGACTGATGCGCAAGGTACAGCAGTTGACGGGCAGCGAAGCCGCTCCAGGGGCGATAAACAAATAGAAAATCACAGCATTCGCAGTACTATGGTTGCTGTGGGGAGTACCGCCGGGAATCCACACGCCGGCCTGCGGCGGAACCATCCATAAACCACCAGGCACATCGCAGGAGACTGCGCCGCGTAGTGCAATCACGAGTTGGCCAGACTGATGTTCGTGAATGGGGATTTCGCGCTCGCGGGCCTCCACATCCACACGAAGAGCCATGACTGGTACGGATGGCTTGTAATTTAGATCTGGCTCCCTGACTTTTGCGCTTCGCATAGCTTTGGATCATCGTTGTCCTGACACCCCACTAGGGTTGAAGGACCAATTTGCGCCCCTGGAGCGAAATTGATCGGCCAAGCTTTCAGGCTTCAGCCGGCGGTCTCAGCATCGACTCTGCAACGTTAGTGCACTTGGGTCGCCGCCGCCACGAAAGTCAGGAATGCACCTCTAGGTCATAACCTGGCTGGACAACAAGCCGACTTCAGATCGGCTAAAAGCTGCCACCACACCTCACTCGCGAGATGACCGAAAAAAGAAATCACTCGTCCTAGTTTGCAATTCTAGTCTGGCTTGCTCAAAAGTAGCATTGCCATATGAAAATGATTCGCAATAAGAATGTGGTGAGCATGGCCAAATTGCCTCGCATTTCTCAGACGGTGTTGCCGGGCCTTGGCGCGGCGCATCGGTCACGCAAAGCCTGCAGAGACTTCACAAGAAATATCTGCGAGCGAACAGGCTCACTGCTGAAACGAACGGTTCTTGCGCGAGAACCGGCGCATCTCAGTGGCTTGGCTTACCAACGACTGCGCGATCGCGCCAGCGTCAGCGCGTTTTCTCTGGACGACGCCGCATGATTGCGCTGCCTCGTTTCTCCCGAGAAGAATTGCTCTTCTCTCTCAAGAGCTTTGCTGCTGCCATGCTCGCACTGTACTTGGCCAGTCGCTTCGGCTTACCTCGGCCCTTTTGGGCCATGATGACGACATACATTGTGGCTCACCCCCTCGTCGGCAATGTGCGCTCCAAGGCTCTCTACCGCTTCTTAGGTACCCTGCTCGGATGCGCGGCCGCCGTCGCGCTTGTCCCCTCGTTGTCCGCCTCGCCAGAGCTTCTGTCCCTAGCCTTGGCACTCTGGGTAGGACTGTGCCTTTACTACTCACTGCTGGACCGCAGCCCGCGCTCATACATCTTCATGCTGGGTGGCTACTCGGCCGCGATGATTGGCTTCCCTTTAGTAGAAACACCCGCAGCGATGTTCGACACGGCCATCGCTCGGGTTACCGAAATCGGACTGGGAATCTTGAGTGCTAGCCTAGTCCACAGTATTGTGCTTCCTGTCGGCTTGGCCTCCTCTGTATTAGGGGTCATGGATCGCGCACTGGGCGATGCGCGCCAATGGCTATCTGACCTGCTTCACGCAAAGTGGAATGACGAGGAAATCGCCGCGGATCGTCAACGGTTAGCCCTGGACATCACGCAATTGCGTCTGCTGTCCACACATGTGCCCTTCGACACTACAAACCTGCGCTGGACAGCGGTCGCCATTGGAGCCTTACAAGACCGAATTTCCGCACTCATACCAGCGCTGTCTGCGGTAGACGACCGCCTCGGAGCAATAAGTAAAACCGCAGGCGGCATACCGAACGACATCATCGCAACCCTCGCGCGGCATACCAGCTGGCTGGACTCCATTGCGACCAAGGTGAAAGCTAACGAAGCGTACGCTGGATTTCACGCTATCGGGGAGGCACCTGCGGCTTCGCCATGGGTGCGTGCACTTCGGATCGACTTGGCAATCCGCTTGCAAGAACTTGTCGCTGGCTGGCGCG
The DNA here is from genome assembly GCF_058809075.1 of Acidovorax sp. GW821-FHT11A03. NCBI lineage: Bacteria > Pseudomonadati > Pseudomonadota > Betaproteobacteria > Burkholderiales > Comamonadaceae > Acidovorax > Acidovorax sp. GW821-FHT11A03. The sequence goes on from NZ_JBXASG010000007.1 coordinate 4,618, forward strand.
CTTGCAACGCCCTGCGCAGCGATATCGAAGCGGGACTTACCGGCGTTGCAGCGCCATTGCGTCGCAACACAGCCTTGGGTAGCAGGGTGCTTCATTTCGACCGCGGGATTGCGATGCGCTCAGCTATCACTGCCGTGCTCGTCACTGGCATCTGTTGCGCTCTCTGGATTGCTACTGGCTGGCATTCGGGATCTGGCATGGCCATGAGCGCTGCAGTCTTTTGCAGCTTCTTCGCCACCATGGACGATCCCGTACCAGCCATGCACAAATTCATCACGGCACTTCTGTGGTCTCTGCCAGTGTCCGTCTTTTATGTCTTGGGCGTCATGCCGCTAGCACATGACTTTGGCATGCTGGCGCTGTGCATCGCTCCTCTGTTTCTGGTGGTTGGATGCTATATGGCACGACCTGCGAGCTCCTTGGCTGCCCTTGGCATGTTTTTCGGCGTCGCCGGAACTCTCGCCCTGCAAGATACGGCCAATGCCGATTTAGTGAGCTTCATCAGTTCCAACTTGGCATTGTTTTTAGGCGCGCTTATAGCGGCTCGCGTCACGGCGCTGGTGCGCAGCGTGAGCCGTGACTGGACTTCCGAGCGCATACGGCGTGCAACGTGGAGCGACCTTTCCGAAATCGCAACCCATCAGCAGGATGCAGGCGCACACGACGTCTTCATCGGCCGCATGCTAGACCGGATCTCACTATTGGTGCCGCGAGTATCACCCAACGGTGCTGACGAAGTCCGCATTACTTTAGACGGAGCGTTACGGCAATTGCGCCTTGGTGCGGACATCGCAACGCTACGGCTGCATTCTGAGCACCTTCCTGCAAAGCCGGCCAGCCGCCTCTTCAAGGAACTAGCCCTTTTTCTCAAAGCGCGGGGCGCGGATTCGCTTGCACACCAAGAGTCGTTGCTGCCTCAGATCGATGGGCTGCTAATTGACTCACTGGAAAAGGACACCGAGTGGCGAGCCATCTCCGCACTCGTGGGTCTTCGCCGCAACCTCTTTCCATCAGCTCGTGCCGCACTACAACCATGATTGAAGTCAATTTCTTTGGTGTGCTACTGCCTTGGCTTTTGCTCCTAGCTGGCGGTGCTCTCGCGTGTTCCTGGGCAATGCGTCGCCTGCTTGCAGTCGTTGGTTTCTACCGATGGGTCTGGCACCCCGCCTTGTTCGATCTAGCGCTGTACGTCTTGGTGCTCTACGTCTTGGCCTATCTCACCGGCGCCATCTCCACCTCTGCTTGAAACCTACTTGTTAGATCACTCATGAAACTTAAAACAATAGCATTCCCAATGCACGCTTCTCGCCTCGCACGTCCGGTCGTTCGTCTTGTTATCACCGTGCTGATGGCGGCCGCCGCCCTTTACGCTAGCTGGCAGTTGTGGGACCACTATGAACTTGCCCCATGGACGCGCAACGGGAGAGTGCGGGCTAACATCGTGCAGGTAGCGCCTGATGTGTCTGGCATGGTCGCGGACGTAGCAGTGCAGGATAACCAGTACGTTGACTCCGGAGCTTTACTGTTTTTGGTGGACAAAGCTCGTTTTCAGCTGGCTGTAGAGCAAGCCGAGGCCGCTTTCGCAACGCAGAGTATCGCGATCAGCAACCAGCGCATAACGCTCGCACAAGCGCAGCGTGAGAGCAAGCGGAATACTGAACTGGGCGATTTGATATCGTTGGAAGTCCGCGAGCAATCACGCCTGAAGGTAGACCAGGCAAAAGGCATGCTTCTTTCGGCCGAAGCAGCATTGCGGCAAGCGCAGATCGCCCTGACTACTTCAAGGTTGAACCTGCAACGCACGGAAGTGCGGGCCCCCAGAGCTGGGATCGTGACCAATCTTGACCTCCGCAAAGGCGCCTATGCAGCCGTCGGCCACCCCGTGATGGCATTGGTAGATGCGAGCTCGGTCTATGTTGAAGGCTACTTCGAGGAAAACAAACTAGCACGGATCCATTTGGGCGACCGGGTAAGAGTGACCCCTATGGGTGCTGCGCCGCTCGAGGGCACCGTTGAAAGCATCGCTGCCGGTATTGCCGACCGCGACCGCAGCACCACCGCAAACTTGCTTCCAAGTGTCAACCCCACCTTCAATTGGGTGCGACTTGCACAGCGCATTCCCGTGCGTGTGAAACTTGATCAGTTGCCCTTGGGCACCCGTCTGGTAGCAGGCCAGACGGTCACGGTAGAAATACTCGAGACCGTCAGAGCCAAGCAAGCCGCCGATCTACCATCAGGAGGGCAAGGATGAACACCATGTATCGACTCCTAGCCACTGCAGTTGCCAGCGGACTATTGGCAGGTTGTGCTTACTCGCCTGTTGGACCGGACTACGTGGCACCTGCTGTTCTCGCGCCCGAACAGGCGGCCTCCGAAAATGGATTCCAGTCTGGCAAGGGATACACAACCGAGGCCCCCCTTACGCAGCATTGGTGGCGGCTCTACAACGACCGGCAGCTAGACAGACTGGTGACGCAGGCTTTGAAGCACAACACCGACCTGCGACAGGCCATTGCCAACTTGGAGCGCGTGAAGGCGATAGAGGCCCAAGCAATAGGGAAGAGAGAGCCGACAGCGGCCGTCAGTGGTGGTCCGGGGTTTGGGCACGCCTCAGGTTTGAGTCTCCTACAAAGAGATGCCGAGCCACCTAGCCGCGGAACGTACAGCGCGGGTATGTCCTTGTCATATCAACTGGACATGTTCGGTCAACTGCACCGCGCGATCGAAGCGGCAGAGGCTGGAACCAGCGCCGAACAGGCGGCAGTAGATCTGGTGCGAATCAACGTCGCGGGAGGTACAGCTCATGCCTACGCGAGCGCCTGTTCAAGCGGGTATCGCTTGCAAACTGCAGTGGAGTCTGTGCGCCTTCAGGAAGAGGCGATCCGACTTTCGGAACGGCTTCAACAAGCGGGCAAGGTGGGCAGAATTGACGTACTACGTGCACAAGGCCAACTGGAGCAACTACGTGCTTTGCTGCCCCCGCTTCAGGCCCAGCGCCAAGGTGCGCTGTACCGGTTGGCAACGCTGACTGGCGCAGCGCCTCGCGATTTCCCCGCCGCAGTGGCAGATTGCGAGAAGCCGCCGCAGCTAGCAGGGCTGCTTCCAGTGGGAAACGGCGGAGACCTTTTGCGTCGACGGCCTGACGTTCGGAAGGCCGAACGAAACTTGGCCGTCGCCACCGCTCGCATCGGAATAGTCACCGCCGATCTTTACCCAAAAGTGGTTTTCGGACTTTCGGCCGGATCCTCTGGATTCATCGAAAAATTCGGAAATCGCGAGACGCTCAGTTACAGCCTGGGTCCATTGGTCAGTTGGACGCTACCTAACACCAGCATGGCTCGCGCTCGCATCGCACAGGCCGAGGCAGCAACGCGGTTTGCAGCTGCCAGCTTCGAAGGGACTGTGCTGACGGCATTGCGCGAAGTAGAAACCTCCCTTGATGCCTACGCACGCGAGTTGGAACGCCATGCTGCGCTGACGGCCGCGCGAGATCAACATGCCACTGTTGCCAAGCAGGCTCGACTGCTTTATGTGAGCGGTAAGACCGGTCAGCTCGAAGCGTTGGATGCAGAGCGCGCACTCGCAACCAGCACAGCCGCGCTAGCTACTTCTGCAGCCCAGCTGGCCGATGACCAAATTGCCGTTTTTATGGCTCTAGGAGGAGGCTGGGAACCTGAAGAAGTCCTCACGAAAACGGCACCATAACTAGAGCCTGTCCTATGTTGAACCTCGAATTTTGGCCAAATAGGAATCACCGATAGGGGCTGTCGGACTTATCGGTATTGAAGAATCTGATGGATACACTTGACCTTCTGAAGACCTTCATGGAGGTTTCGAAATTGGGTAGCTTCTCGCGCGCTGCGAACAAGCTAGGTATTTCGAACCCTAGTGCAAGCAAACATGTTGCGACTCTCGAGGCTCGCTTCAATGTGCGGCTACTGAACCGCTCCACGCGTTCCGTGACGCTGACCGATGCTGGAAGACTTCTACAGTTGCGTAGTGCGCCACTGGTGGAGATGGTCGAACTGACGCAGAGGGAGCTACAGGCGCATAGCTCACATCCAAGCGGACGCCTGCGCGTCGCGGGACTTCATGGGCTTGTACAAACGAAATTCCCCAGCATCCTGAGCGAATTTCTCACGCTTTTTCCAGAAGTGCATATTGACCTCCAGATCGGCAATCGCGCGGTCGACCTAGTAAAGGAAGGGGTCGACGTCGCCATAAGGTACGGGCGAGTCGGGGACGAGAATCTGATCGTGCGTCGTCTTCAACGTGTAGATCTCGTCCTCTGTGCCACTCCTAGCTATTGGGCCAAGCGCGGCATGCCAAAAACCCCCGACGATATGCTAAGGCATGATGTGCTCACGTACTCCATATGTGACGTTGCACCGCACCTCCCGTTCGAAGTTGATGGTGTGCCATACAACCTTCCGATCAATGGCCGTATGGATTCAAACGACTCGTGCGCGCTTATCGCGGCGGCGCTCGACAGCATCGGCGCAGTGTGCGTCCCGGCGTTGCTGGCGCAGCCGCACACTGAGCGTGGCAGCTTAGTCCCTGTGCTCAAGAATTTTATGCCGCGTGATATTTGGCTCTATGCGGCGTACGCGCAGCGCCGACACAACAGCGCAGCTTTACGAGCCCTACTTGAATTGCTGGAAGTGCGTATGCGCCGTGTCGCACACAGCGATTCACCCAAGGGAAGGGGTACTTTCGCCCGCACAGCTGGCGCATAGATCAGTGGTCGACCCGGTTCGCGATCTGTAAGGATAGATGTGCACATATTGGCTGGATACGCTTGGAACATGGCGAGGATTTTCTGAGGCACCTCGTCGCCAAATTCAGCGTCCTCCGCGCGAGCCACGGCTAAGCACTCCCACCAATGACTCTCCGTAGCCTACACGTCGCCACGCACAAGCTCCATCACTGCATCGGCAAACACCTGCGGTACTTCTTGCGGCATGTTGTGGCCCACGCCCGGCACAAAGCGGTGCTGGCGCGGCCCAGTGAAGCGTGACGCGTGCTTACTTTCGTCTGCGGGCGCGCGCACACCGTCGTCCAAGCCGTCGAAAGTGAGTGTGGGCGCCACAATGGGCGGCTGTTGCGCCAGTTGCGCTTCAACGGTCAGCAGCGCCGGGTCGCCAGCAACCAAGCCAAAGCGGTGGCGGTAGCTTTGTATGACCACAGGTACAAAGTCGGGGTTGTCGAATGCAGCGGCGCTGCGTTCAAACTGCGCTGCAGTGAAGGCCCAAGTTGGCGACCAAAGCTTCCATAGCAGCTTGCACACCGCCCGACGATCTTGCAACAGGCCTTGCTCACCGCGCGGGCTGTTGAAGTAATACTGGTACCAGAGCCGAAATTCCTTTTCCGGAACGTCAGGGCGCATGGCGCTTGCGATGTCCTGGATGTTATAGCTGTTGACCGACAGTAGGCCGGCGCAGCGATCGGGCCACAGTGCCGCCACTACGCACGCGGCGCGGCCTCCCCAGTCGTAGCCGGCCAGCACAGCGCGTGGCACCGCCAGCGCATTCATCAAGGCCAGCAGGTCCGTGCCCAGCGCTGCCTGTTCGCCCGAGCGCGGCGTATCCGCCGACAAAAAGCGCGTGGGCCCGAAGCCGCGCAGGTAGGGCACGATAACGCGGCAGCCCTGTGCGGCCAGCAGTGGTGCCACGGCCTCGTAGGTGTGGATGTCGTAGGGAAAGCCGTGCATCAGAAAGACAGGCGGGCCGCTGGTCGGGCCCAGCTCGGCATATGCCACGTGCAGCGGGCCGGCGTTGATGTGCACCAGGGATTCAAAAGGCGTGGACATGTGTCGGGGCGCAGGTGCTTGTTGATGATGAAGAGTGGTGACGGCGTCATCGGGGGCCACAGGATCAGCCGGGGCCGTCGCTCGCGGCTGCAAGGAGCGGAACCAACACGTCGCTGATCGGCGTCGGGATGCCATGAGCCCGGCCACGGCGCGAGACGACTCCGTTGCGAATATCCCATTCCAGTGGTCGGCCCGCTTCGCGATCGGTAAGTATTGAAGTGCCCATGTCGGCGGGAGACTCCAAGAACTTGGTGAGGATTTCCTGAGGCACCTCGTCGCCAAGTTCAGCGCGCTCGGCGCGAGCCACTGCCAGACATTCCTGCAAATAGGCAAGGGTGAGTCCGGAGATGTCAGACCTCCCATACATACCTGAACGCCTGTGCGTGAGCGCCATGAGTCCTGCCACCGCGTTCTGCAGCAACTTGCGCCACGCCAATGAGCTGAAGTTCGCCGCCAAGTCTACGGAGCATCGAGAACCTCGCAGCGCATCGGCCACCACGCAGGAGGCCAGCGTGTCTGGCAGACTGACACGCACATCGCCGCGCAAGAGGACGGAACCGTCGGATTGCGCCTGCGCAGGGAACCACACTACAGCAGGGACGAGCCGCCCCCGTGGGGAACAAGCGGCAACCCTCTCTACCTGTTCTACCCCATTTTGCAGAACACATATAACGGTTTCCGGGCCGCTTAACGCCGCGAGCCATTCTGCCGCCGCATCGATTTGCGTCGCCTTGACCGCGAGAAAGACGAGGTCGACCGTGCGATCGATCTGTGCGGGATCCGTCCGGACCGGACCGGGAACGGTGATACGGCGATCGCCATCCTGAAGCGTCAGGCAACCGCGGGGCGTACGCCCGCACAGCAACGGCGTGCGACCGACTTCGTGCAGTGCCGCCGCAACTGTAGTGCCGATGGCACCAGGACCAACGACAGCAATGGATGTATTGGCTTGTGTTTTCATGAAGCGGATCTCTTCGACTCCATCGAAGTTGCTCATCAATCGGTTGCCTACGAGACGGTAGTTCGTTTGTTCGGGCCTTGCATGTTCAGCATTTCCTTTGCCGGAGCAACAAGCATCTCGCGGGGAACTTGGACTGCATTCTTCACCGCCAGCACTTCAGCCATGATGCTTACTGCGATTTCCGAAGGCGTCTTGCTACCAATAAAGACCCCGACCGGCGCTCGCAACTTTTCAAGATCGTTCAGCGCGATGTCAAAGTGCTCATGCATCCTTTGCCGACGGTTCTCGGAATTCCGGCGACTCCCTATCGCTCCCACATAAAAAGCTTCCGACTTCAAGGCCTCCAATAACGCGAGGTCGTCCAGTTTTGGGTCGTGCGTAAGAGCGATAACGGCGGTACGACGATCCGGACGGAACAGGACTACTTCGTCATCCGGCATGCCCTTTGTCAAGCTCACGCGTGGTACGGCCCACGAATCGGTGTACTCCACCCTTGGGTCACACACCGTCACGGAGAATCCGCAGAAAGATGCCATGGTCGCCAAGTACTCCGTCAGCTGCCCTGCGCCAATCAGCAACATTCGGTATTCGGGACCGAAGGTGTTGATTACATATTCGATCGTAGCTACCAGCTCCGCCGGATTGTCGGCTTTGGTGAGGGAGACTTCACCGTCACTAACACGCACTCTCCGGTGCACTAAGCCACCATGCGTCAACACATCCACCAAGCGTTCGAGCGATTTGAGTTGGGGGTTGGGCTCTGCCATCAATTCAATCGTTCCGCCACAGGGCAGACCAAACCTGTGTGCCTCTTCGCTAGATACGCCGTAGGTCAGTATCAAAGGCCCCCCAGACTTCGAACAAAGGCCCGCGCCGCAATCTGGAGCCGTAGCTTTTATGATCAGGTCATCCTCGATACACCCTCCGCTAACAGACCCTACGACCCTACCGTCTTCACATAGCGCGAGCACCGAACCTGCAGGGCGAGGAGATGACCCCCAGGTTCTAACGACAGTCACGAGCCAAGCGGCCTTTCCCTCACGGCGCCAGTCTCTCAGGGTACGGAGAACAAAAAGGTCAAGGTTGTCCATAGCTGTTCTCCTTGGTCATAGTGGAATGCAATCTGCCAACTTTCGCCACTCTGGCATACGGTGTGCGTGGCCCATTGATTTGCTCAAACTGAGCGTTCTGCCAACGCCCCTCGGAACCACGATCAGACCTGCTTGGAATCAATGGTTTATTGAGAAATGATCCAAGATGCGACCCAGTATCTCGTTGAATTTCTCAGGTTGCTCGTACTGCACCCAATGTCCAGCTTGAGCTATGAGCACCAGTTGCTGCATACGTGGCGCATGCGCCAGTGCATTCCCAATGACCTCCAGATGATTCCGATAAATAACGTCTTCAGCGCCCCAGATGCCTGCGACCGGACATTGGATCTCAGGGAGTAACCGCAGTAGCGCGTCTCCAAATATCAGGCGCCGACCAGTCATGCGATCTCTCACGACGTTTTCCGCATGCAGTGTCACAGCAAGTTCGTCGATGGCTCGGTCTTGAGACAGCATCAACGCGCCAAGATTGTGCCGATGCACGGCGCGGCGATTCTCCCCTGGCTCTTCCCTATTCCAAGGACGCAGGTTGATCGCTGGGGACGGAATAGCGCTGAGCGCCGGAGCCCCTACCAGCACCACGTTTGACAGGAGAGAGGGGGTACGTACCGCGAGAAATCCCGCTACCAACGCGCCAAACGAAAACCCGACGACGTCGATTTGCACATATCCAAACAACTCGCGAAAGCTATGCGACAAGCAATCAGCGACAGCATCTGCATCGCCGCCCCTCACTGGTGCAGCGGAATCGCCAAAACCGGGTAGATCAGGCGCCCATACGCAGCGGCCTTGTTGGGACAGCGCGGCCACATTGCGCACCCAGTGCGTCCAACTGCCTGCGCCCCCGTGTAGAAGGACAACCGGCCGGCCCTCACCCCAACACCGCCAGACCATGCGCCCTGCACCACAACTCGTGTAGTGGTGACGCGCAGCCTTGTCCAGTTCATCCACATCGGCGAATGAGTTAACGCGCAGAGGAATGGAAGATGGTGACAGCATGTCGACCTCTGAAATTGGCCGAAGAAAATGCAAGCCGCTTTTTTCCAAGCAGCTTTCCACTCTGAAATGCGCTCTGGGCTCTCGCGCGAGTCAGATTCATGGGCTTGAGGCCAATCTCGTTCATTCAGTTTGCAACCATTCAGTTCTGCCTTGAGATAGTGCTTAAGTTTTTCGCAAGGTCACTCTGCACTGCCTGAAGTCTGTCAGACTTGGCACCGCGTGTCGCTCGATGTTTTCTACGTATCGTTTAGAGCAATTGAAGTGCTTATACGTCTCAGTTCAGGAAGCTCGATGGCTGGGCTAGATTGGCTGCGCAAGAAGAGAACCAGCGCTACACAGAATCAGACCCGACCCGCATGGCCGGGTGCACCACATCACCCTTGTCAAGAATCTGCAAATCGTCCAACCAGAGGCTGCATCGGCGCATTGGCAGATCCAAGTGGCATGCAGTGTCGTTGGTGCCACCAAGTTCGAGGTTTGGCCCGAGGGAAAACAGCACGTTGCCATAGAACGCCAAGGCATTCATCACGTGCTCCGACGACAGTTGACGCGTCACCGAGAACTGGTACCAGCGCGCCTTTTCATTGAGCCCCCACCCGATGTGGGAGATGGCATAGGCCCGTGGATCATGGAAGCTGTCGATATAGCTCCTGAGCAGCTCGGCGTCCGTGCCGTCGCCAGTGATTTTGACCACCATGCCCTTCTCCACGTGCAACGTTATCGGCGTCTGCACATACTGTTTGAAGGCGCAAAGAATGTCCCCCGGCTGAAGCACCACGACACCGTCCACTTCCCCGTCATTGCCTTGCGTGAACGAAAAGCCGGAGGGAAAGTGGTCCCACCGTCCGGCCTCGGCCGTGAAGCCGTACTCGGAGATGACCGGGTACTGCCCCAGCTTGTAGACGATGTCGGTTCCCGCGTCCGATGTGAAGCGAAGCTGCTTCGCCGACTCCAGGAGCGTCTTGGCGAACTCGACGCGCCGCTGCAGGTCCGCGGTCGGAAACATCTGCTTGAGCACGTGGAAGGGCTCCATGACGCGCAGCACGCGCGCACCCGCGGCCTGGATCTCCGCCTGCTCCCGGGAAAACAGCAGGCCCACCATGTCGATCACCAGGCTGGCTGCCTTGAGGGTCGCCATGGCCAGGGTATTGCCGACGAGAGGATGGCGACCTTGAACCCCCACTGCATTGGCCTGCTCGCGGCGCACATTGAGGTTGAACGTCATGGCGCCCAGCTGACCGGCCGCGGCCATGAACGCATGCGCGTTGTCCGCCCACTCGTCACCCGCCGTCAGCACCACCACGGTTTCGCCCGGCTTCACGCCGCACAGGGTCAGCTCGCGCGTGAACAGCTCAAGAACTTCGGCATCGACTCTCACTTCTGGCTCCTTCCAACAAGATCAGTATTGGTGGCGACGCAGCACGTCGCCCAGCACCGCGCTGAACCGCGCGAAGTCCTCCGCCTGCATCTGATGCCCCACGCCCTCTATCCGGGCGAGGTGCAGGCCGGGCCGAAGGCCTCTCATCTCCTGGGCATCCGCTTCGGAGACCACGCCACCCTCCTCCGCGCAGACGAGCGATACAGGGACCTGGATCGCCGCCAGGTCGGCAAAGAAGTCCTGGCCATGGAAATCGTCATAGGCCGCATACACGGCGCGCTCGTCGCAGCTGGCCAGCCACTCCGCCCGCAGCCGCTGCAACGGCTCTGGCCAGGGCCGCGCGCTGCTCTGGCGCATCGCCTCCAAGCCTTCCCCTCGCTGGGCGGCCCGAAGCAGACCGAGGGTGCGCGCCAGGGGCACGGGGTAGGGCCGGCGTCCGGGACCACTGGTCGGCGGATCGAGCAGCACCAGCGAGTGCGCGAGGCCGGGGTTGCGCGCCACCGCCCGTGCCGCGATACGCGCGCCCATCGAGTGTCCGATGACCAGCGGCGCGCTGCTGCACATGGTGTCGAGAAAGGCTTTCAGATCAGCCGCGCAGGCGTCGAGGCCGTAGTCCAGGTGAGGTCCGGCTTCGGACAGGCCGCGCCCCCGCACGTCCAGGACAAAGCACCCGTGGCTGTTCGCGAGCCAGTCGCCAACGTGGCTCCACAAAATGGCCGGGCTCACGATGCCCGGCACGATGACCACCGGCTGACCCTTGCCCGGAAAGTGCAGGTAGTGCTGGCGAATGCCATTGGCCCGGACATGAAAACCTGTGCCGCCGTTCACGCCAGTCCCCTCACGCGACCTGCCGCAGCGCACCGACGAGTTCCTCTGTCGGCATCACATCGGCATATTTGCTGGCCATATCGAACAAGTTCACCGCGTGCGAGGTCTGCGACCGGTCATAGACCGCGTCCTCCGGCACCACCACCTTGAAGTTCAAGGCACAGGCGTCAATCGCCGTCGCTCGGATGCAGCCGCTCGTGGTGCATCCGGTGACAACAACGGTGTCGACACCGAGCCCCACCAGGTGACTCGTGAGCGGTGTGCCGTGAAACGCGCTAGCCTGAAACTTGGGGATGAGGATGTCCGCGGGCGCGGGCGCCACCTCCGCCACGAAGTCGTAGCCGTGCTGGGGAATGTCCATGACGCCGGGGACTTTTTGCTCGAACTGGCCCCGGTTGTGGGGGCCCTTGGGCGCGACATACGGATACAGGATAGGCGCGCCCATGCGCCTGAACACCTCGACCAGTCGCGCAATGTGCGGCAAGGCGCGCCAGCCGTATTCGCCGCAGCTGGTCGGCAGCGACTCGATCGCTTCCTCGATGGGCAGGGGCTTGTCGCCCATTGAGCGGTACTGCACGTCGATGATCAACAGGGCCGGGCGCTTGCCCAGGCCCGTCGGCATCCCCCATCCCGTCTTGCGGTAGAGGGCTTGTTCGTTCTCGGGAATGACGCCGTCCCAGGGACGCCCGCGCGTTTTGATGGCGGTCAGCATTCAGATCTCCACCGTGGTGGCGTCATAAGCGAGCAGCCAGTCGTATCGCTCGCGCACCACGGCGGGCGACCAGTTTTTCTCGATGTACCGGCGGGCGGTTTCGATCTGTTCCAGGGCCGGGTCGTGGAAGACTTTCAGCATGTCCATCGAACTTGCCTTGGTGCGATTGGCGCGCGCCACCCGGGCGACTTCAAACCGCCGCAGCGCGGCCTCGATGTCGCCCGGCTGAGCCTCCAGGCAGCGCGCCAACACATAGGCGTCTTCAAAGGTCATGTTCACCCCCATGCCGAGATAAGGCGTCATGGAATGGCAGGCGTCTCCCACCAGCGTCACCCTGGCGCGAGACCAGTTGGCCAGCGGATCCCGAACGAACAAGCCCCAACGGAACAAATTCTCGGAATTGATGAACAGGTCGAGGATGTCCTGGTTCCAACCCTCGAAGTCCTTGAGCGCGTCGGACAACTCGCCGCGCTCGGACCAGGACTCGGCCTGCCACACCTCGCTGTCGACTTGCGCTGAAAAGCTCACGAACTGCTCCCCGTTGCGCTGCACGGGATAGCAGGTCACATGCGCCGTGGGCCCGACCCACGTCGAAGCGAGGGCGCGACGGTGCTGCGGCTTCAGCTTCGACATGGGCGCCAGTCCCCGCCAGGCATTTGCGCCGGTGTACCGAGCGGGCGACTCGCCAAAAATGGACTGCCGCACCCGTGAATGCGCACCATCGCAACCGACCACCGCGTCGCCCTCGATGGCCTGGCCGTCATCCAACAGCAGGCGCGCCCGCCCCTCGACCGTCTCCGCCCCCACCGAGCGAACGCCGAAATGCACAGCGCCGGGTTTGAGCTTGAGCACCGCTTCGTACAGGATGCGCTGCAACTCTGCGCGCAGCACCTGGATGAGGGTGTGGTCGACCTTGGAGTCTTTCGCATCGCGGTTGTAGACCGAGTACTCCTCCCCTGTCTTCCAGAAGCGGATCACCCGGTCCTCGGGGTCCAGGTTGATGGCCTGCAGCTCCTTCTTGAGACCGAGCTTTTCCATGACGCGGCTGCCGTTGGCCGAGATCCAGAGCCCCGCGCCGACCTCGCGCAGTTCGGGGGACTGTTCGTAGATGTCCACGTCGAAGCCCTTTTGCAGCAGGGCGAGCGCCAGACACAGGCCTCCCATGCCGGCCCCTGCGATGATCACATGCCCTTTGCTGGGTGTATTGTGTTGAGTCATTTTTTCTCCGGTTCAAAACTCAGTGGGTTGTGCACGAGGTCCTGAATGGCCTCGAGAATCTTCACGTAGCCCGTACAGCGGCAAATGTTGCCGCGCAGGAAGTGGCGAATGGTTTCTTCCGACGGGTTTTCGTAGAGGGACAGCATCGACTTGACCGCCAGGATCATTCCCGGCGTGCAAAAGCCGCATTGCAGCGCGCCGTGGGCGATGAACGCACGCTGCACCGGGTCCAGCCGCCCCTCGTAGGCCAGGCCTTCGATGGTGGTCACGTGGCGGTTGTGCACGTCCGCGCACAGCGTGGTGCAACTGGACGTCGGCATGCCATCGACCAGCACGGTGCAGGCGCCGCAGACCTGGACGTCGCAAGAGCGCTTCGTTCCGGTCATTCGCAGCCGCTCGCGCAGCACGTCAATGAGTAGCTCGCGCGGCTCGATCTCAAGGGACTGCTCCGTATCGTTCAGCGAGATGTCCACCCGGATGAGCGGAAAGGCAGGTGTGGCATGGCTCATTTCAAGCATTCCTCCAAGACACGCTTGGCCAGCACGGTGACCAGGTGTCGCTTGTAGTCGGCACTTCCATGAAGGTCGTCGTGCGCGGTCAACTGCTCGGCCTCCGCGCTGACGACGGGTTCCAGCGCGCGCCAGGCCACCTCGAAAGATGCGCCGGGCGAAAGGCTTCGGGCCGCCTCCTCGGTGCGCACGAGCGCCGTGGGCACCGCGGCGATGGCGCCCACCCACAAGTGCAGCCGTTGCGGCCCCTGGGGGCACCACACCGCCGCCACGCCGACCGCTGGGCGCTCGGTGTGGCCAAACGAGCGGTACGCCGACCGGTCGCCGGGTCGTTGGGGCGGTATCTCGATGGCGGCCAGCAATTCGTCGTCCTCCCTCGCCGTGGAAAACTCTCCCAGGTGAAAGGCGCGCGAGGGCACCACCCGCTGTCCCCGAGTGCTTGCCAGCACGAGACGCGCATCGAGTGCACAGAGCATCGTCGGCGCGTCGGCATGCGGCTCCGCGAAGCACAGGACTCCGCCCAGCGTGCCGGCAACCCGTACGCGGATGTTAGCCACATGCTCGCTGAGATGGGCATAGCCCGGCAGATGCTGGCGAACCAATGGATCGTTGGCGATCAGGTGATGCGTGCACAAGGCGCCAATGCGAAGCCCGCCGTCGTCCAGTTGCCGGATGCCGCGCAGTTCCTCCAACGGCTTGATGTCGATCACATGGTCGTACTGCAGCACACGGGCCTTCAATGCAACCAGCAGCTCCGTGCCCCCCGCGTGAAAGGTGGCGGCATCGCCGAGACGAGCCTTCAGCGCCAGGGCCTCGTGCAGGCTGGCCGGGCGGTGCAGGGTGAAGCGCGCTGGACGCATCAGTCGGCTCTCCGACCGAGCCCGGCGGCCACGCCCAGCAGCGGCGCGACCAACCACCAGCCAGGCGACTGCTGGAAGGCGGTGGTGGCCGCATAGGCCACCACGCAGGCCACGGCCACGCTGATCCCGACACGCGGCCATTGCAGCACCAGTTCCACCCCGCGCGCGGGCCGCTGCGCCGCGGGAGCGGGAGCAGAAACGGGAGCGGGAGCGGGGGCAGGGACGGGTCCGAGCGGGGCAGGCGCGGCCGGAGCGCTCCCCAGCGCAGCGCTTGCAATCACCTGCGCGGGCGCCACCGGGGCCGCCTGCTCCGGCGAGAACCCCGCCAGTTCGTTGCGCAGCCTCCGCTCGAATTCGGCGAACAGTTCGTCGGACTTCTTCTTCACGACTGGATAGCCCAGGGACGCCAGCTTGCCTGCCACTTGCATCTGCGCCTCGACGCCCAGCACGCACTCGGGGCCGCTCTCGCCTTGGCGTTCGTTCAGATTGACCGCCATGTGCACCTCGATGGAAGTGCCCGTGAGCTTGTCCCGCCCTTGGGCGCTGAGTTCGACGTGGCGCTCGAGCGTGTAGGCGCCAAGCACGATCGTGGTCGGCAGCTCCAGCTTGAAAGGCCCGATCTTCTGCTTCATCAGCGCGGAGAACGCCTTGAGCGGCTCGATCTCCGTGACGTTCTCGCACCCGGGGATGAGTCCCGCGACCCGCTGCACGTCGAAGAAGATGGCCCACAGCTGGGCGGCGGATGCCGGCAGGGTGGCGTCGATTCTGAAGTCCATGTTGTCCTCGTCAGTTTTTGTCTTTGGCCTTGGCGGCTGTGAGCGCCCGCCAAACGCGTTCCGGTGTCAACGGCAGATCCTTGATTCGGACGCCCCAGCCGTCGTACAAGGCATTGGCCACGGCGGGCGCCACCGGAAGGATGGCGCCCTCCCCGCCTCCGCGTGCGCCAAAGGGGCCAGGACCATCGAGGCTTTCAATCAAGGTGGTGCCCACGTGCAGCGGCACGTCCTGCGTCGTCGGAACGCGGTAGTCGAACAACGTGCCGTTCACCACCTGGCCGTCCTCGTAGACGTATTCCTCGAAGAGCGTGTGCCCCAGTCCCATGACCATGGCACCCTCGTCCTGACCTTCGGCGGCTTTGGGATTCATGACGTAGCCAAGGTCGGCGGCTCCGCCGACGCGAACCACGCGAATGTCGCCCGTGTCCTCGTCCAGCTCGATCTCGCAAGCCCCGGCGCCGGTCTCCCAGAACAGCGGGGCCACCTTGAATGCGCCATTCTTCGTTTCGGGGTTCACCCGGCCCACGCCGAGAAATTCGCCGGCGGTCATCCCGTTGAAACGACGGAACAGCTCGATGAGGGCAAGGGACCCTTCGGGACCGTCGACGCGGCCTTCTTCCAGGCGGTAGCTCGCGGGATCGCCGCCCAGCACCGACGCGGCCGCCTCGCCCACCTGGCGCAAGATGTCCTCGCAGGCCAACTGGACCGCCAAACCGATGATCACGGTCGAACGGCTGGCGCCGGTGCCCCAGTCATAGGGCGCGAGCAGAGTATCGGGCTCGGATGCGGCAATCATGCGCAGGGGCTGGCGCAGCAGCTTGTGGGCGACGATGCGCAGCACCCCCCGGTTTCCCTGGCCGATCTCCACCGAGTTCGCCGAGACGTTCACCGAGCCGTCCGCGCGCAGACGAACGGTCGCGCCGCCGATGGGCATGATGCCCGGGTCGCTGATCCCGACGGCAACGCCGCGGCCACGACGACGCGGACCTTGCGACCCGGGCAGCGCTTCCAGCGTTTCGATCGCCTTGCGCAGCGAGTTGCGCATGTCTACGTCCAAGGGCCGCAGATCCGGCTTGATGGTCTGCCCCTTGTCCGCCATGTTGAGGAGGCGGAACGACACCGGGTCCATGCCGCAGGCGTGGGCCATGATGTCCATCTGCGACTCCGTCGCCCACACGGCCTGCGGCCCGCCAATCGAGCGGAATGCCGCGCCGGGCACCGTGTTGGTGTAGACGCCGTAGGACTCCAGGCGCAGGTTCGGAATGTGATACGGCCCAATGGCGCGTATCGCGGCCTTGATGGCAATGGCCGGACCGGTGTCGGCATAGGCGCCTCCGTTGAGCACCGCCTTGACGGATTTAGCGGTGATGCGCCCAGCGGCATCCACCGCGGTCTTGACCGTGATCTCCGCATCCAGGCGACGACACGTCAGCATCGACTCGGCGCTGGAGAGGCAGACCCGCACGGGAGCGCGTGCCTTCCATGACAGCGCGGCAACCAGCGGATCGATCTTGACGGAGGCTTTGCCGCCAAAGCCGCCACCGATATAGGGCGAGTGCACGCGCACGCAGGCCAAGGGAATGCCCAGCGTTTCGGAGCACACGCGGGCGATGGCCGTGGGTGTTTGTCCGCCGCTCCAGATTTCCAGCGAATGCGGCTTCCAGTCGGCAACGCACACATGGGGCTCCATGGCGAAGTGGAACACCATCGGAAACGTGAAGGTGTCTTCGAAGACGCGGGCCGCGACGGCGTAGGCCTGTTCCACGTCACCGCTGCTGTAGCGCCAGTGCTGGAAGATGTTCGTGCCTTCCACCGGGCTGGCCTCGCCTCGAAAGTAGAAGTCCTTCAGCTTGTCCATCTCGTCGTGGACGCGCGGAGCGCCTTCGGCCATCGCCTCTCGTGCCGTCGTTACGAAGGGCAGGGACTCGTACTCGACCACGATGGCTTCCACGGCCTCCTCGGCGGTGGCCTCGTCGATGGCCGCAACCGCCGCGACAGGGTCGCCCACATAGCGAACCTTCTCGACGGCGATCACGTCGCGGTCCCGCAGATAAAGCCCCCAACGGTTGGCTGTGCCCGGCAGCCGCGCCAGGTCCGCCCCCGTGAGCACCGCCACCACGCCCGGCAGGGCCAGCGCCGCGCTCGTGTCGATGCGGCGAATGCGTGCATGCGGCACCGTGCTCCGCAGAATCTTTCCTTGCAGCATGCCGGGCACCACGACATCGCTGGCGAAGATCGCGTCGCCCGTCACCTTCTGCAGGTAGTCGGCCCGCGGCTCCTGGTGGAGCGGAAGTTTTGCCTGGGAATGCATACCGGACTCCGGGCCGTCACTCGTCCAAGGTAATGTGGGACTTGCTAATGACTTCGGACCACGTCTTGGTTTCCGCGGCCTGACGCTTGGCTACCGCTTCGGCCGAACTGAAGGATGCCTCCACGCCCACCGCGCCCAGCCGCTCCTTGACCTCGGGCGAGGCCATGGTCTTGGCGATTTGGGGCCCTATCTTGGAGAGCACACCCTTTGCAATGCCGGCCGGCGCATAGAGCGCAAACCACGTCACGGCTTCAAAGCCGGGCAGGACGGTTTCTGACAGTGTCGGGACGTTGGGCAAGGCCTCCGCTCGCTTTGCCGTCGTCACGGCAAGCGCCTTGAGCTTGCCCGCTTTGATCTGGGTCAGCACGGCCGGCCCCTGCTCGATGGCCATCACCACCCGCCCAGCGAGCAGATCTACCACCATGGGGCCGCTGCCTTTGTACTGGACAGCGAATAGATCTACGCCAGCACGCTGCTTAAACAGCTCCATGAACACATGCTGCGACGTGCCCTTGCCAGCTGAGCCATAACCATACTCCCCCGGTTTGGCCTTGAGGTAAGCGATTAGTTCTTGGATGGTATTGACCGGTAGCGAAGCCGGCACAACGACATAGGACGGATTGAAGCCCAGGATAGAGACCGGCTCGATACGCCGCGCAACATCCTGCATGCGCGGGTTGAGCTGGGGTAGGACGGAAAACATAGACGACGCGCCAATGAGCAGCGTGTGCCCATCCGGCGGCTGCCGGGCTACGTACTCTGCGCCGATCAGCCCTGACGCGCCTGCTCGGTTGTCAACGACAGTTGGCTGCCCCCACTCCGCCAACCCATTGGCCACTGAGCGGGCATAGAGGTCCGTAGCCCCGCCCGGAGGGTACGGCGCAACGATGGTAATCGGCTTGTTCGGAAAAGTCTGCGCTGGCGTCGGAATGGTCAACGTCAACAGGGATAGCCCGGCAAACGCCAAGACAAGGACCTTTTTCATCTTGAACATCAGTGACTCCAAAAAAGGGCAGAACTAAGGGTGCAAGCACATCGTTGCGTCCTGCGGAATGACATACCTCACAAGGGAATTTCATTCTGCAGTACGATACGATATAATGTCAAGCAGAATTTCTCCGCTGACGCGCTCGAATGAACGCGTCAGCCAACGATTGCGGATGGAGCGAATGACAGTTAAGCGGGAAGACGAGCAAAAAGCCGGTGGCGTGGCCGCGGTGGAGAGAGCGTTTGCCATCCTTCACGCCTTCAAGGCTGGCGACACATCCCTCAATTTGAGCGAGCTGGCTCAGAGGACTGGCATGTACAAGAGCACCATTCTGCGAACCATGACCTCGCTAATTCGCGAGCACTGCATAGTCCGCCTGGACGACGGTACCTACCAACTTGGGTCCATGCTGTTGCACTGGGGAGGGCTCTACCAAGCCGCCCTGCGGTTGGATGACCACGTGCCGGCGATCTTGCGCAGGCTCGTCCAGGAGACAGGCGAAGGCGCCTCGTTTTTCACGCGCGAAGATAACCTTCGGGTGTGCCTTTTTCGGGTCGACTCCCCAAAATCTGTGCGCGACCATATCCGCACGGGGGATTTGCTACCGTTGGACAAGGGTGCCGCAGGCAGAGTGCTGTCCAGTTTCGACCGCACGCTCATTCGCAATGCGGAGTTTCCGAACTACCCTCTCATCGTCACTGTGGGGGAACGCGAGCCTGACATCGGCGCAGTCGCGGCCCCGGTATTCGGCCCTATGGGCAGCCTGCGCGGAGCGCTTGCGGTCTCAGGACCGGCCGCCCGCTTTTCAGCCGAGCTAATACCCGCGATGTCGCAGTCCGTCCTCAAAGCCGCTTCCGACTTGACGCGACGCCTTGGTGGCGACCCCTTCGTGTTCGACGCCGCACTTTCCCCAACTACCGCTTCGGCCTGACAAGGCTGTAGTCGTCGATGTAAAAAGGGGTTAGACACTTCCCAGGAAAGCCCCCTCTACGCTCAAGCAGCAACCGGTGTGTTGAGTAATCCGGGGCGCCAGCAAATTAAGCTGCAGTTCGGACATCAGACGGTTGGAAAGCGTGGGGCGATTCGGTAGCCCTGCGGCCGCGTTGGGTGAAGGCTGTGACTTACGAACAGATGAGAGCTTCAGTGACATGCCTCAAAGGCGCAGCCTGCATTTGAGAAGACTTACGCACTACAGAGTAGCCTAGCTTGCCAAGCCGCGCTGCCTACTGAACGCCCACGTCACGCTCCTGCCAACAATGGTCACCGTCAAGTGCTGGCCTAGCCGCTGCTCGATCACTTGCTTCCAAGGCACAAGCGTAAAGCCAAGCCCATCACTGAGCATGGCGAAGCGCCCACTGGTAAGCAGCACACTGCGGCGATAGACGCCTGAAACACGCTCGCCCTCCACAGCCGCCCGGTACTGCAACCCAGTGTCACCAGCAATGCCGCGCGCTGCCGCGTGCAGTTCACGTTCACGCAACGTTCCAAGCAAGTTTCTAGTAAGCACAACACTTGTCTCACGTCGGTGGGCAAGTCCTTGCTCAACCAAAAACTCGGTTCGATGAAGCAGCGCCTCACGCACCTCTCTTCCAAAACCACTACTCGCCGCGCCGACCGCATCGCCGATCAACTGCCTATCCAGCCACGTCTCGCCGATAGCGCGTATCTGCTGGTTGATTGGCAAGTGCGAATGGATCCGTATGCTTCCGTCCAGAGTTCGCTTTTCATCGTGCTTGCGCGCTCGCTTGGGCAGGTCGGCGGGCACACGCCAGACGCCCTTCGCGACGTGCTCGACCAGTCCTGCGCGCCGAAGTGCTTCCAGACGGCGCACGTGCGCGGCCACAATCTCTTGCGGATCGCCGCACCCGCGCTGCGCGCGCAGCAGTGTGAGGTGAAGGTCGGTGCGGTAGAGATCGCCCTCAGCGAGCCCTGCAATGGTCTTGTCCACGGCACGCCCATCGACTTCGCCGCGCGCCTCGACCACAGCACCGGCGGGGAAATTTTCAAGTGCTGCACCTGCCGGCAGCACGATGTAATGCGCGCGTCCGTCGATGCCGTCGATCACTAGGTAGCTGCGCTCCAGCAACTCGTCGGCCAAGCCCTTACCAACCACTCGGCCGATCACAGGCCGCAAGGGCTCGCGGGATGGAAACACGGCCATCTCGCGCTGTTGCGCGCCTAGCGCCCGCTGCATGGTCCGAACAATGTCACCGCGTTCGCCCATGGCACGCAACATGGGCTCAACATCCGACCGCAGCCGCCAGCGGTTGATGCCGTCCGGCTCGGCCAGTCCCATCGCGGTGAGGCGCTGCAAACGGCCGATCAGCACGGCGCGCAGACGGCGTGTTGAGCCCTCGGCGGCTACCACCACTACGCCATCGTGCAACTTTTGGACTTGCTGCAAGCGGCGGTCCAGGCTGGTCCAGCGCTCCTGGTCCACCTCGCGCAACATACTTTCGCGAATCTCCCTCTCGGTGCGCGGCCCCAGCCATTCTGTCGCCAGCTCGCCGGCACGAAGTCGCATGCCGTGGGCGATGTAGTCGCGCGCGATAATGAGGTCATTGCCGGTCTTGTCGCGCCCGCGCACCACGACGTGTGTGTGGGGGTTGTCGGTATCCCAGTGATCGACGGCCACCCAATCCAGATCAGTCTCCAAGTCTACCTCCATGCGGACCATTAGTTCACGCGTGTAGTCGCGCAACTCCTCAAGCTCTACAGCATCCTCTACCGAAACAATAAAGCGGAACTGGTGTCGGTCGCTCCGCCCCCGCTCTTCAAAGTCCTTCAGGTCTGCCGTATCCGTGTCGGCGCCATAGGCCTGCCCGCGTTGCCCGTCGCGGGTGGTGCCATCGCGTTCGATGTAGCGCAGATGCGTGACCACCGATTGGGCCCCGACCTTCTTGAGCACGACGATGCGCGACTTGATGACCACGCGCCGGGCGTTCGCGGCCAGTTTGCGCCCCGCCATACCCGCGGCGACCCGCCCCCTTCCAAAGGTCGATGCAGTCCGTCCTCCGATGGCACCTGAAGCCTTCGCGCCGGACTTCGAAACGGCTTTCAGCACCTGCGCGACAAACCGCTGCGACCCAGGACCTGAAACCGCCTTCGGGGCCCCCGGCCGTACTCGGAACTGGTCCCCTTCCTGCCTACCCTTACGCGAAGCCATGGCACAAGATCCAGCATGGCATAGCGCAGCAGATCCAAGGCGGCACGCAGCAGAATTCGGCGCGATGCGGCATCGCGTGCCCACCCAGCACCCAGCACTGCCAGCGCGGTGCCGCCCTCAACCCACGTGCAGACTGGCTTGGCGGGCACGTGCGTGCCGGTCCTTTTATCTTGCCCTCCGTCTCCGCCTCCCGGCTCCGACCCGCCGCCAGCCACCCACCGAGTGCGAAGCGCTGCCCCAAAGGCAGCGAAGGTGCAGCAGGCGCTGCACGCTGGCAGCAAAAAGTCTGCACGGTGGAATGCAGCCCGCGCACATGCGTCGGTGCATTTCCGAAGCATCGGCGGCGTAGTACAGAGCACGCTCGCAATGCAGGCTGAGTACAGTCCCGCACCGGACGTGGACGCACCACACAGTTTGCGCAGACGCGAAAAAATGTACCGTTCATGGCGTACCCCAGGTCCACAACGGATGCGCGCTGCCAATCACTGCTGACGCATCGACAGGACCGAAGTAGCGGCTATCGAACGACGCCGGATGGACATTGCTGAGCAGGAAAAGCTCCCCAACGGCAAGCGTTCGGCACTGTGCCCAAGGCGACAGCAGCCGGCCCGTACCATCCTCCGCAAGCACCGCCGCCACGGCCATGCCATCGATGCGCACACCCCCTGCCCTCACGCACACCGACTGCGGAGCCACAGCACCAATCCGCTTGAGCAAATGAACGCCCGCAGGCAGGTATCCGCGCTGCGCCGTGAGGGCCGCCACACCGGCAGGAAGGCGGGCCAGCACGACGCCTCCGACATGCAGCGAGTCGGGCGAGCCAATGCGGTACCAGCCACGAGGCACGCTGTCGCTCGGGTTGTAGACCAACCGCGCGGGGAGCTGCACCACCTCTGGCGCACACAGCGCAGCGACGCCGATGCTCATGCAGGCCAAGGCCATGCGGCGATTCATCGCAGTGCCTCGCGCGCAAGGTGCGCCGCATGCCGCTCGGTCGTATACACCGGCAGCGGTTGGCGTGCAGCCAATCGATTGCCCACTGTGCGCCAGTAGGTGGCGGCAACGGTGCAGGGGTTTATGCCCAGTACCTCGATGGCATCAATGGCCGCAAGCACCGCCTTGACCTGCCTCTCGCCATCAGCACGCAGCAGTATGCGCGCGCCCGGCAGCACACCCGCTACGCGCTGCGCGTCTTCGAAAGGCGTCGGCGCCTGCATCACCAGGAGCTGCCAGAGCACCGTTCCATAGATGTTGCCGATCCACTTCACACGACAGCACACGGTACTCGGCATGAACATGGCCACGCGTCGCCAGCGATCCAGCACGATCTCCACCGTCGGCTGACCAAACCGCAGCCAGACGTTCACCCGGTCCTCGACGAATGCGAGAGAAACGCGCATGCGGGTGGGGCGCTGCGGCACCCTCGCCTGCAGCGAAATCTGCCGGATAGCTGACACCGGATGGAATCCCGGCGCCGTCATGCCTCGTCCTCCGGATACTCGCGCTCCAGCAGCTCGCGCAGCATGTCCGCTGCTGTGACGCCGCGCCGGAACGCTACAACCTTGATGCGCCCGCGCAGCACCGGCGTCACGTCGATGGTGAGCCGCGCGGTGTAGATGGAGGCCTTGGCCGGTATCTCAGGCGCGTCCGCCTGCCGCACCCAGGTTGATGCAGGATCTGCACCGGGCCTGCGTCCGATCGGCACCCGGTGCGGCGTCATTACTGGAGGGAGTGCCGTCATCGCAGCACCTCCCGCACGGCCTGCGCGAGCGCCACGATCTCACGTGCGGCCGCGCACTGCGGCGCCACTTCGCACGCCAACCGCCCTGCGGCCACGCTGTCGGCGAACACGATGCGCTGCGAGACTTCCGTCTCCAGCGCAGCGAATGGCTGGTCCGCGAGCGCTGCACGCGCTTCGCGCCCGATCACCGTGCCGACCACGCGCCGGTTGATGACGAAAGCCGCGCGCAGCTGCGGCCGGAACACCCGAGCCTCTGCAATGAGCTGCACCATCTCATGGCTGGCCCACACGTCGTAGGCGCTCGGCTGCACCGGGATCAGGACCAGGTCGGCAGCTAGCAGTGCGGAGCGCGCAAGCGCTGCGACCCTGGGCGGCCCGTCAATGACCACGAAATCCGCCTGCAGGGCGATCTGCGGCGCTTCCTGGTGCAAGGAGTCCCGGGCCAGTCCGAACACCCCGTAGAGACGCTCCTGCCCGCTCTGGAGCCGCCGCTGCGCCCAGTCAAGGGCGGAGCCCTGCGGGTCGGCATCCAGAAGCGTGACACGGCTACCTTGCAACGCCAGCTCGCCCGCCAGGTGCGTGGCGAGTGTGGTCTTGCCTGCTCCGCCCTTCTGGTTGAGCAAGGCGATCACTTTGCCGGGGCGGTTACCTTGCTTTCCGGATGGAAGGCTTTGGGACTCTGGACCTGCCTGATTTGCCATCGCAGAACCATTGCCCAAATTTTGAGCAGTTGCTGTTCGCGCGCGCGTGACTTCCATTTATGTATCCCTTTAGATGTTTAGGGAGTGCCAAAACCGTTGCTGGGCGCGGCTTTCCGGTCGATTGGTGCGGCCGATCCACCGATACTTGTGCGGGTGATCCCCCGAGAGTCGTGCGGGCGATCCACCGAGCCCATCCCCAAACCATCCACAGGTTCTTCAACAGAATCTGTGGACAACTCGCTCCGGGGTCGGTTGCCCGGATCGGGCAGAAATGCCAGCCACTCGATGCCGCCACTGCGCTCAATGGACAGCCAATAGCCCGGCAGCGCCTGGCGCCGTGCCAGGTGGCGTACCTGGATCGCAAAGTCGGAAGGGCGCTGCAGGCTGCCAGACTTCAGGTGCAGGTGGCGCATATCGAAACGCCATCCCGCCTGCTGTCGCCCACCGTGCTTGCGCACCAGCCGGTACAGCCAGCGCTCGATCCCCCCGGAAAGCCGGAAATACGTCGGATCGAGCGTGAGCACCAGCCCCTCGTCCATCACGCCGGTAAAGAACCAGTCGGCCAGAATGAGTTCGATGCCGTCGGAACGCCCCCCGGGCTGGACGTACTCCTTCCACTCGTTGATCCAGGAGAAGCGGTGCACCCGTCTGCCGCCGTTCAGGCGCTCGCGCTGGCGCAGCGTCGTGGCGACGGTGGTGGACTGCAACCGGTCCAGCGCGGCGCGAAGCGCCAGGTAGTCGCTGCGGCCGGTTCCCCGCTGCGCAAAGCGCAGGATCTCGTAGGGCGTGGCCACCATCAGGCGCGAAGGCGCAATGCCTTCCTTCTTGGCCTGGATGATCTGGCTCGAAGCCCAGATCAGCACGTCGGCATCCCAGATGGTGGCGATGCCGTGCTCGGGCACGCCCTTGACCGTGAGAGAAATCCCCCCCGCTTCAAATCGGATCGGCACAATGCGCGGTGACTTGGCCAGCGAGAAGAACGGATAGGCCATCAGGTCCTGCGCGTCGCGCAGCGCCATGTCGCTGCCCGGCAACGCGCGGAACAGCGACAGCTGTTCGCGTTCGTTCGGGCGCTTTGACATCCGTGGTGCCACCTCTTCCGAACCAATCAACGGACGGAGTCACGCTGCACGTAGCCGGGGTCCGAGGTCATGCCGTAGGCACGGCCATCGGCCCAGGCACGCAGGTCGGTGGCCGCATAGACCACCCGTGCGCCGAACTTGCGGAAGCGCGGTCCGCCACCCAGAACGCGCTGCTTCTCCAAGGTGCGCGGAGAGAGCCGCAGAAAGGCGCCCGCTTCTTCGGTGGTCAGGAACTCAGGATTTGCAGGTGCTGCGGGGGCAGCCCCCAAAGGGGGCTGGAGCGCAGCCGCTGCGGTTGCGCGGGAAGGGAAAGAACTGCCAACGGCCATGACGGACTCCATCGCTGTCGATAGGTCGCAAACCATTCGCGACCCGATGGAAGCAGTCTCGGAAATCAGGCCCAATCCAGGCAGGGAGAGATTCAGCGCACCGGTTCGTCTCCGGGGGGCATTGCAGCGGGATCCAGCACACCCGCCAGGGACAGGTACCCGCCGTTCATGAAAGATTCGGCCCGCCGCAGCAGGTGGCGCACCTGCGCACGCAGTTCGCCATCCTCGTGCCAGCGCAGTACGACGGCTTCGAGGCCGAACAGGGCCTGGGCGATGTCGCGATGCGACGCTCCCGACTGTGAAGCATCGAGCGCCTGCATGGCACGCAAGTGCAGCAAAGCGGAACGGGTGGCCGGCCGCACGTGCGAGATCTGAGGCGTATGGCCTTCCAGGGCCTGTGCCTGTTCGCGGTACCCGTCGAGCTGACCGCGAAGCCCCGGAGTCAGCGGCACGGCGCCCGCATAGGCGTCGCCATCCTCCAGAGTGCCTGAGAGCGACACGCGCATGCGCAGCGCGCTGAGATCTGCGGTCAGTGCCAGGTCGTGGCCATCCATCGCCAGGCGCTTGCGCCCGGGGATGCGCCACAGATCGAACCGGCGGGTTGCGGCACCGTGCGCATGCACGGCACGCACGTGCAGCAGTCCATCAGAAGACGACAGCCACAAAGGATGCGCAACCCGTCCGTCCAACTCTGGATCTTCGGCGACATCGCAACCCCCAGCGGGCAAAGGACACCACGCGCTTGCGTCGGGCCCAATCCGCGCGGAAACCGGGGCGGCGGCGCAGGTACTCCCAAGCGAGGGCTGGATCGTCGAGGGCCAGCACGTACAGATAGGCGGCGGACACACCCCACGGGGCATGGGGAAGATCTTCGGGGGTTGGCGTGGTCACGGAATCCTCCAAGAAAAATGGGGAAACCTGCCACAGAGAGAAAGTTACAGGGTCGCTATTTCGGCGACCTCACGTCGCGCGCCGGGCGATCGAGAAAGGATTGTGTCAATCAGTCGGTGATCGAACCGTCGCGCTGCGCGTCGGCCAGATAGCCCGAGAGCGTCTGGCGCGGCTTGAAATGCGGATCGGCCACGATGCGCATGCCCCGTGGGCCCCGCACCCCCTCCAAGGCGGAGAGGCTGACATGCCCCAGCTCGGGACTCCCAGTGCCAGCATCGCACAGCCCGAACGCTCGGTCTCCATCGACATCCAGCTCCGTCAGCAACCACACGGCTCCAGCATCCAGCGTGTAGAGCTTGACGACTGGCAGGGGATCCAATGCCTCACCACGCGCACGCGCGGCACCGTTGGCCAACATCTGGCTTTGCTGTTCGTTGGTAAGAAAGGGCATTGTGGTCGTATCTAAGAGTTACATCCTAGTACAGAACGCAAACACTTCAGCGGGTATTCCGTTTAAGGGCTTCCGTAGCCGTCATCGCATGCCACGTGCGTCCGGCCTGTAGTACCAGTGAATTTCAGTAGCACTCCTTTCTGGGTATCTTATCCCGTGGTGTTATTTCCCGTCACCCGAGACAGTGACGGCTGTGGCCAAACCGTCTCCGTCTTTCGCAAAAGACCCGATCCTCATCGCAATAGGCGATGCGATCAGACGTACGCGTGCCACTCGCAATATTTCTCAGGAAGCATTGGCGGACCTCGCTGGCATTGATAGGTCCTACATGGGTGGAATCGAGAGAGGCGAGCACAACGTGGCAGTGATCAACCTGAGCAAGATCGCCGAGGCGCTCGAGGTTCGCCCATCCACTCTTTTAGCCACTGCGGGCATTTAGCTGTTCCTCATTGCGAACGCGTCGGCCCCGAACAAAGCACTGAAGCGACCGCCTATGTCACAGTGAAGGGCACCACCGAAGCGGCGCCCGGGACTGCTACGCCACAATCCGCCCCACAAGACGCGCCTCACGTGCGTAGACACTCAGACGCTTCTGCGGAGTGAAGTGCCGGTCCCATTCCACCGGAAGTCCCAGCCGGCCACGCACAGTTGCAAGTTCTGCCAAACTGACCCACCCCAATTCGGGATAGCCCAGCCCCAGGTCGCACAGCCCAAACACGTGGTCGTGATCGTCGGGGTCCATCTCGGTCAGCAGCCAGGTCGCACCGGCGTCCGGGGTGAACAGCTTGAGCACTGGAGCAGGGTCAAAGTCTTCTTGTTCGAGGGATTGCCGGCCATTGGCCAGCAGTTGCGCGCGCTGTTCGTCCGTGATGAGCTTCGTCATGGTCTTCTCCTTGGAAGGAATCAGGGCGGGATTGCCCGAGACCGGAAGCAGCACGGCGCAGCGCAGGCGTCAGGGTTCGAAGACGGCCGCCAGGACGCCAGCGTGCACCGCACGCGCAAACCTTGACGGCGAGAACGGCGTGATACGGTGAAGGGAACAGCAAGCCAGCCCCGCCCGACCAAACAAGTCGGTCATCGAAGTCACAGCCCTCCCTGCCGATCCGGCGAGCCGGTTCGGCGGCATCGAAGGGGGCGCCAAGCCCGGCGCGGCGGGGATGGGCCGTAGGTCGATCCCCAGGAGGCAAGCACAGCGCGCAGCACCGCAGGGGCGAAGGCGTCAGTGATGAAAGCCCGTAGGGACGAGACGCACCGGCGGCTCGGTGCAGAGCACGCCAGCGCGGTCCGGCCAGACCGGAGACGCACATATCCGTAAAACCACAAAGACACATTGACGCAAAACCCCAGTCCCCAGAACCCATCACAACGGATTCACGGAAACCCGCAAAGCAGCAAATCCACAGATCCAACCATGCGCCCATCAACAAACACGGATGAACGCTTTCTCGTACTTCCGTACTACGGGGCGAAACAAATCCCGTACCGCCCTCCCCTCCAACGCGACGAGACAACAGCGCCCCGTCACAGCGGGGCGCCAAGGGCGACATCAGTCGCCCTTGCTGCGCGACCAGATCAGGTTGTGCGCACCATCCTCGCCTTCGACCAGGCGGGCATAGAGGGTGGCAGGGAAGGATGGATCGTCCAGGGTCACGGACAGGTAGGGACGCTCTGCCTTGCTGAGTTTCTTCCACGCTGCGCCGATCTCCAATCCATTGCCTGCGACGACGCGGTAGTCCGGAGCGTTCTCGCTTGCCTTGTCGCTGGGCACGAGCCGGACCTTGACGTTGAGCGTCAGGGTGCGAACCGTGCCGGTGTAGCTGCCGTTCTGTGTGGTGAAGGTGCCGATGTTGGCCATGATGAAGTCCTTTCGAGGTTGTCCAGGTCGCGCCCATCGCGGCCTTGGCGTGATCCGATGGGCGAGGGTCGGGCGCGCCGCATCCCGCAGCGAAGCAAAGGGGCCGCAGCGCAGCGAAGGACCGGGAGGCCCGAGAAATTTGCCGCGCGAGGAATCCGCGCAGCGGAGGGGAAATTTGTCGGGCCGGACGGTTGCGGCGAACAAGCCCGAGGCGACGCAAACGAAGTGCAGCACCGCCGTGCCCGAGCCAGGATTCACGGCAAATACAAGGCCGCTGCGGGGGTGATCCTGTACAGAAAGGATTCATGGTCCCGGCGCCGCTCCGCCTCACCGTCTCGCAGCGCTTGCGGCAAAGCACCCGAAGCAACTCACGCCAGCCGTCATGAACGCTCAAGCGCCAGGCAATTCGCGCTGGGACAGCCCCTGCAGCTCGTCCTGCTCACCGCCGCTGGAGAGCTTCACGAGCCGGTGTCCATGCTGCAGCGCCTCGAGCTTGGCCGCGATGCGCGTCTCGATAACCGTCCGCTGCACCGCCACCAGCTTGACAGTGGCTTCGCACACGATTTCGTCCGTGTCGCAGGCCTGCACACGGAACGTCGCGCTCCGCTCCCCCATCCGTTCCAGCCATCCGCGCAGCCGCAGAGAGGATCCTGGCGGGATGGGTCCTCGGTGGTCAATGCGGATCGTTCGACCCACCACCACCTCGGCCGCATCGACGTGCTGCTGCATCTCCCTGATGCAAATGGATTCGACCACCGCCACCAAGTAGCCGGTGGCAAGGCATTCAATCAGCCGCTCGGCATAGCCGCTGCCATGAGGCAGCCGGGCAAAGAGCGACTTCGCCGTCTGGTCCGCCGGTACGGTGTAGGACTCTTCAAAGAATATCTCGCTGACGCCTTGGTGGTTCATGGGTTGTCTGGGTGCGTTGTCACAAGCCAGATCAGCGCAGGATTGCGGGTGATCAGTGCAGCTCGATGCTCCCGTGTCCCGCAGACTCCTCCCACCCACCGCAGCAAGTTCAGGCGTACCCCGTCGCTCTGAGCGCAGCGGACTTGGTACCCTGGAAGTCCAAACGCGCGCGGCAGACATGCCGCGCGCGTCGCGCCTATGCAAAAAGCCCCGGCCCACCGGCCGGGGCTTCATGCTCACGCCGCAGCGTGTGCTTCCTCGTGGACCTCCGAATCGGCACTGCCGCTGGTATCGGCGCTGACATCGGCATCAGCCTCGACCTCGCGCCCCGCCTCCGCTTCGACTTCGACAGCCGCGTCCTGTACCCTGAACATCACCGGCAGCCACCCCGTCCCCGCAGACAGCCGCTCAGCCTCGCTCGCAAGCTCCGTCTTCCTGAGCTTGCCCAGCCGGTTCACCTGATCGGGCGCAAATACCTGCACCGCTTCCAGCGCCTTGGCTTTCGAGACATGCTCGAAGTAGCCTGCGGCGGTCGGGGTCCACCAGTCGTGCATGTCGAGGTCCACCGCCTGTGCCAGCGCGGTGGCGGGGACTTCTCCTTCTTGCGACGCCAGCGCGCTGACCGTGGAAGCCACACAAACCGCCAGCAGTGACAGCAACTCCTGCTGCGGGATAACCAGCAGTTCGGCAAACAGTGCATCCGAGTCGCTGGGCAGGCGATGGGCCCAGGCCTCCCGCACCTTGCGCATGCCCACGGCTGCGGGGGCGTCGGCCATGTCGGGCGCATGCAGTCCAAGCCCATCCTCTGGTATCGCAGAAATATTGAGTGCCGAGTCCCCCACCCCATAGCTCTCCACGATCACTCGCAGCGCAAGGCGGTGCACCAGGGCGACCAGTGCAACGTGGGGATGCCGAGCCACCTCGGCCTGCAACGCTGCCGTGCGGTGCGCGCTGAGGCGCTTGGCCAGCTTCTCCGAGATTCCGGACTTGGCGGGCTCGTCGGTGCCTGTATCCGGGTTGCCGCCCGCCCCGCCCTCCTCCTGCCGCGCCTGCTCCCGCAGTGCCTTGGCCTGTTCCTCACGCAGCAGGCCACGGTGCACCACGACCCCGCCGATGTGATCGACCGACACCACGGCACCGGCCAGCGCTACTACAGCGGACGGGTATTCGACCAGTTGGCGTTCCACGGCCTCCAGCTCATTGCCAAGTGCGTCCATGGCGTCGTGCAGCGCCTGCGCCTGCTCGTCGGTCATGTCCTCGTTCTCGTCGTCCAGTTGCTCCTGCAGCTTCGCCTGCTGGTCTTCCAGCTTGGCAATGCGCTTGGCCTCGGCCTTGGTGGGTTCCCGGCGTGTGCTGCGCGCCCGCTGGAACTGGTAGAGGTCAGATGCCGAGACACGCGGCATCGCATCCACCCAGGCCCAGCCTTCGGCGCGCACCTGCTCGGCCAGCGGGGCGAGCTTGTCCCGCGCCAGGGAGTCTAGTAGTGCACCATCGGTCAGGAAGATGCCGTTGTGATCATCCGCGAACAGGTCGCGGCGTACGCCGCCGCCTGCCTGCTCGTAAGCCTCCAGCCCGACAAAGCGCGCCACCGCATCGCGGCTGGCGTCGATCTCTTCACTGGTCAGGTGGTCGCGCAGCGCGTCCGGGCTGCGCTGCCACTGCGGCGCATCGTAGAACGCAGCTTCCTGAGCTGCATGGTCGTCGGTGATGGCCAGCGCCATCAACTGCTCCAGCGTCACGGCCTGCGTTCCGAAGTCCGCCAGCAGCCGGGGCGAGACATTGGCAAGCTTCAGGCGCCGCTGCACTACCAACGGCGTCACACCGAAATCTGCAGCAATGTCCTCCACGGGCCTGCCTTCAGCCACAAGGTCTTTCCAGGCGAACAGCTCTTCGATGGGGGACATGGCCTCACGCTGAACGTTCTCGGTGAGACTCACGGTGCGCGCCGCATCATCCTGCACCAGCAGGCAGTGGACTTCATGGTCCTTCGCCAGCTTGCGGCGCTTGGCCAGTAGTTTGAGGGCAGCCAGACGACGGCGCCCAGCCACCACCTCGTAGTGCTCCCCATCGGGCGCGGCCACCACAGTGAGGTTTTGCAGCAGGCCCACACGGGCAATGCTGGATGCCAGTTCGGGGATCGAGGTGCCGCCGCTCTTGCGTACGTTCCGGCTGGAGGGCCGCAGCTTGGACAGCGGGATCAGCAGCAGTTCCTGCGACGCCGCCATGGTGATGGCGGTGCTGCTCGTGGTGATGGCGTGGGTTTCTTGAAAGGTAGCGGTGTTCATGATGAAACTCTTATCGGTCAAAGAAAGGGAAGGAAAAAAAAGAGGAAGCGAGACAAACAAGGGATGACAGGAGGGGTAGCCCCCTCCGGCCGAAACTCAGACCTTGAGCTGGCGCATGCCATCGGCCAACAGCCACAGGGCGCGGTTCAGGCGCAGGTTCTGGTCGATGCCCTGCACGGGCCGCGTGCTCTGGCGACGTCCGTTGGCGGCGCGGGCGCGCAGGCCGCCCTTGATGAGGTTTTCTTGGGTACGGTTGAACACGCTCCACAGGTCGCGGCGGTCGTCGTCCGTGCGGCGGGGCATCAGGATTTGGGTTTCCGTGATGGGTGCGGGCTTGACCGGGTCGTCGTACTTGAGGGACAGGGCAGCGCGGGCGAACACTTCCGACTCCCCGGTGTCCAGCGTGATGGCCTGCATGGATTCGCGGGATGCCTGGGCATGCCCGAAGCCCTGGAGCACGGCGTAGGCCCCCTCGATGACCTGCCCTGCCACATCGCCCTTGTGGGGCACGCGGACATCGGCCACGGTGTCGCCGCAGACCAGTCCGTTGTGGCACACGAAGCGGAACATCCCTGCCAGCATTTGGTAGCTGCTGGTGCCGTCATGGGAGTTGAGCAGGATGATTTCGTTGGCCTCGCGGCCATTGATCTGGCTGGCATGGCGCAGGCGGATCATGTGTTTGGTGAAGTCGCGCCGCCCCTCCTGACGCACGCGGGTCTGGCACACCATGAAGGGCTGGAAGCCCTCCCCTCGCAGTTCCTGCAGAACGGTGGCCGTGGGGATGTAGCTGTAGCGCTCCGAGCGGCTGCCGTGTGGGGCCTGCGCGAAGATCGAGGGCGCCACGGTCCTGATCTGGTCATCCGACAAGGGATGTTCCGAGCGCAGCACCGGCGAGTGGTTGGCGAAACGGGATGCGAGTTGCATGGTCTTTCTCCTGATGAAGTTGGCTGTTGAAAAAGCCCCACCGGATTCCTAGATTCGGAGCCCTCTTCGGGCTTCCGGTGGGATCGGCACGAAGAACCCGGTTGGCCTCGTTGCCACCGTCTTTCCTGAGTTCATCGCCCGCGGCCACAGGAGCGCGCGCCGGGGCGCCGTCAAGGAAGAAGCGCCAGGGGTGGTGCGGCCCGCAGCCGAAGGCGAGGACACGGCCTGGCGCGCCTTGACGGCGCCCCGGCGCGCGCTACGGTCGCGGACAAGGTGATGAGGGAAGGAAAGATGGCTGGACAGGCAATGGCCACTCTTCACGCCGACCCCACGCAAGCGAAAGCGCGCAGCGCCGCAGGCGCGAAGGCCGATCCGGCGCGGCCGGTTCGGCGGTATCACAGGGGCGCCAAGCCCAGCGCGGCGGGGATGGGCGGCAAGCCGATCCCCTGGAGGCAAGCGCAGCGCGCAGGCACGGGTCAGCGAGCCGGGTCGAAGGCGTCAGCTGAGCGCAGCGAGGGAACGATGGAAGCCCGCAGGGGGCGAGACGCCGCAGGTGGCTCGATGCGCAAGCACGACAGCGCGATCGGCCAGAGACGCACAGACCATGCATCCGGCTCCCTACGATATGGGACCATAGCCTTATGAGAGTCACTTGCTCTCCGCCTAGGCACAATGACACCTGCCATGGAAATACAAGAATTGCAGGACGATGAACTGATGGCCCAGGCCCAAGAATGGCGGCTGCGGGCACTGCGCGGGGAAAAGGAAGCTCGCGGCATGGCGCACGAGCTGGAACGCGAAGTGCGCAGACGATTTGGCCATCCCCAAGCCGAGACGCAGCACTCGCTCAAAGAGGTGCGCGTGCTGGGAGAGCTACCGTAAGGACTGAGCAGCGCCGAGTGCCTTGAACCACTGCATCCCCCACATCAGCAAAAGGCCAGAGCAGCCCAGAACAGCCGATCACCAGCCAGTCGATGCCTCGGCAATCATCAGGCTCGACGGGAACAGACTTCGCAGAGACCCGCCCCCGTCACCTGAGAGCAACCCATCCAGGGCTTGCAACCAGGCGCCGGAGCAGGCGGATGCCCGGACCTCAGGACATCTCGTACGGGAGAGCACTGGACTCCAGTCCGTTCCGCAGAGGTGCACAAGGAAAACCCCAGAAAACCTCACTCGGGCCACCACAGCGGCCGATCCGGCGCCGCGCCTTCGGCGCGCAACGCGTCGGCAAGCCCATGCACGGGATCCTTGAGACTGCCTCGCACCAGGGCGATCCATGTATGCAGGGCCTCGTCCTCTGACTTGTCACCTGCGATCACCTCCAGGCGGGACAGCATGTCCAGGACACGGTGATAGTCTCCAAGCGCCTCCCCAACGGCAAGCGCGCGCGGTAGCTGGGATGCCCGGGCTTCCCGGCGCTTGGCGCGTGCCTCTTCGGCGGCGGCCGCGATTTGACGTGCGAGATCGGCTTCCTGCCGCACCTTCGCCCGCATGGCTGCTTCCTCGGCCACCAGCTTCGAGCGAAGCGCTTCTGCCTCAGGAAATGCGATCAGGGCCTGGGTGATCTCGGGGAGGCGTTTCTCCATCTGCTCCCGGGTCCCCGACCACTGGCGGGCAATGGCGCTCCAGTCTCGCTCCAGCTTCAGCTTGTAGGCATCGAGGGCCCTGTACTCCGCTGGCTCATAGAGGACGCCCTTGCGCGGGGGCTTGATGATTTTTTCCGCCTGCTCGGCGAAGTTCAGGCAAATCGAGCCTCCTGCCCTGCGGATCTCGACCGTGTTTCGGGAACCCTTGCCGCTGGCAACGATCTGGCAGCCTCCCGCGATGAGCCCACGAAGCAGCGCCTCGTGCAAACGAAGAATCCAGTCAATGTTGGCCGTCGTGGCGGTGACGCGCAGGCAGCCTCCGTCGGTGATGTAGCGTCCCATCGACATATGGTGTCCAGAGATGCCACCGAAGAAAGGCCGCCCCTGAGCCGCAGCACGCTCCCTGTCCCGCGCCCGCTTCTGCTCCTCGCGCTCGATGGACTGGAAGAAGCGGGCTGTTCTGGCCACCAGCGGATGGCAGTTGTCGAGTGAGGTTGGTATTTCGATGGGCGACACGGCGATGCCGTCTTTCGCGCGTGAGAAGGTTTGCCGGACCTGCTGGAGTCTCGTCGCGTCCTCCGAGCGATCCGCCGTTGTGTCCTTATCCGGCAAAGGGATCACAGAGTCCATTTCAGCCGGTGACAATGGTGTGGGGAGGCTGGGCTTTCCAGCCGCATGGCGGGTCCAGAAGCCGACAGGCGGCACAGGAATGTTGTACCTGCGGCAGAGTTTGGACAGGCCGACGTCCGACAAGCCCAATTGAGGTCCCAGATGCCGGAGCGGCGTTTTCCAGACCAGCCCATAAAGTTCTGAACGCTTCACCAATACCTCCTCGGGTACAACACGAAAGAACGCACCAGCGCTGACCCGGACCAGAGCCCTACGCGCGCGGTGCGTCCGCCTCCAGCGCGCTCTCCGTCTTGGGCTGCAGGCTCACCGACCAATGCCCTCCCAGCTCCTGCTGCGGCGCCAGCAGGTCGTACGTCTTGACCATGTTCAACAACCCGGAGTGCCCGTAAGTCTGTGGAGAGAAGGCCGGATCGGTGCGCTTGAGGTATTGGCCGAGGGCGCCAAGACCCACCTTGCCCTCCGAGGTGTCGCTGGCAAGAAGCGCCACGGCTTCCACAAGGAAGCGTGGCCTGCGCTTGACCGCAGGCTTGGAAGGCTCCTGCCTGGCCTGATCGGCGTGGGGCGGCTCTGGTTTCGCCGCGGGCTTTTGAACAGTGTCGAGGACCTGCTCGGCCGGCGGTGCGGGACGGACCCATTCGAAGAACTGGTCGCTGGCATTGCGCAACGCATCGGGCGTCTTGGGCTCACCGACGATGCACACCGTCGCTCCACGCTCTCGCAGCTTGCGGCACAGGTAGGCAAAATCGGAATCGCTGGTAACCAGGCAGAAGGTGTCCGCCCTTGCATCGAAGAGCGCTTCCAACGCGTCCAGCGCCAGAGCGATGTCAGCGGTGTTCTTGCCGGCCGCATACTGGTACTGCAGGCACGGAGTGAACGCCAGGCGTACCAAGGCCTCCTGCCATTTGTTCGCCAGCGTGGCCTGGTTGCCATAGCCGCGACGCAGCACGACACGGCCAAACTGGGCCACCATGCGCAGCGCATGTTCAAGGATTTCAGGCGAGACGTTGTCGCAGTCGACCAGCACCGCAACGCGGGTCTCTGTGGTGGGGCTGTTACTCATCCAGATTGCTATGCAGGATTGTTTGACCCCACACGGTAGCCGATTTCAAGCGCTTCACCGTCAACAATATGGTCGGTCTGATTTCTGGGTTGGGAATCGCAATTGATTGGGCGCCCATTGACCTCAGCCGTCGCCTTCAGGCTGATTGCAGTAAGCCTGAACCGACCTGTCCAATGACTGCTGGCGCTGAGAGCAGTCATTGAATGCGACGTAAAGCGGCTGAGACCTGCACATTGAGGGAGATCAGCCGGATTCCATCTGACTCCGCGAGATACAGTTCCTTACCTAGTGCAAATTGACTCGCTCCTTCGCTGTTGCTTACAGTCACCCAAAGACATAGGAGGGAGTGCTATGAAAAACAATACACAAGCGCCGCCCGCGTGGGTTGGGCGCAATGGCCCCGTCGCAACGACCGACCTGTAGACACCATTAGCTGGTGTCGAAGACCCCGTTTCACATTCTTCGCTGAGCTCCACATCTGTATGTGGGGCTCAGCGTTGCGCGCATTGCTCTATTTCCCGAAAAATCATGACGATCTATAAGACTTCCATCAAAGCAATCTCATGTTTACTTTTTATTTTGACTATAACCTTTTCTCAAGGTGCCACTGCCAAAGGTGGTTATTACTGGGACCTTTACTGCAAAGAATCTGGCCGAAGCAATGCAACTGACACTTGCATCCCCGCAAATGAGGTGCCATGGCAGTATTCGGGCGGAAGTTATGGGTGGCAATATAGTACTAAGATGCATAGTGCAGAAGCGGATGTCGCCGAAGACATAGCGCGCTACATTGATAGCAAGTTCAATACTTGCATTTCTACAACGGTCAATCCCCCGGTGCAATGGATTAAGACCGGTGATAACCATGGGCGCATTGATTTTGTCAGTGATATGATCATGACCGTTTCTCGGGGTAGCCCACGTTGTGAAAGTCTCACCGGATCGTGGCAAAGTGTATACAGAAAAGAAAAGCTCTTTTACTGCCCTCAGGGAGCTCAAGGACCATTTAAAGATGATGAAGGCTTGAGATTTTGCGCCGTCACATTAAATTCTTGCAAGAAGAGTGTTTATACCCCGAACCCTATCAGTGTCAGCAATGGAGTGAAGGAGTTTCCTCGCGTCTATGACGACCCTGTCTTAAAGAAATTCAACCTTTACCGCTCGTACAGTACCCTCCCGTCGTACTCAGGGGCGGGCGCACTGAACCCATCTCGTTCTCCCGCTAACACCAGTTCCCCATTGATGCGAGACAAAAGCATTGGTTGGAGACTCAGTTTTGAAGCGACGCTTTCTTATTATCGCAACACCACTGAAAACCGCGATGTCTATACGGTAGACATTCCTGGAACTCCACCTTCTGTTTTTGTCGGAAGCTCAACGGGATTTGTGCCTCATCGCAGCAATTCAGACAGTTTTCA
The DNA here is from genome assembly GCF_058809075.1 of Acidovorax sp. GW821-FHT11A03. Lineage (NCBI taxonomy): Bacteria > Pseudomonadati > Pseudomonadota > Betaproteobacteria > Burkholderiales > Comamonadaceae > Acidovorax > Acidovorax sp. GW821-FHT11A03. The sequence goes on from NZ_JBXASG010000007.1 coordinate 42,104, forward strand.
GCTTGTCTCGAACGGTGATTTCATCTACAGGAGTGCCAGTGGCGAATATTGGGTCTTTGATAGCACCCGCAAACTGATCGCGACAGGGAACGCATCTGGCGACAAGGTGACCATTTCTGGCTCCAATCCCATCATAGCCACCAATCAGTTTGGACGTCAGCTTGCCCTTCACAAGGATGGCAATGCCGTTCTTTCAAGCATTGCGCTTCCAGATGGGAGTGAGCTGCAATACGACTTTGACTCCAGCCTTCGCCTGGAAGCAGTAAATATCCAGAAGGTTCAAGGCACATTCCCTGTCAGCAAATATTACTATGACGATACCCGATACCCCTGGGCAATCACAGGCATTGCCAACGAAAGTGGTCAGAGGGTCTCGGTGTACGAATACGACGATAAAGGGAGAGCAACTCAAAGCTCCAACTTCTCCATTCCTTCGGTCGATAAATATACACTGAGCTTTTCCTCTGGCACCCAGGTCATCGATCCATTGGGTACTGCCCGTAAATACACGTTTACGCCAGACGGCTTCTCTACGGTCGATATTCTTGATCCCAAGATGGCGCCAAGTGCCGCCATTACCAACGACGTGAAGGGCCGCCCTTTTGTTGAATATGATTTCAACAACAACCAAGCATGCGTGTTTTACAACGAATCCACCAACAAGCCCAGGGTTCGTATCGAGGGAATGCAGAAATACGCGGGCTGCGGGGGCTACGACACCGTGGTCACCCTGCCCGTCGGCGCCCGCAAGATCAGCACCGAATGGCACCCCGACTGGAACCTGCCAACAAGAATCGCCGAACCCCTGCGGCGAAGCACTTATGTCTACAACGGCCAGCCAGACCCCTTGAACGGCAACACCATCGCCAGTTGTGCTCCTTCAGCAGCGGCGTACCCCGATGGCAAGCCCCTGGCAGCCCTGTGCCAGCTAGTCTTGCAAGACACCACCGATGCCACAGGCGCCTCTGGGTTCAGCGCTGCCGTCACAGGCTCTGCGAAGGTGTGGACGTACGCCTACAACGCTCAGGGGCAACGCATTTCCGAGACCCAACCTGCGCCTGGCGGTACCACCACCTATAGCTACTACACCGACGCTACGTCCACACATTCCGTCGGGGACCTCCAAAGCTCCGTGGATGCCACCGGTAAAACCACGGTGTTCTCCAGCTACACCACGGACGGTCGCCTGCTGCAAAAGACAGATCCGACCGGGCTGGTGACCCGCTATACCTACGATGCGCGCGGCCGACTGCTCACCCAAGCCGTGGGTGATCTGGTCACCACCATGGCCTATTCGCCGTTGGGTCTGGTGTCATCGGTCACGTCACCCAACGGCCATGCCATCACCTATACCTACGATGCCGCGCAGCGATTGACCGGCTGGAGTGACAACCGTGGCAACAGCGGCACCTATGTGCTCGATGCCATGGGCAATCGCACGGCAGAAACCATCAAGGGCGCGGGGGGCAACACGGCCTGGCAACTGTCTCGATCGATCAATGCCATCAATCGCCCCGGTAGCGAAACCATAGGAGGCAGCCAGAGCGCTGCCTACGCATACAACGGCAATGGCGACGTCACCAGTGATACCAACGGGTTGAACCAGGTGACGGCCTACGGGTACGACAGGTTGCGCCGCGTTACGCAGATCACCAATCCCCTCAGTGCCTCAGCGACCCTGGCGTACAACCAGCTGGATGCAGTCGTCCAAGCCAAGGACTTCAAAGGCGTCACCACAACCTTTACCCGGGACATGCTGGGCAACTCCCTGCTGGAGACCACCCCTGACGCAGGAGCCCTTCAGACCACATTTAACAACCTGGGGCTGCCGCAGACCATCACTGATGCACTGAGCCGAACCACCCAGATTACCTATGACGCCCTGGGCCGCCCCACACTGATCGAATTCAGTGCAAACGGCACTTCGCGCACCAGCGCAATGCGATATGACCTCGCTGGCGCAGAATACAACGCGGCGGGAGCTCCGAACGCCAGTATCGGGCGGCTCAGCGAGATTGAAGACGCTGGGCTGATCACCCGGTATCAGCGGGATGCGTTGGGCCGGATCACGCGCAAGACCCAAATCTTGAACAGCGCAAGCGGCACTGGAGACACCCGCAGCGTGAGTTACAGCTATGTTCCGGCAGGCAGTGCGGGTGCAGGTCAGATCGCCAGCATCACTTACCCCAGTGGCAAAGAGCTCACGCACCAATATGACTCCACCGGCCAACTCACCAGCCTCTCGTGGAACGGCACCCCGCTGGTCACCGCGCTGACCTGGACCCCTATGGGCCAACCCTCAAGCTGGAAATGGAACAGTTTCCCCAAGCAGCCCGGCAGCACGTCGCCCTTGGAAGAAATCCGCAACTACACCAGCGCAAACCAATTGGCCAACAGCGCCTTGCTGGAGCTCACATGGGATGCTGCCGGGCGTGTCACGCAAATTCGTCAGCAACACATGGTGCCGGGTAGCGGCAGTGCCCCCCAGCAAACCACGCTCACAAGTGCCTACAGCTATGACGCTGCAGGCCACCTGACTGCCAGTGCCCACAGCGGGCCACCGGGTCTCACGCTGCCCAGCGGGCGCGCGTTGAGTGACTTCATCGGGATCGATACCACGGGCTACGCATGGGATGCCAATGGCAATCGAACCCAGGCGTACTACAGCGCAGTCAAGCCCGCAGGCACAACGACGCTGCAGCGGGTGTACCAGAGCGTGAGCGGCAGCAACCGCCTGCAGGGCTACGCCGAAACCGTCCAGGTGCCTCCAAGCGCAGCCCAAACCAGCAACGTCACCTATGCCTATGACGCCACCGGCGCGCTCACCAAAAAGGGCGATAGCTACTTGCACTACGCCATAGATGGCCGTATCGCACAAGCAAGCACCAGCGTCAGTCCTGGCGGGGCGCAGGCAGTCAACTACACGTACAACAGTTTGGCCCAGCGCATCCTTAAAAGGGACACCCGCGCCGGTGCCAATGTGGCCCAGCAAACCCTCTACGCCGAAGACGGGATCGGCAGCACGGTGCTGGGTCAGTACAGCAGCCAAAGAAGCAGCACTAGCGCTGCCCCGACAGGTGAGCCCGACAGTACCGAAATCATCTACCTGCCCACGCCCAGCGGTCCCATGCCGATTGCTGCGCAGATCAATGGGCGTCTGTATGCGATTGACACGGACCACCTGAACACCCCCAGGCGGCTGACCAATCAAGATGGCCAGGTCGCATGGCAATGGCTCATCAGTGGATTTGGTGAAGTGCAGCCGACAACGGGTGCGAAGGGGTACGAGCAGTCTGGCACGGGTACAAGCTACAGCGAGCCGGTCAGCTTCAATTTGCGCTACCCGGGGCAGGTGTGGGACGACGAGACGGGGTTGAGCTACAACCTGCACCGGTACTACGATGCGAGCACTGGGCGGTATGTGCAGGCGGATCCTATTGGGCTGGAAGGGGGGTGGAATCGGTTTGCCTATGTGGGGGGGGACCCGACTAACTTCACCGATCGCTTAGGCCTTGCGGGGGATGACCACAGCACTGGTCAATGGAAGCAATGTTCCAAGGGATGCAGGATAAGAATTGATTTCAAGTTGGTGGACGGAGTCAAGGTTCGGCACCTGCACTGGGAGTGCAAGAAGGCAGAGGGCGTCGGAGGAGAGTTCGGCGGTACGTCGCACGGTGGAACCTTGGAGGATGCGCCGAAGCACATTAAGGAGTGCGCTCGTGAGCATGGGTTCGAGCCTGACCCTGTGTGCCCGCCAGAGCCGTCGCTCTTTGAAAGGATAAGGGGTGCATTCTCCACGCCTCCAATCTACGATCCTCGGACTGATCGTTGGCTTCCAGCACCGCGTAGGCCGCCGGTGATTATTCCTCTCCCGGGCCGCGGCCCAGTTCCAGTTCCGTGAGTTCAGAAATCAAGAGGTATGGCGAATGAACACTGAGAACTTTGAATGGCATGACGGCGCATTGGATTCAATCCACATCCATGGCGATGGGAGGATCAGTATCGCTTGCTATTTATATCCGTCTTCCGACGCAAAAAGCAGGGTGAAATTCGTATGGGATTGCTCAGGCGTCGTGTCTTGTTCTTGCACCGTCGACTTCGTAGCCGTGCTCGATAACAGAAAGGCCGGGAATATCAATAATGGTCGATTCAATTCGGTAAAGCGCGGAGTTTCGACTCTGAAATTGTTCCTGTCGGATGGGTACGTCGAGCTTGCTGCAAAGACAATCGACGTACGTCAGAGCGAAGAGCTCTAAAACTCCTAGATTCATAGCCCCAATCGTTTGACTATCAAGCGATTGGGGTCAATTTGATCTAAAAAATTGGCAGAGTACGTAATGGGGATGCGGACGAAAACTCCATTCGACTATTGGGCTAAACGCAACCGACGGCTCTCAGACGACGCATCGAATGCCGAAAACAGTAAGCTCGTTGACTCCCGCGGAGACGGCTTTGATGGCCTGCGCCTGAGTCTCCAGATAGCTCACCAAAGCGGGAAACGTCTGACTCCTCGCACCGCCCGGGATGCTCCAGCTCTTGTTGTCGAGTTGCATGAGAACCAGGATTCCTCGCGTGCTATTGGTGCCACGCAAGTATTGGCCAACAATCTGGGCTCTGAGAGTGTCGGTCAGCGAGTTTGCAGAGTAGCTGCGAGTCGAGTCGACAGGCTTGATTTCGACGCAAACATTTCCCGCAGGGCAGCTAAGTTGAATGTCTGTCATGTTGTCGTCGTCAACTTCTTCTTCCCTGTGGACGCTAAATCGACGATTCTGAGTTTCGCGGAACTTCGTTGCTAGCCATCGTTGAAGAAACTTCTCCGGGATTCCTGGACTAAAGAGGTCCCGCTCACTGAAGGGGCCTTCTTCGAGATTCTTGCGAAGCTCTTCCAGTCGGGCTAGGACCTGCTCGTAGAGTTGGGCTTCGGTTCGCGGCTCTGACTGAAACGGGGACCCGATCGCCTTCAGCTCGGCAGCAGTCCTTGTCGCTGCCAGTTCAGCATCCAACGACGCATGCTCAGTGACCCACCCCTTCATCGAATTGAGTTCGGTTGGGTCCGTGTGACCGGCGAGCAAGGACACTAATCCTTGATGCCCTATCGGTCCGCGAGCCGCTAGGAATGCGTTGGCGATACCCTCACGCAAGCGCGTTGAAGGGGATCCAAAGAAGTGACTATCGCTGTCCTCCAACGGGGCGGACGCCGCCGGCGGAAACGTGCTTAGCATCGAGTGAATGCTGAGGAGCACGTCGGTCGTCGGGCTGTCCAGAGGCACCTTCAGCCATTTCAGGTCGCCCACAGCAGCGGCAAAGCGGCTCACCTCAGGCTCAACGTCACCCGCCAAGGCTTGAACATGCTGAACGAACCACTCCCATGCACTGTGGGCGTCAACCTCCATCCAGACACGAAGCCAAGTCATCTCGGCGAGCCTGCCCGTGGGCCCTAACGAGGAGGCAAGCTTGCTTTGGCACAACGCGGTGAGGGTGGCGAGCGGCAACAATCCGTCCTCCTTAAGCGCGTCAATCACCACCTTGAGGGTGTCGCTGCGTACGATGCAGTCGCCAACGGCCAAGGGAACCAGTGCAGCTAAAAGTCCTTTGCGAACGTCTGTAACACAACGCAGCGCCATCTCCAATGCCCCGCGCACACCGTTGTCAGGTCTAGCCGATAGGGCCTCTGCCAGTACCCAGTCCGTAAGCGCGGCGTTTACGGCGGCCGGGTGCGTCCTTGCCAAGGGTTCAAACCACGTGGGAGGACAGTTCAACGCCCAGACCGCAAGTTGGGCGGCCCTGCCGACTTCCGTCGCTGAGAGCGAGTTGATGACAGCCTGACTCCGCAGGGACAGGCGTACCCCAGCAAGAGCCACGAGCGCAGACCATGGGACTTGTCCATTGGAGAAGTTGGACGGGTTTGGCGGGGCCAGCGTTGGCCAGTATGCCCGCAGGCCTTCCTCGAATGCTTCTGCGATTTGCGGGCTGAGGCTGGTCGCCAGGGCTTCGAAATCAATCGTCGAATAGTCGTTAGCCCCTGGGAGGCCGAAGGAGTACTGAAGAAGGCGCTGAAGCCCCCCGAAGTGGGCGCCAGTCTGAATCTGGGGAAGGTGCGCCGTCAGACTGTTCTTAAAATCTTCTAGGTCTCGTTCGGCCGCGGCCTTTCGCAGCTTTTCTTTTGCCTGCCAATTTCGGTTCTGAGTGGCGCTCTGCCGCCATAGTTTGTACTCAGCTCCGACAAGAATGCCTCGGTTTGATGTCTTGCCTTGCAGTCCAAGCGCTCGGAGAGCGTCTGCGCGCAGCCTCTTTCGCTTGCTCTTGAAGGCAACATCCAACGCAACGGAAAACCAGACATCCTGCTCAGAGGTGGGCAAATTTGAGTCGTTGGCGCGCCGTATTAGCTCCGGCAAATCATCTTCATCAAAGCTGACGATGCACGAGCCCTCCCAGGTCAGCCGACTTGTGGAGTGCCGGATATCGTCGGATTCTGCGATGGCGAGTGCCACACTCCAGCGAAGACCGGGGTGCTGGGCAATTGCCTTGCGGAGCCGACCGAACTCATCGCGGTCTGTGAAACCGGAGTCGCGCTGCGCTTCGAGTCGCTCTGCCGCGTCCAAGCAGACCTCTGGGTATTCGGCAGACGTAGGCCTAAGCAATGCAAGGACGCGCTCATAGCAGTGAGGCAGGGCGTCCAGCAACCACGCACGTTCAGGTTGGTCTGAATCGGGGAAGCGCGCAAACCGCTTGCCTGGACTCGGACGCGGCAGTGAGACCATGACCGCACTGAGCAGTAGTATTGCGTCCGGCAGGTCGGCGGAAGGCAGCATGTCGCTCCTAAGGGCCTCCACCATTGGCCCGCCACCATACTTGGCCTCACTTCGGGTCGAGTTAAAGATAGCGGACAACTGAGCCACAGTGAGCGAACGCCATTCGACAGTCGGCAGAGCGCGAGCAATGAGTTCGTTGGAGCCGAGGGCTGACGTCTGCAGGTCGACCAAGACCGCCGAGCGGTGTGCGGGAGTTGCAACTACCTCGAGGACTTCAAGCGCATATCGGCGCTCCCACTCTTGCGCTGTGGTGCTCCTGTAGATGTCGAATGCGCAAGGTGCGCAATCCGCCAGCGTGGCGTGTCGAGCAATGTGGAAGCACAAACTCCGAACCCGTGGCGGACTTGACGGGTCCACAAGGGCCGCAGCAACCTTGCCGTCGCTGAGGGATCGGCCGACTCGCATGTATTCGCTGGCGCTCTTGAACCAGTTTGCCTGGAGGCCGTAATTGGAGCTGACGACGAAGTTGTCGAAGGCCTTGTCCGCCGACAGCCCATCCCAGGCCTGCGGGTCGCCCTCGTAGAAGAGGACTTCAGGGAAGTCTCGCACCACCCATTCCCTCGCCTCCACGCTGATGGTCGCTAGCCAGCTGAGCGCCGCACGACGGGATGGGATGAGCACAGGCGTGCCGTAGGGGGCGGCGGCGAAGAGGCCCTGCAAGCGGAGCAAAGGAGCGCCAAGCTCCAATTGCCGCCTCACCCACTGTGCAGCAAGGTACTCTCGGATGGAGCGGTGATGAAATTTAACCCGACCAAAACTTGCTTCGTCAAAGACCGCTGTCGCCATGAGTCGGCGAACCTCGGCTGGGCCCCAATCAGTCAAGATGGTGTGTGGAGCAAGCTCACCCGCGGCCGGAACAGCGCCCGGTTCTATGACGAAGTACGCGGCGCTTCCGAACTCTGCGACCGCGGCGAGAGCAACTGCTCCTGACCGGAGCTGGTCAGCCGACAAGACCTCGCCTGCAGCTTCGTAGCTGTCGTTGAATTCCCGAAGGCGGTTTGTAACATTGACCTCGATGAGGTCGCGGTAGGAGCCAAAAGTCTTTTGCTGATTCCAAAGGCCAACCATCCACTGAAGGTCTAGGGGACGAGTTGCCATGAACCCGTAGTCACCATCGGCGACCGCCGACCAGAACAGCTCCACGTCCTGGAGCGCGAAGGCCTCGGCGCAGCGCCGTGCCTCGGTGTTTGACAGGGGGTCTAGCGTTACTACAAAGGCTTCGACTTTTGCGGAGTCTCCATCCGTGAGAAGCGAAACGGGTGAAGTCTCATCCAATGAGAGTGGCCTTTCGGAAGCCACCTTGGCGCCGAGTGCACGCTGGATGGGCCTTGCCAGGCGGGCCTCGACCGCAGCTCGTACGCTAACTGCTGACCAATCCGTAATCCGAGACGATATGGCGACGCGGACCCGCCAAAGGTGAGGGCCTAGGGCTCGTTGAACCACCGTCAGCGCGCGTTCGAAGTCCGCATGGGACCTCAGTCGGGCCTCGTCAACGGCGTCAAGGAAGAAATAGCCTATCGCTGTGGACGCAGCCCAAGCTGCGTAATCGTCGTCACGCCCGGTCAGGGCAAGCGTCCAAGAGTCCGAATCTTGCAGCTGATTCAGGGGCAGGAAGAACGCTGCCTTCCCCCCTGCTGTGAGACGCGCCACTTCGTGCTTGAACTCGACGGTCTTGCCGATACCGGCCTCGCCGAGAACGATAACGAGCGGCTTCTCGTGCAGGTCGCTCCACGCGTGCCCACCGTTGCGCATGCGAAGGAAGGCTCCCCAGTCTTCGTCTTGGACTTCGGCTGACTCGCTTGCATACTCTGAGAAGGAGCGATGTAGATCGATGAGCATGTGGATAGCCTACCGGATAGCCGGGACGGGAGAGTCTGACCTGGTCACCTGCTGCTACAAGCAGCCGAATAGCCCCGGCTTTTCGAGCACTTTTGCCTGCATAGCTCGCTACCGTGGTCGACTAGGTGGAAGTTGCTATGGCACTCCTAGTCGAGGTGACTGGCGACGCTGCGCAGGCGAGGGCGCGACCAAATGAGCGCCGTTCTAGCGCTTCGACTGCATTTCAGCGATCAATTTTGGGGAAGCGAAGGTCGCCGATGGGTCGAAAGCGCGAGTTAGCGCTGCTCAGAAGCAGTCAGCGGTGCGGCGCTGACTGCCGTGCATAAGTTCTTTGGCCGCTAAACCTTGTGAAGCTGACCCTCGTGCGTCTCGGGGTCGGAAAGTCCATCGGCCGCTTTGTAGCGGTTAGCGTTAGTTCGGCCAGCCGCAACGACGGACTCCTACCGCTGCAAACAGGCCACCCCCTCGCCGTTCTTCTCCAGGGCGCCCTTCCCGACCTGAATCTCTACTGAAGAGGCGCTATCGCCCCTTCACGCGCCTCCTGGATCAGCCGGAACTTCTGCACTTTCCCAGACCCAGTAAGCGGAAACGCCGTACTTGCAAAATAGCGCGAAGGTGCCTTCTGTGGTGCGAGCGTTTGTCTGCAAAAGTCGCGCAGCTCCGTCGCGGTAGGTACGTTCTCCGGAGTGCGGAACCGCAATGCGGCACAGACCACCTCGCCCCAATGCGAATCGGCCAACCCGAACACCGCCGCGTCAACCACTTCGGGGTGTTCCAGAAGCCGGGCCTCCACCTCTACAGGATAGATGTTCTCGCCACCACGAATGATCATGTCCTTGAGTCGCCCAGTGATGCGCACGTATCCCCGTTCATCCATCACCCCGAGATCCCCGGTACGCAACCAACCGTCCTGGGTGAATGCCTGGGCTGTGGCCTCAGGCATGTTGTAGTAGCCGAGCATCGTCTGGTAACCCTTGGCTTGGACTTCGCCACCTACGCCAACCGGCACAGCAGAGCTGCTTACTGGGTCTGCGATCCTCACCTCAACGTTCCAAAGGGGGCGCCCAGCTGTTTGAGCCTTGTCGTCGGGGGCATCCTGCGGGGCGGTCTGGCAAATGATGGGGCTGGCCTCGGTCTGTCCATAGACCGACAGCAGATCGCAGCCAAGACCCGCCCGCACACGCCGCAGCAATTCTGGAGGTACTGGAGCACCACCGGAATTCGCAAAGCGCAAGCTCGACAGATCGTATTGATCCCGTTTGGGATGCTCCAGCAGAGCAATGAGCATGGTGGGCACGCCGTACAGGACGGTGGCCTTTTCGCGCTCGATGGCCGCCAGCACCGCCTCGGTATCGAAGAACTGCGGCAAGACCAGTGTGGCGCCACTGACCATGCTGCCCAGCACGCTCATTACCGAACCCGCCGTGTGGAACAAGGGCATGGGGCTGATCAGCACGCCATCGCCCAGTTCTAACCGTGCGGTGACATAGCTGGCATTCGTCAGCAGCCCCATGTGGTGCAATAGTGCGCCTTTGGGCTGCCCAGTCGTACCGGACGTGTACTGCAGTTGCGCGGGAGCCCGCGGATCCACTTTGGGAAGCTCACCGGTTTGATGCCCACCGCGAACCTCACCCCAGCGGCTGAGGCTGAACACCTCTTTCACTTCTCCGGCCACCTGCGCCGCAACGGCTGCCATGTCCGTGCCGCGGAAAGCGTCCACATGGATCAGCGCCACCGATCGTGACTGCTTGAGCACATAGCGCAACTCCTCGGCCCGCAGGGCGGGATTCGCGGTGACCAGAACCAGCCCTGCCAAGGCAGCACCGTATTGCAGGATGACCCACTCTGGTACGTTGGGGGCCCATACGCAAATGTGGTCTCCAGGTTCAAAGCGACCAAGCAGCCAGTGAGCGCATCGCTCGGAATCTGCGAGCAGTTCAGCATAGGTCCATCGCCTGTCTGTGCGATCCGCCCCGGTCAGCGATGGGAGGCCCTCTGGCACCACCTCGACCAGTGCGTAGCGATCAGGGTGGCGTAACGCCGCCTGGCGCAGCGCATCACCGGCAGTCAGGTTGAGGACTGGCCGGGATGTGTCGGCCGGCCAGGAGGAAACGGAGGGGTCAGGCAGTCTCGGCATTGTTTTTACTTCCAGTGTTCAAGGAGAATCTGGGTGGCCCGCACCCAGTTGGAGATCATTTGCTGACGGCGTACAGGGTTCCTGCGCAAAACGCCAGACAGAACGAATCCACGCAGAAAGTCAGTGGTCATCGCAATCACGGCGTCGTGACCAGGCCGGTCAGCGACTGGGGCAAACAGCGCGCGCAAAACGCGCTCGCTTTCTTTGCGTGCATCTCGCTCGACCTTCACCAGGGCCTCCCTCAGGCCTTCATCGGTGCGGGCCAACGCCCACAACTCCAGTTCCGCCATGAACGGTGGCTGGCCCATCATCAGTGCCAGGGACCGGATGGCGCGTTCCACAGCGTCGGGGGCGTTGTGGAGCTTTTCTTGCAACTCGAACACGCTTTGCTCGTTGCGACGAACCAGATCATCCACCGTGGCGGACAACAGCTCCGCATGGGTAGGGAAGTGATGGAGCAAGGCTCCACGGCTCACCCCGGCTTTCTTTTGCACCTCAAGGGTAGTGGTGCGGGCGGCTCCCTGCTCGATCAGTGACTGGACAGCGGCATCCAGGATGCGGTCACGTGTGGACCGCTCTGGTGTGGCATCGCCTTTTGAGGTTTTGGATTTGATGATGGATTGCATAAGTGCGATCAATTAAACAGTCAGTGTTGACTGTATGCGGATCACGCCTTACAGTCAACACTGACTGTTTTCAATCGATCAACGTTTTCCCTTAATCAAGGACAGACCCATGCCCACTTTCAGCACTCTGCGAATCGAGAAAGACCCACAGAACGCACGCATCGCTCGCCTGCTTCTTAACCGGCCTGAACGGCTCAATGCCATCAGCGACGAGATGCCACGGGAGATCCGGGCGGCTGTGGAATGGGCCAATGCCGACGACGAGGTCCATGTGATCGTGGTCGAGGGGGCCGGCAAAGGCTTTTGTGGAGGCTACGACCTCGCGGGATACGCGGAGCAGCACATCGAACACCCTTGTCAGCAGGAGAAGTACCCCTGGGATCCCATGGTGGACTACGCCTATATGAAGCGAAACACAGAGGATTTCATGACGCTCTGGAAAAGCGCCAAGCCCACCATTGCCAAGGTCCATGGCGCAGCGGCTGCAGGAGGAAGCGACATTGCCCTGTGCTGCGATCTGCTGGTGATGGCGGAAGACGCCCGCATCGGCTACATGCCAACACGCGTTTGGGGCTGCCCCACCACGGCGATGTGGACCTTTCGCCTGGGGCCCATGCGGGCCAAACAGATGATGTTCACCGGGGATCTCATCGATGGCAAGAAGGCTGCGGAATGGGGGCTTGCCACCATGGCCGTACCCGCATCAGAGCTTGAGGAAACTGTTGCGAAATTGGTCAACCGGATTGCAGGCGTGCCGCGCTCGCATTTGGCGATGCACAAGATGGTGGTGAACCAGGTCATGCTGAACACGGGCATCGAGCAGACCCAGATGATGGCCACGGTGTTCGATGGGATCACCCGGCACAACCCGGAGGGATTATGGTTCCGCCGCCATGCGCAAGAGCAGGGATTCAAGTCGGCAATCGAGTGGAGAGATAGTGGGCGGCCAATTCCCGAGGGAGATGAGGCAAGGGCGTTGATCCGCGAGATTGATGAAAGGGCGGAGTAGCGCACTACTCAGTCCACGCGACGACCATGTTCTGAAAACCAAGGTGTGCGTGGACTGTTTGTGAAACTAAGGGAGTTTGCTGAGGATGGCATGACCGCGGAGCTAACCTTCAACGCGGTCTGTTTGAGGCTGGGAGCGGGCCTTCAGTCTTGCCGCGCAAACAGCAGCTTACGACCCATCAGCGGCATTCGCTGCCGGAAACTCGTCGCCCCAAAGCAGTCGGTCGGATAAAGTCGCCGAGGCGTCGAAGGCTTCCAGCAGCATTGCGTACCAGTGTCAGAATTCTCAATAGACGTTCTTTTACAGGCCAAGCGGAGCGGCATGTCCTTGCGTCTCTTGACGGTGGCGCGCGAGCGATGACCATTCTTTGAATCCCCAAGAGGACTATGCCCAGACACCTCATTGCACTACTCAAGGACGTTCGTCCCAAGAGGGCTCTCTTCACTACCTTCACCTTCAACCTTCCGTTTTTCGACGCCGCAGTGCTCCCCGCCGTGAGCAGAGGAGATGGATGCGAAGTGTCAGTGCTCGTGGATGCACGGCAACTTACGGGATCGACAACTGGTGCGTTCTCGAGAGACGCCGGCATTCGCTATGCCCTCGCATCGGTTCAAGCGCCGGGTGGCGGGTTCTTTCACCCCAAGATTGTCTTTCTGGAGACCGACGACGATCAGTATCTCTGCGTCGGCAGTGGCAATCTCACCGTATCAGGCCTCTGCCAACAGCTTGAATCATGGGATATCACGCGGTGCTCCGAAGCGCCCGGCGTGCTCAACGAGCTCGCGTCCTTCCTCACGATCCTTGCTACGAAGACTGAGGCCTCCTCAAAGCGCGCGTCCACAATCCTGAATAAGACGGCATCGCGGATTTCCTCAATCATCAAGCCAGGTGTCCTCACGAATATTTCCGGTACCCGACTGCTCCACTCTATGGTCGAGCCTGTGTCCTCGCAACTCACCAAACAATTTCGCGAAAGAGAGTCGGTCGCCAAACAGCTCACCGTACTGTCCCCGTTCCATAGCGATGGTGGCGGCCCGGTACGACGACTCGCCAAAGAAGTTTGTGCTGAGAAGATTCTTATCGGGCATGACGGTACTGCGCGCTTTGAAAAGGCATGGTACGCCCCGTTGCATGGTCGGTGTGGCTTTGTCGTCCCCAAGCCCGAACAGTCCCGTGGGACTGAAGGCCGCCTTCATGCAAAAGTGTTCGAGCTTCAGGGAGCGGAACAGACTCTTGTGATGACGGGCTCGGTCAACGCGACCGCTCGCAGCCTGGAGAGCACAAGGAACGTCGAGGTGGCGATCGCCCGTTGGGGAGCCACTTCACCGTTTAAATGGAAAGCCGCCGACCCTGAATCATTTGAGGCCGCCGACATGCCCGATATGGAAGGGGACCTCCTGTTCCTGGAGGCAAGTCTTGAGGACGGTATATGGGTGACTGGCGCGTTGTCCAGTTCTGGCGCCTCCAATTTGCCGGCGAACATCAGTTGGAACCTGATGGAAGCGGAGATGCTGCGAGCGTATGGAGCCGTCGCCGTATCAGCTGAGGGCATCTTCCGAATCCAGCTTTCTGAGGCGGTGCCGATGGACCATCTCGCGCTCACGCTGGAAATCAGGGCGGACGACCTGACCGCAGAAGCTTGGGTCAACGATGAGCGAGCGCTTTATGCGATGGCACGGGGCGTGCGCCGCAGCAAGCCGCTCGAACGTGCCATGCAAGGAGTCGCGACGCTTCAGGATTTCAGCTACATCGAAGGCCTACTGTGGCAAGCGAGCCAAGCGAAATCTGCACGCAAGCCAGCCGTCCACACTTCGCCAGGAGGCGCGAACAAGCCCGAAGCGCCAGAGATCGACAAGCCGTTTTCCTATGACGCATGGTTGCGCTCGGGAAATCGCGATCACCAGCCTGCCAAGGGCGGAGGAAGAACAGATCTATTCTCGGCGGTATTCCGCCTCCTGTTCCCGAAGACGATAGAGGACGACTCTGACGAGGGCTCCAAAGGGGACGATGGGACGCGCAAGAAGATCGTCATCGGCGGGACCGACGACAGTGAATCATCGAGCGAGGCAGAAGAGAAGAAGGCGAAGAAGAAAAGACCGCCTACAGAGCGCTCGCACGTCGCCGGGCTTGCAGATATGGTTTCTCGCGCCTCTTTCGAAATTCAGCGTGCATTCAATGAGCAGCGCTCCGAAATGGACGGTCCCGAGACGCTTGCGCTCGTAGCATCGGCTCACGAACTGGAAAAGCTGCAGCACCGCTGGCTGGTTTGGAGTACCGCAGGCGGCCCGCCTCCCTTCGCTGACTGGGACTACCAGCGATCGCCTGTTCTCTGGTTGGAGGCACTCTCTCGATACCCGTGGGACGAGGATGCGCGCGAGTCCCTCCTCCCAGTCGTTACGTGCCTGTGCTGCCTGGCTGCGTACTGTCCCGCGCTTCCGGGCGCCGCAGCGAGGTTTGCGAAGCTCGCAACCCTTCGCACCCTCCTGGACAGAATGGCCGGGCGCCAACTGCCGCCCGAGGAAGTTTTGCGGCTGGCGGAGACCGGACTATCCGATGAGATGTTTTCAAGACTCGAGCCCGAGGTTCGAGCGCTCGTCGGTCTGTGCGCACCGCAATTGGCAAGCTCGGTCAGGCTCGATGTCGAGCTACTGGCCGAGGTCGCCGACGCGATCAGAGTCGATGCCACGCCAAAGAAGGCTCACCCCACATTTCCCTTGCTGTCAGCCATCAGCAGAAATTCGAAGTTATCGAAGGCAGTGGAAGTCATCTCCAACCGTGGCGTGCGCGAGGGTGGCTGCCCAATCTGTGGTCAGAATCTCAATGACGATGAACGGGAGCAACTCCGGTTTCGTCGCGTGCTGCGGCATCCCGGCAATCCGAGCTCATTGAACACGCATGTCATTCTTTATCCGGACGATGCGGTTATCTTCAGAAAATCACTCGGCGAGCTTTTGAAATGACTGAATTTGGTACCGCTGGATATCCAGACTTGGTCGAACTCGACAAGCGCCTTGGGGATCCCCTCGGCTTTGCAGCTGGCACGGAGCGGCTCTACAACACAATCTACCCCGGCTACAACAACGTGGTCCGTCACCTACGCGTGTACTCCTCGCTTTGCTGGATGGCTCGCACGGTCGGCGCGTCGTTAAAGAGCGATCCGCCTGTATCGGAAGCCGAAGCGAACGAGCGACAGAGCCGCGCACTGGAGAAGATGCAGATCATCTTTCTGTGGGCCAACGAAGGCCAAGTGAGCGGCCTTCAGGTTGCCGGTGCAAGTCGTGACTTCCCAGCGACCAACGAGCTCGTCCCGCTCCGGTTCGAGAACTGGGACAGTTCCGCGAACCTCTTGGCGAATGCTGCCTACGGACCGAGCATCACCAATGGGCTTGGGTTTCTAAATCGAGAAAGGCTCTGCACGCCGGCAGGAGAGGCTCTGGCCGCAGCGTTTGAGGAGAGTCTTCCGACGGATGCGCAACTGGGCTGGCTCCGCGACGTGAACGTCCTGGAGGCCCGTCGGAGTCAAATTGAGCGGATACGAGGCGCGTTGGACCTTCAATCTCCTCGAAAGGCTGAGAAGGACGCCTTCCTAGCTGCCTTCTTTCCAAGAAAGCAGGCGAGCCTCGCTGGCGCCCAAGCCAAGAACAGATGGTCAGGAATTCACCTCACGCTGGCGTCGGTTGCTGCGTCCCGCTCCAATAGCGCAACGGAAAGCGAGATTCGCGGAACCATGGCGCGAGGCATTTCCCCGTCTGGGGCACTAGTGATCAAGCCTGGACTCGAGGAAATGCAATCGGTCTGGGCGATCCTACAGCTGCATCAGCTGCAAAGACTAGCTGCCGAAACGCTTTTCGGAGCTGTGCTGATGTGGATCGAGAGGAATCAACTCACGGGAGCGGGCATCGACGAGTGCGTAAAGGCGATGTGCGATTCCGCGGAGAAGGAATATGACAAGCACGGCATCACTTTGTCTGCAGACCTGGAGACGTATCTCAGAGGCTTTCAAGGCAACAAAGGAACGTTCTACGAAGCAGCTTCGCGCGTTCCGGGCACGCCGGCTGACGTGTTGGAATACCTCAGGGTCGTAGGCAGCGCCAACTCTCTCCAGTGGACCGAAGGTGGCTGCCGTGCTGTCGCCGAAGCCGTCACGGCACTAACCTTCGTGGCGATGGAAACACTGAATCTGACACGGTCTGATAAGCATCGTGACCTATTGAACGAACTATCCGCGGAACGCGGCTCCCTGCTATCGATGGCAAGAAGCCAACAACGACTGCGATCCGACCCCGTCAGTAAGTGGATCGCTCATCTCGTTGTCGATTGGACATTCGCCAGGTACTTCGAGGTGGTGACAGGTCGGTCGGAGGGGCCGAACGGCAAGCTGCGATTCGCGTTCACGACTGGCGAAAGCGGACTCGAGATGTGTGGTCCACATGCAGCGCCCTTTGAGCCGAACTTTTCAACAGACAAGCTGCGACACACCCTGCTACTTTGCATCCAGTGCGGACTGGTGCGCTCTACTGGCGACGGTGACCAAACCATGTACTCGCTCACTGCCGCAGGACGCGCTCGAGTCGACTCCTATGAAACGGACAGAGAGGTAGCGTAAGTGAGCTGAACGCTCTATACAGATTGGCAGCATGCATACAGGGTGCCTACTAAGAACCTGACCTTCGCTGGCGTCAGCATCTGGCCGATGGTACGCATTCGCCAAAGATCGCTGGATGACTGCAACCGCTGCAGAACGGCCGTTCACACCGCCAAGCTCACACGCTTTGCCGACAGGGTCTCAACATCAGTTGGAGAGAAACTGCCATCGATTCATGGCAAACCACCGCAGTGACCAAGCCCAGCAAAACGGCAGATCAGGTATTTGCATTGCCAAGAGTTTTGGAAGTCATCTTGCCTGCTGCTGCTTTGCCTTCTCTCAGCCTGTCCAGATAGTCTGCCCACCGTTGCATCATCTTCGTTCGATGAGCCAGATACTGGGTCCTGTTGTAAGCGCGCCCATTGGCGTCCTTCACGGCGTGAGCCAGTTGCGCCTCAATCACCAGCGGGTCGGCATCCAATCGCTCCGCCAGCATTGTTCGCGCCGTGGCGCGAAATCCATGCCATGTTTGGATCTCCGGCGTATAGCCCATCGTGATGAGCGCGGTTCGCACTGAGTTCTCTGAAATAGGCCGACTGTGGTTGCGCTCCCCGGGAAACACCAAGGCGCTGTGGCCCGTCAACGGATACAGCTCCCGCAACACTTTCACAGCCTGGGTTGAAAGAGGCACCAGATGTGGATCCCCATTTTCCTTCCCGTCTTTGCCCCGCTTCATCCGTGCAGCCGGAATCGTCCAGAGGGCAGCATCCAGGTCCACTTCGGCCCAAGCCGCACCGCGCAATTCACCGGGTCTTTGGAACAGCAAGGGCGCCAAATGCAATGCAGCCCGCACAATAGGCCCACCCTTGTAGACTTGGATGGCCCGCAACAGCTCAGCCAGCTTGCCCGGCTCGGTGATCGCGGCAAAATGCTTGCCACGATACGGAGACAACGCGCCTTTGAGGTCTCCCGTGATGTCCCGCCCTACCCTGCCTGTCGCGACGCCATAACGCCAGACTTGGCGAGCCAACATCAATCCACGATCGGCCGTCTCTACAGCCCCGCGCTCTTCCACCTTGCGCAGGGTTGCCAGCAGTTCCACCGGCTCAATCTCAGCTAGGCGACGCCCCCCTAGCCACGGAAAGAGATCACGTTCGAACTGGCGCAGCGAGCGCTCAGCGTGAGAATCACTCCATAGAGGCTTCTGTTTGTCGTACCACTCCAGAGCGACAGCTTTGAAGGTATCCCCTGCACTGGCAGAAGCCTTCAGCCTTTCCACCTTTCTGGCATGCACAGGATTTATCCCTGTCGATTTCTGCAGCCTGGCGGCATCACGAGCCTTGCGAGCTGCCGTCAGGCTGACCGAGGGATAGCTGCCCAGAGCCATGCGCCCTTCCTTGCCCTCATGCCGATACTTCCAGAACCAGCGCCTCGATCCCCCGGGAGCGACTTCCAGGTACAAGCCTCCCGAGTCCGACAAACGCTCCCGCTTCGATGAGGGGGAACAGACGGCGTTGCGGCACTGTGCGTCGGTCAACATGGGGGAACACCTCCAGCGGTTTAGCTCGGATTTCCCCTCTGAAACGGGGGAACAAACGCCGCCAGTCTACCCTTTTCGGATTTTGTTCCCCCGTCTGTTCCCCCGCCTCAGCCTGGCTGCCAGGAGACTCCTCCGGACGTCTCCGCACCGTAACCCATTGATTTACCAAAGAAAAAGGGCGTTCACCGGATGTTGGTGAACGCCCTTGGACGTCGTAATGGTGGAGCTGGCGGGAATTGAACCCGCGTCCGCAAGCCTTCATCGGGCAGATCTACATGTTTAGCGGTCTGATTTGAATCTCGCTGCCTGCGTCGCGCAGTCGCACGCTACACAGGCCGCCAGCACCCTATTTTCTCGCCCCAATCCAAGGTACCCGGATCAGGACCAGCCCATGTAATTATCCTTGCAGCCGGGAGGCGCTGATTGCTCAGAACCCCCTTGCCCAGCCCATCGGCCAACTGTTGCAAGGCTCACTGGCAATTAAGCAGCGAGTGCGAAACGTTCGTCGTTTGCAGTTA
Source organism: Acidovorax sp. GW821-FHT11A03 (assembly GCF_058809075.1). Lineage (NCBI taxonomy): Bacteria > Pseudomonadati > Pseudomonadota > Betaproteobacteria > Burkholderiales > Comamonadaceae > Acidovorax > Acidovorax sp. GW821-FHT11A03. The sequence goes on from NZ_JBXASG010000007.1 coordinate 61,170, forward strand.
GTTTTTTAAATCGAGATTTACGAGCGTGACTCAAGCTCGACATGCACCACACCGATTCCGAACCCACGTCGAAACCAGGACAGCCCCAGAGCTTCTATTTTAGGCGTTCCCCAGCAATTGCAAGAGCTCGAAGGGAGATTTAATTGCGGCATGGGCGCCCCACTCCATCGGATTGGTTTTTGCACCCAGGTAGCCATAGGTTGCGGCCACGGTCCCCATTCCTGCGGCCAAGCCTGCCACGATGTCGCGCTCGTCATCGCCAACATAGATGCACTGCCCGGGCTCCACTTTCAGGCGCGCTGCCGCCTCAAGCAAAGGAGCAGGATGCGGCTTCGCATGGGGAGTGGTGTCCCCGCTGACGACCGCCCGCGCAGTGACGAACAGGGGAATGGAGCGGGTCAGCGGGTCCGTGAAGCGGGCTGCCTTGTTGGTAACCACGCCCCATGCCATGTTGCGTTGCAGTATCTGGGATACGAGTTCTGGAACGCCGTCAAAGATGCTGGTGCGCTCCGTCATGCGCGACTCATAGTTCACAAAGAACTCCTCGCGCATGGTCATGAAATCAGGATGGTCGGGGGCCATACCGAAGGCTTCGCCCAGCATGCCGCGCGCGCCGGCACCCGCCATGGGGCGGTAGCGCTCCAGCGGCAGCGACGGCAATCCGCGGTCCGTGCGCATCTTGTCGGCAGCGGCGCCCAAGTCCGGGGCACTGTCGATCAGCGTTCCGTCCAAATCAAACAACACCGCACGAATATTGTGAAACATGGGTGTGCCCTCAGGCAGTGCGCCGCGTGGCCACAAGATAGTTCACGCTGGTGTCCGCACTCAGCCAATAGCGCCGCGTGAGGGGGTTGTATTCCAGGCCCCGGGTATTTTGTACATGCAGGCCCGCGCCTCGGCAACTTGCGGCCAGTTCGCTGGGTCGAATCATCTTGGCGTACTCATGCGTTCCCCGTGGCAGCATGTTCAGCACATATTCAGCCCCTACGATGGCCAGCATGAAAGCCTTGGCATTGCGGTGGATGGTGGAGAAAAACACCCAGCCTCCCGGTTTCACGAGCTCTGAGCATGCCCTCACCACCGATCCTGGATCAGGTACGTGCTCGAGCATTTCCATGCATGTGACGACATCGAAGCTGGCAGGTTGCTCCTTGGCCAAGGCTTCCACGCTGATTTCCCGGTACTGGATATTGGTGGTCTGAGCTTCCAGCGCATGCAATTGCGCCACGCGCAGGGCCTTGGAGGCCAGATCGATGCCCGTCACCTCTGCGCCCTTGCGGGCCATGGAGTCGGCCAGGATGCCGCCGCCACAGCCGACATCCAGAACGCGCTTGCCCGACAGGTCGCACTGCCCCAGGATCCAGTCAAGCCGCAAGGGATTGATCTGGTGCAAGGGACGGAATTCACTTTCAGGGTCCCACCAGCGATGGGCCAATTCGGAAAACTTGGCCAGTTCGGCCGGATCTGCATTGACGGTTTCACTCATGCCAGAGATTGTCCATAAAGGAAGGAAAATGGAGGATAAAACCCCCAGACGCAAAAAAGCCCCGTTGCCGGGGCTTTTTTGTGAAGCAATCCGAGGATTACTTGGAAGCGCGGGTACCGACCACTTCGATTTCCACGCGACGGTTCTTCGCACGGCCTTCGGCGGTCTTGTTGTCGGCGACGGGTTGCTTTTCGCCCTTGCCTTCGGTGTAGACGCGGTTCTTTTCGATGCCCTTGGACACCAGATAAGCCTTCACGGCTTCGGAACGGCGAACCGACAGCTTCTGGTTGTATGCATCAGAGCCCACGGAGTCGGTGTGACCCACGGCAATGATCACTTCCAGGTTGATGTCCTTGACCTTGGAAACCAGATCATCCAGCTTGGCCTTGCCTTCTGGCTTCAGCACCGACTTGTCGAAGTCGAAGAATGCGTCAGCGGCATAGGTCACCTTGGTAGCGACAGCAGGTGCTGGAGCTGGTGCGGGAGCTGGAGCGGCAGCGGGTGCTGGGGCGGCGGCTGGAGCAGCAGCGGCAGCTGGAGCGGGGGCGACGATCGCGCCATCGCAGCCAGGAGCAGCAGTGGCAGGCGTCCAGTTGGCATTGCGCCAGCAGTATTCGTTGGTGCCGTTCTTCCAGACCAGTTGGCCAGAAGCATCTCTCCAGTTGTCAACGGTTTGTGCGCCAGCGGCGGTTGCGAGCGCTGCAGAGGCAAACAACATCGCCACTTTGTTCAGTTTCTTCATGGTTCTCCTCTTGGGGAAAAAGCCGCAGCCGCGCTGCGAATCAGGACGCTTGGGGTGACCACCACCCGAAGCGTTCAAACGATTGTGCCATACGTAACAGGGCAAAAGCGGTGGAGGCTACCCAGGGCCCGTAGGACAAAACCGGAATTGCTTCGATATGTTGCGTGGTCGCTACACGGTCTTACCTCTAAAATGGTTCTCCTTCGCCGCCACCGCCGTCCCCAATGACCCAGTTTGCCAAAGAAACCCTGCCGATCAGCCTCGAAGAAGAGATGCGGCGCAGTTACCTCGATTACGCGATGAGCGTGATCGTGGGCCGGGCCCTGCCCGATGCGCGCGATGGGCTGAAGCCTGTACACCGCCGCGTACTTTTTGCGATGCACGAGCTCAACAACGACTGGAACCGGCCTTATAAAAAGTCGGCCCGTATCGTGGGAGACGTGATCGGCAAATACCACCCGCATGGTGATTCCGCCGTTTACGACACCATCGTGCGGATGGCGCAGGATTTTTCGCTGCGCCACATGCTGGTGGATGGCCAGGGCAATTTCGGGTCCGTGGACGGCGATAACGCTGCGGCAATGCGGTATACCGAAATCCGGCTGGCCAAGATCGCCCATGAAATGCTGGGCGACATCGACAAGGAAACCGTCGATTTCGGGCCCAATTACGACGGCAGCGAAAAGGAGCCGCTGGTATTGCCCAGCAAACTCCCCAATCTGCTGGTCAATGGCTCGGCCGGTATTGCCGTGGGCATGGCCACGAATATTCCGCCCCACAACCTCAACGAGGTGGTGGATGCCTGCCTGCACATGCTGCGCAACCCGGACGTGTCCATCGACGAGTTGATGGAGATCATTCCGGCGCCCGACTTCCCCACCGCCGGCATCATCTACGGCATCAATGGCGTGAAGGACGGCTACCGCACAGGGCGCGGGCGCGTGATCATGCGCGCCAAATGCCACTTCGAAGACATCGATCGCGGGCAGCGCCAGGCGATCATCGTGGACGAGCTGCCCTACCAGGTCAACAAGAAGACGCTGCAGGAACGCATGGCCGAGCTGGTGCACGAGAAGAAGATCGAGGGCATCAGCCACATCCAGGACGAATCCGACAAGTCGGGCATGCGCCTGGTGATCGAGCTCAAGCGCGGCGAAGTGCCCGAGGTGGTGCTCAACAACCTGTACAAGCAGACGCAGCTGCAGGACACCTTCGGCATGAACATGGTGGCGCTGATCGACGGCCAGCCCCGCCTGTGCAACCTGCGCGACCTGATCAGCGTCTTTCTGCAGCACCGCCGCGAGGTGGTCACCCGCCGCACGGTGTTCGAGCTGCGCAAGGCGCGCGACCGCGGCCACGTGCTCGAAGGCCTGGCCGTGGCCCTGGCCAACATCGACGACTTCATCGCCATCATCCGCAACGCGCCCACGCCGCCCGTGGCCAAGGCCGAGCTGATGGCCCGCCCCTGGGACAGCAAGCTGGTGCGCGAGATGCTCACCCGCACGCGCGCCGATGGCGGCGTGATCAACGCCGACGACTACCGCCCGGACGGCCTGGAGAAGGAATTCGGCATGGGCCAGGACGGCCTGTACCGCCTGTCGGAAACGCAGGCCCAGGAAATCCTGCAGATGCGCCTGCAGCGCCTCACCGGCCTGGAGCAGGACAAGATCGTGGCCGAGTACAAGGAAGTCATGGCGGTCATCGAAGACCTGCTGGACATCCTGGCCAAGCCCGAGCGCGTATCGGTCATCATCGGCGACGAACTCACCTCCATCAAGCAGGAATTCGGCCAGCACAAGCTGGGCGCACGCCGCAGCATCGTCGAATACAGCGCGCAGGACCTCTCCACCGAGGACCTGATCACCCCCACCGACATGGTGGTCACGCTCAGCCACACCGGCTACATCAAGAGCCAGCCCCTGTCCGAATACCGCGCCCAGAAGCGTGGCGGGCGCGGCAAGCAGGCCACGGCGACCAAGGAAGACGACTGGATCGACCAGCTCTTCATCGCCAACACGCACGACTACATCCTGTGCTTCTCCAACCGCGGCCGCCTGTACTGGCTCAAGGTCTGGGAAGTGCCGGCAGGCTCGCGCGGCTCGCGCGGCCGCCCCATCGTCAACATGTTCCCCCTGCAGGACGGAGAGAAGATCAACGTCGTGCTGCCGCTCACGGGCGACATGCGCACCTTCCCGGCGGACCGCTATGTCTTCATGGGCACCAGCATGGGCACCGTGAAGAAAACGGCGCTGGATGAATTCAGCAACCCGCGCAAGGGCGGCATCATCGCCGTGAACCTGGACGACGGCGACTACCTGATCGGCGCCGCCCTTACCGACGGCCAGCACGACGTGATGCTGTTCAGCGACGGCGGCAAGGCCGTGCGCTTCGACGAGAACGACGTGCGCCCGCTGGGCCGCCAGGCCCGCGGCGTGCGCGGCATGATGCTGGAAGACGGCCAGAGCGTGATCGCCATGCTGGTGGCCGAAGACGAAACGCAAAGCGTGCTCACCGCCACCGAAAACGGCTACGGCAAGCGCACCAGCATCACCGAATACACGCGCCACGGCCGGGGCACCAAGGGGATGATCGCCATCCAGCAGAGCGAGCGCAACGGCAAGGTCGTGGCCGCCACGCTGGTGCATGCCGACGACGAGATCATGCTGATCACCGACAAGGGCGTGCTGGTGCGCACCCGCGTCTCCGAGATCCGGGAACTGGGCCGCGCCACGCAGGGTGTGACGCTGATCGCTCTGGACGAAGGGTCCAAGCTCAGCGGCCTGCAGCGCATTGTCGAAAACGATGCCAACGTCGCAGATGCCGAGGCCGACGGCGAAGGCAATCCGGACAGCGCAGCCCCCACGCCCCCCGACACCCCGGAAACACCCGACGCCTGACCTCCCGGTGGATGCGGGGCCTGCGGGCCCCCTCCAGGAATGCTATTGAAAGTGAAGCTGCCAGCGCTTACCCCATAAGCGCTGGCAGCCTTTTTGACCAAGAAACATGATGCGCCCCTACAACTTCTCGGCCGGCCCGGCCGCCATACCCACCGAAGTCCTGGAGCAGGCCGCCGCCGAAATGCTGGACTGGCACGGCAGCGGCATGGGCGTGATGGAGATGAGCCATCGCGGCAAGGAGTTCCTGTCCATCTACGAACAGGCGGAAGCCGACCTGCGCGGGCTGCTGGCCGTGCCGGCGAACTTCAAGATCCTGTTCATGCAGGGCGGCGGCCTCGCCGAGAACGCCATCGTCCCGCTCAATCTCTCGCGCGCCGGCGTGGTCGATTTCGTGGTGACTGGCAGCTGGAGCCAGAAGTCGCAAAAGGAGGCGCGCAAGTACGCCAGTGAAGTCAACCTCGTCGCCAATGCCGAAGACACCGGGTTCACCACCCTGCCTGACCCTTCGACCTGGACGGTCAGCCGGGGGGCCAGCTACCTGCACCTCTGCAGCAACGAAACCATCAATGGCATCGAATTCCACCAGTTGCCCGACCTCAAGGCACTGGGCAGCGATGCCCCGCTGGTCATCGATTTCTCGTCGCACGTTGCCTCGCGCCCGGTGGACTGGTCGCGCGTCGGCCTGGCATTCGGCGGCGCGCAGAAGAACCTGGGACCCGCCGGCCTCACGCTGGTCGTGGTGCGCGAAGACCTGCTCGGCCACGCCCTGCCCGCCTGCCCGAGCGCCTTCGACTACAAGACCGTGGCCGACAACCAGTCGATGTACAACACGCCACCGACCTGGGGCATCTACATCGCAGGCCTGACCTTCCAGTGGCTCAAGCGCCAGACCGAAGGCAGCCTGACCGGCGTGGCCGCCATGGAGCAGCGCAACATCGCCAAGGCCGACCTGCTCTACAGCGCCATCGACAGCTCGCAGTTGTATGTGAACAAGGTCGCCGCCAACTGCCGCTCGCGCATGAACATCCCGTTCTTCCTGCGCGACGAAAGCCGCAACGACGCCTTCCTGGCCGGGGCCAAGGAGCGCGGCCTGCTGCAACTCAAGGGCCACAAGTCCGTGGGCGGCATGCGCGCCAGCGTCTACAACGCCATGCCATTGGCCGGCGTGCAGGCGCTGGTGGACTACATGCGAGAATTTGAACAAAAACACGCCTGAGAAGGCGCAAAACGAACCCGGCATGCCCGTACGCCCCACGAAAGCGCCCTCGGACACACCGGATTCCTTTGCACCTTCTGAACGCCGGTGGCACACCGGTTGACGAGCAGCCCCGCACAGACATCCCCATTCATGAACACTCCGCAAGCCTCACCCGACCTCGCCAGCCTGCGCGTGCAGATCGACTCCATCGACCAGCAACTGCTCACGCTGCTGAACCAGCGGGCGCTGGTGGCCGAGCAGGTGGGGGAAGTCAAGAAACGCGAAGGCACACCCTTCTTCCGCCCCGACCGCGTGGCCCAGGTCATCGAGAAGATCCAGACCGCCAACCCCGGCCCGCTCAAGGGGCCGCACGTGGCCGCCATCTGGCGCGAGATCATGTCCGCATGCCTGGCGCTCGAATCGCCCCAGCGCGTGGCCGTGCTGGGCCCCGAAGGCACGTTCTGCGAGCAGGCGGCCATTGAATTCTTCGGCGGCGCGGCCGACCTGATGTACTGCGCCAACTTCGACGAGGTGTTCCACGCCACGGCCGCCGGCAGCGCCCAGTACGGCGTGGTGGGCGTGGAGAACTCCACCGAAGGCGTGGTGACCCGCTCGCTCGACCTGTTCCTGCACACCCCCACCCATGTGGTGGGCGAAGTGAGCCTGCTGGTGCGCCACAACCTGCTGCGCACCACGAACTCGCTCGATGGCATCGAGGTGGTGCTGGCGCATCCGCAGGCGCTGGCCCAATGCCAGGCCTGGCTGACCAAGCACCTGCCCCATGCCGAGCGCCGCCCCGTGTCGAGCAATGCCGAGGGCGCCCGACTGGCCACCACCAACCCGGCCTGGGCCGGCCTGTCGAGCGAACGCGCGGCCCAGCAGTTCGGGCTGCACATCGTGGCCCACGCCATCCAGGACGACGCCTACAACCGCACGCGCTTTGCCATCATCTGCCTGCCGCACACCCTGCAGACGCCACCGCCCTCGGGCAAGGACTGCACCAGCCTGGTGGTCTCGGTGCCCAACCAGCCCGGCGCGGTGCACGACCTGCTGGTGCCGCTCAAGACCCATGGCGTGTCCATGACGCGCTTCGAGTCCCGCCCTGCCCGCACCGGCCAGTGGGAGTACTACTTCTACATCGACCTCGACGGCCATCCCGCCCAGCCCCATGTGGCACGGGCCCTGGAAGAACTGCGCAGCCTGTGCGCGTTCTACAAGGTCCTGGGCACTTACCCCGTGTCGTCCTGAGGAGCCACCGCCATGTTCGAACAATTGGGACTGATCGGCTGCGGACTCATGGGCGGCTCGTTCGCCCTGGCCATGAAGAAGGCCGGCCTCGTCAAGCGCGTGGTGGGCTACAGCAAGTCGCCCTCCACCACCGACCGCGCACGCCAGCTGGGCGTGATCGATGTGGAGGCGCCCTCGGCGCTGCTCGCGGTGGCCGGCGCCGACATCGTGCTGCTGGCCGTGCCCGTGGCCGCCACCGAGGCCACGCTCAAGGCCATCAAACACCTCGTCACGCCCCAGATGCTGATCATGGACGTGGGCTCGACCAAGGCCGATGTGGTCCAGGCCGCACGCCGCGCCCTGCGCGACCAGGTGGGCTCGTTCGTGCCGGCGCACCCGATCACGGGGCGCGAAGTGTCGGGCGTGGAACACGCCGAGGCCGACCTCTACAGTGGCCGCCAGGTCATCCTCACGCCCATCGAGCGCACGCTCACCGTACAGCTGCAAAGGGCCGACGACATCTGGACCGCGCTGGGTTGCCGCGTGACCAGCATGTCGCCCGAGTCGCATGACGCGGCCTTTGCCGCGGTCAGCCACCTGCCCCATGTGCTGGCCTTTGCGATGATGAACAGCATCACGGGCCAGTCGACCGGCGACGAATTCCTGTCGCTGGCGGGCCCGGGGTTCCGGGACTTCACCCGCATCGCGGCCAGCGATCCGAAGGTCTGGCGCGACATCCTGCTGTCCAACCGGGAAGAGCTGATCGCCCAGTCCAAGCTCTTCCAGCAGGCGCTGCACACCATCGAGCAGGCCATGGAAAAAGGTGACGCCCAGGCGCTGGAAGACATGCTGACGCTGGCCAGCGAGACCCGCGCGCACTGGCGCATGGGCGCGAAGAGAAAATAACCCCCCTGAGTCGCCTGCGGCGCCTTCCCCCAAGGGGGACGCCACCCGTGGCCTGGCAACGCCAGTTCCACGGTGGCACTGGCCTAGGACACGCCGGTGCACAGGCCATTGGCCTAACCGACAAGATACACCGATGTACAGCACCGCATTCCTCGACCTGCCTCCCCTGCAAACCGCGGCGGGCGAAGTCCACCTGCCCGGTTCCAAGAGCATCTCCAACCGGGTGCTGCTGCTGGCGGCGCTCAGCAACGGCACCACCACCGTGCACGACCTGCTGGCATCCGACGACACCCGCGTGATGCTCGACGCGCTGCGCCAGATCGGCTGCACCGTCGACGAAAACGGCAGCACCGTGCACATCACGGGCCTGGGCGGACGGGCGCCCCAATCGCCCGCCAAGCTCTTCATGGGCAATGCCGGCACCGCCATGCGGCCCCTGACGGCTGCGCTGGCACTGCTGGGTGGCGAATTCGAGCTGTCCGGCGTCCCGCGCATGCACGAACGCCCCATCGGCGACCTGGTGGACGCGCTGCGCCAACTGGGCTGTCAGATCGACTACCTGGGCAATGACGGCTACCCGCCGCTGCGCATCGCCCATGCGAACGGCGTGCCTGCCCTGGCGCTGGCGGCGCCCATCCGCGTGCGCGGCGATGTGTCGAGCCAGTTCCTCACCGCCCTGCTCATGGCGCTGCCGCTGGCCGCCGGCGCGCAGGCCATCGTGATCGAGGTCATGGGCGAACTGATCTCCAGGCCCTACATCGCCATCACGCTGCAGCTGCTGGCGCGGTTCGGCATCGTGGTCGAACACCGGGACTGGCAGCGTTTCACCATCCCCGCCGGCAGCCGCTACCAGTCGCCGGGCAGCATCCACGTAGAGGCCGACGCCTCTTCCGCTAGCTATTTCATAGCACTTGGCGCAATCGCAGCAAGCGCCAATGGCCTAAAAGGTATCAAGATCCAGGGCGTGGGGCTGGATTCCATCCAGGGTGACATCCGCTTCGTGGAAGCCGCGCGCGCCATGGGCGCGGTGGTCACGGGCGGCCCCAACTGGCTGGAGATCCAGCGCGGCGCGTGGCCGCTCACGGCCATCGACCTGGACTGCAACCACATCCCCGATGCCGCCATGACGCTGGCCGTGATGGCGCTGTATGCCGAAGGCACCACCACCCTGCGCAACATCGCCAGCTGGCGCGTGAAGGAAACCGACCGCATCGCGGCGATGGCCACCGAGCTGCGCAAGCTCGGCGCCACAGTGGAAGAAGGTGCGGACTTCATCCGCGTCACGCCGCCGGCGCAGGTGCAGGCGTGGAAGGCCGCCAGCATCCACACCTATGACGATCACCGCGTGGCCATGTGCTTTTCACTGGCCGCCTTCAACCCGGCAAGCCTGCCCGTGCGCATCGAAGACCCCAAGTGCGTGGCCAAGACCTTCCCGGACTATTTCGAAGCCCTGTTCTCGGTCACGCAGGCAGCCACGGACCACATCCCGGTGATCTGCATCGACGGTCCCACCGCCTCGGGCAAGGGCACGGTGGCCGCTGCCGTCGCGCAGCGCCTGGGCTACCGCTTCCTGGACTCGGGGGCGATGTACCGCATCACGGCCCTGGCCGCCCTGCGTGCCGGCCTGGCCATCCAGCCGGAGGACGAGCCCCGCATTGCCGCCATGGCCCAGACGCTGCCCGTGCGCTTCGAGGGCGGCCGGGTGTGGCTGGGCAGCGACGACGTGACCGAAGCCATCCGCACCGAAGAGGCCGGCATGAACGCCTCCCGCGTCTCCGCCCTGCCCGCCGTGCGCGCGGCCCTGGTGGACCTGCAGCACAGCTTCCGGCGCCTGCCGGGCCTGGTGGCGGACGGCCGCGACATGGGCACGGTGATCTTCCCGGACGCCCCGCTCAAGGTGTATCTGACGGCCAGCGCCGCCTGCCGCGCCGAGCGCCGTTATAAACAGTTGATTTCAAAGGGTTTTTCAGCTAATATCGAAGACCTTCGCGCGGATCTGGAGGCACGCGACGCCCGGGACAGTTCCCGCAGCGTCGCACCCCTCAAGCCCGCGCAGGACGCTCTGGTCCTGGACAACTCCAACTTGACGATTGATGAAGCCGTCGAGCAGGTGTTGGCCTGGTGGCAGGAGCGTCAGCCCTTCGCAGCCTCTGCGCAGGGCTGACGGCGCGGGGCCCTGGCTAAAATCCGGGTCCCTCAGGCAAAGCCGAAAGGCCTTGCAACAGGCCCACGCAGCCCCTCTCGCGCGCCAGCGCACAGGCTGTGTGGATCGTTAACCTAACCCGCGGTTCTACCGCAAAAAACCACCGCAAGCAGCTATAAAAACAGTAGCAATGGTGCTGCTGGAATCCTGTTTGTGGCAAGGAAACACATGTCCGAATCTTTTGCCGCCCTTTTTGAAGAATCCCTGCAGCGTACGGAAATGCGCCCAGGCGAAGTGATCACCGCTGAAGTCGTGCGCGTCGAGCACAACTTCGTCGTGGTCAACGCCGGCCTCAAGTCCGAAGCCTACGTGCCGCTGGAAGAGTTCAAGAACGACAAGGGCGAAGTCGAAGTCCAAGTGGGTGACTTCGTGTCGGTGGCCATTGGCTCCATCGAAAACGGCTACGGCGACACCATCCTGTCGCGCGACACCGCCAAGCGTCTGGCTTCCTGGATGAGCCTGGAAAAGGCCCTGGAATCCGGCGAATTCGTCACCGGCACCACGTCCGGCAAGGTCAAGGGCGGCCTGACTGTCCTGGTCAACGGCATCCGCGCATTCCTGCCCGGTTCGCTGATCGATACGCGTCCGATCAAGGATCTGACGCCGTACGAAAACAAGACCATGGAATTCAAGGTCATCAAGCTCGACCGCAAGCGCAACAACGTGGTGCTGAGCCGCCGCGCCGTGGTGGAAGCCTCCATGGGCGAAGAGCGCGCCAAGCTGATGGAAACCCTCAAGGAAGGCTCCATCGTTCAAGGCGTGGTCAAGAACATCACCGAATACGGTGCGTTCGTGGACCTGGGCGGCATCGACGGCCTGCTGCACATCACCGACATGGCATGGCGCCGCGTGCGTCACCCATCGGAAGTGGTGACGGCTGGCCAGGAAATCACGGCCAAGATCCTGAAGTTCGACACCGAGAAGAACCGTGTCTCGCTGGGTCTGAAGCAAATGGGCGACGACCCATGGATGGGCGTGAACCGCCGCTACCCCCAAGGCACGCGCCTGTTCGGCAAGATCACGAACATCGCCGACTACGGCGCATTCGTGGAACTCGAACCCGGCATCGAAGGCCTGGTGCACGTCTCCGAAATGGACTGGACCAACAAGAACATCGCTCCCGCCAAGCTGGTTTCGCTGGGCGACGAAGTCGAAGTCATGGTCCTGGAAATCGACGAAGACAAGCGCCGCATCAGCCTGGGCATGAAGCAGTGCAAGGCCAACCCATGGCAGGAATTCGCACAGGACACCAAGCGCGGCGACCGCGTCAAGGGTCCGATCAAGTCGATCACCGACTTCGGCGTGTTCGTGGGCCTGGCTGCCGGCATCGACGGTCTGGTGCACCTGTCCGACCTCTCGTGGAACGAACCCGGCGAAGCCGCTGTTCGCAACTACAAGAAGGGCCAGGAAGTGGAAGCCATCGTGCTGGCCGTGGACGTGGACCGCGAGCGCATCTCGCTGGGCATCAAGCAGCTCGACGGCGACCCATTCACGACCTTCGTGACCGTGAACGACAAGGGCCAGACGGTGACCGGCAAGGTCAAGACCGTGGACGCCCGTGGCGCTGAAATCGACCTCGGCGAAGACATCGTGGGCTACTTGCGCGCTTCGGAAATCTCCCGCGACCGCGTGGAAGATGCCCGCAACGTGCTCAAGGAAGGCGACGAAGTCACCGCTGTGGTGGTCAACGTGGATCGCAAGACCCGCAACATCCAGCTGTCGATCAAGCAGAAGGACATGGCCGACGAACAAGGCGCCATGGCCAACCTGAGCCAGCAATCGAGCCGCGAAAGCGCCGGCACGACCAGCCTGGGCGCCCTGCTGCGCGCCAAGCTGGACAACTCGGAAAAGTAAAGCGCTGACCCGTTAAACGGTCAGACAGCGGGCGCCTCGGCGCCCGCTCTTTTTTCAGCCAAGACTGCCTATGTCCCAAGATTCCATGACCCGCTCAGACCTCGTCGAAGAACTGGCCGCCCGTTTCGGCCAGCTGACACACCGCGATGCCGAATACGCCGTCAAGACCATTCTGGACGCCGTGGGCGAGGCCCTGGTGCGTGGGCACCGCATCGAGATCCGGGGCTTTGGCAGCTTCTCGGTGAACCACCGCCCTCCCCGCATGGGCCGCAATCCGCGCAGCGGCGAGGCCGTGGCCATCCCCGAAAAGCGCGTACCCCATTTCAAGCCCGGCAAGGCCCTGCGCGAAGCCGTGGACAAGCGCACCGCCGAAATGGAAGAAAACTCCGGCACGGCAAGCAACACATCCATTCAAAAATGATAGCTAGCAGCGCTTGATGAGCAAGCGCCAAAGGCCTTTTTGATCTGGATACCAGCCCTCCGGGAGCCCCGCCGCCCCGCATGCGCAAGCTCTTAGAATCGCCCCACCACTGGGGAGACCGATGAAATACCTCCTGTGGCTGCTCAAGGCAGCCATTTTTTTTACGCTGTTTGCCTTCGCGCTGAACAACCAGCAGGACGCCACCGTGCACTTCTTCTTTGGCACCCAATGGCGCGCCCCCCTGGTGCTGGTGGTGCTGACCGCCTTCTCGGCAGGCCTGGCCGTCGGGGTGCTGGGCATGGTGCCGCGCTGGTGGAGGCACCGCGCCGCCGCGCGCCGCGCCCATGCCGCCGTGGCGTCCCCCGCGCCGGCATCGGCCCCCGCCGCCGCGGCCAGCACGGCCCCCCCTGCCCCGCCACCACCGCCCGACCTGCCCTCCGCCCATGGAATTTGACCTGACCTGGATTCTGCTGGGCCTGCCCGTGGCCTTCGTGCTGGGCTGGCTGGCATCGCGCTTCGACCTGCGCCAGCTGCGCGCAGAGAACCGCCGCGCGCCCAAGGCCTACTTCAAGGGCCTGAACTTCCTGCTCAACGAGCAGCAGGACCAGGCCATCGACGCCTTCATCGAGGCGGTGCAGAACGACCCCGACACCTCGGAGCTGCACTTTGCGCTGGGCAACCTGTTCCGCCGCCGGGGCGAATACGACCGTGCCGTGCGCGTGCACGAGCACCTGCTCTCGCGCGGCGACCTCTCCCGCACCGACCGCGAGCGTGCCCAGCACGCGCTGGCGCTCGACTTCCTCAAGGCCGGCCTGCTCGACCGCGCGGAAGAAGCCCTGCACCGCCTGGAGGGGACGCCCTTCGAGGCCCAGGCCCGCCTGGCGCTGCTGGCCATCTATGAACGTTCGCGCGACTGGCCCCATGCCGCCACCATCGCCCGCAAGATGCACGACGCCGATCAGGGCGACTTCAGCACCCGCCAGGCCCACTACCTGTGCGAGCAGGCCCTGGCGCTGAGCACCCAGGGGGACCTGCCCGGTGCCCAGGCCCTGCTGGAGCAGGCCGTGGCCGCCGCCCCGGAGGCCGCCCGCGCGCGCATCGAGCTGGCGCGCCTGCAGCGCCTCATGGGCCAGCCCGCCGCCGTGCTGTCCACCCTGAAAACACTGGGCGAGCGCAACCCCGCCGCTTTGCCCCTGGCCGCCGCGCTGCTCGTCGAGGCCGCCACCGCCACGGGGCGCACACCGGAAGCGCAGGCGCTGCTGCAGGCGCACTACGCTCAGGCACCGTCCCTGGACGTGCTCGAAAGCATCGTGGCCATGGAAGCCGCCGACGACGCCACGCGCGACACGGCACGGCAGCGCTATGTGCAGCACCTGGACAAGGAACGCTCGCTCGTGGCCGCCGCCAAATGGCTGGCCGCCGAGAAGCTGGAGCACGAGGAGTTCCACCCCCAGATCCAGCGTGCGCTGGAGCATGCCGTCAAGCCGCTCACCCGCTACCGCTGCGCGGCCTGCGGGTTCGAGGCACGCCAGCATTTCTGGCAGTGCCCCGGCTGCCAGACCTGGGACAGCTATCCGGCGCGCCGCGTCGAGGAACTCTGAAAGCCGCCGGGCCAGGCCGCGCCACCCCCACCAGGAGACCATTCGCCATGCTGAAGAAACTGCTTGCCCTCTTCGCCGCGCTGTGTGCCGCCGCGGCATTCGCCGCCGTGGACGTGAACACCGCCACCGAGGCTGAACTCGACGGCATCAAGGGCATCGGTCCCGGCCTGTCGGGCCGGATCCTGGAAGAGCGCAGGAACGCGCCTTTCAAGGACTGGGGCGACTTCATCGGCCGTGTCGGCGGCGTGGGACCCAAGAGCGTGGTGAATTTCTCCAGGGAAGGCCTGACGGTCGGCGGCAAGAAATACAGCGCCGCAGCGGCCGCCAGGGCCGAAGCGAAAAACCACCACGGCAGCAGGAAACAAGCCGTGGACCGCAAGCCCCACGGGAGCACGGGGACCGATGCGGCGCCGCCTGCCGCCACGGCGCCAGGGCCCGCTGCCGCCGCCAGCGCTAGCAAAAGCTAAGCACGCTCTTCAGGCTTCAGGCCCGCCTCGGCGGGCTTGTCTTTTTGTGCCCACCGGCTGCACAACGGCAAGGCCCGGGCAGGGGCTTTGGAGCGAACCCCTAAAATTGTTCGCGCATGCCCCTGATCACCCTCATTCTCCTTCCCTTCATCGGCAGCCTTCTGGCGGCCGTGCTGCCCGCCAATGCGCGCAACACCGAGTCCACGCTGGCGGGGCTGATCGCCGTGTTCTGCACCGTGCAGGTCGCGCTGTGTTTTCCCGAGATCGCCGACGGCGGCGTATTGCGGCAGGAGATCGAGTGGCTGCCCGCGCTGGGCCTGAACCTGGTCATCCGCATGGACGGCTTCGCGTGGATGTTCTGCATGCTGGTGCTGGGCGTAGGCAGCCTGGTGGTGCTGTATGCGCGCTACTACATGTCGGCGGCCGACCCGGTGCCGCGCTTTTTTGCGTTCTTCCTGGCGTTCATGGGTGCGATGGCGGGCGTGGTGCTGTCGGGCAACATCATCCAGATCGCGTTCTTCTGGGAGCTGACCAGCCTGTTCTCCTTCCTGCTGATCGGCTACTGGCACCACCGCAAGGATGCGCGGCGTGGGGCACGCATGGCGCTCACGGTCACGGGCACGGGCGGCCTGTGCATGCTGGCCGGCATGCTGGTGCTGGGCCACATCGTGGGCAGCTACGACCTCGACCACGTGCTGGCCGCCGGCGCACTGATCAAGGCGCACCCGCTGTACCTGACCGCGCTGGTGCTGATCCTGCTGGGCGCGCTGACCAAGAGCGCGCAGTTCCCGTTCCACTTCTGGCTGCCCCACGCCATGGCCGCGCCCACGCCTGTATCGGCGTACCTGCACTCGGCCACCATGGTCAAGGCGGGCGTGTTCTTGCTGGCGCGGATGTGGCCCGCGCTCGCGGGCACCGAGGCATGGTTCTGGCTGGTGGGGGGGGCGGGCCTTTGCACGCTGCTGGTGGGTGGCTACGCGGCCATGTTCCAGAACGACCTCAAGGGCCTGCTGGCCTATTCGACCATCTCGCACCTCGGGCTCATCACCCTGCTGCTCGGCCTGAACAGCCCGCTGGCCGCCGTGGCCGCCGTGTTCCACATCATGAACCACGCCACCTTCAAGGCTTCGCTGTTCATGGCCGTGGGCATCGTGGACCATGAAAGTGGCACGCGCGACATCCGCCGCCTGTCGGGCCTGCGCACGATGATGCCCATCACCGCCACGCTGGCCATGGTGGCCAGCGCGGCGATGGCCGGCGTGCCGCTGCTCAACGGCTTCCTGTCCAAGGAAATGTTCTTTGCCGAAACGGTGTACGTGAACACCACGCCGATGCTGGAATGGCTGCTGCCCGTGGCCGCCACCGTGGCGGGCATGTTCAGCGTGGCGTATTCGCTGCGCTTCACGGTGGATGTGTTCTGGGGTCCGCCCGCCACCGACCTGCCGCGCCCACCCCACGAGCCGCCGCACTGGATGCGGGTGCCGGTGGAACTGCTCGTGCTGGCCTGCCTGGTGGTGGGCACGCTGCCTGCCTGGTCCGTGGGCGCCTACCTGGCCGCGGCCGCAGGGCCGGTGGTGGGGGGCGAGCTGCCCACCTACAGCCTGGCGGTCTGGCACGGGTTCAACACACCGTTCGTGATGAGCCTGGTGGCCCTGGGCGGGGGCATCGCGCTGTATGCCCTGCTGCGCTGGCAGCGCGAAAAAGGCGTGCTGGATGCGCCACCGGTCATGCACCACATCAGCGGCCAGCGGCTGTTCGAAGGCACCCTGGCGGCCGTCACCCAGTGGGGCCGCCATGGCCGCCGGATGCTGGGCACCGGGCGGCTGCAGTGGCAGATGCTGTGGCTGGTGAGTGCCGCGCTGGTGGCCTGCGTGCTGCCCCTGTGGGCTCGTGGCCTGCCCATTGGCGACCGGGCGCAGCTGCCGCTGTCTCCGGCCTTCGCGCTGCTGTGGCTGCTGGGCGGGCTGTGCGCCATGGCGGCGGCCTGGCAGGCCAAGTACCACCGGCTGGCGGCACTCACGCTGCTGGGTGGCGCGGGGCTGTGCGTGTGCCTGACCTTCCTCTGGTTTTCGGCCCCCGACCTGGCGCTCACGCAGATCGTGGTGGAGGTCGTGACGACCATCCTCATCCTGCTGGGCCTGCGCTGGCTGCCGCGCCGCGACGAGGCCCTGCGCAAGCCCACGCTGGCCGAAGAGCGCCGCACCCAGCTGCGCCGCTACCGCGACATGGCGCTGGCGCTGACCACGGGTGCGGGCATGGCCCTGCTGTCGTTCGCGATGATGAGCCGGCCCTTCCCCGACAGCACCTCCACCTTCTTCCTGGAGCGCGCGCTCAGCGAAGGCGGGGGCACCAATGTCGTCAACGTGATGCTGGTGGACTTCCGGGGCTTCGACACCTTTGGCGAGATCGTGGTGCTGGGCATCGTGGCCCTGACGGTGTATGCGCTGCTGCGGCGCTTTCGGCCCGCGCGCGAGGTGATGGACCTGCCGCCCCAGCAGCGCGCGCTGCCCGCCGATGTGGACACCGACCTGTCCAACCCGCGCCAGACCGCCGACACCGCCGTGGGCTACCTCATGGTGCCCGCCGTGCTGGTGCGGCTGATGCTGCCGTTCGCGACCCTCGTGTCCATGTACCTGTTCATGCGCGGGCACAACGAGCCCGGCGGCGGCTTCGTGGCGGGGCTGGTGTTCTCGGTGGCGCTGCTGCTGCAGTACATCGTCTCGGGCACCTCGTGGGTCGAAGCCCACCTGCCCCTGTACCCGCGCCGCTGGATCGGCGTGGGCCTGCTGGCCGCGCTGGCCACCGGCCTGGGGGCCTGGGCCTGGGGCTACCCCTTCCTGACCAGCCACACGGCCCACCTGCACCTGCCCTGGGTGGGCGAGGTGCACGTGGCCAGCGCGCTGTTCTTCGACATCGGCGTGTTCACGCTGGTGGTGGGCTCGACCATGCTCATCCTCACCGGCATCGCCCACCAGTCGGTGCGCAGCCACCGCTACAACAACGCACGCACGGCCGATGAGGTGCAGGCCGCCGCGGCGACACAGGGAGAAGGCCCATGGAACTGATTCTGGCCCTGGCCATCGGCGTGCTCACCGGCTCGGGCGTGTGGCTGCTGCTGCGCCCCCGCACCTTCCAGATCATCATGGGCCTGTCGCTGCTGTCGTACGCCGTCAACCTCTTCATCTTCAGCATGGGCCGCCTGGGCCTGGCCATCGACAAGGAGCCCGTGCTGCAGCCCGGCCTGCCCCAGGACCTGGCCCACTACGCCGACCCCATGCCCCAGGCGCTCACGCTCACGGCCATCGTGATCGGCTTCGCCATGACCGCCCTCTTCCTCGTGGTGCTGCTGGCATCGCGCGGCATGGCGGGCACCGACCATGTGGACGGCACCAAGGGCAAAGACGTGCAGGAAATGCCATGATGAAGAACACCCCCCTGAGCGGCTTCGCCGCTTCCCCCCGATCTCGCAGCGCTGTGCGCTGCGGGCAGGGGGACGCAGCCCTCGCGGCGGGGCGGCCCTGGCTCGGCTGCCCTGGCCTGAGGCGCGCCCTTTTCATGCGCAGCGCCATGGAGTCCTGACATGACATCCGTGCACCTCCTACTGGAGCGGCTGATGCCGCACCTGATCCTGGCGCCCATCGCGCTGCCCCTGCTCACGGCCGGGCTCATGCTGCTGCTGCGCGAGGAGCGCCAGCGCACCAAGGTCACGCTCAACATCGCCTCGACCTTCCTGGGCCTGGTGGTGGCCGTGCTGCTGCTCGTGCAGGCCAAGGACCCCGCCCTTCACAACAGCCTGGCGGTGTACCTGCCGGGCAACTGGCCGGCGCCGTTCGGCATCGTGCTCGGCATCGACCGGCTCTCCGCCATGATGCTGGTGCTCGCCAGCACCGTGGCGCTGGCCACCGTGCTGTTCTCGGCGGCGCGCTGGCACCGCGCGGGGGTGCACTTCCACCCGCTGTTCCAGTTCCAGCTCATGGGGCTGGCGGGCGCGTTCCTCACGGCCGACCTGTTCAACCTGTTCGTGTTCTTCGAGATCATGCTGGCCGCGTCCTACGGCCTGCTGCTGCACGGCTCGGGCCGCCCGCGCGTGTCGGCGGGGCTGCACTACATCGCCATCAACCTGGCGGCCTCGTCGCTGTTCCTGATCGGCGTGTCCATGCTCTACGGCATCACCGGCACCCTGAACATGGCCGACCTGGCGCAGAACATCGCCGCCGTCGCGCCAGCGGACCGAGGCCTGCTGCACGCCGCTGCGGCGGTCCTCGCGGTGGCCTTTCTCATCAAGGCGGCGGTATGGCCCCTCAACTTCTGGCTGGTACCCGCCTACAGCGCGGCCACGGCCCCCGTGGGGGCGCTGTTCGCGCTGATGACCAAGGTGGGCGTGTACAGCCTGCTGCGGCTGTGGACACTGCTGTTTGGCGCCGAGGCCGGCGAATCGGCCCAGTTCGGCGGCCAGTGGCTCATCGGCGGCGGCATGCTCACGATGGCCTTCGGCGCCATCGGCATGCTGGGCTCGCAGCGCCTGGGGCACCTGGCGGGCTTCAGCGCCATCCTGTCGTCGGGCACGCTGCTGGCGGCGGTCGGCTTCGGGCAGAACCTGCTCACGGCCGGGCTGCTGTACTACCTGCTCAGCTCCACGCTGGCCGTGAGCGCGCTGTTCCTGCTGGCCGACCTGATCGACCGCTGGCGCAACGACGGCTCCAACCTCGCCCCCTACGAGCAGACCGACGACGCCCCGTTCCTGTCCGCCGACCTGGTGCCCACCGAAGGCATGAACCTCGACGACCAGGAGGAGGCACTCATCGGCCAGGTCATCCCTGCGGCGGCGGCGTTCCTGGGGCTGGCGTTCATGGCCTGCACGCTGATCATCGCGGGCCTGCCGCCCCTGCCGGGCTTCGTGGGCAAGTTCGCCATGGTCCACGCGCTCTTCAATCCGCTGGGCCTGGGGGCATCCCACGGATTCCAACTGGGCGCCGCGGGCTGGATGCTGGTGGCGCTGCTGGTGGGGTCGGGCCTGCTCGCGCTGCTGGCGCTCACGCGCGCGGGCATCCGCCATTTCTGGGCGGCGCACGACCGCACATCCCCCAAGCTGCTGGTGCTGGAAGGCCTGCCCATCGCCCTGCTGCTGCTGGCCAGCGCGGCCCTGGTATGGCAGGCGGGGGCCGTGATGCGCTACACCCAGGCCACGGCCGACGCGCTGCATGCCCCGTCCACCTATGTGCGCGCCGTGATGACCGCCGCGCCGGTGCCCAACCCGCCCCACGCGGATGCGCCCGCACCCCAAGGAACCACGCCCCCATGAAGCCCCGCAACACCCCCGTGCAGCGGCCCTTCAAGCGCCTGGTGCCCGCCCCCGTGCTCTCGCTGGCGCTGCTGGCGCTGTGGCTGCTGCTCAACCGCAGCCTGAGCGCGGGCCACATCGTGCTGGGCACGGTGCTCGCGCTGGCCATCCCGCTGCTCACGGCCGGGCTGCGCCCGTTGCCCGTGCGCATCCGCAAACCCGGTGCCGTGCTGCGCCTGGCATTCACGGTGGTGGCGGACACCACCCGCTCCAACTTGGCCGTGGCGCGCCTGCTGCTCGCGCCGGGCCGCCGGCGGCACCCCTCGGGCTTCGTGCACATTCCGCTGGACGTGCGCGACCCCAATGCCCTGGCCGTGCTGGCCACGATCGTCTGCATCACCCCCGGCACCGCCTGGGCCGAACTCTCGCTGGACCGCAGCATGCTGCTGCTGCACGTGCTGGAGCTGGACGACGCCGAAGCCATGGCCGCCAGCGTCAAGCAGCGCTACGAACGTCCCTTGATGGAGATCTTTGAATGACACCGATCCTGGATTGGGCCCTGCCCATCGCCCTGTTCATGCTGGCCCTGGCCATGGGCTGCGCGCTGATCCGCCTGCTCAAGGGCCCTTCCGCGCAGGACCGCGTGCTGGCGCTCGACTGCATGTACCTCAGCGGCATGCTGGTGATGCTGGTGCTGGGCCTGCTGTACGGCAGCAAGAACTACTTCGAGGCCGCCCTGCTGCTGGCGCTGTTCAGTTTTGTCGGCTCCATGGCCATGGCCAAGTTTTTGCTGCGTGGCGAGGTGATCGAATGACCGAAGCCGCCGCCATCGCCGTTCTTCCGCTGTGGCTCGAAATCATCGTGGCCGTGCTGGTGCTGTCGGGTGCGGGGCTGGCGCTGCTGGGCTCCACCGGCCTGCTGCGCCTGCCCACGTTCTTCGAGCGCGTGCATGCGCCCGCCATCATCGCCACGCTGGGCTGCTGGCTGATCATGCATGGCACGGTGCTGTACTTCTCGGTGGCCGACCGCAGCCTGGCTCTGCATGCGCTGCTGATCGCCGTGTTCGTGGCGATCACGGTGCCGATCATGTCGATCTTCTTGATGCGCGCGGCACTGTTCCGCGCGCGGCAGATGGGGCTGAATGTGCCGCCAAGCCTGAGCCAACCCAGGGCAGCACAGGAAACCGAAGACTCCTGAATTAATAGCTGCCAGCGCTTGATGGACAAGCGCCAGCGGCCATTTTCATCACTATTTTTGGCCTGAAGATCCGAATCCGCCGCCGCCCGGCGTGTGGATTTCAAACACGTCGCCCGGTTGCATCTCGGCCTGGCCGATGTGATCCAGAAGCTCCACCCGGCCATCGCTGCGCACCACCTTGTTGATGCCCACGGCACCCGGCTGGCCGCCCGCCATGCCAAATGCGCCATGGTGGCGGCCGTTCGACAGGATGCTGGCCGTCATGGGCTCCAGGAAGCGCACGCGGCGGATGCCACCGTCGCCGCCCTTCCACTGCCCGGCGCCGCCCGAGCCCTTGCGGATCTCGTAGCCCTCCAGCCGCACGGGGAAGCGGAACTCCAGCACCTCGGGGTCCGTCAGGCGCGAGTTGGTCATGTGGCACTGCACGACGCTGGTGCCTGCAAAACCACCCGCCAGTTGCCCGTTGGCATCCCACACGCCCCCCGCGCCGCTGCCGCCCGAGATCGTCTCGTAATACTGGTAGCGCGTGCTGCCAAAGGTGAAGTTGTTCATGGTGCACTGCCCCGCCGCCATCAGGCCCAGCGCGCCATACAGTGCGTTGGTGATGCAGGTGGAAGTCTCCACATTGCCCGCCACCACCGAGGCCGGCGGGTTGGGGTTGAGCATGCTGCCGGGCGGAATGATGACGTTGAGCGGCTTCAGGCACCCCGCGTTGAGCGGAATGTCGTCATCCACCAGCGTGCGGAACACATACAGCACCGCCGCCATGCACACCGCCGTGGGTGCATTGAAGTTGTTCGTCTGCTGCGCGCTGGTGCCGGTGAAGTCGATGGTGGCGCTGCGGTTCTTCGCATCCACCTTCACGGTCACGCTGATCTGCGCGCCGTTGTCCAGGGGCAGCGTGAACGCACCATCCTTCAGGCGCGTGATGACACGGCGCACGGATTCCTCGGCGTTGTCCTGCACGTGGCGCATGTAGGCCAGCACCACGTCCAGGCCGAATTCGCCGACCATGCGGCGCAGCTCCTGCTGGCCCCTTTCGTTGGCCGCGATCTGCGCGCGCAAATCAGCCATGTTCTGCTGCGGGTTGCGGCTGGGGTATTCGCCGCTTTCGAGCAGAGCGACCATCTCCGCCTCGCGCAGCACGCCGCGCTCGACCAGCTTCACGTTGTTGATCTGCACGCCCTCTTCCTCGATGCGCGTGGAGAACGGCGGCATGGAGCCGGGGGTGGTGCCGCCCACATCGGCGTGGTGGCCCCGGCTGCCCACGTAGAACGTGGGCGCGGCCTCGTCGGCAAGGTAGACCGGCGTGATGACGGTGATGTCTGGCAAGTGCGTGCCACCGTGGTACGGGTCGTTGAGCACATACACATCACCCGGCTGCATCTTGCCCGCGTTCTCGCGGATCACCGTCTTGATGCTCTCGCCCATCGAGCCCAGATGCACCGGCATGTGCGGCGCGTTGGCGATCAGGTTGCCCGCCGTGTCGAACAGCGCGCAACTGAAGTCCAGCCGCTCCTTGATGTTCACCGAATACGCCGTGTTCTGCAGCTGCAGCCCCATCTGCTCGGCGATGTTCATGAACAGGTTGTTGAACACTTCGAGCAGCACCGGGTCCACCGTGGTGCCCACCGCATGCTGCACGGCACGGGCCACGCGGCGGTCGAGCAGCAGATGGTCCAGCTCGGTCAGACGGGCCTCCCAGCCGGGCTCGACGATGGTGGTGGCGTTTTTCTCGGCAATGATGGCCGGGCCGGGGATCACGTCGCCAGGGCGCAAGTCTTCGCGCACCACGAGCGCGGCGTCATGCCACGCGGCCACGCCGTCGATGCCGCCGGTGTACATGCGCACGGTGCTGCGGCGCGGCACCTCGCGCGCGGGCTGCAGCGTGTGGCGCGGCTCCAGGGGCGCGTCGCCGGGCAGCACGGCCTCCACCGACACGGCCTCCACCACCAGGCCCTTGCCCTGCATGAGGAACGCAAAGCGCTGGCGGTAGGCGTTCTCGAACGCGGCGGTGATTTCGGCCAGCGAGCCCAACGGGACGATGAGCGCGGAGTCGCTGCCCTCATAGCGCACGTGCACGCGGCGGTGCACCACGGCTGTGCCTGCACCCGCCTGCTGGCGCTCCAGCTCGGTGCGCGCGGTGGTGGCCAGTTGTTCCAGCGTGGCCTCAATGCCTGCCAGCGCCTCGGGCGCGAGCTTGGCCTCCACCGCCTGCTCGCGGATCACGTTCTGGTCCGCCAGGCCCATGCCGTAGGCACTGAGCACCCCCGCCAGCGGGTGCACGAACACGCGTGTCATGCCCAGGGCATCGGCCACCAGGCAGGCGTGCTGGCCGCCCGCGCCACCAAAGCACTGCAGCGTGTAGCGCGTGACGTCGTAGCCGCGCGCCACGCTGATCTTCTTGATCGCGTTGGCCATCTGCTGCACGGCGATCTGGATGAAGCCGTGGGCGACATCCTCGGCCTTGCGCCCCGCCTGCGTGGCAAGGCCATCAAATTTCTGCACCACGGCATCGCCATCCAGCGCCTCGTTGGCGCCGTGGCCAAACACCTTCGGAAAATGCGCGGGCTGGATCTTGCCCACCATCACGTTCGCATCCGTCACGGCCAGCGGGCCGCCCCGGCGGTAGCTGGCGGGGCCGGGGTTGGCGCCCGCGCTCTGGGGGCCCACGCGAAAGCGCGCGCCGTCGAACCCCAGGATGGAACCGCCACCGGCGGCCACGGTGTGAATGCTCATCATCGGGGCGCGCATGCGCACGCCGGCCACCTGGGTCTCGAACTCGCGCTCGAACTCCCCCGCGTAGTGGCTCACGTCGGTGGAGGTGCCGCCCATGTCGAAGCCGATGACCTTCTCGTGCCCCGCCAGGCCCGCCGTGCGCGCCATGCCCACGATGCCGCCCGCGGGGCCACTCAGGATCGCGTCCTTGCCCTGGAACACCTGCGCATCGGTCAGCCCGCCCGACGATTGCATGAAGAACAGCTTGACGCCCGGCATCTCGCTGGCGACCTGCTCCACATAGCGGCGCAGGATGGGCGAGAGGTAGGCGTCCACCACGGTGGTGTCGCCCCGGCTCACGAACTTCATCATGGGGCTGGTGGCGTGGGAGGCGCTCACCTGCGTGAAGCCCACCTCGCGCGCGATGCGCGCGGCGGCCTCTTCGTGCGCGGTGTAGCGGTAGCCGTGCATGAACACGACGGCTGCGCTGCGCAGGCCCGCGTCATAGGCGGCCCACAGGCGTTCCTTGAGGTGCGCCTCATCCAGCGGCTCGATCACCTCGCCGCGCGCGCCCACGCGCTCCTGCGCCTCGACCACGCGCTCGTACAGCAGCTCGGGCAGCACGATGCGCCGGTCGAACAAACGCGGACGGTTCTGGTACGCGATGCGCAGCGCATCCTTGAAGCCCTTGGTGGTGATGAGCAGCGTGGGCTCGCCCTTGCGCTCCAGCAGCGCGTTGGTGGCCACCGTGGTACCCATCTTCACGCACTCCACCAGTGCGGGTGTCACCGGCTCGCCAGGTGCAAGGCCCAGCAGGTGGCGGATGCCCGCCACGGCGGCGTCCTTGTACTGCTCGGGGTTCTCGGACAGCAGCTTGTGCGTGACCAGGCTGCCGTCGGGCCGCTTGCCCACCACGTCGGTGAAGGTGCCCCCCCGGTCGATCCAGAACTGCCAGCGGGACATGGGGGAAGGTTGGTTGGACATCTTTTGCTATGTTATTGATAGCCTTTTGCGCTTGTGCACCAAGCGCAGGAGCATTGTTGGATTGAAATACCGTGCGTGCCGCGGGTCACAGGGAGGCGGCCGAGCGCGCCGCCTGGTCGTACATGCCGGAAAGCACACGCAGCAACCGGGCCAGCTCGCCAATGTCGCGGTTGAGCGAATCGTCCGCCTGCAGCGCATCGATCAGGCAGCTCTCGCGGATCTCGCGGTAGCGCTGCACGTAGGCGCGGCCGGATTCGGTGGCGGCATAGGTCACTTCCTTGCCATTCTTCTGTGATGCGACGACCCCCAGGTTCTGCAGCTTCTTGAGCGCGTAGTTCACCAGGTGCGTGTCTTCCACGTTCATGATGAAGCAGATGTCGGCCAGGCGTTTGTCGCGCGCGCGGTGCGTCACGTGGTGCAGCACCACCACATCCAGCGGGGTCAGGTCCTTCAGGCCGGCAGCCGACATGCAATGCACCACCCAGCGGTGAAAGGCATTGCCCGCGACGATGAGCCCGAACTCGAACTCGCTCATCTCCGCGCTCTGCGCCGACACCAGGTGCGCGGACGACACGATCGGACCGGAATCGCCCTTGGCCTTGGCCCCTGGTTTCATGAACACCGCCTCCACAACAGTCGAATCTGGCACGGGATATGCATAGGCCATTGTAGGCAACTCGACAATGATTTGTTGGCAATTTGTCAGCGTTTAGGCAAAACACCTATGCCACGGCCGATTGCTTTCTATACAGTGGCTTACCCCCACGATCCACCTTGCGGAGCACTCCATGAAGCGTCGAATCTTCTCCACCACTGCCCTGGGAATGGCCCTGGCACTGGGCATGTCTGCCACCTCGGCCCAGGCCCAGGCCAAATGGGACCTTGCGGCCGCCTACCCGGTGAGCAACTTCCACACGGAGAACCTGATGCAGTTCGCCAAGGACGTGGACACCGCCACCGCCGGCAAGCTCAAGATCACCGTGCATGCCAACGCCTCGCTGTTCAAGGCCAACGAAATCAAGCGCGCCGTGCAGGGCGGCCAGGCGCCGGCGGGCGAAATCCTGCTGGGCAACTTCGAGAACGAAAACCCGCTGTACGGCGTGGACGGCATTCCCTTCCTGGCCACCTCGTATGCCGACTCCAAGCGCCTGTACGACGCGCAGAAGGCCTCGCTGGACAAGCTGCTGGGCACGCAGGGCATGAAGCTGCTGTATGCCGTGGCCTGGCCGCCACAAGGCATCTACTCCAAGAAGGAACTGGCCTCGGTGGCCGACCTGCGCGGCATCAAGTGGCGCGCCTACAGCCCCGCCACCGCCAAGATCGCCGAGCTGATCGGCGCGCAGCCCGTGACCATCCAGGCGGCGGAACTCTCGCAGGCCCTGGCCACGGGCGTGGTGGAAGCCACCATGACCTCCGGCTCCACGGGCTACGACAGCAAGATCTATGAAAGCATCAAGCTCTTTCACGACACCCAGGCCTGGCTGCCCAAGAACGCGGTCATCGTGAACAAGAAGGCCTTCGACGCGCTCGACAAGCCCAGCCAGGACGCCCTGCTCAAGGCCTCGGCCGAGGCCGAGACTCGCGGCTGGAAGGTCAGCGCCGAAAAGACCGAGTGGTACAAGAAGGCCCTCGCTGAAAAGGGCATGAAGATCGTCACCCCCGCGCCCAAGCTCATGGCCGACATGCGCCAGGTGGGCGAGATCATGCTGGCCGACTGGCTCAAGAAAGCCGGCCCGGAAGGCGAAGCGATCATCGCGGCCTACCGCAAGGGTGGCCCGGCCACGGCCGCTGCGGCCAAGAAGTAAGCCGTGACCATGCTGCGCCGCTGGCTCGACCGCATCTACCTCGCCGCCGGCGCACTGGGCGCGGCATTCATCGCGCTCATCTGCGTGCTCATGATCGCGCAGAGCATCATGCGCGAGCTGGGCCTGCGCACCGGTGCCATCAACGACATCGTGGCCTGGTTCTGCGCGGCTGCCGCGTTCCTGGCCATGGCGCATGCCTTCAAGCACGGCGACTTCGTGCGCGTGACGCTGCTGCTGGAAAAGCTGTCCCCGCGCCGCTGCCGCCAGCTCGAGGTGGTGTCGCTGGCCATCGGGTCCGTGGCCGTGGGCTACCTCATGTGGGCGGCCTGCAGCTACACCTACGAGAGCTGGGAGTTCAACGACATCTCCCAGGGCCTCCTGCCCATGCCGCTGTGGATTCCGCAGCTGAGCTTCGCGCTCGGCTCCATCCTGCTGTGGGTGGCCGTGGTCGATGAATTCATCATCGTGCTGCGCGGCGGCGTGCCGACCTTCGTGCGCGCCGTCGAAGAGCGCCATGCCAAGGGCGACTTTTCTTCTGATATCTAGAGAAGCCCCCCTGAGGCGCTGCGCGCCTTCCCCCGAGGGGAATGCCACTGGTGGCCCGGCGAAGCCGGCTCCACGGTGGCACTGGCGTTTGGCAGCGCCAGTTTTTGCGGTGCGCTGGAAGCGCATTGCGGTGTGAGTACCGATAACAACAGGCTGCATCGGGCATAGCGCTCATCGGCCCAGAAAGTTCGATATGGATATCTTGATGGTGGGTGGCGTGTTGCTGCTGCTCATGCTGGTGCTGCTGTCCGGCGGTGTGTGGATCGCCATGACCCTGGCGATCTGCGGCTGGGTCGGGCAGGCGTTCTTCACCTCCACGCAGCCGGCCAAGAATTTGTTCTCGGCGTTCTGGGAGAGCAACGCGAGCTGGGAGCTGGCGGCGCTGCCGCTGTTCATCTGGATGGGCGAGATCCTGTTTCGCACCAAGCTCTCCGAGGAGATGTTCGAGGGGCTGCGCCCCTGGCTCAACCGCGTGCCCGGCCGGCTGATGCACACCACCATCCTGGGCTGCGGCATCTTCGGCTCGGTCTCGGGCTCGTCGGCGGCCACCTGCGCCACCATCAGCAAGGTGGCGCTGCCCGAGCTCATGAAGCGCGGCTACGACGAGAAGCTGGCGCTGGGCGCGCTGGCCACGGCCGGCACGCTGGGCATCCTGATCCCGCCCTCCATCACCATGGTGGTGTACGCCGTGGCCGCCGATGCCTCCATCATCCGCATCTTCCTGGCGGGCTTCCTGCCGGGCATCCTCCTGATGCTGCTGTTCTCGGGCTACATCGGCTGGTGGAGCCTGCGCAACCCCGACAAGGTGCCCGCCGCCGACCCGCCCTCCTCCCTGCGCGAGAAGATCCGCAAGTCGGGCAACCTGATCCCCGTGGGCGTGCTCATCGTGTTCATCGTGGCCGTGCTCGTCACGGGCTACGCCACCGCCACCGAGTGCGCGGCCTACGGCGTGGTGGGATCGCTGGGCCTGGCGCTGTGGAGCCGCTCGCTCACCTGGCAGAACTTCAAGGAAGGCCTGATGGGCACCACGCGCACCAGCTGCATGATCATGTTCATCCTGGCCGGCGCCGCCTTTCTCACCAAGACCATGGCCTTCACCGGCATTCCGCGCGAGCTGGCCCAATGGGTCAATGCCATGCACCTGTCGCCGTTCGCGCTCATCAGCGTGCTGGTGGTCGTGTACCTGGTGCTGGGCACCGCGCTCGACGGCATCAGCATGATCGTGCTCACCAGCGCCGTGGTGCTGCCCATGATCCAGCAGGCCGGGTTCGACCTGATCTGGTTCGGCATCTTCATCGTGCTGCTGGTGGAGATCGCCGAGGTCACGCCGCCCGTGGGTTTCAATCTCTTCGTGCTGCAGAACATGACCGGCAAGGACAGCAACACCATCGCGCGCGCCGCCATTCCTTTCTTCCTGTGCCTGGTGGTGTGCATCGCACTCATCACGATCTTCCCGCAGATCGTGACCATCCTTCCCGACCTGGTCATGGGCGTGGAGAAGTAGCCGCCCTCAGCCGGTCCACGCCGCCGCGCCCGGAAGGCTGCGGCGAGGCCGGCCCCACCGCGGGGCGCAGGCCGTGAACGGCCGGCGTGGGCCACAATAGCGCCCGCATCCAATTTACGGGGAGTGATCGCACCATGCTCGCAGTCGTGGCTATCTGCATCGGCGCCAGTCTGGGCGCGCTGGCGCGCTGGCGGCTGGGCATGTGGCTGAACACCGTGGGAGCGCTCATGCCCTGGGGCACGCTGGCCGCGAACCTCGTTGGGGGCTATCTGGTAGGCGTGTGCGTGGCCGTGTTCCAGGCCCTGCCCCAGCTGGACCCGGTCTGGCGGCTGGCCCTCGTCACAGGCTTTCTCGGCGGCCTCACCACGTTCTCCAGCTTTTCGGCCGAGGTCGTGGGCATGCTGCAGCAGCAGCGCTACCTGCTCGCGCTGGGCACCACCTCCGTGCACCTGCTCGGTTCGCTCACGCTGACCGTGCTGGGCATCCACACTGCTACTCTTTTGCTAGCAGGGCGCGCCTGATCGTGCGTGATAATCGGGCACAACGGCCGCCAACCACCCCCCATTCAACCCACTGCCGACCCGCGCTCGCGCACCGGCCGGCCGCGTTTTCCTGATCTGCCATGGATGCCAACACCCAACTGAATGAACGCCGCCTGGCCGATGCCTGGGCGGAGCTGCAAAGCCACGCCGCCAACGGCAATCCGCTGCACGCCGACGCCTACCGGCTCGCGTTTGCAGACCCCGAATTCCTGTTCCGCCGCGAAACGCGCGGCATCCGCTTCCAGCTGGAGATGCTCAAGCCCGACCTCGGCCAGATCGAGCAGGGCATCGAGAACACCATCGTGGTCTACGGCAGCGCCCGTTTCGTCGCGCCCGACGAGGCCGCGTCCCAGCTGGCCGAAGCCGAGGCCAGCGGCGACGAAGTGCGCCTGCAGCGCGCGCACCAGGCCGTGCGCAACGCCCGCTACTACGACCTGGCCCGCCAGTTCGCTCGCATCGTCGCGGAACACAGCGAGCTGCAGCCGCCCGCCGACCGCATCTACATCTGCACCGGTGGCGGCCCCGGCATCATGGAGGCCGCCAACCGCGGCGCGCATGACGTGGGCGCGCTCAACGTGGGGCTGAACATAGCCCTGCCCCATGAGCAAAGCGGCAACCGCTTCATCTCGCCGACCCTGAGCTTCAAGTTCCACTACTTCGCGCTGCGCAAGATGCATTTCATGATGCGCGCCAAGGCCCTGGTGGCCTTCCCGGGCGGCTTCGGCACGCTGGACGAGCTGTTCGAGGTGCTCACGCTGGTGCAGACGAAAAAGGCCAAGCCCGTGCCCATCGTGCTGTTCGGCACGGACTACTGGAAGCGCCTGATCAATTTCGAGGTGCTGGTCGAACAAGGCACGATCTCGGCACAGGACCTGGGCCTGTTCCACTACACCGACGACCCGCAGGAAGCCTGGGGCCTGATCAAGTCGTTCTACCAGCTGTAGATCCGCGCTGCGTCGCGGCACGGTACGGCACCACCTGCCGGCGGCCGCGTGCGGGGGCGTGGCCTCCCGCCACGCTACTGCGGCCCGTGCGCTTTCTCCGGCTTCTCCCCGCCGATGCGCCACGCCAGCCGGGCGCCGCCCAGCCCCGTCGCGCCCACGGCCCAGAACAGGCCGCTGACCCCGATCACCGCGCCGGCCGACCCGAACAGCAGCGGCATCAGCACGCTCGATGCGTTGATGGCCATCAGCCGCAGGCCCAGCGCCTCGCCCTGGCGGTGCGATGGCGTGATCTGGTGCAGCAGGCTCATCACCATGGGCTGCCCGGTGCCCAGCGCAAAACCCAGCAGCACCGAGCACACCCCCATGGCGAATGCGCTGTCCAGCAGCGGATAGGCCCCGAACAGCACCGCCGTCACCAGCATGGCCCCCGCCATCACGCCGCGCTCGCGCAGGCGCTCGGCGACAAAGGGCATGAGCACGCGGATCACCGTGGCGGCGATCGCAAACGCGCCGAAGATGGTGCCGATCACCGCGGCCGACAGCCCACGCTCGTGCCCCAGCAGCGGCACCGCAAAAGCGTGCACGTCCCAGCATGAGGAGATCAGCCAGTTCACGATCAGCAGGCGGCGAAACGGCGGGTCGTTCAGCAGGTCCCACGCCCGCTGGGGCGGGCCGCCCTTGGCGGCGGCGACGCTGGGCAGTTCCTGCGTGCCGCGCACACACAACCAGCTGAGCAGCGGCAGCAGCGCAAGCAGCACGAAGGCCGCGCGGTAGCCCTCCAGGCTGCCCGCCGCGCCACCCGCGTGGTCGATGGCCAGGCCCGCGCAAAAAGGCCCGATGAAGTTGGACACCGCCGGGCCGATGGACAGCCAGCTGAACACCTGCTTGAGTTCGGTGGCGTCATGGACCGCGCGGCCGGCGTGGCGCTGCACCGCTATGGTGGCCAGGCCCGCCGCCGCACCGGTCATCAGCGCGGAGACACACAGCACGGGAAAGGTCGGAAACACCACCGCCAGCCCCGCGCCCACGCAGGCCACGGCCACCGAATAGCCCACGGGGCGCTTGAGGCCGCGGCGGTCCGCGTACCGGCCCGCGGGCAGGGCAAGGAACACCTGGGTGAGCGCGAACAGCGCCACCAGCAGCCCCACCGCCGCCGCGCTGTACCCTTCGCGCAGCGCCAGCAGCGGCGCGGCCAGGCGCATGCCGGCCATGCTGGCATGCACGCAGACCTGCCCTGCGATCAGACGGGCCAGTGCCCGGTTCACAGCGGGTCGTCCTCCGCGTCCAGTCCGGGCAGCGCCGCCGTGCCACCGCCCACGGGCAGCGGCAGGGTGGCGCCGGGGGGCGCCGGCAGGTCCTGCACATCACGCAGCTTGCGCTGGATGGCGCGGGTGCGCACTCCCACCTCGTCGAAACGCTTGGCCGCCGCGTCGATGGACTTCTTGGTGGCCTCCACCACGTCGCCAAACTTGGCGAATTCGGTCTTGACCATGCCCAGCAGGCTCCACACCTCGGACGAGCGCTTCTCGATGGCCAGTGTCTTGAAGCCCATCTGCAGGCTGTTGAGCATGGCGGCCAGGTTGGCGGGGCCGGTGATCATCACGCGGCAGTCGTTCTGGATGGCCTCGACCAGGCCGGGGCGGCGTATCACCTCGGCGAACAGGCCTTCGGTGGGCAGGTACAGCACGGCGAAGTCCGTGGTGTGCGGCGGCGAGACGTACTTGGCGAAGATCTTCTTGGCTTCGAGCTTGATCGAGGCCTCGAACGCGTTGCCGGCCGAGGCGATCAGCCCCTTGTCGGCCGCGTCCTGCGCGTCCATGAGCCGCTGGTACTGCTCCACGGGGTACTTGGAGTCGATGGGCAGCCACACCGGATGCTCGTCGCTCTTGCCCGGCAGGCGGATGGCGAACTCCACCAGCTCATCGCTGCCCGGCACGGTCTTGACGTTGCGCGCGAACTGGTCGGGCGTGAGCACGTTGTCGATGATGGCGCCCAGCTGCATTTCGCCCCAGGTGCCGCGCGACTTCACGTTGGTCATCACACGCTTCAAGTCCCCCACGCTGCCCGCCAGGGTCTGCATTTCGCCCAGGCCCTTGTGCACCTGTTCGAGCCGGTCGCTCACCAGCTTGAAGGATTCGCCCAGGCGCTGCTCCAGCGTGGCGTGGAGTTTTTCGTCCACCGTGCGGCGCATCTCCTCGAGCTTGGTGGAGTTGTCGGCCTGGATCGCGGCCAGCCGCTCGTTGAGCGCGTTGCGCAGCTGCTCCGCGTTTTGCTGGCTGCCCTGCACCAGCCCCGTGAGCTGCTGCGAGACCGCATCCTGCAGCACCGAGAACTGGTTCCTGATCTGGAAGCCATTGGCTTCCAGCTGGTCCTTGAGCGCGCTAGACATCGTGCCCAGCTGGGTCTGGATGTCGCCCTTGAGCGAATCGAGCGTGAGGCGCGTGGCCGCCTGCAGGGCCTCGAAGCGCTCCTGGATGCGCTTTTCGAACAGCGCGGCGCTTTCGCCCATCGCCTCGCGCGACTTGACGCTTTCGGCCGCCAGCGCGGCCGTGGTGGCCGTGAGTTCGGTGCGAAAGCCCACCAGAGTGGCCGACAGCTCGGTGCGCGCGGTGGCGGCATCGGCCTGGCCCTGCGCCAGATGGGCCAGCAGGGCCTTGCTGCTTTCTTCCAGCCGCCCGGCCACGGCATTCTGCAAGGCATCGAAACGCTGGGCCAGGGCCGCATCCTGCGCGGCCTGGCGCTGCTCCAGCCGCCCTTCGAACACGCCGAACGCCGCCAGCAGTTCAGCGCGGCCGTTGCGGGACTCGGCCACGGCCTGGGCCAGGCGCTCGTCCACCGCGTGGCGCAGGGTCTCCAGCGTGGCCTGCGTGGTGTGCGTGAAGCCGCGCAGCTGCTGGCCCATGCCGTCCAGCGCGCCGTCGTTCTTGGCCACGGCAATCTGCGTGGCCTGGGCGGTGTGTTCCAGCGCCTGCAGGCGGGCCAGCCACTCGGGCGGCAGATCGACGCGGGGGCGGCGCAGCATGAGCAGCACCAGCAAAACCAGCACGAGAGCCAGCGCGGCCAGCAGGATGAGGGTATCGGTAGTCAAGGCAGGAATACTATGTTTTTGATAGCTGCTTGCGCATATGAATAAAGCGCCAGCGGCCCTTCTTGCTTAAATTCTCGATGTCACTGCCGGCCACGCGGGCCGGGCACCGGCTGGTTCACCGGCGTGAGCGGCCCACGCCCCCCCAGGAAGGCGATCAGGTTGTCGGCCGCCAGGTTGGCCATGGCACGGCGCGTGGGCACGGTGGCGCTGGCAATGTGGGGCGTGAGCACCACGTTGGGCACGGTGAGCAGGTCGGGGTGCACGCCGGGCTCGCCCTCGAACACATCGAGGCCCGCTGCCGCGATGCGGCCTTCCCGCAGCGCCGCGGCCAGCGCGGCATCGTCCACGATGCCGCCGCGCGCAATGTTGATGAGCGTGGCCGTGGGCTTCATGAGCGCCAGCTCGGCGGCGCCGATGGTGTGGTGCGAGGCAGGCGTGTAAGGCACCACCAGCACCACATGGTCCGCGGTGCGCAGCAGATCTTCCTTGCCCAGGTAGCTGGCCTTGCATTCGGCCTCCAGCGCGGGCGGCAGGCGCGAGCGGTTGTGGTAGACCACCTTCATGCCAAAGCCGTGCGCGCCACGCCGGGCGATGCCCTGCCCGATGCGCCCCATGCCGATGATGCCCAGCGTGCTGCCGTGGATGTCGCTGCCGGCGAACATGTCGTAGCTCCACTTGGTCCACCGGCCGGCGCGCAGGTAATGCTCGCTCTCGGTCATGCGCCGGGCCGTGGCCATCAGCAGCGCGAAGCCGAAGTCGGCGGTGGTTTCGGTCAGCACGTCGGGCGTGTTGGTGCCCTGCACGCCGGCCGCCGTCATGGCGCCCACGTCGAAGTTGTTGTAGCCCACGGCCATGTTGGCCGCGATCCTCAGGCGCGGCGCGGCGGCCAGCAGGGCCGCGTCGATGCGCTGGCTGCCGGTGGTCAGCACGCCATCCTTGTCGGCCAGGCGCGCGGCCAGCTCGGCCGGGGTCCAGATCACGTCGTCCGGGTTGGCCTCGACCTCGAAGTGCGCGCGCAGGCGCTCCACGATGTCGGGGAAGATGGCGCGGGCGACCAGGATGCGGGGTTTGCTCATGAATCTTTAGTCTCCAATGTATCGATACGGTTGCCGTGCCTTGCAACTGGCGCGGCCCGCACCAGCGGCCACCGTGCAAGGGCCGCCCCGCTGCACTCTGGTGGCATCCCCCTTCCCATCACGCAGCGATGAGAGAAGGGGGAAGCGGCGCAGCCGCGCAGGGGGATGGTCACTACCGGAACCAGATGAAGGTCATGACAATGAACAGCGGCACCAGAATGCCGCCCGACCACAGCATGTAGCCGAAGAAGCTGGGCATCTTCACGCCCCGGTCTTCCGCGATGGCCTTGACCATGAGGTTGGGGGCATTGCCGATGTAGGTGTTGGCGCCCATGAACACGGCACCCGCGGAAATGGCGGCCAGGGTGGGTGCCAGCGTGGTCATCAGCACCGCCGCGTCGCCACCCGCCGTGTTGAAGAACACGAGGTAGGTGGGCGCATTGTCGAGGAACGAACTCAGCAGGCCGGTGGCCCAGAAATACATGGCCGGGTCGGGCGCGCCGTCCGGCCGGGTCACCGCCGAGATGATGGCGCCGAACGGCCCCTGGTTCCCCGCCTTGAGCATCGCGATGACCGGAATGATCGTGAGGAAGATGCCCGCGAACAGCTTGGCCACCTCCTGCATCGGCGCCCAGCCGAACTGGTTGTCGGCATGCACCTGCCGGGGGGTGAGCCACAGCGATGCGAGCGTCACCAGCACAAGCCCCGCATCGCGCACGATGCCCGGCAGCCCCACCAGGGTGCCCGCGACGTCGAACGCCACGCTCGACTTCCAGAAGCCGCTGAGCAGCACCAGCGCGACGACCGCGCCCAGCAAGGCGAAGTTGATCTTCCCGTCGAAGCCGATGGAGCGGCTGTCGGGCGTCGGGTCGGCGGGCAGCACCTCCTCGCGGTGCCGGCAGTACCAGGTGTCCAGCAGGAAGAATATCGCCAGCAGCGCACCGACCAGGAACAATGTTTCCGGAAAGATGTGGCCCACCGTCCAGAAGAAATCGACGCCCTTGAGAAAACCGAGGAACAGTGGCGGATCGCCCAGCGGGGTGAGCGAGCCCCCCGCGTTGGACACGATGAAGATGAAGAACACCACCACGTGCGCCACGTGCCGGCGGTTGTCGTTGGCGCGGATCAGCGGACGGATCAGCAGCATCGAGGCCCCCGTCGTGCCCATGAAGCTGGCCAGCAGCGCCCCGATCGCAAGCAGGGCGGTGTTGAGCCCCGGACTGCCATGCAGGTTGCCGCGGATGTAGATGCCCCCCGCCACGGTGAACAACGCCGTGAGCAGCACCACGAACGGGATGTACTCGGCCAGCAGCGCATGCACCAGGCTGGCCCCGGCCACGCCAGGGCCGAAGGCGATGGCGAACGGCAGCAGAAACGCCAGGCCCCACGCGGCCGCGACCTTGCCGAAATGGTGGTGCCAGAAAATGGGTGCCAGCAGCGGCATGAGCGCGATCGACAGCAGGATGCCCGCGAAGGGCACGCCCCACAGCACCGACAGGGTGCTGCCGTCCACATCCGCGGCCACGGCCAGGCCCGGCAACACGAGCAGGGTGATCAAGAGGCCCAGCGCGCGGGGCGCCGGCATCCGGGTGGCGCGGGCCATCATGCCACCGCGGGGATGTCGAACACCTGGCGCAGGTAGGCCAGGTATTTCTCGTCGTCGCACATGCCCTTGCCCGGCGTGTCGGACAGCTTGGCCACCGGCTGGTCGTTGCAGCGCGTCATCTTGATGACCACCTGCAAAGGCTCGTGTGCGGGCGGGCTGCCCAGGTCGTTGGTCAGGTTGGTGCCGATGCCGAACGCCAGCTGGCAGCGCCCCCGGAACTGCTGGTACAGCTCGATGGTGCGCGGAATGGTGAGCGCATCGCTGAAGATCAGCGTCTTGGTCAGGGGGTCCACCCGGTTCTTGCGGTAGTGGTCCAGGAGGCGCTCGCCCCAGGCGAACGGGTCGCCGCTGTCATGCCGCGCGCCGTCAAAGAGCTTGCAGAAGTACAGGTCGAAATCACGCAGGAAGGCACTCATGCCGTACACGTCGGACAGCGCGATGCCCAGGTCGCCGCGGTATTCCTTGGCCCACATCTCGAAGCCGAACACCTGGCTGTCGCGCAGGCGCGGCCCCAGGGCCTGGCAGGCCTGCAGGTATTCGTGCGCCATGGTTCCCAGCGGCGTCACGCCCAGCTTCATGGCATACAGCACGTTGCTCGTGCCCGCGAACTGGCCGGGGCCCGCGGGTGCGCCGGGGCGGCGGTCGCCCGTGCCCAGGCGGGCCACCAGCACCCGCAGCACCTCTTCGTGCCAGGCGCGGGAAAACCGCCGGCGCGTGCCGTAGTCGGCGATCTTGAGGTCCGACAGGCCCTCGCCCTGCAGCAGCGCGATCTTGGCATCCAGGCGCTTGCGGCCTTCCAGGAAGTCGGGCACCTTTTGCGTGTTGCGAAAGTAGACCTCGTTGACGATGGCCAGCACCGGGATCTCGAAGAGGATGGTGTGCAGCCAGGGCCCGCGGATGGAAATGTCGATCTCGCCGTTGTGCTGTGGCGTGACGGTGATGTACTTCTCGTTGAGCTTGAAGAGGCCCAGGAAGTCCACGAAGTCGCTCTTGATGAAGCGCATGGAACGCAGGTAGGCCAGTTCGGCATCCTGGAACTGCAGGCAACACAGCGAGCGGATCTCGTCGCGGATCTCATTGACGAACGGCGCCAGCTGCACGCCAGGGTTGCGGCACTTGAAGCGGTATTCGACCTGAGCCCCCGGAAACTGGTGCAGCACCACCTGCATCATGGTGAACTTGTACAGGTCGGTGTCGAGCAGGCTGGTGATGATCATGGACAGGGCAGGCCTCAGACCGCGGGCTGGTCAGCAAAGCCTCAAAGTGTAGGCCATCGGGGCATCCCGCACCGTGCAGGGACTCTGCCCCCGCGCCACGGGCATGCGACGCCATGCGCTGGGGAAAAACGCCCTTCGCGCCCTTGGGAGAAGCGCGAGAAGCTAACGGATCAATAGCAGGCCCGCCGGTGCTCAGCCGGCCACCACCAGCTCTTGCAGGACCTTGCGCAGGGCCTCTGGCACCGGCACGGGCCGGCGGGTCTCGCGGTCCACATACACATGGATGAAATGGCCGGCCGCAGCGGTCAGCGGCTCGCCCTGGGCAAACAGGCCCACCTCATACCGCACGCTGGAGCCACCCAGCCGTGCCACCCGGATGCCGGCCTCGATCGTCTGCGGGAAGGCCAGTGGCGCGAAGTAGTTGCACTGGGTTTCAATGACCAGGCCTATGGTCTCGCCCGCATGGATATCGAGCACGCCTTGGTCGATCAGGTGGGCATTCACCGCCGTGTCGAACCAGCTGTAGTACACGACGTTGTTCACATGGCCGTACACGTCGTTGTCCGCCCAGCGCGTGGTGATGGGGCGAAAGGCCCGGTAGGCGCTGCGCGGCTGCGGGGACGGGCGGGCGGCCGGCGCGGACGCAGCGGCAGGGGTGGTGCTGGCGGCAGAAGTCATGGCCGCACATTCTGCCAGCGCTGATGGTACTGCCAGGCCACGCGCCAGGTGTTCAGCTGCGCCAGCACCGTGTCTTCCAGATTGCGGCCATAGCCCCCCGCCATCGCGAAAGCCAGGGGAATGCGGCGCTGCCACGCCCAGTCGAACACGCGCCGGTCGCGCGCCTCCAGGCCATCGTGGGTCACGGCCAGCCGCCCCAGGCGGTCTCCTTCGTGCGGATCGGCACCGGCCAGATAGAAAACGAGCTGGGGCGCGAACCGCTGCTCCAGGGTCTCGAGCGCCTGCTCCAGGGCCTGCAGGTAGTCGGGGTCGGCGCAGCCGTCGGGCAGCTCGACATCCAGGTCGCCGGGCTCCTTGCGGAACGGAAAATTGCGCGCCCCGTGCAGTGACAGCGTGAACACGCTGTGGTCGCCCCGGAAGATGTGCGCCGTGCCGTTGCCCTGGTGCACGTCGAGGTCGATCACCGCCACCCGCAGCGGGCGGGCCACACGCCCCGCGCCCTCCGTGCGCGCCCATTCCACCTGCATGAGCCGCGCGGCCACCGCCACGTCATTGAACACGCAGAAGCCGCTGCCCTTGTCCGCATACGCATGGTGCGTGCCCCCTGCGAGGTTGCCCGCAATGCCCTCGCGCAGCGCCACGCGGGCGGCGGCCACCGTCGCGCCCACGGACCGCCGTGCGCGCTCGGCCATGGCATCGCTCCAGGGGAAGCCGATCTCGCGCTGGGCGGGCGGTGCCAGCGTGCCGTCGGCAATCGCATCGACGTACTCCGGCGTGTGGGCCAGCGCGAGCTCGCTGTCCGACGCGGGCATGGCCACCTGCAGCGACACGCCGGGCAGGTGCTGCGTGATGCGGTCGCGCAGCAGCCGGTACTTGGCCATCGGGAACCGGTGGCCCTCGGGAAGCGGCAGCACGAAATGGTCTGCGTAATAGGCATGCATGACGCGATTGTGGCAAGCGGCGGATTTCTGGGGCGCCGTCCCTAATTTGCTGCAGCGCAACAAAAACCCCTTGCAATACCACGCCAAGTGCCTAAAATTCATCCCATGCTGCACTGCAACATGACTCACCAGGTCAGGGCCAGCGCAGATGTCCGCGAACCACCTTGGCCCCCGGGCCCCATTTTTTAGGAGATATGACATGACGCTGACCGCTGAACAAATCCTGGCCTCGCACAAAGCCAACATCGAAACCCTGTTCGGTCTGACCACCAAGGCCTTCGAAGGCGTGGAAAAGCTGGTCGAACTGAACGTGACCGCTTCGCGCGCTGCCCTGTCGGAAGCCGCCAACCACACCCAGGCCGTCCTGGGCGTGAAGGATGCGCAAGAGCTGCTGGCCCTGCAAGCCGGCCTGTTCCAGCCACTGGCTGAGAAGACTGCCGCCTACAGCCGCCACCTGTACGACATCGCTTCGGGCACCGGCGCTGAATTCGGCAAGGCTTTCGAGAGCCAGGCCACCGACGCGCAAAAGGCATTCACCAACCTGGTGGACAGCGCCGCCAAGAACGCTCCCGCCGGTTCCGAAACCGCCGTGGCCGTGATGAAGAGCGCCGTCTCTGCCGCCAACAACGCTTTTGAATCGGTGCAGAAGGCCGTCAAGCAAGCGTCCGACGTGGCCGAAGCCAACTTCAACGCCGTGGCCAGCACCGCTGCCAACGCCGCCAAGACCGCTGCACCCCGCAAGCGCTGATGAGCCATCTGCGGTCTGGAGTGCAACCTCTAGGCCGCGTTCAGGGAATACCCTGATAATTCAACCACGCGCTGCGGAAGCCCTCCACAAGCGCACCAGTTGTCTCCTTGGATCCTCTCGAAACCCCCGTTTCAGGGATCCTTTTAAAGCCCGGTTCATGACCGGGCTTTTTTTTGCCCGTGTCCTGGCAACACCCTTCCGGCGCTTGCGCTGCGTCAGGAATTCCCTCTGAATTCCTTGGCGCGCCCCAGACATTTATTAAGAATAATTCGCGTTTGTTTTATCATCGCCAGAGTTACAACCTTGAAAGACGCATCCATGTCGAAGACTGTGAAAGCCTTGTTGAGCGCGTGCACGCTGGCCGTTGCCGCCGGCGCCGTTTCCGCCCAGGACCAGGTGGTGAATCTCTACTCGGCCCGCCACTACTCCACCGACGAAGCGCTGTACAGCGGATTCACCAAGGCCACGGGCATCAAGATCAACCGCGTGGATGCGGACGACGCCGGCATCCTGGCACGCCTGAAGGCCGAAGGCACGGCATCTCCGGCGGACGTGATCCTGCTGGTGGATGCCGCCCGCCTCTACAAGGGGGAAGTCGACGGCCTGTTCCAGCCCATCCAGTCCAAGGTGCTCAGCGACGCCATTCCCGCCAATCTGCGCAGCGCGCCAGCGGCAGACGGGGGCATTTCCTGGTTCGGGCTGTCCACGCGCGCACGCGTGATCGTCTACAGCAAGATCAAGGTGCAGAAGTCGGAGGTCGACACCTATGAGGAGCTCGGCGACCCCAAGAACAAGGGCAAGCTGTGCATCCGCTCCGGCTCGCATCCCTACAACCTGAGCCTCTTCGGCGCCGTGACCGAGCATCTGGGCGAACAGAAGGCGGAGGCCTGGCTCAAGGGCATGGTGGCCAACCTGGCGCGCCCTCCCAAGGGCGGGGACACCGACCAGATCAAGGCCGTGGCCGCGGGCGAATGCGATATCGCCGTCACCAACAGCTACTACCTCGCGCGCATGATGCGCTCGACCAAGCCCGAGGACGTGGCCGTGGTCAACAAGGTCGGCGTGGTGTTCCCCAACCAGGATTCCTGGGGCACGCACCTGAACATTGCCGGCGGCGCGGTGGCCAAGCACTCCAAGAACCAGGCCAACGCCATCAAGTTCCTCGAGTACCTGGTCAGCCCTGAAGCGCAGAACTACTTTGCCAACGGCAACAACGAATGGCCCGCCGCCAAGGGCGTCAGCATCGACAACCCCGCTCTCAAGGCCATGACCGGCGGTGCGCCCTTCAAGAGCGAGACCATTCCGATCAGCGCGGTGGGCGCCAACACGACCAAGGTGCAGCAGATGCTGGACCGCGTGGGCTTCCAGTAACCCGCCCGTGCGGCCCCGCGGCGCGGGGTTTGCGCCAGGCCCGGCCTCGCCGGGCTTTTTTTCGCCTGTCGGAAACCAGGCGGATGCGCCATAATTGACGTTTACGTTAACGTCACTCACTGGAGACAGAACATGGACATCAAAGGCAAGGTTTTCATCGTGACCGGCGGCGCGTCCGGCCTGGGCGAAGGCACGGCGCGCATGCTTGCCGCCCAGGGCGGCAAGGTGGTCATTGCCGACATGCAGGCGGAAAAAGGCGAGGCCGTGGCCAAGGACATTGGCGGTGCCTTCGTGAAGTGCGATGTGAGCAGCGAGGCCGACGGCCAGGCCGTGGTGGCGAAGGCCGTTTCGATGGGCAAGCTGATGGGCCTGGTGAACTGCGCGGGCATCGCACCCGCGGAAAAGACGGTCGGCAAGAACGGTGCGCACGCGCTGGCCGTCTTCAGCAAGACCGTCACCGTGAACCTGATCGGCAGCTTCAACATGATCCGCCTGGCCGCCGAGGCGATGTGCAAGAACGACCCCGAGCCCACGGGCGAGCGCGGCGCGCTGATCTCCACCGCCAGCGTGGCCGCCTACGACGGCCAGATCGGCCAGGCGGCCTATTCGGCCTCCAAGGGCGGCGTGGTTGGCATGACCCTGCCCATCGCGCGCGACCTGGCCCGCAACGGCATCCGCAACATGACGATTGCGCCCGGCATCTTCGGCACGCCCATGCTCTTTGGCATGCCCCAGGAGGTGCAGGATGCGCTCGCGGCCGGAGTGCCCTTCCCCAGCCGCCTGGGAACGCCGCAGGACTATGCCAAGCTCGTGCAGCACATTTTCGAGAACGACATGCTCAACGGCGAAGTGATCCGCCTGGACGGTGCGATCCGGCTCGCACCCCGCTGATGCTATTCAATTTATAGCATCCAGCGCTTATTGCGAAAGCGCTGGGAACATTTTCCCCCATGATTCCCGAGCCCTGGACTTGTCCGGGGCTGTTTCATGGAAGAACCAGGGCGGAGGCCGGGCGCTTCCCCCAGGCGCCACGGGGCGGTGCGGCGGCACGGCGGTGCGTCCGCCAGCCTAGGCCGAGTGCCGCTGCGGCGCCGGGCGCGGCGGCTGCGCGGCGGGCAATACCGAATCCCCCGTACCCAGCGGCCGCTGCATCAAAACGGTGTCCAGCCAGCGGCCTTTCTTGAAGCCCACGGAGCGCAGTGCGCCAATGCGCTCGAACCCCATGCGGGCATGCAATGCCATCGAGCCGGCGTTGTCATCGCCCTGCCCCACCACCGCGAGCATCTGGCGCCACGGCCCCGCCTCGCAATGCCGGATGAGTTCGCCCAGCAGCGCAGCCCCGAGGCCTCTCCCTGAAAGATCGGGCGCCACGTACACCGAGTCCTCCACCGTGTGGCGGTAGGCCACCCGGGCCCGGTACGGCGCGGCGTAGGCAAACCCGGCCACCATGCCGTCCAGTTCCGCCATCAGATAGGGCAGGCCGGCAGCCACCACGGCAGCGCGCCGTGCGCGCAGTTCATCAACCGTCGGAGGTATTTCCTCGAAAGAAGCCAGCCCGTGCAGCACGTGGTGGGCGTACAGCGCCTGGATGGCGGGCAGGTCGTTCTCGCTGGCGCCGCGCACCACGGGTGCGGAGCGCCCGGCGGCGGCTGCTGCGCGAGTCCGGTTCGGTGGCGCTGGCGGGGTGGATTTCAAGATGGGCAGGGGAATGGTCGTCGAGGTGTGCATGACCGACAGTGTGGCAAGCTTCCATGCATAAAAGAAGCTTTCTCAAGTTATGCAAAGTATGAGAAATTCTTTGCCATGGAACGCATCAATCTCGACCAGCTTCACGGCTTTGCCACCGCCCTTGAACTCGGCAGCTTCTCTGCCGCGGCGCAGCGCCTGGACCTCACCCAACCGGCCGTGAGCCTGCAGGTGCGCCAGCTCGAAAAGCGCCTGGGCACGCCTTTGATCGAGCGCGTCGGCCGGGTGCTGCGCCCCACGGCGGCGGGTGCCGAGTTGCTGGCCCATGTGGGCCGCATCGATGCGGTGGTGGCCGAGGCCCTGGAGGCCGTCTCCCGCCATGCCGACAGTGCCACCGGTCGCGTACGCCTGGGCACCGGCGCGACGGCCTGCATCTACCTGCTGCCACCGGTGCTGCGGTCGCTGCGGCAGTGCTTTCCCGGCCTCGACATCACCGTGCGCACCGGCAACACGGCCGACATTGTCCAGGCGGTGGAGGACAACACGCTGGACCTGGGACTGGTCACGCTGCCCGCCAGCGGGCGCATGCTGGAGGTGTCACCCCTGCTGGACGACTCGTTCGTCGCGATCGCCCCGCGAGGCACCGCGCTGCCGGCGCGGATTGGCGCCAAGGAACTGGCGCGGCATCCCGTGCTGCTGTACGAGCCCGGCGGCCACACCCGCCGGATCGCCGATGCCTGGTTCGCCCGGGCGGGGGTGGCACTGCAGCCGGCCATGTCGCTGGGCAGCGTGGAGGCGATCAAGGAGCTGGTCGCGGCCGGCCTGGGCTGCGCCGTGCTGCCGGGCATGGCCGTACGGGACGGGCACCAGGGCAACCTCGAAGTACGGCCACTGTCGCCACCCCTGCGCCGCACATTGGCCGTCGTCATGCGCCGGGACAAGCGCCTGCACCGGGGCCTGCGCGAAACAATGGCGGCCCTGCAGTCACTGGGATGAGGGAAAAGCAGGAGCCCGCCGCCATGCCG
The DNA here is from genome assembly GCF_058809075.1 of Acidovorax sp. GW821-FHT11A03. Classification (NCBI taxonomy): domain Bacteria; kingdom Pseudomonadati; phylum Pseudomonadota; class Betaproteobacteria; order Burkholderiales; family Comamonadaceae; genus Acidovorax; species Acidovorax sp. GW821-FHT11A03. The sequence goes on from NZ_JBXASG010000007.1 coordinate 105,129, forward strand.
TCAATGCAGGGGTGGGTGGCAGTGACAAGACCGATATCCGCCATGAAACCCACAAAAACAACTGGAAATGGGCAAAGAAAAACGGACTGCAGCAATCAATACTGCAGTCCGTTTATTTGGACCACGACACAACCAGCGACGGGCTGTGCCATGTGAATCTGGCGGAGTGGACGGGACTCGAACCCGCGACCCCCGGCGTGACAGGCCGGTATTCTAACCAACTGAACTACCACTCCTGGCAGGCAGCTTTTCGCTTGCATCTCTCAATACAAGCCAAGCGCTACAACTTGGCGACCCTACGGGGATTCGAACCCCGGTACTCACCGTGAAAGGGTGATGTCCTAG